>JBILGU010000023.1:0-44955 GCA_044350805.1 Methylococcaceae bacterium
TCTGCGAGGAAGGCATCCAGGGCGAAGCTGTCACCATCAGGCTACCCATCGATCACATCCACTCAATCCCAGCCTCAAATCAGATCGAAAAAATGGCCGCCTGATCAAACCCCGTGAACGGGTACACGTCCCATCACCTGAAAGAATCGAACTTAACTGTCCTCTGGATGACGCCATCACGAATGACCCTGTTTTACTGCAGCGAATTTTGACCAATTTGATCGATAACGCACTCAAATATGGATTGCCCGAGGGGGAAGTAAAACTGACGGTCGTCCCAAAGCGCAATCACTTTAAATCAGGCATCGAGTTTCGGTGCACCAACGAGATCGGAGCGGCCGGGACTCCTGATGCCAAACAAGTCTTTACCAAGTACTACCGAGCGCCTAATGCCAAAGGACAAAGTGGCGCGGGCTTGGGCCTGTGGTTGACCAAATGCTTTGTTGAGGCGATGTCCGGCGATATTCGGCTGGAGAAAGGGGATGGAAAGGTGAGCTTTTACCTCTGGATCCCGGACCTTTCGTAATGAGAGATTCCGAGCGATGGGATCTTCAGGGATAAATCACGTCTATCCATCTTTTAAAGTAAATCGAAAGGTTTGTTGCGGAGACGCCCTGTTGTTTCCTGACCGAAAGTATTCCGCTCAAGGCAAGAGAGCGACTCGGTGAAGGAGGAATCATGAGTCGTGCATGCGAACAAGGCAGGACTGCATTCGAGGGAAATCCCCCAACAAATGATCGCCCCATTCATTCTCAGTTAGACCATTGGAGTTTCAAGATGGCTTTTCATTTGAAAAGGGAAGACCGATTCAAGGGTATTCATTTGTCTCACCCTTATGCAAAGGCTTTGGCTCTAGGTCTACTCGGCCTCATTTCCTGTCCGGCCATCAGTCAGGAAGCCCCCACAGGCTACGATGGTCGAACCAACGGCTATCTTTCACAAGCCGCTTATGACGAAGCTTTAGCCGAATTTAATAACGTAGAAACCCCTGCCGATGGCTTGGGTCCTGTGTTCAACGATGTCTCGTGCCAATCCTGTCACCGGGGACCCACTGATGGCGGCACCAGCCAGATAACGGTTCAACGGGCCGGCTATTTTGATGGGGTGAATTTCATTGATCCCCCAGGCGGGTCACTGATCCCGGCCAAAGCGATTGATCGCTCCATTCAGGCGCATGTTCCCCGCGATGCGAATGTCAGAACCCTTCGCACCTCTCTCAGCACCCTGGGGGATGGTTATATTGAAGCGATCCCCGATGACGCCATCAAGGCAATTGCCGCCAATCAGCCCAGCCAATCCAAAGGTCTGATCAACGGACAATACATCATGGTGGATATCCTGGAGGCCAAAGGTCAGCAGGGTTTAGGCAAGTTCGGCTGGAAGTCACAGCATGCGAGTCTGGTCTCGTTCGCGGCCGATGCCTACCGAAATGAAATGGGGATTACCACCCCACTCTTCCCGACAGAACCCACCTCCAATGGTCGATCGGTAGAGAGTTTTGATACCGCTGGGGACCCCAATGACACCGACGAAGCGGTTCTTCTTGCGGCCAACTTCATGCGAGCAACCAAAGCCCCTGAGAGGACCCCGGGCTCTCCAAATAATGGCAACAATCAACCACAAAGAGGCCCGTCCTCTAGACAGGTTGCCCTGAATCAAGGGGAAAAGGTCTTTACCGATACCGGATGCGGCATTTGCCACACAGCGACCTTTGTCACGGCCCCCGCGGGCACCCCCATGAATGGGGGCGCTTACGAGGTTCCTGAGGCTCTCGCAAACATGACCATTCACCCCTACGGCGACTTTTTGTTACATGACGTCGGAACCGGAGATGGGATTGTGCAAAATGGGGGCCAGGCGACGCGCAATAAAATGCGCACCATGCCGCTCTGGGGTTTGAGCAAACGTCGCATGTTCCTTCATGATGGCAGCGCCAAATCAATCGCTGATGCCATCAATCGGCACGCGGGAGAAGCAAGGGAGGTGAAAGCTGCCTTCAATCGATTGAACTCACAGGATACGCAGCAACTGATGAGCTTCCTGAATAGCCTCTAACCCGTTCTGTCCCCATCGTTAATGTCGCGGAGGGGGCTCTATCGAAAGGGTGCTTTGGACATTGGCGAAGCACCCTTCACGTCAGGATCTATTTAACGGGTGAGACGACCCTGACAATCGTCGAATGGATTGAACCCAAGGTGAAGCCTTTCCAGCATTCCTCCCAGATCGGTCACCCTCTCTGAAATACGCACCTTTTGTATGAGAAATCTCGACCGATTAGAGCTTTGGGCATCGTTGAGGGCTATCGGTCTAAAAACTTGAGCGGCAAATACTCCAAGTCCGCCGCTTGAACGTTTGAAATTTATGCTTACCGGAGCGAAAGGCCTACGGCTGTCATGAATAGGCTAAAAAAAATCAGTATCGCTGTTGTCGAGGATTACCCCATACAACGCAAAGAACTCGAACTTTTGCTTGAACTCGAGGGCTTTGAGGTCTTTGGAGTCGATTCGGGGCAGGCGCTGAATCACCTCCTCACTAAGGCTCCTATTGATCTGGTTGTGCTGGACCTCAACTTGCCCAACGAAGATGGTTTGAGCATTGCGGCCCGATTACGCAAGACTTATCCCGAAATCCGCATCATCATGCTGACGGGACGGGTTCGCGGAGTCGATAAGGTGGAAGGCTACGATGCTGGGGCTGATATCTATATGACCAAGCCGCAACGTCGTCGGGAGTTATTAGCCGCCATTCGATCTTTGACGCGACGAATGGGCAGCGAAAAGGACAGACCATCACTTCTATGGCGCTTGTTGCCCCAGGAGCTGACGATCACCAGCCCCCTGGGAGAGGTGATTCCCTTAAGCCATCGTCAGGTCGAGATTCTGAAACAATTCCATGTGGCAGCCAATCAATATCTTGATTTTGTTGCTCTTCTTGAATACTTAGACTTACCCGCGACGATAGAGGGTAAACAACAGGCCGCCAGAATCATCAGCCGCCTGCGCCTCAAAATTCAACCCAGCACTTCCGGGACTCCGTGCATCAAAGCGGATCGCCCCGATGGCTATCAACTCTGCATAGAGCTAGAGATCGGTTGATCCCCTTCCCCGCCACCTGAGGATCATTACCACGATCTTAGAGGAAGGGCGAAGACATCGGCTTCTCTATAGGGATCTCTGATCCTTTGCAATCAACTTGCGTGGGATATTCGGGGATAAGCGCCCGTAAGCGCTTTGCTATGCTCCAAGTAACCCTTTTCTGCGTGAGCTTGGAATCTCTATGAAATTAATTACTCTATTGCTTCTGAATCTGGCCGCCGGCGTGGTTTATGCTGCGCCCCCCAAGCTGACCGCGGTCTCTCCATCCGTTGGGACCACGGCGGGTGGCACTGTGATCACCCTTCAGGGATCAGGATTTACAGGGGCCAAGAAAATTACCGTTCGAGGCATTCTCTGCAGCAGCTTTAGTGTCGAAACACCCACATCAGCGATTCACTTACGCCGCATTGGCTCCTCAAGTGACATCGGTCTCACCGAGCTCCGGGACAACGGCGGGGGGCACCTCCCTGACGATCACGGGAAACAATCTGACCGGGGCCACGAGTATTTTGGTGGGCGGAAAGGCCTGCGCTTCTTTTGGTGTGAGCTCGATCTCATCGGCGACCTGCGTGACCCCTTCGGGCTCAGCGGGCACTGCGAGCGTCGTTGTGACGACCGCCAATGGCACCAGTTCGGCCAATACGCTTTATAGCTATACGACAACGCCCACGACAACGCCCACGCCCACGCCCACGCCGACCCCGACGCCCTCGGGGCAGAGTGGACAGTACTATGGGCCTGCAAGCTACGCCAGCATCCTCTCAAATGCATACGCGCCTCAACTGACATTGAGTGCAGGCATCACGACCAATCGAGGCCGATACCTCATATCAGATGCTGCTACCGCGACGAGCGCTTCCAACTACCTTTCGATCGGGGCCGACTACAGTGCCACAGCGGGATATAGCGTCACAGCCAGCTCTATCGCCTCACCGGCGACCTATAAAAGCTATTTCTCAGCCCTGATTCAGGCGGTCGCCAACTCAACCGACTCCTCTGGGTATTATCGGCTTGATTCTCACCTGAACCCCAATGAATCCATCGACGTCGATGTCAATGATGGCTATAAGCTGAAATTCAGAAATAACCGAGGAAAAGTCTCACCAACCTATGGGTACGTGGTGTTCTCCTACGACTCTGATAACTATTTGCGTGCGATGAAGCGATATACCTACACGTTGACGCCATCCACCACTACGGGCACCAATGGGCCGGCGAG
Organism: Methylococcaceae bacterium; assembly: GCA_044350805.1. Classification (GTDB taxonomy): domain Bacteria; phylum Pseudomonadota; class Gammaproteobacteria; order Methylococcales; family Methylococcaceae; genus UBA6136. The sequence continues at coordinate 4,315 of JBILGU010000023.1, forward strand.
CACCACCTATAGCGGATCGTATTCGGAAGATCTCAGCTTCAATGCAACCGGTTACTACGTGAAGGCCTCGCAAGGGAGCTACAGTCTCGTATCCACGAGCGGCGCAGCAACGAAACTCTATCTCTTCACGTCAGCAGACAACTATGGCATACCGACTTCATTCAATGTGGCCGGTACGGCCTATGCACCCAACCCTCCGGCACCATTTCCATCGAAGGTGACGCCGAGCACGGTGGAGGCAAACTTCAGCGCCAATCTTAATGCCACCTACAAGAATCAAGTGGCTGCTGCAGGCAGCAATGCAGAGACCAAGGTCAGTGCGGATAGCTACCTGGTGTCGATACCGGCCAAGCTGGCTGCGCAGGGAGCGAATCTTCGCTACGCAACGGATCTTTACACGGCCTTTCGAGACGCGGCGTTGGCCGGAAAGTTGGCCAGTGACGCCGTTGCGGATGGGGTGCCGGGACAAAACCTGGTCCCGTTCGTCTACTTTACGAACGAAAAGGACTCGCAAGGCCTCTATCACCCATTTATGAACATCGTGACCTACACCAATCCGGGCTCACCCCACGGTCTATTGGATATTCCAGGGCCGCCCTTCTTGGGCCCCGGTGGCGCTTCAACGCCTGTAACGCGGTACGCCAACCTCGACTATAAAATCATACAGATCCCTATGAAAGATTATGGCCAGGTGACGAATGTCACCGACAATGCCATGACATCGGCAGGTGGTTGGCGAGTGAATTTGGTGACGGACAGCGGCTGCGGTCAATCTGGATCGCCCGTTGCTACGTGCCCTGCCTATGATAATTATAACTATGCCAGCATCGCCGACATGGGTGTTCTGATTGACGGATCGATCATCTTCCCTGTCCTCAATAACACTCTAATCCCCTCGCAATGGAAGGGTGAGCTTTCGACCTACGGTTGTCATATCGGACAGGGTGGCGGAGGCCCTCACTGTCATGCCGATGCTTTTAAAACGGGACAGAGCATCGTCACGCTCTATAACGACAGTGATTACGTTGGAAGAACCCATCCCCCCTTGATTGGATTTGGTTTTGACGGGGTTGCGTTATTCGGGGTCTACCGGGACGGTAAGGATAGCTCCCTGCTCGGCTACAGCACCGCCCTGGATGCGTTTGGCGGCCACAACCATGACGGCATGGGCTACCACTACCATGCTCATACGGCAACCATGCCAGCTTCCTACAATATTAATGATAAGGGACTCACTATTTCTGCGTCACAGAATCCTGTCAATGTTCTGCTCAAAGGCGCCTGGGCCGGGAACATCAATAAGGTGCCGAATTTTATGAATAACAACGACCTCAAGACAAACCCATATTTAGGCGGTACAGCACAATAGGTAGGAAGGTATCAGAAAAGAAAAAAGCCCCTATCGATAGGGGCTTTTTTTTTACGTCAGGTGAAATCTGGCCGATTATTTCTTGATATAGAGATCCGTAATGGTCCCTTCGATCATTTCCGCTGCGAAGGGGAACGTCTCTGAGAGTGTAGGGTGAGGATGGATCGTCAATGCGATGTCCTCCACATCAGCCCCCATCTCGAGGGCCAGCACCGATTCGCCAATCAGCTCACCGGCACTAGGGCCGACGATACCTGTCCCCAGAATGCGTTTCGTCTCCTTGTCGACGATCATCTTCGTCAAACCTTCTCGACGACCAACCCCCAACGCGCGGCCACTGGCTGCCCAGGGGAAGGTCGCCTTTTCATATTCAATGCCTTGGGCTTTAGCCTGCGTCTCGGTGAGTCCCATCCAGGCAATTTCGGGATCCGTATAGGCGACCGAAGGAATCGTCAGGGCCTGGAACGCGGATTTATGGCCTGCAATGACCTCCGCCGCGACCTTGGCTTCATGGGTGGCCTTGTGGGCCAGCATCGGGTTCCCAACCACATCACCAATGGCAAAGATATGCGGCACGTTGGTCTTTTGGGTCCGATCCACGGGGATAAAGCCTCGCTCATCCACCGTGACACCGGCCTTATCGGCACCGATCAGCCCCCCGTTCGGACGGCGACCCACAGCCAAAAGCACCTTGTCGAAAGTGTCGGAAGCCGGAGCTCCCTCGCCTTCAAAAAAGACCTCCAAACCTTCCGCCTTAGCCTCGATCCGAGTGACCTTGGTCTTGAGGTAAATATTGTCGTACCACTTGGCAATTCGCTGGTGCAGGGGCTTCACCAGGTCTGCATCACAGCCGGGAATCAGCTGGTCCATCAGTTCGACGACCGTAATGGCGGAACCCAGGGCGTGATAGACCGTGGCCATTTCAAGACCGATGATACCGCCCCCGATGATGAGGAGGCGCTTCGGGATGTCCTTGAGTTCCAGCGCACCGGTGGAATCGATCAGCCGCGGATCCCCATGAGGAAAGATTGGGATCTTCACGGGCTGTGACCCCACGGCAATGATGCAATGATCAAATGTCACCTTTGACGTTCCCTCAGGCCCAGTCACCTCCAGGCATTTATCGGACGCAAAGGTTCCAAGCCCCTGAATCACGGTGACACCGCGCTGCTTGGCCATGGAGGTCAAACCCATGGTCAAGGTTTTGACCACCCGGTTTTTGTGGTCGCGAACTTTATCAAGATCGATGACCGGCGCCCCGAAAGAGACCCCGGTTGAGGCACTTTCCGCTGTTTCATGAATGATCTGCGCAGAGTGGAGTAACGCTTTTGAAGGGATGCAGCCCACGTTGAGGCAAACACCGCCTAAGGTCGGGAACCGCTCGACCAAAACCACCTTTTTGCCAAGATCTGCGGCCCGAAATGCAGCGGTATAACCACCGGGGCCAGCGCCGAGAACCAAAACTTCGGCGTGGAGGGAATCGCTTGCGCTCATGGTGAGACGTTGCCTCAGGTAATGGATGACAGTGTTTTAAAGCAGGACCCTACGCATGTCCTTGAGGGTTCGGCTCAGATGCACAATGAAGCGCGCGCCTTCCGCCCCATCAATCACCCGGTGATCGTAGGACAGCGACAAGGGCAGCATGAGCCGGGGCACGAACTGCCCATTCTCAAACACGGGCTTCATCTGGTTCTTGGAAAGACCCAGGATCGCGACTTCAGGCGCATTGATGATGGGCGTAAAGGCTGTCCCCCCAATGCCTCCAAGACTGGAGATGGTAAAGCAGCCGCCTTCCATGTCTCCACCCCGAAGTTTCTTGTTTCGGGCCTTCTGGCTGAGCTCAGACAGTTCCTGCGCGATTTCAAAAAGACTCTTCTGATCAACATCGCGGACGACCGGAACGACCAGGCCCTCGGGCGTATCGACGGCAACCCCGATGTGGAAGTACTTCTTGAGAATGAGGGTATCCCCCGCCGGATTCAGCGAGGCATTGAAAGTCGGATGGGCCTTCAATGCAGAGGCCACGGCCTTCATGACAAAAGGCAGGAACGAGAGCTTGACGCCGCGCTTCTCAGCTTCGGCTTTCAAAGAAACGCGAAACGCCTCGAGCTCTGTGATATCCGCATCATCGTACTGAGTCACATGCGGGATCGAGACCCAGTTTCGATGCAGATTCGGCCCCGAGAGCTTCTGGATTCGGGTCAGCCCCTGGCTTTCGACGGGCCCAAAACGACTGTAATCGATCTCGGGGAGCGCCGGGAAGGCAAATCCAAGACCCGATGAGCCCGCCCCACCCTCCCGGATTTGGGTCAGCGTCGCCTTGACGTATCCCTGAACATCCTCTCGGGAAATGCGGTTCTTGGGCTCAGTCCCCTTGACCCGAGTAAGATCAACGCCAAGCTCCCGCGCAAACTTGCGAATCGCCGGACTGGCGTGAGGCTGAGCGCCATCTGGAGCGGCCTCAACCGGGGCCGCGGGCGCCTGGGGGACCTGTGTCGCAGCCTTCGGGGCCGGGGCCGGGGCCGCTGCTGCGGGAGCCGGCACAGATGCCGCGGGCACAGCGACAACCGTCGCAGCCGTTTCAAGCACCAGAATGACAGCGCCCTGGCTGACCCGGTCACCGGCCTTGAGCCTGACCTCACGCACCACTCCGGACTTTGGCGAAGGCAGCTCCATGGCGGACTTGTCACTCTCAAGAGTGACCAAAGAGTCCTCCTGACGGATGACATCCCCCGCCTTCACCAGCACTTCAATGACCTCGATGTCCTTGAAATCGCCAATATCAGGAACCTTAATCTCCTCAATGCCGCCAGGAACCTCGACGGTCTGAGGCGCAACAGCGACGGGGGCCGTCACCGCCTCCGGAGCGGCCACGGGGGTCGGAGCGGGCGCTGCCTTGGCAGGGGCTGGCGCTTGTGGCGCCGCCTCAGGAACAGCCGCCTTCCCCTCTTCAACCTCCAGCACCAGAATCAGCGAGCCTTTGCTGACCCGATCACCGGCCTTGATGTCGAGGCGCGAAACCACACCCCCCAAAGGAGATGGCACCTCCATCGCCGACTTGTCGCTTTCCAGCGTAATCAGGGAGTCTTCCGGCTTGACCACATCGCCCGGCTTGACCAGAACTTCGATGACCTCAATATCCTTGAAGTCACCGATATCAGGGACGTGGACTTCTTTCAGAGCAGCTGCCATGGATTGCCTCAGACGGTCAGCGGGTTGGGCTTTTCGGGATCGATACCAAGCTTTTTGACGGCTTCGGCCACGACCTTCACAGGAATCTCGCCGGCATCGGCCAGGGCCTTCAGCGCTGCGAGCGTAATGTAGTTTCGATCCACTTCGAAGAACCGGCGAAGTTCAGATCGGCGATCACTTCGACCAAAGCCATCAGCGCCAAGCACCGAGTAACTTCTGGGCACATAGGGGCGAATCTGGTCAGCCACCGTCCGCATATAGTCTGAGGCGGCCACGATCGGACCCTTGGTCGGTGCCAACTGCTCCTCGACGTAGCTGATCTTTCGCGGCTTGTCAGGGTGCATAAGATTCCAGCGTTCCTTGTCGATGCCATCACGACGGAGTTCATTGAAGCTGGTGACACTCCAAACATCGGCGTCAATCTTGAACTCGCGCTTGAGGATATCTGCAGCAGCCAGGGTTTCGCGAAGGATCGTTCCCGCACCCAGCAACTGGATCTTGGCAGACTTGCCTGCTTCTCGAATGCGATACATGCCCTTGACGATCCCCTCGCGGGAACCTTCCGGCATGGCCGGATGGGCATAATTTTCATTCATGACGGTCAGATAGTAGAACACCTGCTCACCGTCCTGATACATTCGGCGCATCCCATCCTGAATGATCACCGCCAGTTCATAGGCGTAGCAAGGATCATAAGCCACGCAGTTCGGGATGGCTGACATGCCGAGAAGGCTATGCCCATCCTGATGCTGAAGACCTTCGCCCGCGAGCGTCGTCCGGCCAGCGGTTCCCCCGACGAGGAAACCCTTGGCCCGCATATCGCCCGCAGCCCACATCAGATCGCCGATGCGCTGGAAGCCAAACATCGAGTAATAGATGTAGAAAGGGATCATCTGAACGTTATGATTGCTGTAAGCCGTCCCCGCAGCAATCCAGGAACACATGGCTCCGGCTTCGTTGATGCCTTCTTCGAGAATCTGACCGGTCTTGTCCTCGCGATAGTACATGACACTGTCCGAATCTTCGGGCTCATAGAGCTGTCCGACCGAAGAGTAAATCCGGTACTGACGAAACAGGCTGTCCATGCCAAAGGTTCTGGCTTCGTCTGGAACGATGGGGACCACATAACGGCCGACCTTGTTGTCCCTGAGCAGCTGGGTCAGGATGCGGACAAAGGCCATGGTAGTTGACATGTCACGATCTTCGCTGCTCTTGAGCATGGCTTCAAAGAGCTGAAGGTCCGGAACCTGGATATGCGGCGCTTCGCGGCGACGCTGCGGCATGGGGCCGCCCAGAGCCTCCCGACGGGCACGCATGTACTGCATTTCGGCACTGTCTTCCGGTGGCCGGTAATACGGAACCTCGGGGACCTTGTCATCGGCAATCGGAATACTGAAACGATCACGGAAGGCTCGGATGGATGCATCATCCAGCTTTTTTTGCTGATGGGTCGACATACGACCTTCGCCGACAGGCCCCATCCCATAGCCTTTGACGGTCTTGGCCAGGATCACCGTCGGCTGACCGGTATGCTGGGCGGCTGCATGATAGGCCGCATAGACCTTGTGGGCATCATGGCCACCCCGATTGAGGCGCCAGATGTCCTCATCGGTCATGTTGGAGACCATCTCTTTGAGCTCGGGGTATTTGCCGAAGAAATGCTCGCGGGTATAGGCGCCGCCCTTGGCCTTGTAGGCCTGGTATTCGCCATCCACCGCCTCTTCCATTCGTTTCTTGAGCAAGCCCTTGGTGTCCTTGGCCAGAAGCGGATCCCACTGGGAGCCCCAGATGACCTTGATCACATTCCAGCCTGCACCGCGGAAATTCGCTTCCAGCTCCTGAATGATCTTGCCATCGCCACGGACCGGGCCGTCGAGACGCTGGAGGTTGCAGTTGATGACAAAAACAAGGTTATCCAGCTTTTCGCGGCCCGCAAGACCGATGGCACCCAGAGATTCCGGTTCATCCATCTCGCCATCACCGCAGTAGCACCAGGTCTTGCGACCCGCGGTGCTGAGGATGCCCCGATCCTCAAGATATTTCATGAAGCGAGCCTGGTAGATCGACATGATCGGACCCAGCCCCATGGAGACGGTGGGGAACTGCCAGAAATCCGGCATCAGCCAGGGATGCGGATAAGAGCTCAAGCCCTTGCCATTCCCTTCGATTTCCGCGCGGAAGAAGTCAAGCTGCTCCTCGCTCAAACGCCCCTCAAGGAAGGCGCGGGCGTATATCCCCGGTGCGGCATGCCCCTGGAAATAAACCAGGTCCCCACCAAAGTCCTTGCTGGCCGCCCGGAAGAAATGATTGAAGCCGATATCGTAGAGGGTGGCAGCAGAGGCGAAACTGGCAATGTGTCCGCCGTACTCCGTTGATCGGCGATTCGCCCGAACGACCATGGCCATCGCGTTCCAGCGAATATAGGAGCGGATCCGATTTTCAATGGTGGCATCACCCGGCAGGCGGGCCTCCATGTGGGAAGGGATCGTATTGATGTACGCCGTATTGGCCTTGTAGGGAAGGTTGGCCCCGGCCCTTCGGGCCTGATCCACCAGGTTCTCGATCAGGAAGTGGGCACGTTCAATGCCCTCACTACCAATGACGGATGCGAGGGCATCAAGCCATTCGCGGGTTTCTTCTGGATCGGAATCGTGTTGCAACTGGAGGTTCTGATTCATTCGGAGGACTGCACCCTTGGCGTAAAGGACGATCGCAAAAGCAATCGGGACAATGTCGGATTATAGACAAGCCTGTCTGCCAGATTCCATTGATAGCGCGTTCACCAACGGCATCACATGCTAAATATGGCACCCATGAGGGGCAAATCGCCATCAAAGACCGTGTCCGGGATAGAATTATGCTCCCCTTTCCCCTTGAGTCACCCCCTTTATGAATCTGAAACGCAAATGCGCCGCCGAGGCCCTTGGGACCGCTTGGCTTGTGATCGGAGGGTGCGGGGCAGCGGCCTTTGCAGGACCCAGCCTTGGAGGCGTCGGCATTGCGCTCGCCTTCGGATTGTCGCTGATGGGTGGCATTTATGCCCTGGGCCACATTTCCGGTGCCCATTTCAATCCTGCCGTGACGATGGGCCTTGTGGCCGCAAGACGCTTTCCGCGCCAAAATCTTCCCTGGTATGTGATCGCTCAAGTCTCAGGCGCCCTGATTGGCGCAGGGACCCTCAAGCTTCTGACGCTCGGGATGCCCGGAATGGAAGAGGCTCTGGCGCATGTCGCCAATGGTTATGGCGAGCATTCACCGGGCGGCTTCGGTCTGGTTGCCGCCCTCCTGGCTGAATCCATGTTGTCGTTTTTCTTTGTCCTCGTGGTGCTCGGCGCCACCGATGGCCGGGCAGCATCCGGATTTGCAGGACTTGCAATTGGGCTCACCCTGGTCGCGATCCATCTGGTCGGCATTCCGTTCACCAACCTCTCCGTCAATCCAGCACGCAGCACAGGTCCTGCGCTTTGGGCCAGCGGATGGGCGTTAACCCAGCTTTGGGTGTTCTGGGTGGCCCCCCTTTGGGGCGGGTTCCTCGCAGGAAAAATCCACCGGATGGTGGGAAAGCCGCTTTGATTCCTAAAGCGACCTCTCACAGGTAGTTCAAGTCGCTTCTTCCCACGTTAAAGTTTGAAAGCGACGGGAGGACGTCCCCCGGGTTGGTGGCGCCAAACCATCGAATCAGGGGGTAGACGAATTCACTGACAGACGTCGTCGGCACCCAGCGCCCTTCATTGTCAGCGTCATCCGGACCTGAAACCTTAAGCGTCGGATACTGACCGTAAAGACTTCCGCCCCGGACACTCCCCCCCATCACCAGATGATGGTTGCCCCAGGCATGGTCAGATCCACCGCCTGCGGTCGGCTGGAAGGTCCGGCCAAAATCGGAATGCGTGAATGTGGTGACCGCACTCTCAACACCCAACTCCACGGTCGCGCTGTAAAAGGCCTTAAGCGATGCATCGAGATCTGCGAGCAAATTGGCTTGCGTGGAAAGCTGGTTGGCATGGGTATCAAACCCATTGATGCCACAGAAAAAAATCTGGCGTGAAGTCCCCAATGTCCCCCGCGCCGCAATCATGTTCGCAATGCTCTTGAGCTGATTACCCAGGCTGCTGCCAGGAAAGGTTGTCGTCAGGGCGGATTGCAGGGTCAGCGCCTGATTCAACTGGTTTGTGGCATCAATCCCCCTCCCTGTCATGCCATTGAGGGCATTGACGAGGCTGAATCCTGAACCCAGTGCCTGAATCTCCCGCAAGGCCGTATATCGCGCCTGGTCCGAGGCACCTGAACCAAACCCCTGGAGCACTGAGGGCCCCGGGGAAATCACACCGGCCGAGAGTCCTCGGGTAAAAATCGAGACCCCATTCAAGTTCGCAAGAATCGGGAATGTGCTGCCTGCGTTGTAGATCGGTGCCAACAAATCCCCAAGGCGCCCACCCCACCCCGTGGGACTCGGGGAAGCCGATGTCGTGGCCGTTTGCCACTGATACTGCTGATCGGAGTGCGAAAAAAGATTACTCGGGACCGGAACACTTTGGGCGGCGTATTGGCTCCGTGTGGTGGGCTGCACCAGCGTTCCCACATTGGCCACCCAGGCCAGGCTTCCCTGGTTATAGAGCCCTTGGATTCCGGTAAGGCTTGGATGAAGTCCAAAGCTTTTGTCAGAAGCACCGATCTGTAGCCAGCTTTTCTGCGGAATATTCAGGTTGGAGCTGACGGGACGGACGGCCGCATATTGCTCATAGCCTTGCGTATCGATGGGAATCAAGGTGTTGTTGCCGTCATTGCCGCCAAAAAGAAAGACGCAGACCAGGGCCTTGTAGTCAGCGGCCTCAGCTACATGCAACTGACCCAGACCAGAGAGAAGTGCGGTGGCTCCCAGCGCATGACTGGAGCGGAGGATGAACTGTCGGCGATTCATGGAGATTACCTCTGAACCTGGAAGAGCGATGAGGTGGCCATCAGGTAAAGAGCCGTCTGAGCCCTTGCATGGCCATTCGTGCAGGTGCCGGCCGATGGCTTGAGGCAGACCAGTGCATTTTTGATCCGGGATTCCACATCGCTGGTCAAGCTGCCACGCAGAAGATAGGTATTGAGATACTGCAAGAGTGCCGTCGCGTCCGACTTTGCAGCCAAAAGATCCAGCATGGAGAACGAGATCGACGTCCCGACGCCTGAGCTGTTGATCTTTGAATAAACCAGCGTATTGATCAGGTTGGCCCGCGAAATCAGGGCGGCCGTCGAGGCAATTCCGAATTCTGGCCCCTGAATCAATGTGCCTGGAATCGTAAAGTCGTGGGGGTAGTAGTTAAAAACGGTGGGCGATTTGAAAAGATCCTGCCCCATGGACTGAATTCTTGAATTCAAGATGCCATCACTGACCCCATTCGTCGCCCTCAGAAATGCGGTCAGGAAAAGCGCAGGTTCTCGAAGCTTTCCAAAGCTGACCGCATCCATGGGGGCGCCGCGCGCCTCAGGGTCCGTCAGGATGGCCTGGACGGTTGCCAAAAGATCGCCGCGAACCCCCCGACCATTGTTGTTGAAGACCGCCGTCACCCTCGCGATATAGGCGGGACTGGGATTGCTGGTCACCAGATGCTGAATCAGCTGCTTCCCGATGAAAGGACCCACGTTAGGGTGATAAAAGATGTTGTCGAGCGCCTGAGAAAGATCGAGGGTTGCATCCTGATTGGCGGGAAGCGTCGGGTAGACCGCACCCGAATAGTTCAGAAGCTCCTTTGCGCCATGGTCATGATTGGCATCCTGGCCATTCCTCCGGTACACCTCCATGGGGGCCTGAAAGTACTGCGGATTGTGTCGCTGCGGTGTGGCTCCGAGCGGTGTGGCATAGGTCCAGCCGGTAAAGGCCCGAGCAAAGCCTTCAATGATCTCCTGCGTGTAGGCGGGAATCGGCTGACCTGAACCGTCCAGCACCGGGCTTCCATCCGGATTCAGCAGGTATAGCCCCAAGGAAAAAAGCTGCAGAACCTCACGAGCGTAGTTCTCGTTGGGTTTGACGATCCCATTAGAACTCGCAGGATCGCTGTTCACCATATCGAGGTATTGCCCCATGGCGGGATTCAGCGTCACGTTCTGAAGAAGATCCCTGAAATTTCCGAGCGCTCCGTTGACCAGAACATTCAGATACGGGCTCATGCTGCTCGGCTGGCGTACTTTGTTTCCCGAGACCACCAAAATCTGGCTCAGGCTGAAAGCGACCTTCTGGCGAAGCTGGTCCGGTGAGAGGAGCGCATTCTGGAAAAACTGCACCTGCAAGGGATACATGGTGTAGTTCTGGGTAATACAGGCCGTATAGACCATCCCTGTTCCCGGACAGCCGGTTTGGGAGCTTGAGGGATAGGGGAGAAGACTGGGATAAAGCGTTGGCGGTAACGCCGCCTGACTTTGGATCCAGGCCAGGGGATCCTGCTGGGCCCAGGCATCCGTCTCAGCGGGTGTGGGTCCAAACCCGGCCTGATCGAGAAAGCGTGACCAGTCAGATTGCGAACCTGCCGCCTGCAAGAGTCCGGAAAAAAGGACGAGGAGCCCTGCGGCAAGGGAGGAGCGCTTGAACATGGGAGATACCACCTAACCGGCCCAGCGGAACAAATGAAACACCGCTGCATTGTCTCAAGCACATCAAGACACTGAATAGGCCTGAAAGGGGGTAAAACGCCTGTTTTTCAATGACAATTTTGTATCGTCATTATGCGCCTAACTGATCGGTTGACCCTCCCCGCAGAGAGTCAGGGCTTCCAACCGTTTTCGGGCAAAAAGGCCGTAACTTCGGCTGTGGTTTTTAACCCAGACCGCCGTCCCGAGATAGCCCATGGGAAGTTCAGGCCCCTCATCTCCCGGAGCGAGCTCCGTAAAAGGCGCCATCGGCCGTCGATGATGATCGGCATGCCGGGTGAGCCCTAAAAAAAGAAAATAACTGACCGCTCCATCGCACCGCCAGGCGGTGTGATGGGCCAGAGAACTCTCGGCCGTCAATCCGTAGTGCTGAAAATAATTCACCGCCTCAAGCAATCGAATCGCGACCCAGCTGAGGTAGAGCCAAACCAACGCGGCGGCAGCACCAAAAAGAAGACCATAAGCCAGAACCAGCAACAATTGAAGCAAGACCCCTCGGCGAAAAGCCTTCGGATGCAGACTGAAGGCCTGTTGCCACTGGGTGATCAAGGAGCGCCTGAAAAATTCCGGATAGGATTCACCCAGACAGGCGGTGGAAGGATCCTGGGACTGACCCAGGTGGCGGTGATGACCACCCCCATGCGCAAAGTAAAAAACATCCGAAAAGACCAAAATCAAGAGACCCCGGGCCACCCGGCGAACCCATCGTGGCCGTCGATGCATCAATTCATGCGCCGGAGCGATCACCGAACAACACAAGGTGGTCCCCCCCAGCATGCGGAGTGCCACAAGATCTGTGCCGATGACCCACCACTCCCGTGAAACAAGGGCCTCGGGTAATTTCGCGACAAAAGCACCCAGCGCCCAGAGGTTAAGTGGCGCAAGCACCGCGATCGTGGCCAAAATGAACGACAGGAAAGGTTCGGCATGGGCAGAGGGAACCCTGCGACGCTCAGCGCCGGAAAGGCAATCAAGAGCGATCAGACAGGGAACCGGCAGAAGCCAGAGCAGCGCCGCCTCGGCATCATGCGGGCCTGTGAGAAGGAAACCCAACAGACACAGCGGCAGGATCAGGGCCATCCCGAAACCCCACCACCAGGGAATCCCTATCGCTTTGGACTGTTGGACATCCGAAAGAGCGCCCATCATGAGCACCGCCCTGAAATCGAACTTCGTTTCATCGCAAAGGTCATACCCGCCAGGAAGAAAGCTTTAACATGCACCTCAATTCACACCCTGCACTGCTCCGGTACCCGCCAAGCTCCATGAAGCGCTCTTCACAACACCATGGCTAAGGGCTATTCCACCCTCGGTCCGACAGTCTACCTTGGGCTTGGTTCCACCTATCATGATCCTGCCGTCGCTTTAGTCGACGGGACAGGCCGCGTACTCTTTGCCGAAGCGCTTGAACGCCCGCTCCAGTACAAGCGCGGCATCAACATGGAGCCGGATAATCCCTTCACCCTGCCTCGGCTGCTCCTCGACTACGCCGGCGATGTCGATCGACTCGTGATTGCCAGCAACTGGAAGGCGCGAAGGCCCTGGTATGAGCGCTTGGCCCAGACCATGGGCTGGCTGACGCCTCGGGGGATCCTTCAGTACCGGGGGCGAGAGCTTGCGGCCTGCCTCCCGACCTGGGAGATCAATTACATGCAGTCTCTCCAGCATCAGGCCCTCAAACGGGCGGGGCTTACTCTGTCCCGAACACTGCGTCACCACTTTGGCGGCGTCGCCATCGAATTTCGGCACTTCGACCATCATCTGACGCATGCGGCATTAGCCGCCTATGGTAGCCCCTTCGAGGATGCGGCATGCGCGGTCATTGATTCCTATGGCGAATCCGGCTCTCTGGCCTTCTTTGAATACGAAAAGGGCCGGATTCGTCCGCTCTATCAGTCCAAAGGACCCCAGAGCCTCGGCTTTTTTTACATGAAGCTGACCGAGTTGTGCGGATTCGACTGGATGGCCGGTGAAGAATGGAAAGTGATGGGGCTTGCCTCTTATGGCAAGACGGATCCCGAGCTTCTGGAACGTTTCCGCCAACTGATCCGCGTCGAAGGTTTCAACCTTCACCAGGACCGCAGAACTTTCTTCAAGGATCTCAGAGCCCTTGAGCGCTACCGGCGGCGCGCCGACGCGCCCCCTGAGACCGTGGCTGACCTTGCACACACCGGTCAGCAGTTTTTCATGGAGACCGTCAACGCCCTCCTCTCAGCCTTCAGGGTCAAGGGCGTCTCGGGAAATCTGGCTCTTGGAGGGGGCTGCGCCCTCAACTCCGTGACCAACGGCCAACTCCTTCTCAACACCCCCTTTGAAGCCCTCCACGTGCCATCGGCTCCCGCAGACGACGGAACCGCCCTTGGCGCGGCTCTTCTGGCCTTCCATGAAGATCACCCGGGTGCACCGGCTCGAAGGGAGGCGCTTTCACCCTATCTTGGAAGCTCGGTCAATGCCGCCGCCGTCGACCGTTTTGCGCGCTTCAGTGGCCTCCATGTCGAGGAGCTGGAGGACACCGATCTTTGGGCTCGAACGGCTGATCTTCTGGCGCATGGCCAGATCATCGGATGGATGCGGGGACGGGCTGAGTTCGGCCCTCGCGCCCTCGGGCACCGATCCATACTGGCTGATCCCAGAGATCCCGCGATGATGGATCGCGTCAATCGCATCGTGAAATTTCGCGAACGCTTCAGGCCCTATGCACCCTCCATTCTGCATGAGCATGGACCCGAATACTTTGAAGCCTACCAAGACACGCCCTACATGGACAGGACCCTCCGTTTTCGCCCGGAGGTTCGGGCGCGGGTCCCGGCGGTGGTTCACGTGGACGGGACGGGCCGACTTCAGTCAGTCACCTCGCGAAGAAATCCCGACTTCCACGGCCTGATTTCCGCATTTCATGATCGAACAGGCGTTCCCCTGCTCCTCAACACCAGCTTCAACGTGATGGGGAAGCCCATCGTTCACTCGGTCGAGGATGCCTTTGCCGTCTTTCTGGGATCAGGTCTTGATGTCCTGGTCATTGGCAATCGCTTGTTCATGAAAGGTTCTGGTGCCTGATGCCATCCTTTGATCTTGCGCTTGCCCTTTTCCGACCCACACCGACCAAAGCGGCTCTGGCGGAGGGACTTCAAGTCCTGGCTGAACACCTGGAATCGACATCGGCTTTCGACGGCGACCTTGAGGCTTTCTGGTCGCCGAACGGCCATGCCGCTATGGACGCCCATCGCTTGGAGAAGGACTGGCTGCCGGTCAGATCCATCGCGCCGCTCTGGCTCAGCCGGATGGCACGCCCCGAGGCGGCCGAGGGAATTCTTGAGGGCATGCTCTACCAGATCTATTGTCGCTCGCTGGATGATCCCACGCGGATCAGGGGCCTTGATTTCTTGCATCGCGGCCAGAACCACCCGAGAGCCATTGGACTGTGTTCAGACCTTCTGACCCTGCGTCACTTTCCACGTCGATTCCTCCCTGAAATTTTGGGAGTGACCCTGGCCCATGAGTCCATGAAACTGCAAGGGACGCCGCCTCAGATCGCGCAACATCAACGCGCCTTAGCCGCCCAGACAACCGCTTTGGAAACCGGCGTCGATGCAACTCGGATTCGGCAAGGTTTTGCGCTTTACCGATCGGCAGCGCTGAGCGTCTTTTCGGAACCGGGGGACTTTAGAGCCGCGCTAACGCATCGCGAGGCCTTTGCTCGAATCGTCGCGGAGAAAGCCTCGGCAGCCAAAGGCTATCACTCAAAAATTCAGTTGGAGGACCTCTCCCTCGATGACTGGTTTGAAAACCATGGCAAGAGCCCGGAACCGATCCTGAAGGCCCTTGAAAAATCCCCATTCATCGACCAGGCCTGCCCTTTTGGAAGCCGCCTGATCAAGGCGATGGATTTTGGTGGACCGATGTTCGGCGTGTTTGACGAGGCGGACCTTAAGGCCGCTTCAGCATGGATCGCATCGCCCGAATCAGCCTCAGACAAAACAGTCCCCGCATCACCCAAGCTGCGTCAGGCACAACGCTTGAGTGACCCTCATCCCGTGGCCCCACGAATCAGGGGAAACCGGGATCTTTTTCATCATCTGGTGTCCGCGGAAAATGCGGCGGAACTTCCGGGGGAAGGACTCGCGCTGATCCATCGCATCCTCCGAAGGACCCGACAACTGCAGCACCTGAGGGTCGCTCCCAAGCCCTTTGACTATTCGCCGGATCGACTGGATCAGTTTCTAGAGGAGCGTCATGCTGCCGCGCTGAGGACGCCCCATCGCCGTTCTTTTTCAGTCGATCTCACGCGAGAGGATTGGCGTTGGACCTTGACGCAACTCAGCCCTGCCGTTTTGGTCGATGGGGCCTGGCTTTCCGGCGTTGCGTCTACTCCAGGTTCACCCCAACCCTGGCATCTCGAACTGATGAAAATCCACGAAGATGAACTGGGTAACGGTGATCCCGCTCGAAATCATCCTCGCATCTATAGACGTCTGATGGCGTCTCTCGATGTGCATCTTCCAAAGATTGGCGACCCCGCTTTCGTCAAGGATGCAAGGATTCATTCCTCTGCCTTTGACTTTCCTTCCTATATGGTCGCCATGGGTTGGCACTACACGAAATTTGAGCCGGAGTGCCTGGGGCTGAACCTTGCGATTGAACTCAGCGGGCTGGGATCCGGTTATCAGCGGGTCATCGCGTCCTTGAGAAAGGCCGGAATCGATCCCCTGATCGCCGAACTGCACCTCTCGATTGACAATTTGGCCTCAGGTCACGCCCGAAGGGCGCGGGATGCCATCGTGCTGTTTCTGGAAAATATCGCCCGAACGGAAGGTCCTGACGGCCAAAAGAAGACCTGGGAACGCATCCACCAGGGATACCTCTCGTATGCCGTTGGCCTGGGCCGTATCGGTATTTTAATAATGGCCCGATACCTTCTGTCCGGAAAAATAAAAATTCACAAATGAACATGGGTCTCAATACTATCTGAGGCGTATGATCACTTTTTCATGGCTTGATTCTGGGGCTAAAGCCCCCCTGAGGAGACTGGACGATGACCGTTAATAGCGCTACACCCATTGGTCTGCAAAATCGTGCCGCAGATGATTGTGTCATGGTGATCTTCGGGGGAACCGGGGACCTTGCCAAGAGGAAGTTGCTCCCATCCCTCTACAACGTCGCCCAGAAAGGCCTCCTCTCAGAGCGCTTTGCGATCATCGGGACCGGATCAAAGCCTCTGGAACCGGGCGTTTTTCAAAAAAACATGGTGGATGCCATCCGGGAATATGCCGGAGATGAGGTTGATGAAAAGCTGGTGAAGTGGTTCGAGGAACGGATTGGCTACGTTGGCGGTAATTTCAAGGATCCCGGGTTTTACAAGGAGATCGGAAGATCCAGTGCAGAGATGAAGGAAAAGTTCGGAATCGGTGACCGGCATTTCTACTATCTTTCGACGTCACCTGATTTCTTTGGCGAAATCATCGAACAGCTCGACAAGGCGGGCCTGGCCAAGGACGAGGGCGACCACTGGCGCCGATTCATCATTGAAAAGCCTTTCGGGCATGATCTGGCATCAGCCATCGAACTCAACAAGCGAATCAAGAAGATCTTGAGCGAGCGGCAGATCTTCCGTATCGATCACTATCTTGGCAAGGAAACGGTTCAGAACCTCATGGTGCTCCGTTTTGCCAACAGCATTTTTGAACCCATCTGGAATCGGCGCTATATCGACAATGTGCAGATCACTGCGGCAGAAACCGTCGGTGTCGAAATGCGCGCCTCCTACTATGAAGGGGCCGGTGCACTGAAGGACATGGTCCCTAATCACCTCTTGCAGCTGGTCTCGCTGACTGCCATGGAGCCTCCGGTTTCCTTCGAAGCCAACGCCGTTCGCGATGAACAGACCAAGCTGCTTCGCGGCATCCAGACCCTGACCCCTGAAGAAGTTCTGACGCAGGTGGTTCGTGGCCAGTATGGCCCGGGTCAGCTCGGTGGCAAGGACTGTCCCGCCTATCGCTCAGAACCCAACGTCAATCCCGAATCCAGCACGAATACTTTCGTGGCCCTCAAGCTCATGGTCGACAATTGGCGTTGGGCCGGTGTGCCCTTCTATATTCGGACCGGCAAGCGCATGGCTCAGCGATACACCAATATCGTGATCACCTTCCGCAAGGCGCCTTTCCTGCTCTTTAACAGCACGGACATTGATGAACTGCGCGACAACCGGTTGGTCATCCGGATCCAGCCCGATGAAGGTGTTTCGCTCGAGTATGGCGCCAAGATTCCAGGGCCTTCCATGAAACTTGGCACACTCAAGATGGACTTCAACTACAAGGACTATTTTGGGCAGACCCCCAATACGGGTTACGAACGCCTGATGCTGGACTGCATGCTTGGAGATGCCACCCTGTTCCAACGCGCTGACATGGTGGAAGCCGGTTGGAGTTTGATCCAGCCCATCCTCGATGTCTGGCAGGCCCTGCCCCCCCGGAATTTCCCGAACTATGCCGCGGGATCCTTCGGCCCTGAAGCCTCCGACCATCTGCTCGCAGAGGATGGCCGATCTTGGTACAACGTCACCTGACCGAAGTGCTTGTTTGAAACAAATTTAAGCTAAAACGAAGGGCTGAGTCATTCGGCCCCGGCCGATCCTTTTATCCACCTTATGCACCGGGGCAGAACTCCTGCGCCATCACTACACCATGGAGCCCGCCGATGAGCCTTAATACCCTCGAACAACTTCGAGCCCTGACCGTGGTCGTTGCCGACACCGGAGACTTTCAAGCGATTCGCAAGTTCACTCCGCGAGATACGACAACAAATCCCTCGTTAATCGCGGCCGCTGCACAAATGCCTGAATATCAGGAAGTGGTTGATGAAACGCTCCTGAGTGCCCGGAAATCTCTGGGAGCTCACGCAAGTAACACCGAGGTCGTCTCACTGGCTTTCGACCGTCTGGCCGTCGCCTTTGGCCTTCACATCCTTGAAATCGTCCCGGGGCGCGTATCAACCGAAGTCGATGCACGACTGTCCTTCGATACGGAAAAGACCATTGCCAAAGCCCATGAAATTATCGCCGCCTATCGGGAAGCGGGCATCCATTCGGATCGAGTCCTCATCAAGATTGCTTCGACCTGGGAAGGCATCAAGGCGGCTGAGGCTCTTCAGAAGGAAGGCATCAACTGCAACCTGACCCTTCTGTTTGGTCTTCACCAGGCTGCGGCCTGCGCTGAAGCGGGCGTCAGGCTGATCTCTCCCTTCGTGGGCCGGATTCTCGATTGGTACAAGAAAGATACCGGCAAGGACTATGCCGCGCAGGAGGATCCGGGCGTGCTTTCGGTGACCCGCATCTATCACTACTACAAGAAATTCGGTTATGGCACCGAAATCATGGGCGCCAGCTTCCGCAACACGGGAGAGATTAAAGAACTGGCCGGTTGTGACCTTCTGACCATTTCACCTAACCTTTTGGCCGAGCTTGAAGCGGATTCAACGCCCATCGTCAGAAAACTCACGCCTGAAGCGGCCCTCGCCTCAGCAGAAACCCGGATCACCATGGACGAAGCCACCTTCAGGGCGATGCATGCCGAAGACAAGATGGCCTCCGAAAAGCTGGCTGAGGGCATTCAAGGCTTCACCAAGGCGCTTGAAAATACAGAGAAGCTTCTGAGCCACCGTCTCCTTCAGCTCGAAGAAGGGCCGAAGGCCGCAAAGGCCACAGAAAAGCTCTTCCAAATCTACGATCACAACGGAGATGGCACCATCTCCCGCGAAGAGTGGCTGGGCACCGATGCGATCTTCGATGCCCTCGACTTGGACAAAGATGGGGTCGTGACGCTGGACGAACTTCGCATCGGCCTGGGCGCATTGATCAATCTCGCGATGGCCCATTAAGTCGGTTCATCACCTCTCCGGACGGACCTTACGTTCCTTCCGGAGAGGGCCTCTCAGTTACATTTGACGATGTCGGTTGGTCTCACGCCGTAGTAACGGGATGAATGAGTAATCGAAAGCGTATTGTTCTTTTCATCGTAATCGTAACGCGTGGTGTACCCACCCTCCTCATTCGTGACGACCTTCACCGAGTAATCCGGTTTCTTCAGTTCCTCGCCTGACTCGAGGTAGAGCCCCTTTTTGTGTCGAATGAGAACATTCGTCCCGCAGACGAACTCGCTAAGAATGTCCTCTTTGTTTCAGGAAACCTTCTCAGGCGCAGAAGCAGGGGTCGGCTTGGTGGTCGCTGAGCATCCACCCAAAATGAGGGACGCCGAGAGCATGGGAAAAAGGACGGACTTCATATGTGCTCCGATCAGGTTAAGAGATACGACCCGGAAATCTCCGAGGAGGCTCAAGGGCTGCCCTTGAGAAAGGGGCAAAACTGATCTTAACCGATGACCACACTGGGACTTAGATCGTCTTTTTATGACTTTATTCCCTTCAGGCTCATTGCACCCTGAAAATACTGACTTCCTTCTTGAGGCTCTCGATCGCCCCTTCAAGCTGCTGAGTCGCATCACTCATAGCCCTGACCGATGCCTGAGTCGACTGAGCGGTATCCTTGAGTCCTTCCATCGCGTCACGAATCTGCCGCGCACCACTGGATTGTGAGCGCATGCTTTCATGGACCTCTGCAAAACGCGGAAGCATGAATCGCACTCGGTCGAGGATTTCTGAAAACCGCCCATTACTTTCCTGCGTGTCCTTGACGCTCCGATCCACCTTTTCGGCAAAGCGTCGCATTTCGCTAACCCCCCCCGAAACCGCGTCCTTCATTTCCTGAACCATCTGTTCAATATCCAGCGTAGCGAGCGCCGTTTGATCCGCCAGTCGACGAATTTCCCGGGCCAAAACCGCAAAACCCACCCCGTACTCTCCGGCCTTATCAGCCTCCATGGAGGCGTTCAAGGACAGTAGATTGGTCTGATCGGCGATTTTGGTAATGGTCGTTGTTACACTGGCAATAATTTCCGTGCGCTCAGCAATCATGCCAAGGCGCCTTGAGACCGAACTTGAGGCATCCACCAAATCCCGCATGACGACCTCCATTCGTCCCAGGGACTCCTGACCCTCATTGGCCAGCTGACTGGTCTCATTGGTGACATGCGTGACCGAGGTCATGGTGTTGAGGAGTTCGTCTGAAGTCGCCGAAATCTGCTGTGTCGCTGCGGCAATCTCATTCGTGGCAAGACTAAGTCGGGTCGCCCCTTCACCTTGGTTACGAGACATTTCACTCAATTGAACGACCGTCTGAGCCAGGTGCCCGGTCGAATGCTGCACCTCCCCGATCAATGAGTTGAGATGACTCACCATCCGGGCTAATGCGGAGTTCAGTTTTCCGATTTCATCGCTGCCGTGCCCCTTGAGCTTTACGGAAAGATCACCCGCAGCCACCTGCTCGGCAGCATCCACCGCCTCTCCGACGGGCGCAAGAACCCGACGGGTAAAGCCGGTCAGAACCAGAAAACCAAGGACCAGAGAGAGAACCGAAGTAAGACTCGCAATTCCAAGCTCTCGATAAAGCAGCTCCTCCAGAGCGCCTGTCGACATGTGAATCAAAATCGCCCCTCGGACCGAATCGGTCATTCGGCTACTTTGAGCAGCTTCGGAGACACCCTCATCCAAATGCGCACTGGCCATCAGAGGGGCTGCCACGGAAATGTGGTCTCCATCGAGACGGCTTTTAGCATTCGCCTGATTGATCACATCGCTCAAGAGCGTGAAGTCCTGATCTGACAATGCCCGATGACTCATATCCCCTTCATCATCGGCAAACTGCTGGACTCGACCCCCGATATCCACCACCCAGATTCGAAAAATGACGGTTTCATTGACCATGTGATCCAGAAGTTGCTGGACCCCAATCGATTGATTCAGAACATCCAGCATGCTGCCATCCAGACCGACCTGAACGATGCGCGGGTGATCCACACCGGAAACGCCAACATACTTGTAGGGCTTTCCATCGACCTCCCGGGGAATCACGCCCTGAACGACGGACTGGGGGGTTTTGGCCGAAAGCAGACGATAGAATTGCGAGGCTTGCGGCTGCGCCTTGGGATCCGGCAGAAATTGGAATCCTCGTTGACCTGAGGTATCCAGATAGGCCTTGCCATTCGCATCGGTCACCAGAATCTCACTCAAGCCATCGTCACTCACCATCGTCGTTAGGCGATCGGCGATCTCATTGGTTGGAACCTTGCACTGTTCAGCAACGGCGACGAACTGGCTGATGATCTTCGCGCTTGCCACCATATCCATGGAGACGATGTTTTCGGAACCCCGCTCGACCCTCTGACTCACTTCAATACTGCGGCCGATGACACTGGCCAGAAGCTGGCCATCTCTTCCCGCCTGATCGAGCATGGCATCCCTTGAGTAGAGGGCCATGGCCGTGATCGAGCCTAAGATGCTCAAGGCCAAAAGCGGCAGAACAACGCGCAGAAGTTGGGTTTGAAAACGCATGTGGATCCAGAAAAAGCGAGAAATGATCCGCCTCAAGGGCGATGCACGTTAAACTTAACGGAAAGGACCTTGGTCCGAATCTTATCCCGATTTTACGGTCACAACCTTGCGATTGCCCCCGGAACGTCAATTCGATGCGAAAACCTGACCATATCACCTACTGGATCGATGATCGCCCCCCTGTTCACATTGCTGCAGCGATGGCATTGCAGCAACTCTCATTCCTCTCGGTTTACCTCGTGGTCTCGCCGTTCTTTGCAAGAACCCTACAGCTCAATGCTGATGAGTCGATGCAACTCATGTCCGCGACTCTGCTTGCATCGGGCTTCGGCGTCGTCCTCCAGACGATCAGCCGCTGGGGCGTTGGCGCCCGGCTGTTTTGTCCCTTGCAGGCCACCTCCTCCACCTTTGGTGCACTTCTCCTGGCGAAGACGGCGGGTGGACTGAGTGCGGTTTTCGGGGCCGTCGGGATTGTCGGACTCACACAGGTTCTTTTCAGTTTTGTTTTCCACCGCTTTCGCGGCATCTTTAACCTGCAGGTTGCAGGTGTCGCTGTTCTCCTGATTGGACTTGGACTCGGCCACAATGGCTTGTCTCTGATCCTGGACCCCAAAGATCTTGAACTGACCGTGGACCAACAGTGGATTGGCTTCATTGCAACCCTGGGCACCATGATTGTGGCCAATGTCTGGTTCAAAGGGTTTATCCACCTTTTCTCTGCCTTTATTGGCCTTGCGACAGGATTCCTGGCCTGCCTTGCGACCGTTCATATTCCAGAAAGCACGCAGGCCATGATCGCGAATTCACCCTGGTTTTATCTACCACAGGTGACATTTGGCAACTGGAGCATCGACGAGCAAAGTCTTCCTGCCATCATGATGACCGGTCTTTTTCTGGCGCTCCACGCCTTTGGGGGTCTCGTCGCCTCCCAGCGATTCAATGATGCTGACTGGAAGCGCCCCGAAATGAACCAGATCCAGCGGGGTATTGTCGCCGAAGGGCTGACCAACGTCGTCAGCGCCCTCCTGCACGGGGTCCCCATTACCTCCAGCGGAGGCGCCGTGACGATGGCAGCGGCTACCGGATGCACCAGTCGCTACATTGCCCTTTGGCTGGGTGCTTTCAGCGTGCTTTTGGCCTTCATGCCCAAGGTGATTCTGTTCTGGACCCTGTTGCCGGATGTTCTGATGGGTTCGGCCATGATCTTCCTCAGCTGCTTCACAATGATGGCAGGCCTTCAGATCATTACTTCCCGACTCCTCGATAACCGGAAAATCATTGCCATTGGTTTTGGAATACTGCTCGGGATCAACTTTGAGTCGCATGGGACCGCACTCTTGGCAAGCACGCCCACTTGGCTGCAGCCGATCCTATTTTCCAGTGTCAGTATCGGGATCTTTTCAACGCTGGCGCTGACGATGTTGTTCAGACTGGGATCCACGACAAGGGAGCGACGGACCTTCGATGCCTCGCACACCTCACTGAGCGTGCTCTCGGACTTTTTAGAGCATCAGGGCAAAAGCTGGGGGGCTGCGCGAGAACTGGTGCAACGCTCCATCTATGCAACCTGGCAAGTCTTTGAACTTTTGACGCAGTACGAGCTGTTTCTCGATAACGGTGAAGGCAAGGAGACGGTTGAGGTGGAAACCCTCTCCAATGAGTTCACCTTCTCCGTCATCATTCGATATCCGGGTCTCTCCGTTCCTTTGGCCGTGACGCCGCCGAGCGCTGATGAACTCATCGAAAATGAGAACGCGGTTCTCCAAATGGCCGGCTTCCTGATTCGTCAGCTGGCCGATGAGGTCTATACGGAATTCAGCTTTGAGAAAGAGAGGAGTGAGCATCGGTATGCTCACCAGGTCGATGACGATAAAAAGCTCACACCGAAGCGGCAACATACCGCAGAGCTCCGCCTCGTCTTTAAGCTGTAGCGGCTGAGAAGACTCAGAACGCGACGTTCCGCTCTCTTTGAGCGACCGCCGCAATGTATTCAGGCATGGCCTTGATTTCAGAGCCCGCGACCAGATCGCCCGGCTGGATCCCTCGGGCAACAGCACAGGCCCCGCAGACCCAGATGGGAATACCGGCGAGCTGAACGGCCATCAGAAGCTCTGAAAGCGGCGTCAGGTTGACACCGGTCACGTGATCGGCGACCCCTTCACGGGCCAGACTGACAGCTTCATTCCAAAGCCAGAGGACAACATCATGTCCCGCCTCCTTTGCACTCTTGGCTGCTATGAAGGGGAGCGTTGCCATGGTGGGATCATCCGTCCCCCGGCTTCCTGAAATGATGAACGTCGTCACAAGACCCTCCTGATAAAAAAACGGCGTAAAAAACCCAAACTCTCGCGGCGAGAGCAAACGAGGCCGGGATTCCTTTCAGATGTCCGGGAAGCCCGGACATCCCATCAAAGGATCAGGGAAAGGAGAACAATCCCGCCGACGAGCCAGATGGCCTTCGGATATTGCTTACGCAGATCTGCGATCGACGACTGATCAATTTTCTTGATCCAATCCTTTGCGGTCGATGAGGTCGCGCCTGATTCTTTATTCGCTGCCATGAGTCTCTCCAGAATTGGGAAAAGATCGAACTATTCAAGGGCAGAGTGTACACAATCTCGTCCTTTGCGTAGATTTTGGATAAAAACCCGCCGCATCGCCAGAGCCCTTGACCTAGAATTCGGTGTTTAAGGCACAGCAACGCCCATCGCCCTGAGGAATACCCACGTGCAGTATGACGATCCATTCTGGAAGCCGATTGAACTGGTTGTCTTTGATGTCGATGGCACCCTTTACGCTCAAAGACCACTCCGGGTTCGCATGCTGATCGCTCTCTTCCTACATACACTGGCTTCAGGCTCTCTTGAAACGGTCAAGGTCCTCAAGCATTTTCGTCGGATACGCGAAGAGCTGGGCCATGAGGAAACGCAAAATTTTGAAGAGAGGCTGCTTGAAAGAACCTCGAAGACCACTGGAACATCCCCTGAAAAAATTGCTGCCATCGTGCATGAATGGATTGAGGTTCGCCCTTTGTCGTACCTCAAGGCCTGTCGTTACTCTGGCCTCACACAGGTCTTTCAGACGCTTCGCTCGAGGGGAATCAAGATTGGCGTCTTCTCGGATTATCCTGCGAGCCAAAAACTCAAGGTCATGGATCTTGAAGCGGATTTCGTCATGAGTGCCGAGGACCCGACCGTCCGGGTTTTGAAGCCCAATCCTTTGGGACTGATTCAACTCATGGAGAAAGCTCAGGCGAAGCCTTCAACCACCCTGATGATCGGCGATCGCATCGATCGTGACGGGGAGGCTGCAAAAAGAGCGGGGACGCATTGCCTGATTCGAAGCACAAAATCCCTTCCCGGCTGGTCCTGCTTTAAATCTTATGAAGAAGCTCCTTTTTCGGGGCTCGGCGCAAACCCTTCAATATCAAAGACTGACACCCACGGAACGCCCGCCATGAAAAATCTTGCCGTCTGGATCATTTTGGCCCTGATGCTGGTCAGCCTGTCGCTGGGCATTGTGATTCTCACCGTCCTTCAACGCTGATTCACTCAAGGGACGGATACTCAAGAAAATGGGGAGGCGCCATCGGGCGCCGCCCCATTTCCGTCCTGTCTTTACTTTAGGAGCATCCTTTCAAGCCAGGATGCCCAACCACCCCGTGCGCCCTTATTTGTGAGCTGCGAAGGGGTGCTCAGACTGACCCTTCTGCTTCACAACATCAGCAGCCTTCGGCTCGCCAGCAACGGCGCGCTTGATAGACAGCTTGGTGGCTTCGTAGTTGTAGTCCTGGATCTTGGCATCATCTTCTGCCAGCCAGTGAATGAAGACGCCAACGCTGACAAAAAGGTCATCAGCTTCTTCGACAGGAATGGTGCCGTCTTCAACGCAATCTGCAACGGCCATGGCAACGCCACGCTGTGCCGGTCCAAACATCTGGGTCGCCTGCTTGCCATTCTTGATGGTGACCTTGTTGAACATAACGGTCGCCGGCTTGCAGAGCAGGTTCGGAGCAACCACTGCGAGAAGGCTGGTGAAGCCGTCTTTGTTGTTGGTAACGCAGTTTGCGAATGCGGTTTCAGCAGCGCTGCCGCGCGGGCCCATAATCAGGTCGATGTGTGCAATTTCATTGCCATCACCGAAAAGAGCTTCGCCGACGAGCAGCTTGTTGATCTTAGCCATGGATGAATTCTCCTTGTGTGATATTTAGATCGGTGTTCAAAAGGCTCTTCCACGCTAGGGAAAGGGAGCTCTCGATGGCTTGAGCCACTCAAACACACCTTCGTCGTTTCAAAATTTAAGAACCGATACGAATCCTGCACATTCTTGCAGATCCTCCCCCTGGGAATGATGGATGATTTGAATATTCGAATTCACGAAAACTGATTTCACCCGCCCATAACGCCTTTTTCATCTAATCCTAATGCAGCCCTCATCTCGATCATGATTGCAGCTCGATAGATTGAACCCCTGTATTAGTCACCCATCCCAACATACTCTCAGGGGTCAGTTTTCATGTTGAACAAAAGCCTCGGTCTCGCATTAATCGCGCTCATCTTTCAAATCACATCCCCCATTGCATCCGGATTCGAAGTTTCGGGAGGAAACATCCTGGATGCTCAGGGAAAAACCCTTCAACTCAGGGGCATTAACTGGTTCGGGGCTGAAACCTCCGACCATGTGGTGCATGGCCTTTGGGCGAGAAACTGGAAAAGCATGATCGACCAAATGAAAACCCTAGGCTTCAATGCCGTGAGGCTACCCGTCTGTCCGGACACCTTGGCAGGAACGTCTACGACGAGCATCAATACCGCACTCAATGCAGATCTTTCGGGACTGAACTCGCTTCAAATTCTGGATCGAGTGATCCAGGAGTTCGACCGTCAGGGATTTTATGTGTTGCTGGATCATCACCGACTTGATTGCAACGGTGGAATCACAGAGCTCTGGTATTCCACCAGCTACTCTGAGCAGCGCTGGATCTCTGATCTCACCTTTATGGCGAATCGCTATAAAAGCCTCACTCACTTTCTCGGCATAGACCTTAAGAATGAACCCCATGGTGCTGCGAGTTGGGGGACAGGCAATGCAGCCAGCGATTGGAACCTGGCGGCCGAACGTGCCGCGAGCGCGATTCTTTCAACGGCACCCAATGCACTGATCTTTGTCGAAGGAATTCAGGATAACGCGACATGTAGCAATGCAAATAATCATTGGTGGGGCGGCAATCTGAGCCCCCTCGCTTGTAAGCCCCTGGCCATCCAGGCAAACCGATTGGTGCTATCACCCCACGTCTATGGACCCGATGTGTACGCTCAGCCCTTCTTCAATGCCGCTAATTTCCCCGCCAACATGCCTGCGATTTGGGATCAGGACTTCGGCCAATTTCGTCCGAAAGGCTACGCGATAGCCATTGGCGAAACGGGAGGAAAATATGGCCACGGCGGGCAAGCCAGTGACAAGACCTTTCAGGATGCCCTGTTTAGCTACCTCTCGAGCCAAAAGATCCCCCACGTCTTCTATTGGAGTTGGAATCCGAACAGCGGAGATACTGGAGGAATTTTGCAGAATGACTGGAACACCGTGTGGCAGGACAAGATGGACCTTTTGAATCGATTCTGGTCAGGAACCCTTCCGTCCGTCACGCCGACTCCGACTCCGACTCCGACTCCGACTCCGACTCCGACTCCGACTCCGACTCCGACTCCGATTCCGACTCCCACTCCCACTCCCACTCCCACTCCCACTCCCACTCCCACTCCCACTCCCACTCCCACTCCCACTCCGACGCCTACTCCGACGCCTACTCCGACCCCTGTAGAAGGAGTTCTCCCCTCGGATGTCAGCATCACATCGGACTGGGGAACGGGTTACTGCGCCAATGTGGTGGTCGCGAATGCCTCCCTGGGCGGCGTCACCTGGAAAACGTCTTTCCAAGTTCAAGGGATCATCAAGAACCTCTGGAATGCCAGTTATACCCAGAGCGGGAATGATGTTCAGGCAAAAGGCTTAGCGTGGAACCAGCTGATTCCATCCAAATCATCGATTGAGTTTGGATTTTGCGCAGACCGTCCGGCGCAATCGGGCCCAATCCCCGGTGGCACAACAAACCAGACCGAGGCCGTCGTTCACATAAAGTCGGACTGGGGTACGGGATACTGCGCTGATGTGGATGTCAAAAACAAAGGGGCTGCCTCTGTGATATGGCAGGTCACCCTGGGAATTCAAGGAACCGTTTATAACTTCTGGAACGCCAAACTGACCCAACAGGCAAACTCAATCACTGCATCAGGCGCGGACTGGAACAAAATGATCCCTTCAGGGGGAACTCAACAATTCGGGTTTTGCGCGGGGCGCTGACACTGCTCAAAAACGAAGTCATCGAACCCAGGCCTCCCCCTTTCGGGAGGCCTTTTTTTTTGAACCCAACTCATGCCTAGAAGGATCGTTTGAAGTGTTACAGTAATCGACGACACGTCTCTCCGGATAACGCCCCTCCCCTGAAAAAAATGCCTCCTTTTTTAGTTTCTTCATGGCCCCAGTCTCCCCACAGGAATCGAAAGTATCGCCTCCTGCCTCAGGCGCTTTGGGGCTCGAAATGAAAATCTGGGTGGATGCCGATGCCTGTCCGACCGTCATCAAAGATATTTTGTTTCGTGCAGCGGAGCGCACTCAGGTCCTGGTGACCTTTGTCGCAAATCAAAATATTCATACGCCACCCTCACGTTACATCACGTCGATGCGCGTCAAGCCCGGGTTTGATGTGGCTGATAACGAGATTCTGCGAAGACTTGAACCCAATGATCTGGTGGTCACTGGCGACATCCCCCTGGCCGCTGAAGTGATTAACTGCGGTGGTCACGCCCTCAATCCGAGAGGCGAGCTATACACAGTGGAAAACATTCGAGCACGTCTGAATATGCGCGACTTCATGGAGAGCCTGAGATCCAGCGGCATTCAAACCGGCGGACCACAGCCCTTCGGCACCAAGGAACGCATGGCGTTTGCAAATCAGTTGGACACCCATCTTCAACGACAAAAAAATCTAACGCATTATCGAGGAGCTTCGGCCAACGATTTCTCGATGCCATAAAGCGTCCAGTTGCCCAAAGACTTACTCTCCTTGGTGCGATTCCAGAGATACTGCGGGTCCAACTGGACCAGTTCTTTAAGGAGCAAGCGAAGGACTTCAATGTGGTCCTTGGGGATCAGCCCGATCAGTTGCTTCAACCGTTCGGCGTCATATGGGTTCTTGAGATAATGCTGCAAGGCCGTCTGCACCAATGGTTCCGCCGAAAGGGTGATGTGATGGGCATGACTTAATCCTCCTAAACCCTGTCCACCCGCCTTCTCGCCAGCTGTCCTGCACACCGAAGCGAAAAGGTCGATGTGGGGCGCAACCCAACGCAAAGACCAACAGGCATCCCAAACACGGCTCACTTCTCCAATCTCTAAAAGCTTCGTGAATTCAGCAGCGATAATTTGCTGACTCGTTGCCTCGTGATCATCAGAAAAAAAGAGCCTAGGGGCGGCAATCGCAAAATCACTAAAGAGGGGCACCTCTCGTCGCCCCTCCAGGTAAATCCCTCGGGGACTCCAAAAGACCAGAACGACCTCTCGGTAAAGGGATTCATCTTCCTCTGACACGGGAGTCGAAGACACAATGGGGGCGGCAACCGGGATGTCCATCATGCCTTCATCACCGGCGAAAACCGGAGTCATCATGCAGAGCAAAAGAATGGGCACAGCCCACGTGGCGGGGGAGCACAGATTCACTTCCTGCCCCCTTCCTCTACCCTCGGAATCGGAAGAGAAAAAAAGCTAACCGTTCTCCCATAGGAATCCTCATACGACGAAACACGATCGGGCTTGAAGCTTGTCGGGCCAATAACCCAGTATCCGACGCTATTCGCCTCCAATGGCGAGCCGGGAGGCAAGGGATAAAGGGGCTGAGAAGGCCCTTTGAGTTCCACCGTCCGAATACCTCCCTCTGCATCGCGTTGAATGGCGAGCGAAAAACGCTCCCGATTCGCTCGCCAATTGGCGATCACATCCCCTTTGTAAAAGCGCACATGAGGGTTTGCCTTGAAATCAACGAGCAGCGATTCGAATCGATCAAGCCAATCTGGGTTGCGAAAACCTGAGGGGTGAAACAGCCAAACCTCTGTAATTCCACCCATGGGGCTTAACCGATCGAAGAAAAGATGCCACTGCCGCACGTAGGCCTCGTATTCTGGATAACCCACGATATCGACAGGATCTGCCTGTGCTGAGGAAAGATTGGCGATATTCAGGAAGTCCTCATCATCTAGCCTGAAGTTTGTGGTCGCCGTTGCGATCGAATGTTCAAAAATTGGAACAAACGCCCTTTTTGCAGGATCCGCTGAAAACCAGAAGGACCCGACTCGCCAGGGGGTCTCAGGAAAGAGCGTGTCTGCGACCTGATCAAAGACCAGTCCAATGCCCAAGTGTCGCATGGCCCACCAGGCACCCTGGTCGGACCGCCAGCCATGATCGCGTTCGGATAGAAGATAGTGCCGATCTTTCCCGAATTGCCCCAACTGAAGCAACTCACCCGTTTTCCAGTAGTCCCAAAAGACGGAGAAGCGGCCCCAGAAATATCGGCTGGTCTCCGCGACGGTTCCATCGAAGCTGTGGGGTGCCAGTTCAACATCATCCCCCTCCGAAATGATCTTCATCGTTTCTGGGGATGTCGGAACGTAATCCCCCTCGATGTAGATGGAAAGGGGAACCCCTACCTTTCTGGCACGCTCAACCATGAAGCGGGGGGATGGTTCCTCATACGCTTGAATGCGATGAACATCCCCCGTCATGACCACGGCATGGGGAGAATTACCCGGCGCCTCAGAAAGAAGAGGGACTTGGACTCTCCGTTCCTCCCAGAAAAGGTTCGCAACCAGCCATCGCATGAGGGCGTGGGCGGAACCGGCCCCACTGCAATCAACGGCGTCTCCTTCCGGATTGTCCGGGTAACACGCCGCAATACGTCCTGGAGAAAATCCGGCAAAAACAACCATGCCCTGACCGACTCGATGAGCGACAAGACTCGCCGTTTCTTTTGGAATCCCCACCACTTGTGGTTGTTGCGTCAGCCGAACCACCTTGGCCATCACGTCGGCGGGACGAAGGGCACGATAGCGAAGGGTAGTCCCCATGCCCTGCCGGCCAAAGCGCAGCCCATCCCCCTCCCTCAGGGGGCTCAGCAATGGGGATGATTGGATCATGAGGGGATATGCGCCAGCTAAACCAGGATCTTCATAATCAGGGTTGACGCCCAAAAGGTCGTAAAGGGGACGATTGACCTCGGTCCCGGCTGGAGTCGCATCACTCGTGACACCCTTATCACCCGCAAGGAACAAGAGCAACCCGCCGCTCTGTACCCATTGAATCAGAGCCGGAATGGTGGCGCTTTCTGTCGCCAGGGAGTCGAGAATTAGAAGTGACGATGTTTTTTGACGTGCGGCCGAATCCAGAAAGGCTCTCAAATGCTCAGGACGATCAAGCTCAACACCGCCTCCCCGAAGCGCCCAAAACCACTCGCGGGCATAGCCGCCATTAATCCCATCTTGGGTCACAACTGAGACCAGAGGGCTAGCAACAACGCATGGTCCAAGCAAGACAAGAATCGCGGTAAGGATTCCTTTTCCGCCTCGAGTAACCGATCTAATGGCCATTATTGTTTTAGTTTTCCTACTGAAATTTGCGGATTACTCGTCCCAGAGGAGGAACTTTTCAATCCGTAATCTGAGCAATCCACATTCTAAATTATGAGTGCGCAAAATCTCCAATTTGAGAAAATATCTCACGAGAAGACCTTTCAGTCAGGACTGATAGAAACCCGATTTTCAGAGAGCTCATTGGCAGAAGAGCGCGACTGCGGGAACCCCTGTTTTATAGTTTTCACCGCTATTATTAGGCGATGATGAGCCATACCACTCGGTACGGAGATCAATAATCCCCTCTGAACCCGCTTCTTCTATCTTACTCACCTTGATATTGGCTCCATTACCAAGTAGCTTTGCGCCAAGCTTGAATAAAGTAGAATCCTTTGATTTTGTATCCTGAATTCGGAAACGCATTCTAATAACATTGAGCTTAGTTTGCTTGCTTTGTTGCTGATTAAATTCAGCCAAAAGCGTTTGGGCTGCGGACGATTCCAGCTCTATCAGTTGCTGATTGATTCCTCCAGTGCCGCTAACCATCTTATTATTTATTATGAAGGACTTTGGATCAGTTAAGAAGCCTGACTCTAATATGATAGCATCGAGCTTATTTATCTCAGAATATTCCTTGTAATTTAAAATAAGATCCCGAACGTGTGGGGAGCTAAAGAACGTGAATATTTGATCTAACGAAACATTAAGCTGGTCTGCGACAAACTGAAGATAAGCCCTTTTGGGGCTTAGAAACTTATTTAGCTCGATTTTATCATCGCAGCCTTGAACGAAATAACTACGTAGTTCAGGGGTATTGGCATTTATGCTTGTTTCGACTGATACAGCTCTGGTTTCTTTTACCGCCACTTGTCTCGACTTTTCGATCCGCCTCGTCTTCTCGACGCTTCTTACTTTACTTACCGTCTCAGAAATCTCATCCTCTCTAGTATGGACTTGTTTTTGTATCTTCTCAAGTTCTTGACGAGCCTCCATCGTTGCATTGAAGGCTCGGTCATAGCCCTCGTTTTCCAGTATCCTTGTAAAGGTTGATTTGTTAAGCGTAGGGCCTAAAGTACTTGCCAATACCCTATGGGTAAGATCTTTCTTTAAAAGCTTACTACCAAAGATTCGATCAAACTCAGGTTGCGGGGGAGCATCTTTGTCTTTGTCAAGGAGCCAGACAACAGCCTCTTTTAGATGATTTGCTTCCTTATCTGAAATCATCCTTCTGAGAATAATATAGGCAGTGGGTGGGCTGTGCTTAAAAACCCCTTTTTTATTGGCAGCCATAAGCCAATCATTATATATATTTAGCGCTTTGTGAATTGAGGCCTTGAATATCTCCGCCTCATTAACTGGAGATCCCTCTAAACTATAATTACTGACTAAAATCCGTTTTATTATCTCGGAGTAAGCCTCGTCCTCACGGTAAGCCTCATCTTCAATATACATCTCCGTCGCAAATGATTCATATTCCTGCTGTTCGACATTTGTATAGGTGAAATCCCATTCAATGGCTGATTTTAAAGCATCCAGAGGAAATGAGCAGCCAAATGAAACACCCGACCCAGGCAATGAAGTTGTCCTGCCCTCGCCTGTTATCCCAGGAACTTTTGCAGACCAGTATACAGTCGTTGTAACATAGCTCATTCTATTTTCAGAGGCTTTTCCAGAGCTTTTTTCCAGCGTCTTTTTTGCTAACTCTTTCCCTCGCGCTGAAGCGCTAATAGAGGTATTGGTGCTGGCCAATTCAAAATCATATGATGTGTATACCATGCTGGTATCTTGAGTCAGAGCAACGTAGTGCTCACTTGGTTCCTCAGGGATAATGTCAAAATGCCTTGAACTTTTTGCTGGATATGCAGTTTGGTAGCGTATATATACCGGCTTTGTTGAGACGTTTGCTTTAAGGAACTCGTTTTCTGATGCGACATCCAAACCAAGAAAACCCAATAAATTGGCCTGAATATTTACACTGGCAGTAAGCTTGCCGTGAGCCTTAACATCCCCGGAAAATATATTTACAGATGTTGCTATCGCTGGCCTTTTTTTCTCCTTATAATCGTTAAGATTTTTTGAAAGAACTCTAGCCTGAACCCTTATTGGCTGCCTAGATATATCGTTATCTTCTATTTCTTTTAGCTCATTAATAAGGGTTTTGGTTTCTATTAACGGCGCCCTCGATACTAAAAATGATTTGAACATCGCAAGGGCGCCACTTTTTTGTAGTAGTATAGGCTCTTTCCCACTGTATTTATTTATAAAATTGACTGCCGGGGCCTTTAGGAACTCTTTAAAATCAGTAACGCTTATTAGATCTGATAGGGCTGACTTCAAACTGACAACATCATTATTGAGGAAAGCTAAAGGCTGCACATTAACGGCATAGAAGTTCTCACCGCTCAGCCTTGCATTTCCATGGGCGCCTAGATTCAGGCTTGCTGTGGTTCCAAGGTCCTTGTAACCAACATTAAAATCAATCCCAACAAAAACACTGCATTCGAGGCTTGCAGCAAATTTTGTCCCTGAGCAAAAGTTAAGCATCAATGGGGTTTCCACTGAAAACCCTCCAATCGTTTCAGGACCAACCTGAACTAATATTAATACTTTATCCGAAATTTCTCCGGCACCTGTTACTGTGAGTTGTGATGAGAATACGCCTGCCGTGTGTAACTTCAGTGGGTCTACAGAACCTTCTGCCGAAAATCTGACTCCTATGGCTTGATAACAGGATTGATTTTGCCCTTTGAGCTGAGTTCCAACTGACAAGAAGAAATCTGAAATTTCTTCAGCGCTAAGTTTTTTTGAGCTGTCAGAAGCTTTAGTGGCAGCTGCAGCCAATTGAGAATATTTTATATTTGCCACGAAACACCTCAGGAAACACTGGTCAAAACGGTAAGTCTATAAAAGTAATGACTTAGTTTAGTAAATCAAAGGAGGAGGATTACTCTTTAACCACCATCCGCCTTCAATTCTCACGAAATATTGCCGTTCGAACTCTACAATGGAACGTCATGCGTATATCCATGACTGTTGGCGCCGAGGGAAAATTGACCCGTTATTGTTTGATCCCTGTGTATTTATTGAGCCTGAACCATTCGCGACAACATTTCCGCCCGTTTCCGTGAGCGTGATTATTATCTGGGCATTCGCCCCACCAGCAACCAACAATCCGCTCGTCAACAACAAAGCCGCAAAAAGATGCTTCACAAAAAAACCCCAACACAAGAAAATTAAAGGCGCCATCCAAGCAGAAAGCAGCTTTGGGCAATCACGGCAAGGCTGCTAACCTCAGCAGTGATCAGATGTTCAACAGCACCGTACTAATTTGCAGTATCTACCCTAACGGGGGCAGATGGAACCACGGGACTCCTACCTGAGAAAAATCCCGGAAATCCCCTACCCCCGAGGGGTCCAGACTTGGGCCAGAAAAAAATCAGAAAAGGGTCGGGATGACTCAAGTGATGTTGACCAGTTTCAGGATTTTGGTTTTTTCCCGTCTGTATTCCGATATAGGTAAGCTCTGGGACTCCGGTTCCAGTTTAGGGGGGTGGCCGTAGTGGCGGAGGTGGGGGTCGGAGTTTTGCCCCGGTGAATTCAAAATTCCAACCACCAACCTTGACCCGGATAGCGCGATGCCTTTAGGCGCAAGGCTTGGTACGGTGATACCCACGATGCCGTCAATGACGGAACCGCTGAAGGGGGTAGACAGGAATACCCCTGCTTGTCGATTGCTCAAATTGAGGAACCGCCATCAGGCGATGGTGAATCAGAGAGAGCCTTGCCCTGAGTGTAGGCAGATATTGCGAAAACGCTACCGGAGCGCTACCGCACATTCTTTCAGGCAATAAAAAAGGTCAGACATTTTTGCCTAACCTTTTGAATCTATTGGTGGGCCGTGAAAGACTCGAACTTTCGACCGATGGATTAAGAGTCCTATTTTACGCAGATAGATAGAGATTGATGTAGACCGATAAGGGTCTATATCTCTTTGTATTTCATTATCTTGCACGGTTTACAGCCCCGACAGACATTGATAGAAATAGATGCAGAACGTAACCCTGGCGTAACCCCTAGGTGGACTGCATGAATGAAAACACACTAACCTTCACCAAGACAACTCTTACTGCCCTACCCCTCCCAACGACGGGAAGAGACACCTACAAAGATGCAAAAACACCGGGACTTCAGCTGAGAGTAACCACCACCGGCGTGAAAACCTTTTGCCTCTTCAAGAGGGTTAATGGAAAACCGGAACGCATCAGTTTGGGTCGGTTTCCAGATTTAACTGTCGAACAGGCACGTCGCAAAGTTGCAGAGCTAAACGGACAGATCGCGCTTGGTGTGAGCCCTTCTCAAGAACGTCGAAAGAAAAAAACCGAATCCAAAACCTTGGGCGAACACTTAGAAGAGTACATCCAAACCCGGAAGGGTTTGAAAGGCTCAACCGCCAAAGATATGCGGGTAGCACTTCAGCATACTTGCCCAGACTGGATGGAAAAGCCAATTCTCAAAATTACTGCCGAGATGGTTTTGACTAGACACGCTCAGTTTGGAAAGGAGAGATCAGAGGCCAGAGCAAACCTTGCCATGCGATATCTTCGAGCCATTTTCACCTTTGCCAGTCACACTGATTCTGGACTTGCGGGCAAAGAAAACCCAGTTAAGGTTCTGTCCAAAACCAAAGCATGGTTTAGGGTCAAACGAAGGGAGACCTTAATCAAACCCCATGAGTTGCGTGGCTGGCTATTAGCTGTGAGCTCACTGAAGTCTGATTGGGGTGACTACCTGCTATTCCTTTTACTTACTGGCCTCAGACGCGAAGAGGCTTTAGGTCTTTTGTGGGAGGATGTCGACTTCACAGGTCGAACCTTTAAGGTGCGGGACACAAAGAATCACCGTGATCACGAGCTTCCAATGTCCTCTGGTATCTTGCGAATCATTGCCAAGCGGCGCTTGAGTACCGATGGCCGAGCTTTGAGCCCGAAGGTTTTCGTTGATTCCCAGGGAAAAACGCTTAGCAATTATCGCTACGCTATGGAAAAGATCAGTGATGCCTGCTGCGTAAGCGTAACTCCCCACGACCTTCGCCGAACCTTTGCATCCATTGCCGAGAGCCTCGACATCAGCGGCTACAGCCTAAAGCGACTTCTGAATCACACGACCGGCGACGTTACCCAAGGATACGTGATTCTGAACATGGAGCGGCTGAGGGTTTTGATGGAGAGGATTTCGAATTTTGTAATAGCAAAAAACTTAACCTGATCCATTGCTCAATGCGATTTTTATTTAGTGTAGGTCTGATAAAACGACCCATCCCCGTTTGGGTAATACATTCGCGATCCCTCTGGCCCGTTCAAGATAACGGGATCCCACTTGCTTCGACTGCTTTCTTCTTGGTGCCTGTTTGAAGAAGAAGGCTCTACCGGAATCAGCTTCATGTAAGGATCTTCGTAGGGCTGCGTCGCGCCAGCTCCTCTGGCGTATTCGTCTACCCCGTCCTGATAAGCATCGGCCCAACAATTTGTCGTGAGCAGCCCCGCGAGGACTATCAGATACTTAGCCATTATCGGTCCCTGCGCTTGGCGTTATTTTTCCAGTAGACGAGTAACGTCAAAACGGCTTCCAGAACAGACGCGTTTGGTCCCCTTACACGCACCACATTTGCCGCAATAGTTCCAGGTACACGTGGGGCATCGGGGTTCTCTATCCCTGATTATTTCCGACCCGCAGGCGTGGCAGCGTGCAGTCTCCTCGAAAGCCAAAAAAGGGTTCCGCTCTTTGGCTTTTTCAAAAGCCCGAAGGAACGTTTTGTCGAGGTCTTCAGGTTTTGCCCGCGCACGGTTTTTATCTGCAGCTAACCACCGGTCTACACTTATGCACAACTGGTCTCTGACATCACTATAAAACCGACCATAGCGTTCTACAAAAGGGTCAAGGTCGACGCAACCCCAAGTGTGACCGGGCGTGGAGTCGAAAATCAGAACGTGATTTTTGTAGAGCGCTAAGGTCTTTCTACCCACAACAAGGCTCACTTATCGTACGTTTGATAGAACGTCCCATCCCCATTCGGATAGTACATCCGAGCTCCGCTAGGTCCGTTTACGATGACGGGTTCCCACTTCCGGCTATTGTCCAAACGCTGTTGCGTTTCTCGTTCCACCCGATAAGGGTCGCTGGTGGTTGGTGTTAGATAAGGGTCTGGCGTCTCAGTCTGATGCGGGGGGTTCCCCTCGATGTCATAAGGCCCGGCCCAGCTGGTTGATGTCAGCAGCCCCATTAGGATTATCAGACACTTACGCATCATAGAAATTCCTCAAGGATTTGAGATATGGCGTACGGCCTTGGCGTCAATCACAGTTTGGATTGCGCCCATTATTTCACGGCATGGCTTTCAACGGAAGCTGAGGTTCAGAGAATTCAGTTCACTCGCGAGCACTACCCCGAAGTGTTTGAAGAACTGCAGAGAAGAATGCGTTTGGTTCTAGATGAAACGCAAAGACGGAGCGCAGAGCTAGTCCCTGCGCTGAACACCATTTTCATGTAGTTAAAATCCTCGTATACTCGCGCCGCCAATTACACATTTGGAGGAGCGTATGTCTGAATACGAAGATTTGATGCGCCGGAAAGCAGCCTTGGAAGCTGGAACTACGTGGGGAAAGCAGCCAAATGTAACCGAACCGGGGATGACTGATGACGACCCGAGCTACAGGGAACCTTGGCAAAACGGGCGGTTATCAACCTGCCCTATTTCAGACGAAGAACAGATCGTAGCCCACGCTGTAGAAGCGGGGGCCACTTACGTACCTCCTGAACCGAAATACGACTAACTCTTATAAGGCCCGCACGAAGCGGGCTTTTTAATACTATCGATCGTAACTCTGCCAATAAGTCCCGTCGCTATTCGGGTAATACATTCTTGCGCCCTGACCCGGTGAGTTCACAATGACTGGTTCAGATCGATTGAACTCCGCCCTTCGTGCTGACTCTGCCTGCTCCGCCTGTTGCAAGCTCTGTAGGGTCCTTTGGTAGGAGCCTTCGTTCTCTTGTTGCTCCTGTTCATAGCTGCGAGAGGAATGAAACGGGTCTCCGCAATAAAGATCCGAGGTGGCTGGATCGCATTCGGCCTGGACTAAGCCTGCAACAAGCAGCCCCGAAAACAGAAGTGGATACTTAGCCATTATCAGAACTCCAAAAGGATTTTGGGTATGGTCTAGCAATTTTATGGGCCACAAAATGGCTTGTACTGTTGCCCTTTAGTTTTTTGTACATGTCGCCGGACCTGATGCTGTTGAATTAACCAGATATCCATTGACCAACATGGAAAGGGTCGACCTCACCGTCCCCTTAAAAACTGTTTGCGTCTTATTGAAGGAAAGGTTTGAACCTGTAGTAGCTCCAACGAAGGTACATCTGACTCCGCTTTGAGCGCAGGTATACATTGCAACTTTGACCAGATCATTTTGATCTGGCGTCAAGAAAAGTCTCTTCCCCGCCAATAACCAAGATCCATGCTCGGGAAATGGAATCGCCGGACTATTGAGTAAAGTAGATCCATCCGGATTTAGTGTTAGGTTAAAAGTCTGACTTATCTTGCTCCTCTGAGCCTTTGCCCCAACAACCCTAGCCACCGTATTAAGCCTTTCGACGCAAGTATAGGTTCCAAAAGGGTCCGCACTGGCAATAAGTGGGAGGCCCAAAAGTGCGATTAGCAAAATAGATTTCATTTTTCTTGTGTACTGCAATGGAAAATTAATTAATCAATATCCTGTGCCGTCAGGAACATGGATTTTGAGAGTGCGGCAAAGAACTGCTGATAAGGCTCAGGATCGGTTACAGGCGTAATGTTGTATTGCGCATTGGCGCGAACGACCATCTTCTTGTCACCCTTTGGGCTCACAGTGACGGACATCTTCAACATCTATCCGGATAACTTCGTAGCGCTGACAACGCCGACCACCAAGTCTGCCTTGTCGATCACAAACTCCAGATCCTGAAGTGTCGCGATGACGGAACTCCCAGCTTAGATTGTTATAGCGATACCTCCATAATGTGGGCGGCATGGGAAATGGATGCTACGGACAAAGACCAAATTACACATCACCAATAATGATGATATGGGTCAGATATTTTTCTTTCCGGTAAGGTGGCATAAGGTTAATGATGTCCTGAGGACAATTACAGATCGACCAAACCCTGATACTTCAGCACTAAAAAGCCAGAAAATCATTACAAATGATGATTCGGCGAATCCATTAAAGGACTAGCATCCAGCCCACGTCTGATTTGACGAAACAATATCCTTCCGAGCTTGAGCAGCCATAAAAATCGGGGGATTAAACTTGACTGCGGTGGTGCATCATGAATAAACGTATATTGGGAATGACGCTTGCGATCATTACAGCCCTGAGCCTTTCAGGTCAGGCCCAGGCCGCTCGCTGCGCGACAAGCGATCTAGAGGGTGTCTGGTATGTTGAATACAACTACAAACGACCCCAGCAAGTTGGATCCTGCTACTACTATCTAAGCTCAGTCACGGGGTTTAACGGTGTTTGCTACAACGCAACCTACGGACTCTATTTTCAATTCTTCAGCGCCAGTTACCGAGCAGCGCCGAACTGCAGCATTAACCTGAACGGGTTCATGACTGATGGCCAATTTTTTGGCGCAACCGGGAAGCTAAACGCTGCCAAAAACTATGCGAGCGGAACGCTAAAAGGCCGTAATCAGGATTACAACCTGACCGGCAAGTTCAAAATGTGGCGTCAATAGATTTAAGGCAAGAAACATCTAGGCAAAAAGCCAGGGGTAGCCGATAGGCAGCGCTAACGTGCCCCTAGACCTGATCGCTGAGCCCTAACCAACGCAGCGCCCATCGGAATCGATCCTGAATCTGGAATTTCGATTTCAGGAAATCAGCGACTGGGCCCCGCGGATGGAACCTACTCGCAAAGTTCCTTTTAGCCTTGCGGCTTTTTTTGGTTTTTGTATTTCGATTTTGTTCGGAATACGTCCTATCAACCAAATGGAGTCGAAGATGAAAGACATCTACCAATTCGTCACCGATCGGATCATTGCTGAACTCGAACACGGTGTTGTGCCTTGGATCAAACCCTGGTCGGGTGAGACCGATCCCCTGCCCCGCAACTTACATTCCAAACGTCACTACCGGGGCATTAACCATCTGGTACTGACGATGGTCGCCGCCACTGAGGGGTATTCCACCAACCAGTGGCTGACCTTCAAGCAAGCCTTGGATCTTGGCGCTCATGTCCGGAAAGGCGAGAAAGCGACCAGTGTCGTTTTCTATCAGATGCAGACCATCGAATT
>JBILGU010000041.1:0-14503 GCA_044350805.1 Methylococcaceae bacterium
CGTCCAGAAAGCTGGTTTGTTGCTGCATCGCTTTACGTTAATTGGCGGTCGGAAGAACTGCCGTCTATTTTACTGGCCGGGAGCCCTGAATTTACCGGGCTCACCGATTTATTCCGCGGCTCCCTAGATGGCCTATGTCCGCCTATCACCTGAAAAAATGAAAAAAGCAATAAGCACACAAAAAAATGAAACCATAGAGGTAATGCGTTACATCGCCGCCTTGTCAGTTGTATTTGTTCACATACCAACAGTCAAGTCGGGGCATTTTGGTGTGGATATTTTCTTCGTAATCAGTGGATTTGTGATGATGCTATCGACAAATACATCCTCTCATCAATTCTTCTTAAAACGAGTGATCAGAATTGCCCCCACTTATTATTTTTTTACTATCACGACATTCATCGTAGCCCTCTTATTTCCAAGACTATTAGATAATACAACAGCCAACTATGAGCACCTCATAAAATCATTGCTTTTCATTCCTTTTGACAAAAATGGCGCAGGACATCGACCAATCCTCTACCTTGGTTGGACTCTAAACTATGAAATATACTTCTATCTCCTATTCTCATTTGGCCTAGCTCTTTCAAGAGAGTATAGAGGAGTTCTGGCATCGATTTTCTTGCTGTTTTTCTTCATGCTATTCAATGCCTCATCACAGCTCCCACAAGCAGCCTACGGTAGCACCATGGTATTTGAGTTTGTGCTAGGGATTATTTTGTATACCATAGTTGAAAAGAGGGATTTTAAAAAAACATGCATCCTTTTTTTTATTTTATTTTTTGGGCTAATAGAAAAAAATATAGAATATACAAATAGACTATTTGTTTTTGGATTTCCCGCGGCCTTGGCCTCCGCTTTAATGCTATTTATTTTCAAGGATTTCAAATTTCCACGAATCTTAGTCTTGCTTGGCGGAGCAAGTTACTCACTCTACCTGACCCATCCATATGTTATTCAGGTTTTTGAGAAATTAACCTCGTGGTTCAATGAAGGACTCATTAAATCCACTATTGCTCTCCTCTTGAGCCTTATTATTGCAAACGGAGTAGCATTAATCGTATACAGTTTTCTTGAAGAGCCCACCAGAAAGTTCTTAAGAATGAAGCTACTGACTGCAGGATAATCAAATACAAAAGCCAAATTAATTTAAAAAACAGGCCGCTTCAGCCACCTCGCGGCGTTATTCATGGCTCTTTAGGTAGACCTATTTTTAATTTGATTGTCTCAAATAAGATCCCTTTGCTTATATCGCGGGAAACATGAATTCACTATACCTCCCCGCAGTGATACTCCTCTTGGTTTCGACTGTCTGTCGTAAGTGGTTCTACAGATTCCAAAGACTTCAGCTTACGCCTGAAATACCTGTGACGACGGCGTCTTTCCCTTTATTCACTCCCCTTCCTCAGAGAGATAAGAGGAGAGGGTTATTTGGCATCTCAACCGTCTTTTCGTGATTGCATCAAATTGAACCAGATGATCAGAGTAGCGAGCCACTATGTGTGAACACCCTTATACCGTCTTAGTCACCGGTGGAGCAGGATTCATCGGATCCCACGCCTGTATTGCCCTTCAAGAGGCCGGCCATCATGTCGTGATCTATGACAATCTCTCCACCAGTCACCCCCTTGTGATTGAACGGATCGGGGAAATTACGGGGCGGGTTCCGATCTTCGTTCAAGGCGACATCCAAGATCGTGCGCGACTCGAGGCTACGCTTGCTGCCTGTCACTGCAATGCAGTTATGCATTTCGCTGGTCTGAAATCTGTCAGCGAGTCCGTAGATCAACCGCTCACCTATTACGAAAATAATGTGATGGGCAGTCTGGTTTTACTTCAAGCCATGGCCTCCATTGGGGTTCGAACCCTGGTTTTTAGCTCATCCGCTACGGTCTATGGCATCCCGCAGGAATTACCGCTAAAAGAAGATCACCCCCTCTCCGCAACAACGCCTTATGGGCGCACCAAAATCATTGTTGAGGAAATGCTCAGGGAGCACTTCAACACCTGTCCGGATTGGCGTATTGCGATCTTGCGCTATTTCAATCCGGTGGGCGCCCATGAAAGTGGGCTGATAGGAGAGGACCCTCAAGGAAAACCTAACAATCTGATGCCCTTGATTTCTCAGGTCGCCTCAGGAAAACGCCCACATCTCAATGTGTGGGGCAATGACTACCCGACCCCCGATGGGACCGGTATTCGAGATTACATCCACGTACTTGATCTTGTCCAAGGGCATGTTTCAGCCCTGAATCATCTCAATGACCCCCAGTGCATCGAAGTCAATCTTGGAACCGGACGCGGCCATAGCGTCCTTGAAATGGTTAGGGCGTTCGAGCGCATTTCAGGCCAAACAATTCCCTTGGATAGGGCCCCCAGACGAGATGGGGATGTTTCCAGCTGCTATGCAGATACTCAGCGTGCCTTGGACCTTCTTGATTGGCGGGCGCAACGCGATATCGATGAGATGTGTCGAGATGCCTGGAATTGGCAAGTTAGTAACCCCTATGGATACTCAAAAAAAGATGAGCACAGCGTCGCCCAGCTCTTGGCGGGGGAAGCCTGTGCCCCAGATTCACTGGTGGAGTTCATCACACCCGAACGGGCTTCATCCCCTCTAGGCTTTCAATCGGTTTAGAAGGAAGTGTAAATATGCCTGGTCTCCCCCTCCCCGCCCTATCGAGCCATGTATCCGCGCACAAATCCAGTGATGCTTGGATTGGCATTCTGATGGGTACTTGTGTTGGTGCGTTGATCGGTTTTTTACCTCGCCCCGAACTCGTGATCCTTCCATTATTAGGCATTTTGGGGTTCTTTTTTTCCAGTCTGAACCTCCATCTAGGCCTCGGGTTATTAGTCTTCGTAAGCTATTTAAGGCTGTCAGACACACTCGTCCATTTCCACCATATTCCCTCGATTGCCTCACCGTTGATCTTGTACTTCCTCATGCTCACGGTTTTTAGATGGATTGGTGCAAAAGACAAACCCCAGGGGCTTATGCTCCCGATCAGTCTTATGCTGGGTTACCTTGGAGCCTGCCTGACCTCACTTCTCTCCGCGAGAGCCCCAGAGGTGACGTTGTTAGCCATTGGAGAACTTTTAAAGGATCTGATCTTTGCGATCACCCTGATGCTGATGTACCAGATTGACCCCAAAAACAGTCTGAAAACTAGCCTCTGGGCTTTGATGTTGGCGGGACTTCTGATGGGCGGAATCGCTACTTATCAGTATCTCACCCAAAGTTTTACTAGCGATTTTGGGGGCTTTGGTCAGGCCGCAAAACAGCACCTCACTGGAATGGTTCAATCCTTCCGGATTAGCGGCACCATCGGGGACCCTAACTTTTTTGCTCAGATTCTCTTAGTCGTTGTTCCCCTTGCACTCGACCGCATGATTCATGAAAGGAGATGGAGTCTTCGCGGCCTGGCCTCTTTGGTTTTCTTTACGACAAGCTCCAGCATTCTCTTCACCTATTCTCGGGGCGCGCTTGTCGGGCTTTTCTGGATGCTGATGTTAACTCTGCGTCAACATCGTCCCCCAAAAGGCATCATGATTGCCGCGGTAACCTTTTCTCTGATCTGCATGGGGTTTCTTCCCGAGCATTATCTTGACCGCCTGACCGCCCTTTATGATGCCGCCGGCTCGTCCAGTGGACCTGTCGTGGAAGACTCCTTGCAAGGCCGAATCAGTGAGCTTTACTCCGGGCTTCTGATGTTCATTGATCACCCTTTATTTGGGGTGGGGTTGGGCAACTATCCGGTTGACTATCAGGACTATGCACAGAAACTGGGTATTGAGTCACGCCACAGCGAACGGCACGCCCACAATATGTTCCTCGAGTGGATTGCAGAAACGGGACTCTTTGGCGGACTGATCCTTTTTGCCCTCATCAAGGAGATGTTCAATAGACTGAAATTAAGACATGTGGATCTTCTAAGGCTGGGCGACATCGACAGCGCTCGGATGTTGGACGCATTTCGCCTCGGGCTTTGGGGGTATTTCATTGCCTCCCTCTTCCTTCATGCGGCGTTCCCCCGCTATTTCT
This sequence comes from Methylococcaceae bacterium, assembly GCA_044350805.1. Classification (GTDB taxonomy): domain Bacteria; phylum Pseudomonadota; class Gammaproteobacteria; order Methylococcales; family Methylococcaceae; genus UBA6136. The sequence goes on from JBILGU010000041.1 coordinate 4,046, forward strand.
GGCTATTTTCGGCGCTCGCCATGGCGATCCCCGGCCCCCTAATCGTTGCCAAGTTTCCGCTTCAGCTCAAGGCAGGTCTGTTCGGGCAGCCCCAGTCCAAACCATGAGCACTCAAAAAATTCACCGTTCCGCGATACTCGGATCATTTCTCAATTACATATCCTTTGTGCTCAACAAAGGGACGACATTCGTTTCCACGATTGTCCTGACACGACTTTTAACTCCGGATGATTTTGGCTTGATGGCCCTGGGACTTTTCCTAACCTACCTCGAAGGTCTCGGGGACTTTGGGGTGGGAGCCGCCTACATTTATCAGGTGGATGCAGATCCCGTGACCGAGGATCGAAGAGCGAGCACGGCTTTCTACTTCAATCTGGTCTGGGCCAGTTTTTTGTCGATTCTGGCTTACCTTGCAGCACCCCATGTCGCGCTTTTTTTTCATGACTCTCGACTCGAACCTGTATTTAAGGTTATGGGTCTCATTTTCGTCCTGACCAGCCTTGGCAATTTGCATGAGGCTCGACTAAGAAAGAACCTTCAGTTTCAACAACGCTTTATTGCCGAGGTTCTCAAAAGCCTGGCCAAAGCCGGTGTAGCGATTACGTTGGCTTTGAATGGCTTTGGCGTCTGGAGTCTGGTTTACGGACAACTGGCCGGTTGCGTCGTTGCCACTTTGAGCTATTGGAACTTGAGTCGTTGGTGCCCCCGCTGGGAGTTTGATCCTGCGCTGTGCCGATCACTCTTGGGCTATGGCGGACAAATCACTCTTATGCTGCTGATGGGTGCATTCATTCAGAATCTTGACTACCTTCTGGTTGGACAGGCGCAAAGTGCCGAACAACTGGGCCTCTATACGATGGCCTTTCGCCTTCCCGAATTGGTCATCCTCAATATTTGTTGCGTGATCAGTCCTGCGCTGTTCCCGACCTATGCGCGACTTCAAGGTGACCTCAAGGCCCTGCAGGCGACGTTTCTGAATAGTACGCGGTATATCGCGCTGATCTGTTTTCCTCTCGGGGTCGGCACGGTGCTGATCACGGAGGATTTTGTTCGCCTCTGCTTCACCGAACGATGGTTACCGATTATCCCGCTCATGCAAGTGCTGGCGATTTATGCCACGGTCTTCACTATCGGGTTCAATGCGGGCGACATCTACAAGGCCCTTGGCCGGCCAAAGATCTCCAACAAACTCTCGCTACTGAACCTTGCACTTGCCATTCCAGCTTTATGGTTTGCGGTTCAGTTCGATATTTTGACGGTGGCCTGGGCACAGGTAGCCGTCACCGGATTCATCTCTTTCCTGCGTCTGCTCATAACCGCCAGATTCCTCAAGCTTCCCTTTGGTTCGATTGCAAAAGCGCTGACCGCACCGACCCTTGCCGTCCTGACAATGGCAGCCAGCCTTGCACCGCTTCTAACCTTATCGATGGCCCCAGCCCTGCGTCTGCCTCTGATCGTCATGAGTGGTGCTCTGGCCTATAGCCTTGCCCTCATGCTCTTTCAGCGACAACTCATTCGAGAGACCTTAATTACCCTTCGAGCTTTCAAGCAAGGTGGCTAGTGATATTCCTTTATTGCGATAAGCGGACCGCGGGCCCGCCTCTTGGACCTTCCACTGATCGAGATCGAACGATGCTTCATGTGATTCATATCATCGACGACCTCAGAGTAGGAGGCGCACAGCGCCTTTTGCTCACATTTACGGAGGAGGCTTCGTCCCACGGGGTTTGCACCACGATCATCACTCTTCAAAATGATTTGAACTCCCCGATTGCGCGACAACTAGAAGTGGCGGGTGCCTGTGTGTTGGCCTGCCCTACGATCGGCAAACACCGTTTAGTGGACAGTCGACGCTTTCTGAATCTGATTCAGCTTCTCAAAACCAGTCGGGGTCACATCGTCCATACCCACCTGACTTACTCAAATATCCTCGGAACCCTCGCGGCACGCATAATCGGCATGCCGGTGATCAATTCGCTTCATGGTCTGATCACAGAGCAAGTCGCCCGAGACCTCAAAATCAGTCTCGAACTTAAAGTGCTCGATCATTTCTCCTCTCGGGTAGTTGCCGTTGGAGGAAAAGTTGCTGAATGTCACCAGCGATACCTTCCTCATCAAGCGATCTCAAATGTCCCCAATGCCATTCATGCCATACCCCCAATCACCCGTGAGGAGAGGGAATGGGTTCGAAAAGACATCATGGGCGATGCCCATGCAACGCTCATCATGTCCCTTGGGCGACTGACCGAGGAAAAGGGCTACCCCGACCTGTTGAGGGCATTTAAAAAGATTCGATCAGAACGGCCTGAGTGTGCTCTGGCTATCGTCGGAGATGGCAGCGGCCCTTTTGCAGCGGTCGTTCGCGCCGAACTAAAACGGTTGGAGCTTGAGGATCATGCCTTTCTCATTCCATCCAGAGATGCGGTCCATGCGCTTTTAGGTGCAGCGGACCTCTACGTATGCTCCTCCCACAGCGAAGGACTTCCTATAGCTCTTCTCGAAGCGATGTCGGCTGGCGTCCCCGTGATTGCAACTGCCGTCGGGTCCATTCCGGAAGTGGTCAATCAGAACAACGGAATACTGATTCCGAGCGAAAACGTGGATGCACTGGCAGACGCAATGCTTGAGATACTTTCAAAACCAAAAATCGCAGCATTTAAAGCACTTGAGGCACAAAGAACGATCGCTGAAACCTTTGATGCGGACGTCTGGTTCAAGAAACTGCTGGCAATCTATGGCGAGGCTCACCTCGCCTGATCCAACTTTTTTTCTCGATCCTCAACTAAACGTTCTATGGCTGCAAGATGAAGAGGCTCGCGTTTTGCCATGGACCAGGTTGTCGATTGCGCATTGAAAAGATAACGTTTCAAGCCCATCAAGGCCGCAAGATTACTGTCTACGAGAAAGGTGGGAAGATAGAAAAGTGCGCCAATCTTTCCCTTGATAGGATGGACTCGCCCCCAAAAAGCCATGACATAGAAGAAAATCTGGCCTATGAGAAACCCCAAACTATATGGCCAAGCCAGAGAGAGCAACGGAGATTGGGGATTATCGAAGGCACCCAACGAAAGCACCGCGATAGCATTGGTCAGAAGCGCGGCTAGCATGGCTAAGGGCACTAGGGGACGGAAGATCTTGTGCGAGATAATTTCCCAGACGAGCAGCGGACGTTTAAAGGGGAGCCATTGATGCGCAGAGGCAATGGCCTGATAGCGTCCCGCAATAATGCGTGCTCGTCTTGCGATCTCGTCGCTCGCACTCCCTGAGACCTGTTCGTAAGACTTGGCCTCGGGCGCATACCGGATCTGATATCCCCGGTGTATGAGGCCCATCGCCAGGGCAAAATCATCGTTGATGATCGTTGCAGGGGGAGGGATAAAAAGAGCCCGTCGCAAGGCCAAGATTTCTCCGCAGACGCCTGTACAGCAGCCCAACCGGGACTCTCTTTCTTTAATAAAGCTCTCATAGCGCCAGTAAAGTCCTTCAGACTGGCCTAATGGGCTGTCCCCTTTGAGGATCCGTTTGGCGCCGCTGACAGCGCCTACCGAAGGCTCATCAAAAGCCCGAATCAGCTGTCGCAATGTATCCGTCGCATAGATGTTGTTGGCATCTGAAAAAACGACGATCTGTCCTGTGGAATGCGTCATCGCTCGATTGATGGCCGCCATTTTCCCCTGCCGTTCCGGACGAAAGCATAAGACGACGCGCGGATCATTGAAGGACTCAACAATCGACACCGTGGCGTCATCTGAGCCATCTGCGGCGACCAGAATTTGAAGCCGGTCGGGGGGATAATCGAGTTTGAGGCTGTTCTCAATTTTGGCCGAAATACTCTCGGCCTCATTGTAGGCTGCGATGAGCAATGTCACGGAAGGGCATTCACCGACCCCATGATAGACCCGCCGAGGGATCAGAGCGGTCACCCCCCACAAGACCAAGGGATAGAGAAAATAGGTGTAGATAATGAGGAAAATGCTAGACCAAAAAATAAGACCAATCATGGGATGTCCTCGTTGATGGAATGAACAGAGGTTCGATGCAGGGTTAGGGTCTTGGCGGAAGACGTTCTCATCAATGCTTAACCCCCTCTGCAGGATGAATCATCGCGTTATCATCCAAGGCCCTTACCTTTCGAAAACGTAACCACCGCTCAAAAATAGTGGGCCAAAAATCAAGGAGCTCTCGCCATGCATACGCCGGAAGATGCCTCGGATGGAGGAAAGAGACTTTCTTCCAAAAGGCGCCAAGGTGACGCATTGGATTGGGGTAAGGCAAAACCACCGATGCATGACCCCTTGTGAAAGGGATTATTTCCAAGGAGCCTAGCCCCAAGATGGCCAACCCCAGTCCAATAAAATCAACACCGAAATAACGGGAAATCCCAACGCTCCCCCAGAATCTCGGATTGCACTCGATGATCAGATATCTTTCTTGCTGCTGATCCCATCGCACATCGAAATTACCCACCCCGTGATAGCCTGTGTCCGTAATGATTTTTTGAATCATTCCCAGCAGCCCCTCATCACTGATGAAGTGCAGGCTTCCAGACTCTCTTCGGTGCAGTGTCGAGGCCTTGATAACACCGTGGTCAGCAATGAACCCAAACACGAGATCAAACCCTTCGATAAATTCTTGAAGGATGAAACGCTGGCTCGGGTCCATTGCAGCCTGATAGGCCTTAAAATTCTCGGGGGAATAGAGGATCTGAACACCCATCGAATGCCCCGCACACGTGGGCTTTATGACGAGCGGATAGGGCCAGCTTTTAATGTCAGGATCCATGGCCTCAAGTCTTTGGGTCGCAGGGATCGAAACCTCAAAGAGCTGCATGAGTTCGCTAAAGCGGCCCTTATCGTTTAAGTTTCGGAAGGTCGCGGCATCCGGAACAGGAAAGCATTTGACCCTGAGACGTTCCTTAAAAAGCGAAAGAAAATAGGTTCCCCACAGCCCTGCAGGAACAATGACGTCGATATTCCAGCGCTCACAATAGGCATTGATGGTGTCGATCGCCCGGTCAATTGTGTCCGGTAAAAAATCAGACACTACGAAATGCGATGCGTCCTTACAAAAACGGGAACGACGGGCAAATCCTAGGGATGGCCAGATCGAAAAAAGATGACATTCGATAGGCTGTTCTGAGCCCAAGCCCAGACAGCGCATCAGGGTCAGGGCAATACCATCGCTGGAGGAAAGCAATAGGACTTTCATCGAATCAAGGTGCAAATCGGTCTTAGAACCATCGGGCCAACCAGTTGGGAAGATGGTGCCGACGTTTGTTCAGGACCACGCCAAGGAGATTGCCGCCGGTGCCGATAATTTCATCGCACATCCTCCGGGAGGTCTTCCATTGCGTGCGTTCCGCCTCAATGACCAGCACAACCCCATCCGCATGCTGCGCCCATTCGAGTCCCATAGGGTCAACCGAGAGCGGCGGTGTAACCAGAAGAACGTAGTCGTAACCCTCACGAAACTGCGCAATATCTGAATGCAGAGCATCTCTCGTAGGCTTTGTGCCTATGGCATGAATTTCCTGCCGGTGAAAAGCCTCCGGTTCAGCCTGCTGCTGAATTGCCTGAGACCGCCTATCGAACCGTGCCTCCATGACCAAAACGGATCGCCCAAGAACCCCTCCGCAGAGATCACCAAGTCCCGCTGCAATCGTTGAGGCCCCCTCACCGGGGAGTCCACTTAAGAGCACGATCAATTTACCCCGTGGCTTCTCGACCATAGCCTCGATACACTGGTACAAAGGGATCAGCTGGGACTGCTGCGAAAGTTTCAGCATCATGGTTTCACCCGCGTCATGTCCGTGGTTTTGTCTCAGGAACCAAGGAGAGCCATCCCGGCTTTCTCCTCAAAATCAATCGTCGCCAGTACTGGAAGGCCAAGTCGTTTCTCGCAAACACCCGGTGTGGTCAGCACTTGGCTGTTCAACTCTCTCCAAAGGGCCATCCCAACTCCTGCAAGCAACCCCAACAGGATGCCCAGAGCGAGATTGAGGCTCTTGATGGGTCGAATGGGCTTAACGGGAGGCGTGGCCGGCTGGATGATGCTGATATTGCTGACCTTGCTGATATCCATCTCATCCGAAAGCCTGAGCGCCTCGAGTTTGTTGCGATAGGCGTGATAGTTCTCCTGAAGGACGGTGACATGCCGTTCCTGATCATGGAATTCGCGTTCTGAAACCAGCATCGACTTGAGATGCTCGCTGACCACACTGAGCTGCCTGCCTAGAATAGTTACCCGTTCACTCTGTGATTCAATTTCGGCGCGAGTCAGTATCAGATTTTTCTGAAGCTCTTGGAAAATTTCATTGGCGCCGACCACGACAAGTGATTTCGGTGTGCGCTTTTCATCCGAGATGAACTGCTCAACCAAAGCAATCTCATGACGGACCGATACTAAAAGCCGATTGTCATCGCTCAGCGTACGGGCGTACTCCCGCTCCTTTAACTGAAGGGTCAGCAATTGTTCCTTGGCCTTGTCGACAATGTCATTGCCTGTCGTTCCGGTTTCTGTCCTGATTTTGGCATCCCGGCTGGTATGTCCAGACTCCTCGACCAAAATGCTCAACCTCCCGCGCAACCCTGCCAACTGATTCTCGGCATCCTGGAGATCCGACTTCAATTCACCTTGCTGCTTGAGAAGAATCGAGCGCTGTTCATCGATGGCAAAAAGCGAATGACGGGCTCGAAAGGTTTTGAATTCATCCTCAGCGATCGCAAGATCCGATTCATACTCGCTGACCTTGGCCTCAAGAAACGCCGTTGCGGCCTGATCGCCAAACATCTGAAGGTGTTTTTCCCGATAAAGATCAATCAAAAGGTTCACAGTCCTCGCGGCGACCAGTGGATCCTCGTGGCGAAAAGAGACCTTGATGATGTCCATGTCTTTGCCACCCTTGATTGAGAGCTCCTCTCGAAAGAGCTTTTCAGCGACCTTAACGATTGGTTTGTTCTTTGGGGGACTCTTAGCCAGGGCGGGATAAAGCGTTGGGATACCTATCTTTATAATCGCCTTCTCAAGAAGGTCGCTACTGGAAAGTATCTCTATTTCATTATTTATAATACCTTCGCGGTTAAGGTAGTTAACCGGGTCCTTTTCATCAGTTACCGCAGGCACATATACATATTCACGACCAAACTTGACCAATACCGTTGCCTGACTCTCATAGGTCGGCGCAACCAAATAGGTCAGGGCAATCACAGTTGCCAGAGTGGAGACAAAGGTTATCTTCAAGATCCTAATGTGCTTGAAGATGATGGGCAAAAGGTCCGACAGGGGTGAACTCATAACCAAATCGCCCTCAAGATGTTTATCCAATACCCTTAATGAACCACTCAAATCTCACAAATCGCCACGGCAAAAATAAAAATAGCAAATGGCTTATTAAATTCTGAGAGGTTATGTGTGCAACAAATGCTAACAAAGCGATCGCACAACTCCATAGGTATTAATAACTAGGGATGCCTGGGAAGCTCCTGGCCCACGCTCCCTGATTCCATCTCGAAAGCTAATCCCCTGTTCTTGAACTTCGTCACACATCTCGTCACTTGCCGCATGCATATTCCACGCACCCTCAATCGACTCTCGCCGATCGCACGATCAGCGAGAGGCATGAGCAGAGTTATCTAGGCGCGAATGCGAATAGCCTTCTGATCCAGCACCGACCTAGAGTGGCGTCCAGATCCACCTCGCCTTGGCGTGATGCCTTCCCTCTCGACTCAAAAGTTCACTCGCTCGACTCCAATTACTTTCCTCCTGACCACCACAGCGCGGTCAGACCTCGCACGCCACACCTTTTTTTACCGAGGTATTCCTCATGAATCAGAAATTCGAAAGCCATCTCAAACATGATCCCTCCCCCCCTGCTTCACCCACACCCTTGGGATTAGCGAAACAATGCTTCTCAATACTTGTAATGTGGGTTGTTGTCATGAATCCAGGTTTTGCCGACTGGACCTATCCAACGGCTACTTCCCAGCTTGAATGGTTCTATAAACCTCCCCTCGACGGAACCACCCCGGCCCAGCTCACCGCCAATTTCCAAAACTTTATCCTGACGCAAAAGGATGAGAGTTATCGAGATCAACTCAGGGCTGCCGGAGCCACCGCACCCATGTTTCAGTACGTGCGATCCGACGCCATTCATAACCCGTGCAAAGGCACCTGCCCCTGTGCCACACAACCCTACGGCAACCAGGTGGCGTGGAATACTGGCGATTACTGCACCATCAAGACCTCGCATCCCGACTGGTTCCTCCGAGATACGCAAGGAAACATCGTGGAAGGAGCTGATGGCTCTCAGGTTTACAGCTACATGGATCCTGCGAATGCCGAGTGGCAGCAATTCTTCTTAGCGCGAGTCAAATCGTCCCAGGAGACCAAGGGCTGGGATGGGCTTTTTCTGGATAACGTCCAGGCAGGGCTTGGGCAATTTCAGGCCAACAACGTCGTCCTTCAAAAATATACAGATGACGTCAGCTTTCGTATGGCCGTTCAGGGATTTCTTAAGTCGATCTACAACCCTTATTTTCAACCCCAGAACCGCCCCCTCCAAGGCAACATCACCTCGCTTCCCTGGCTTACCGCAACGGTGGCTTGGTTTGATCTGATTAACTATATGGATGGCGCGATGGAGGAAGCCTTTGCCATGGGATGGCGCTCAGGGGAGTGGCTTTCCATGGCGGAATGGGGAGACCAGCTCAACCGTCTTGAGCTCACTCAACAACTGGGCAAAAGAATCATCGCCGTCTCGCAAGATAGCCAGGACGCCCTCACTCGACAGAACTTCGGCTTTGGTTCCTATCTTTTGATTGCTAACGGTAAGTCTTCTTTCCGCTATACCGGAATTGAAAGCGGTCAATACGAAGAAGCCTGGATCTACCCCAATTATAAGGAGGCGGCCGCGCTCGGTGCCCCCAAAGGTCCCCGCTACATTGATATTCCTAATAATGCCTGGCGCCGTGACTTTGACAATGGGTACGTTCAGGTTTACCCGGTCAACCATATCGCAAATATTGTCTTTACGACGCCCATCCCGCCGACCCCCACCACGATCCCCGTTCATGTCTCGGGCCTCAAGATTTGGTACACGGACACCTATCGGGTATCGACGGAGGTCAGAATCAAAAACGCAACGAACGGCTACCCACCAGCAAACACCAGTGTGTCACTCAGCACTAAGCTTCCGAACGGAACCACAGCAGTCAGCATTGCGGTTGCCGATCAATGGGGCATTGCCAAGTTCACCGTTAAATCCACCTCGAAAGGCACTTACACGAGCACCGTAACCAACATTTCTGGAACGAATGTGAGTTATGACTCGGCAAAGAATGTCGCCACTTCAATCTCCAAAACCATCCGGTAAAAGCAAAGTCTTCATAGATGCCCCCCTGAGGGCGAGGCATGGCGTAACTGTCCTGCTCCGCCCTCATTCACAGTCTTTTGGGCATCGAGCACTTGATTTCATCTGAACATGAAGCCCGCTTGCTTCACGACTTGATCGTTCCTGCGAAAGACTCCATGCGGCATCACGGGGAGAAATCCAAGGCCTCCGGTCTTGAGATCCCCAACCCATGGCCATTGTGCTGACTCACTCTTCAGAAACAAAAATCCTTCACTTCATTCATTGAGGTCAGATCCCCAATGCGACATCTCTCTATCGACTTATATCTTGTGCAACGCGTGTGTCTGATGACACTTCTCCTGGGGTGCTTGGGCCTTTATCCGGATCATATCAGCGCGTTCGCACAAGCGACCAATACAACAGCCAGCGCCGCGAACTCACCGCTTGAGTTAGCCTGGTTTTATAAGCCACCCACGGATGGAACACCGATCACAACCCTCGCCTCCGAGGTCAATCGATTCATCCTGACCATGAACGATGAGGGCGTTCGCGATCAGTTAAAGAGCCTCAATATTGAAACGCCGATCCTTCAATACGTTCGTTTCGATGCTATCGAGGATCCCTGTCAAAAAAAGTGTCCGTGCACCAAGCCGCCATGGAATAACCAGGCCGCATGGAAGGCAGGGGATTTCTGTACCATCCAATCCAATCACCCGGATTGGTTCCTCAAAACACAAGGCGGAAATCTCATTGAGTCATGGAGCGCTAACCAGCGTCACGTCTGGATGGATCCCGGAAGTCAGGGCTGGCGGGATTTCTGGCTTTCCCGAGTCAAGGAGGCTCAGGAAACCAGAGACTGGGAAGGCGTCTTTCTGGATAACGTTCAGGCGAGTCTTGGGCCCTTCGAACAAGACCAGATCATTCTCGGAAAATACCGTGATGATGTGAGCTTTCAGAATGCCGTCAAAGGATTCCTTGACTACATTGAAGGAGTGCACGGAAGCACGACGACCCCCGAGACGGAGAGCCATTGCGTCGCAGGGCGTTCGAGGGCATTTTCGGTATTGATCCGCGCCGTTTCATCCGCAATTTATTCTCTCGTGTGAGCG
>JBILGU010000066.1:0-4390 GCA_044350805.1 Methylococcaceae bacterium
CTCAATCTCCGGTGGGCGCAGGTGGATGCTGAGCTGATCGGGGATGTGGCCGCGTCGATCCTGGCCTTTACTGCGCGGGACGCGTTTATTTCGCGCCTGTCTCAGACTGGCAATCAGCTCCTTGCGCCGTTCGCCCACCGGTTGGGCATAGATGCAGCGGTCGATCGTTTCAGTGGACACGCGATAGGGATGGCCTTGGGGATGAACGCGCGCGATGGTCAGCGCGACTTGCTCAGGTGACCAGCGCCAACCGAGGAAATGACGGACGACATCGAACGTCACCGTGCTGGGATGCCGTTTACCCAGCGGACGGGCTTGAAGACGACGTGCCCGGCCATGGCGATGGGCCACCGCGCTGCCATAATGGCTATCCTGGCTATTGCGCCTAAGCGCCCGGCTGATGGGACTGGGCGACCGCTGGCGGGTTTCAGCCATTGACCGGACGCGATAGGCTTGTCGATGGAGACTGGCTAGCGTCAGGCGTTCTTCGGGCTGGAGTTGTGTGTGCGATTTGGGGGTGGGCTTCATCTGAAGACTTTACTTGATTTCAGGTGTTGCACTTCTGATTTGAATCCGCCGTTTTCGAGTACATCGAGGTTTTCTAAAATCGGAAGAGAAGACACTCGACACTGGGCTACCAGTCCCCGATCCAGTATCTTAGCCAATGAGCGAAGAATCCGGATCCAGGGAAATTAGCAGCCTAAATAACCGCCCTTGTTGGTCGAAAACAGGAGGAGGCTCATAAAATCGGGATAAAACGAGCTAGATTTGAAAAAAATCATCATCATTGCAGGACCCAACGGCGCAGGCAAAACCACCTTTGCCCGTGACTTTTTGCCTGCCGAAGCTCAAACGCTCAGGTTTATCAACGCCGATTTGATAGCTGCGGGCTTGGCTCCGTTCAATCCAGAGTCAGCTGCGATCAAAGCTGGCCGCCTGATGCTAGAAGAGATTGATGAATGCGTGGATGCTGGACACAGCTTTGCATTTGAAACCACGCTGTCAGGCTTGGGCTATTTGAAAAAGATTGCCATCTGGCAAGCCAATGGCTATCAAGTCAAGTTGTGGTTCTTGTCATTACCCAATGAAGAGATTGCTGTATCACGAGTTGCATATCGTGTCCTGCAAGGTGGTCACAACATTACTGAAGACGTTATTCGCAGGCGCTTCAAGTCAGGCTTGGCTAACTTTCATGAGCGTTACAGCAAGGTAGTTGACTCATGGGCGTTTTATGACAGTTCTGGCATGAACCCTAAGCTGATTGACTGGCATAACAAATGAACAAAAAAGACATTCGCACCTCCACTGATCCAGATTTGGCAGGCTCATATGCGGCCATGGAGCGAGCAGCACGTGCAGCCCAAGATCTAGCCATCAAAACCAACACGGGTATTATTGTTGCAGTTGATGGAAATAACGTTGAATTGACAGCGGCTGATTTGATCAAGCTTCGTGACCAAGAAGAGCAGCAGTCACAGCACTGAGCTGATAGACCTCTCACCCACTGGCCTGGCCATCTTCGCGCTGGATTTTTTGTGCGCCCTACTTTCACACTCGTGATAAATATTCGATGCAAACCTACCAACCAACCGTTCGAGCCAAAGTCAATCGCCGCAATCAAGTAATCAAAACAAAACTACAGGCCATGAACGCGCAGGACGCGAGTAGGTTGCTATTGGCTCAATACGAGTTTCACAGCATCCAGGTTTGTAAACGCCCGGCCGATACACCTTGCATTAACCGGGTTCAGCCCTGAAAATCGAAGTCCTTATTTTTTTGGATCTACGAGGGGTGCCGAATGAGACGGTTTCTAAGGGTTGATGGCCCCGGGGTTTGCCAGAAGCAGTTAGCGTCAGCCCTGATCAGAGGGGGATTCGGTGGCGAGACTCATCGGTGGCTTCCAGCCCTTGATTGTAAGGAGTTCATGAGTGCGATCATTTAATTTGATGGCCTGATATTCACGTTTGATGATGGCCGTTAGACCATCATCACTTATCTTGAATCCCACTGATTTTATTTTCATTTTTTCAGAGGGCTGGTGAAGATCATGGTTAATTGGGTGACTCTTACATAAATGTTCTGCAGTGAGTTCTACGAAATTCTAAGCTTACAGCGCTGAATGGCCGCATTGAGAAGAACGGTTTATGCCTTCGGCACCCCAACCGTACCCGCCTGCAAAAAGGTTGCAACTGTCCCAAACATTCGAGCCTAAAAAAGCGCGGGCGTTGTCATCCGTCATTCGCAAGACGGGGAAGGACCCATTGAATTTAATTAAAGGCGTACCTGTCAAAAGGGTATTGTCAAGGACATGTAATGCTTTGAGTAGAAGGCTCTGCTGATGTCAAAAAGCTTTCAATCGCATGATCAGCGCATGATCCACCTCGGCCATAAACAATATGCCCTTCGCCCCGCCATTCTAACGAGGAGGCATTTTTTACTTGGCGACCAAAGGCGCGCGCCCATTTAAGTGGTGTTGCGGGATCGTTCTGTCCAGCAACAATCATGATCGGGCCTGCTCCCATGAGAGATACCGAATGTGGTCTTTGTTGGGATTTGACTGGCCAGTACTCGCAGGGTTGTAGTGACCACGCTCTGGCGGATCCAGTCAGTGGCGCTTGATGCCGCCATTGTTTTGCCAATCCGTTCGGCGCTTTAGGATCGCGGGTTGTTTGGAGATCATGGCACATGACGGTTAGGTAAGGACTATCAGCAGGATTGACCATCAATGCAGGACTAAATGCTTTTTCGAGCATAGGTTGATAGTTTCCTACTAATGCGGATTTTAGAATATTCCTGAGAAGAGGCCATCCCTGCTCTGGCGTGTACATACTTGATTCGATCAAACCCAAGGTGCGTGAACCAGAGAGTTCGCGTCCATCATCGCTTTTGTAAGGCGATTTATCCATACGTGCAACCAGATTACCCAGTGCTTGAAGTCCAGGGACCTTTCCGGGGGGTAGAGGACAATCATTGTGGCTTGGGCAGTCGGAAATAAAACGCTCAATAGATTTCTGGAAACCTATGGCTTGATCATGTCTGATCCTTTGATAATTGATGGCCGGGTTCATTACGGAATCCAAAACAATTCGATGCGTTCTTCCAGGAAACAACTCGGCATAATTAATTCCAAGGTATGTGCCGTAGGAAAATCCAAGGTAGCTTATCTGAGGTTCACCCATGGCACTTCTAAGAATATCAATGTCACGTGCCACATTTTTCGTTGAAAATAACGCGAGCTTCTTACCATACTTCTTAAAGCAACTGTCCGCCTGAAGTCGCCCTAGGCTTCTGGCTAACTTGATCTGAGCCTTCGATTCTGGACTACTTACCTGATTGCGGATCGCATACTTCTCATCATTACTCAGGCAATCAATGGTAGGAAAAGAAGAACCGGTGCCGCGAGGATCGAAGGTCAAGATGTCGTAATTTTTCCTCAAGGTATCCCAGAATCTTGGGTAGCCGGCCAAATCTGGTATTCCTGGAATACCGGGCCCACCGGGGTTGACAAATAATATACCGAGCCGCACACCATTCGAGTTCGAGGGATAACGTGCAATCGCAAGTCTCCATGTCTCCTCTTGCGGATGATCATAGTCAGCGGGAACATTAAGAGTTGCGCACTCCATCTCTCCGAAACAATGCGTCCAATTCAAGCTTTGATTCTGAAAGGTCTCGATTGAAACACTATCGGCTTGAACGTCCGCTGTAACAATCTGAAAAAACAGTACTATACAAATCAAAAAAAAATGGGCAAATGAAAACATAGATTACCTGATTGTATTATGTAGATACTGAGCCTTTAGCAGGGTGTTGAAAAATGGCCTTATGCCTTCGTCTCCGAACCCCGGGCTTCATTTTTTTGAAATCTCGGAAGCTTGATTCGCGCTAAATTCCTGATTTCAGCGTGTTATGGCCCCCAAATCCGGGTTTTATCTGCCTTTTGGCGGATGACGGGCGTACGACCGTCTAGGCGGTTGATCAGAGCCAGCCAAACAAGGTGCCCATTCGCGTTAGGTTATAAGTGGCAAAGGTAAAAACAGTCTGCGCCGTGACTTTTTTAAGGCCTCGTAGCTTGGTCTTCCGCAGACCCCCAACGGTCCCTTCGACAACGCTCAGGGCTGCCTTGGACCAACCAAAGATTTTTCGATACGTTTACGAATCTTGAGACTGATACGATGACCGACATGCCGCGTGGTCCGTCCGTCAATCGCCTAACCCTTGGTTTTCTGGGCAACATGCGGGGTAATCCCTTGATCCCGCAGGGCGTGGACAAACCCAGGGACATCGTACCGGTAATCCCCCCTGAAATGGGCTGAGGTCAAAAGTAGAATTTCCGACACTGAGGAGGTTCTACATGAAGAAGTCGAGATTCACCGATAGCCAGATCATG
>JBILGU010000042.1:0-13995 GCA_044350805.1 Methylococcaceae bacterium
CTTCTTGGCTTCATAGGAGGCTTTGATGTGTTCGAGCGATCGGTTATAGACAAACCGGCAGGCGCCCTCCGTTCGGGCAAAAAGGCGCTTCTGATCCTGGGTCGGATAGGCTCTGATTTTGAAGGCGCGATGGACTGTGTTCACAGGCGCTAATTTAGCGTCTGCAATCATGCTCTGTCAATCACTCAACTGCGTTAAAACACGTGCCTTTTCATCGGAATGGTGAGAAATACACCCCAAACGTCATCCCCGTCCCAACCATAGGTTGGGCGCTCACACGAGAGAATAAATTGCGGATGAAACGGCGCGGATCAATACCGAAAATGCCCTCGAACGCCCTGCGACGCAATGGCTCTCCGTCTCGGGGGTCGTCGTGCTTCCGTGCACTCCTTCAGCGCACAGAAGGTTTATTAATGACTGCTTTTCAGCGGGGTGATCAGGGTGCTTTCATCGTTTTTTGGAGTGTTCACCCTAGAACTGATTGGATAGGCCTTCATTCGATCGGAGGAGTAGGGTAGAAGGAGTGATTTGAGCCTGGATGAATTCGTTTCCTTCGGATTCATCCAGGCCTCGTAGTAATCCTGGGACAAGATCACCGGCATCCGATCATGGATCGGAGCCATCAATTCATTCGCCGATGTCACGATGATGGTGCAACTCTCAACAACGTGACCTTCGCGTTCCCATTGTTCCCATAGACCTGCAAAGGCAAAGGGTTTGTTGTCCACCAGGCCTATGAAGTAAGGTTGCTTGGTGCCATCTGCGTTCTTTTTCCACTCGTAGAAACCATCACTGGCGATCAGACAACGGCGGGACTTGAAGGCATTCTTGAATGTCGGTTTTTCATCGATCGTTTCGGCCCTTGCGTTGATGGTGCTGTAACCGATCTTGGGCTCCTTAGACCAGGAAGGGACCAGACCCCATTGAAGTGCGACCAGTTCACGGCCCCCTTTGCCATTGCCCCTTGCGAGCAGGATCTGTGAACTGGGTGCAATGTTGAAGCTCGGCTTGAGATCGAGCGTACCCGGAGCTGAAAAGAGCGCTGAATAACGCTCGATGGGACTGGTTCTGATGAAGCGGCCGCACATGATTTCGAGTTAGTAGCAGTTCACGCCGCCAATGCCGTTGGGCTGACAGGTCTGGCCTGCGTTTCTTCCCGTTCCATAGTAGCCGCCAATCCCATTGGATTGCCACCCGCTACCCGCATTTTCACCCGTGCCATAGACCCTGCCAATACCGTTAGATTGATAGCCACCACCGCTATTGGATCCGGTGCCATAAACGCCGCCAATGCCATTGGACTGATAGCCACCGCCCGCGTTATCGCCGGTCCCATAGACGCCACCAATTCCGTTGGACTGGTAACCGCCGCCGGCATTATCTCCTGTCCCGTAAACCCCTCCGATCCCATTATCTTGCCATCCGCCCACCGCCAGGGTGACAGCCGGAAAGGTCAGTGTGAGATAGATCAATAGACGCTTCATTGTGGGTCTCCTATTGCTTCTGAAATCGTAAGATGACATGAGACTTCACTCTGACCTTCAAGAGGCTCAATAGGTGAGCCCTCCTGGATTCAAAATATAAAAATAATCCTTCCCGGGAGGTCGCTGCGAACAACCATGACGCAGGACTTTGTTGAAATCCAGACTTAAGAATCCTTTGGGCATCAAGGATTCATAGCGAGCGAGAAAGATCATCATGCAAACGACAACGGATTCCTTAGATGGATTCCTTACAGGTTCTGGATGGCTCACAGAACTGGGACCTGCTTTCATCGTCGGATTGGCGGTGGGCTATTTTGCTAAGAAGATCCTTCGGATCGGGCTGTTTCTCTTCGGGGCACTGGTCGTTGGGATCTTCCTGCTAGATCAATCGGGTCTTTTCCATATCGCGCCCGAGTCCATTGAAGGCATGGCAACGACTGTGGGAAATGAAGCCGTCACGGCCGGTGGGTTCCTTAGAAACCGTCTGGATGCTTTCTCCGGGAAAGGCCTGAGCGCCGGGGTCGGATTCCTCGCTGGTCTGAAGCTAATAGTTAAATGCAAGGGTGAATCAGCCATGAGTGCAAGAGATCAGAGTGTTTTGACTGGGTATGACGTCAAAATAAACATCGATGGAATGGCATTTGATGAGGTCTGGGATGACCTGATCGGCGGCAAGGTTGATGGAGTGACTTGTAACGAAGTTCTTCACTTCAATCTAGCTCCGAAGGATTTGGCGAAGATGCTCCGCAAGGGAGAGATTCGCGACGTGATTGACGAGATGCGAACTGCCGGGGCTAATTTCGTCTTTGTGGGTCCCGTTGGTGGAAAACCAATCGATGGCCTTTCGATATAGAAAATCTCCTATCAAATGACCGGCAAACAGCAATCCTCCCACTCCCAGAGGAGGTAGACATGCTCATCTTCTGGACCAGGATAGGTTGTCCCAATCCCTAGGCTACCGTGCTCGCCCCAATAGCATTGCTTCCTCTTGGCCCGGGGGCGGAGCATGCAACGCATTGCGACTGATCTATGGTTAATCTCTATTGCACAAAGTGCTATAGTCTGGCCTGATGGAGACAAAGTCCATTTTTAAGACCAAAACCTTTGCACGTTGGGCGAAGAACGTTCTTACGGACGAGCAATTATGTGCCGCAGCCAAGGAGATTATGCAAGGTCTCTATGAGGCCGATTTGGGCGCAGGACTGTGTAAAAAGAGAATTGCTGTCACGGGCCAAGGAAAACGGGGATCTACCAGAACCCTGGTCGCTAAGGAAAGCATCCATGGAATCTTCTTCATTGTCGGAAGACAAAAAAGTGATCCAGGGACAGATTTTACTGACCCCCAAGTCGATGCTGCGAAAGTGATCGGCACTGCTCTACAAAGGGCCGATAGAAATACTCTCGATACTCTTGTTGCCGACGGCGTTATAAAGGAGATTTGTCATGAAAGCTACTGATAATTCAGATCGAATTGCGAACGAACTGCTCGAGACCGCACGTGCGCTCAGCAAGCATCGTTTACTCTCGGCTCAGGAACTGAGTCAGGTGAAGGTGTTATGCACCCCCCCTCCGACTTATACAGCAGAGAAGGTTGTGGAAATTCGGACACAGAGAGCAAAGATGAGCCAATCGGTGTTCGCAGGATTCCTGAATGTGAAGGCATCGACCGTGCAGAAGTGGGAATCAGAAAGTTCCGGTAAGCATCCGGGGGGGGCTGCAGCGAAGTTGCTTCAATTGATCGAAAAGAAGGGAATCGAGGCGATCACCGTTTGATTGCACCAAAAGCAATGATTTAAATGACTGGCAAACAACAATCCTCCCATTCCCAGAGCAGATAAACATGCTCGTCACCGGGACCTGGGTAGGAATGTCCAAGTCCCCATGTGGTCGTACTGGCCCCGATCGCATGATTACCAGTCACCTCCGGTATGGGATACACCATGCTCATTCGGTACTGTGACTTCTGCATGAAGGGTGAGGGCACCCCCCCACATAGGGCTTCATCCCCAACGGT
Source organism: Methylococcaceae bacterium (assembly GCA_044350805.1). Lineage (GTDB taxonomy): Bacteria > Pseudomonadota > Gammaproteobacteria > Methylococcales > Methylococcaceae > UBA6136. Next base: position 3,499 of record JBILGU010000042.1, read on the forward strand.
CAATAGTCCAAATCCCCGGCGATGAATGGCCGCTCTCGATTTGGTTGCAGCGAGACTTGTTAGGGTCGGATTGGCACCCGAGGAACTTCGCATCATTCCTGAAAAGGGATAGATGTTTCCCCAACTTCCAGCACACCAGAAGAGGGCATCCAAGGGTTCCCCCGCAGTTGCTGCCACAGCATCAGTTGCGCACGATGAAATCGCAATGGGATTTGAAACCAACGCAATCTCAGGCGTCATGATGTTAGCCAGTTCCTCGTTGTTCCAGGTGGGATCCAGTTCCGAGAAATAAATGGGCCCACCCGTATTCACTCCAGCACACGGTGTATCCCCAAAGGGATCGATCAGGGCGCGATAGGGGAAGGGCAGGTCATGGAAGTTGAAGAAGGAGAGATCCCCATTGTCATGTTCGCTTTTGCCCACGGCCCCTTGAAGCACTCCGACACTCGATGCGAGTTCAACACCTCCCAGTGATGGGGAGCAATAGGGTGTTGTGACGATTTCGATCAGGCGGGTTGGATGCCAGGAACCTACCGTCACGCCAATCTCCCAATCCGTACACGAACAGACGCTTTCTTCCGTGACGTTCGGTGGCATTGGGCCTGCACTCGATGCAACACCTGCGATTCGAAGCGGAAAGAGGCAACTGAAGCAAATCGACGATGCAGCCATATTACTGGCATCCGGACAGATACCGACTGCCTTTGCCTCTGGTCCTAGCAATAGCAAACTGGCGATGCTGATGATGAAAGCGATATTTTTCATGATCCTTTCCGCCTCATTCCGAACTCCCTTACCCGGAACTGCTGATCCTTGGCTTCAATGACGGAAGGTGTTGCTTCCAACTTGAACCGCTTCCGAAGATCTGGTGTCAGGATGAAAACTCGTGAACCCAACTGCTGCTGAATGTTCTGAAGTCCCCTCCACCCTGATCCGCGGTCCATTTCGCTGACGATCAATGTCACACGTTTCGATAAATCGGCCTTGAGTTCACGCTCTACGACTTCCAATTCCTCCGTCCGATTGCCATTGAATACGATCAATTTCTGTCGGAACGGAAACGTACTCAGTGGGTTCACTCTTTGTCCCGCAATGGCGATGAGATGGCCCTGTGTATTTCGGATATCACGCGAGACGCTGAAGGTCGGATCCACTTGGAACTCCCGATCCTTCAACGCTTGTGGGAGAGACTCAAAGTGCGTGGATTGCCAGAAATCCGTTTGAGCACTCTTCTGGTACACCGACCAGTCAAACCTACTGAATCGTTCCTTCACCTGTAAGAGTAGATTAGGTTCTGAAATCGCGACCGTCTCACCCCGAACCCCAAAATCTCGGATTCCAGGTGACAAGTTGCGCTGACGTTCCAGCCAACCCATCTCGTGGATCCCGGAAACCTGGCTGATTGATCCCTTGCCGTCTGTCATCACGATCGCTGGGACCTGAGTAATTCCAAACTGCGTGAACCTCTCCGGATCGATGGTCATAGCAGGAATTTCTTTTCGGTCCAGCCCCTGAATCAGGCTTTTGAACCCTCCGATGAAACCCTTAAGCGACTGTCCCTCCTGAAACCCACGAAAGACGATCACACGATCCTTGCGTCCTCGGTTCTCCTGCACGATCTCCTGAAGGGTCTCTTGCCCGAGGGATTGAGATACAAAGATGTAGGCCGTGGGCACTGTTGGACTGGGTTTAGTGGTTGAAGCCATCCCCAGTTCCTTGAGTTCAGGTTTCTTGAACCCGCCCACATCGGCTTTCGGTTGCATCGCATCCTTCAGCCACGATGGGATCGGTTGTTGCCGGGTGGATTCCAGAATCTCTCTAGACTGCTCTAGCCAGACCTCCTCAGCCTGAAGCAGGGGGCTCAGTGCGAAACCGCATGCCAGAATGAGGCGCGATCCGTATCTCAGATCATTAAATCGGCAACGCATAAGCCTTCCCGATGATCTGCTGTTGATACACCACGCCCCAATAGCGCGAATCAAACGATTTGGGGTGGTCTCCCATGACCCAGTAGGTCATGGGTTGAAGCCTGAATGGAGATTCACCGACGGCATTGCCAATCCCAGGATGCGTCATGAGAGGGAACCCCCGCCCGATGCCTTCCTGATTCACCCGGATGGCATCCCCCTTCTGATCGACGGTCTGACCCGGAAGCCCTTTGACCCGTTTGATGAAGATCTGGTCACTCCGAAAGAAAGGTGCCACGCGCTGATCCCCAGCGAATGCCATCAAATCATTGGAGCCAAAGTTCCGATCCCAGTGATCGATGAGATACCACCGATGATCACCCTCAAGACAAAGCTCCTTCTGATCATCGATGCCTATGGAGTAGCGCTGGGTCAGGCCATGACCGATCACGACGATGGTTAGGATCCAGAAAAGTGAATTCACCATATTCCACAGTAGATCCATACCGAGAGGGTATTCTTCAAGGCGTGTGGACATACACATCCTCCGGTGCTGCTAAGACCCAACTGCCATCCAGCACCAGGAATCCTTCCTGGCTGTAACGCGAGGTGAGATCCTTGAGGTTCTGGGTGACCTGATCACGAATTTCAGGACTGGCATTGATCGGTAGGCTTTTCAAAACCGCCGCACGGTCCACCACCACGATGGGGGTCATCAGGGTCAACCGTTCTTCCACGTGCTTGATCACTGACAGCGTTGTAAAGCTTGCAAGGCAAGCGAAGGCGGCTAGCCAAAGCGCGCCTTTCAGTTTGAGTGCATCAGTGAACATGGCGTTGACTCCGGCGATCAAGGAGTGTCTGGATGGCTTCGGTAATGGGAATTCCCTGCATCCGCAACTGGCGAATCTGATGCACATCATCCGGTTTGGTCGAGAACAAGAGGCGCTTAAAGGGATCCACAATCAAACGCCCAATCCCAGCCCCCATCTCTGTCAGGATGAAGAGTTCCGAATACACACCCGGAATGGTGTGAACCGTTTTGAGAAGGTTGTAGCCACCTTCAGGCAAAGGAAGACGCTTCTCCGATCGAAGGGCTTCCACGGCTTCGGCCTTTTGTCCCAAAAGGATCATGTGCGCAGAATTTTCGACAATGGCTCTCCCGGTTGATGTTCGATAGAGATCGTTCACCGACTGAGTGATCGTGATTGCCGATCCGCCGTACTTACGGAATCGTCGATAGCCATGCTCCATGAAGGTGGCAGCATCCCCCAAAGTCAGAAGGTCCCAGGATTCATCGATCACGACGAGCTTGGGGCGATCACGCTCCCCGAGATACATGGCCTGCTGGATCTGATAGATCAACTGAAGCAGGACGACCTGCTGCAGATGCTTTCGGCCCTTGAGTTCTTCGAGTTCCAGAACCGTAAAGTCGCCTGAGAAGCGAACGGTATTGCGGCCATTGAAGAAACGGCCGTATTCACCGCGGCGTGTAAAAGGGAATAACTGTTCGCCCAGGTCCACGATGCGCTGATCCTTCTGCGCCTTGAGTCGATCTGCGACATCATCGACCGACATCGCGTTGCCTTTTTCTTCCCAGACATCGCGCAAGATTCGCTTGAGGGATGCGGTCTGAAAGTCTGAAAGCTTTTCCGTCGGCGCCGCCATGCTGGTGACGAGACCTGCAATGACGTCCGCCTCTTCATCCCAATTGCGAACGAGGTCAAAGGGGTTGATGCAGAGATCGGATTCCGGCGTAAACGCCATGAATTCGCCATCGAGACTCTCTGCGAGGTTCATGTAGGAACGACCGACATCGATCACCCAGACACGAGCCCCTTCCGCCAGGGAACTCACAATCAATTCATTGGTGAGGAAGGATTTGCCCGATCCAGATTGCGCGGCGATACAGGCGTTGTAGTTGCTCCCTGAATCAAAGAGCGAAAAGGACATCAACTGTCCGGTTCGGCTGATGAGATTGAGTGTCGGTGTGCCTGTTCCTGGCCAATCGGCAAAGATGGGGAGGAGGGGGATGACATGTCGGGTCCCAAAGGTCTTGTAGCGATTGGAATCGCGAATGACAGAGCGTTCGGCACCCAAAGGAAGACAATTCAGAAATAGGGGAAGGGTGAAATATTTATCCTCCATGAGTTGAAACCCGAGTTCTCTGAAGTACACTCGTGCATTGGAGACGGCCTGCGCTTCTTCTGCCACCCCGCAGAAGAGAACCACCCCTAGGTAACCCCGCACAGGTCGATCTCCATCCATGAAGGCGTTAAACAAGAGGTCAAAGCTCTGTTTCCTGACGCCAAGATGCGGGACAAACTTCAAAATCGGTCCATACGCCTGATTCGTGACCCACTGCCGTACCGTATCCAGCTTGGCCTTGGTGGTTTCTGAATCGGGGTAATGCAGGGTCAGGGTGATGAGGCAGTTCTGCTTGATCCCTCGCGCACCCGACAAGACATCCCCGAGATAACTCCGTGCCGATCCGAAATAGAGATGATCGGGATAGCGTTTCACCGAGAGGGTTTTAACCCGCTTATCGCCCAGCCAGACCCCGGATCGATCGAGCCGAATATCGGTGCCGTAATCCAGAAACTGATCCCGAATGAGTTGGGTTTCATCGGCCTTTTCATCCGGGTGATTCAGCCAACCCGCCCCTTCATCCCAGTTCAGCATGACCGACATGAGTCGCACGTAACGATCCGCCGTCAAAGGCTGAGGCCTGAGTCCGATAGTGGTGAGGGATTGAAGGCTCGTCAGCCGCAAGGACTTGGCCCGTTCAACTTCGGCCTCCGTGGGCTGAGGCCGAGCTGTCGGCAACTTCACCGTAATGATGACCTGACAGCGACGAATCAGGATGTTGGTCGAGGCATCCACGGCATTCCGCGTGCCATCCTGCAGAAAGGACAGGGTATTACCGACCAGACCCTGAGTGACTTCTGCCATGGAACCCGAGCGACGGGATTTCAGAACCGCGAGATTCCTCTGAATATCAGGCGAGGTCCAAAGGCTGACCTGAATCAGCGTATCGATGGGCCATTCCTGATTCAGGAAGACATTGACCCGATCCTGGATTCCCTGATCGCCCCCTGAGAGGGGATCACAGAGAAATCCAAAGCCCAGGCTTCGATCTTCAAGAAGGAACACGCCGTTCTCGGGATCATAGGCCAATGCCGGGAAGAGTCGGCTTCCCATCCGTTCCTGATCAAAGACGGCGCTCATGGATCGCCACCGGATCAATGTGAATGGAGGTCGGAATCAACTGGATTGTGAATGGGCGACTGACGACCATTCTTGCCCGGTTATTTCGGAGCAATTGCCGCGCTCTTGCGGGATTGCACGGATGTAAAAGTTCGCCGCTATGGCCAAGGACCAAAACCTGATGCATAGGTGTCTCCCTTTGGAAATTGGTCGGCAGTTTCCTGCCGGAGCTCGAATTCCCCCGATGTCGGATGGGGATCGGTAGGGTGGCCACGGATCAGGGAAGCGTGGCCGTCACGATGTTGTCGATGACGGTGGGAGCGGTATAAACCCCCAGCCCGCAGCCGATGCCAAGCACCAGTCCCATCATGGAACCGCGCATGACACCTGCCACAAGCCCAACCATCACAAAGGTCACGGCAAGAATTCGTCCCAGCATCCCTTGGAGCCAGCCGGTCAAAAGGGTATAGATCGTCCCGAATTCACTGGATCCCCCGGTGCCGGCCAGACACTCATGATTGAGAAGGGCGATGGAGAGAAGCCCAAATAGCCAGAGGGATACCGGGGCATTCAAGATCTTGCGTGAGGTGTTGTTCATGACATGTTCTCTTCGTTGAATAGGGCGGTTTCCCACCGATCTCAAATCCCTGTTCACGCGAGATTTGGTATTGGACATTGAGATCAATCGTCATCGGATCCTGGGAAGGACATGCGCCCTTGCATGGGCTTCTGACCCTTCAGGGGATCCGCCAACGCATCGGCGTTCGGAGCCGCTTGTGATTTCCTTGCAGCCACCTGAAGTGGCTTGATCGTCGGATAGCCGGTACCCCCTGGATTTCCAATGATCCAGCGCCGCGGCTCTAGCTCCGTAAAGACATAACTTGGGGCCTGTAAATCACCATCGGAGTCTTCCCAGGGAGCGATCCAGATGCGAAGGACCTTGGGGGGCGTCCGAACCGCTGATGGGTCCTGCACCCGAGGCGAGACGTTGGCTTGAACCCCCTGTGTCTCACTCACTGAGGGGGCAGCGGGCAAAGGGGCGGTGTCATTGCCCTCCGCATCCATGGGATTCTTCGGATTGGCGACATCGGTGGCCTTGTAAGCCTGAACGGCTGATTTACAAATCGGGCTGTTGGGGAATCCCTTGCAGCCAAAGGATCCTGCGGTGCAACCTTCGAACAGGAAGGGGATGATCAATAGAAATAGGGTATTACGATTCATGGATGTGACTCCTCAATAGGGACGGTTGGTGGTCCTGACAGGACGCCTTGTGTCTTTTGGGTTGTAGAGCTTGAGTTCGGTGCCTCGCTGGATCACGAACTCGATCTGGCGCGTGGCATCGATCTCGACGACGGGAAAGAGGTTCTCGGCAAGATCCATGTAGTAATGGGCCATGCGGTCCATGGAATAACCCACACCCCGAAGACTGCTGCCTTCCACGGCTTGGGCACTAAAGGCATTCTGGTAAGGCACGTTGCTGGAGAGGCTTCCGTTGCCTCCGGTCATGAACACCGGAATCTGGACCTTTCCGAAGGCATCGGAGATTCCCTTGGCAAAACCGGCCAGAAGGGAAGTCGCCATGAGTTGTCCCTGTTTGCTGACCACAGCCCCCCGAAGACCGACCTTGCCGTCTTCACCGACCGCATAGGCATCGATTGGAACTTCAATGACCCCTCCATCCTGACGAACACAGGAGAGGGTTTCGGATCGGATATAGGCCCGCTCGGCACTGAGATCGCCATAGCCTGCGGCGACCAGAAAACACTCCCGAAGATCGGCGCGGTAGCGGTTGGGGAGAATGGCTTCGGCCTTGATCCGGGCTAGGACCGGAAAGGGTTCCTTCCGGGCTTTCTTGCCGGTGGGGGCATCCAGACCGTTCACTAGATTCCCGGAGAGAATGGTTCCTGCTGGGATGAAAACAGACTCGCCTTCATCCGCTGCGTTTTTGACTTCTCCAGAGGGCGCATTCGCCTCAGGCTTACCCTTGTCCTCCTCTGAATCATGGCCCACCCGAATGGTCCGGATTTCGGTCATGGGTTTCCCCGTAGAAACAGATCGCGAGCCCGAGTTTCGATCAAAGAGGTTGTCGATCTGGGTACTCGCAGGGGATCGGTCGTTGTGTCCCTTCAATGGGGGGAGAACGTCATCGCTAGTATTTACCGTTGTACCCGTCTGACCTTGTCTCAAAGCCTCGATCTGGCTCTTCAGCGCATTGAGTTCAGACTGAGTATCCTCATTGCCAAGGCTCCCCAGTTTTCTGAAGCGTTCTTCCTGGGTTTCACGGTTCTGCTTTTGCTGATCTTCCAGTGTCTCGATCCGACGAAGCACCTCATCACTTTTCTGAGTGACCTGACGCAATTGCGTTGCGAGTCCTTCGATCCCTAAGGACCTGGGATCGGAATCCGTCAGGAGGTGTTTCAGCGCGAGTTTCCGCTCACCGATCTTCCTTGGTTCTGGAACTAGGAGAGCCATGACACTGAAGAAGGCGAGGGCGCCGATGACGATCAGACCGACGACCAGAATCCTTCGGTATTTCGGATCCAGCTTTTCCCAAAAGGCTTCAAAAGGTTTCACGGCTGCGCCCCGATTAGAGAAGGACGCTGGGTGAGGGACACATCACCTCTCCTTCGAAGGACGACATAGATCTCAGCAGAGCGACCCGGCTCGATTCGCACATTGGGCCAGGCCGCCACCGCTGCAACCTGGGTATTTGATGCGCAGTTGCCTTCCTCGAAAACGATGGGATCTCGGCCTGGGTTTTGAGCGACACCGACCACCAACAACAGATCTCTGCCTTCAAGAACTTGGCCGGTCTTGAAGCGGAGACCTTTCTGTTTACAAGATGTGGATTCACCGGCTTCAGGGGATCGTAGGTTGTAACCTTGAGGTGATGTACCTAAGGCCACACTCCGGAAGAGATACTTGAGCTCACTCACATAGTCCTGGCCTTTCGGTTCCTGTGAAGGCACAGGGCCATTGCCATGTCCTACGAAAACAGGTGCGGCATGGTGGGCATGAAGCTTCTTCTGAGACTCCGGTGAAAGCGTAAGGTGAATTTCTCTCGGCGGAATCTTCTTGGGAGCCAGTGTGATAGATAACGCAAATTCTTCCGAACCGTTCGGGGTCACATACAGCGTGACGGGATTTTCATCAGAAGGCGCGACATACAGGACGTGCCCTTCAAGTTGCGTTGTGGCCGGATTGACGGTTCGAATCTGGGGTTCCTGAAAGGGGAGAACCAGTCGATTCAGATGCCCCATGGCGATCGGGATGATGGCGTTGTTCCCAGGCTGGACCGTGATGGTTTCAAGCTTTGTCCCTTCCTGTTCTTTCAGGAGACTTGCTGGAACCGAAGGGGTTTCGACCGTGGACACCTGTTCGCCGGAAGCGAGTAGCCAGGGCGATACAGTCATCAGGGAAAGGGCAATGAGGGATGTCTTCATGGCTTGCTCTCAGGGTTTGCGTGCTTGATCTCAAATTTTTGGTGTTCGAGCGTGTGGGGTTCTCCCGCATAGACCTCGATGTGCTCAAGGAGCGGGCGGTAGTCCTTGAAGAGGATCTGGAATTCGTAGGTGCGGCCACGAATGTCGGGATGGCTATTGGGACCTTGGCTCACGTGATCGCCAGAGACAAAGACCTTGTCGGTCTCCTTTTCGTAGAAGACCTGATGAGGACGGAAACTGACTGAGATGCGGTCTGCTTTTAAATCCTGGATCTGTTCAGACAAGGCATCGGTTACCTCCCGATAAATCCCCGGGGCGATCAAGGGCCCGATCGTTTTCTCGATGAATTCGGCATTGGAGGGGGTGATGTTTCCCATGAGCTCTGCGAGATAGAGCCCCCAAGATTCCTTGAGGTTGGTCGAGGCTTCCCGACGCGTTATTTCGACCTCACCGTTGAGGGCCGGAGGTACCAGCACCACCGCACGATCTATGCGGAGGACGGCAATCCCAGTCAGGATATTGGTGACCAGAAGGCCTGACACCACCCAACGATGAAGCCGGTTTTCGCTTCGAACCCCTTCCCATGAGGCAACAAAGTCCCTGAGGTTCATGGAAGGAACCTCCGGATATAGGGGTTGGGCATGGAGACGGCGGAGGAAGGCAGGAGCCCTACCCAATAGGCAGCATGGAGCGGAAATCCATCCGGTCGGTTATCCCGGAATCTGCGATAGGCCTTGATCACAAGTGCCGACAAGATCAACGCAATCGACAGTTGGCCGATCAACATGCCGATCAGAAGAACGGCGGCGAAAGGAACGAATTCATCGGCACTCCAGATCAGGAGCGTGATGGGATCGTCGATGTACTTGGGTAGGGTGATGGGTTCCACAATGATCCTCCTTGTAATGTGAGGTCATTGTGGGGAAGGCTCATCCTGTGTCCTGATGAAAGGATGCGAGTTTTCAAAATCATTCCGTCATTCAAGCAAAGGTCAATTAGGGGTTAAGACCTTACCTTCATGATGAAAGTCGTGGAATTTGGAAAGGATGGACGCCTCAGAGAGTCTATTTCGAATGCACCAGCTTTATCGTCCCATCGACTGAAATCGCCCGGGTTTCCATGGTCGTGCGATTGATGCCGATCATGGTGTTGAAAAGATCTCTGGTGAAAACTCTATTCCCGAAGTACCACGAGTGGCTTTTCAACCCAACAAATCCGTTGGGAGAATCGGTTGCCACAATGCTCGAATCATCGGACGTAAGCGCCTCATAGTAGCTGGTGCAATCGACATTCAGAGCACTGGAGGGTGAATTACTGGGTAGCCCAATGCGACCGACCCGAGGCCTTATTCCCAGCCGCTTTACATTGGACAGATCCAGCGCTTCGTCGTGACGACTGAAGTAATTGGTCAACCTGACACAATGGCGGTAAACCGATACTGCGCCTGAGTCATCAGAGGACATGCTCTCGGAAGAAACGTCACCTGCAGCAAACAGGATCTGGCTCACATTCCATGATGCGTTGGTTAAACCCGTATCATCCGCATCGTCGAATGCCTCACGGATGACATACACTCCGGTGGAATGGCCCAGTATATGTATGTTGATCATACAGTCTGGCTTCTGGTTCGCCGATAAATAGGTAATTCCATCGGATACCAGCTGAAAGGCCGTCATCTTGGCCCTATGACGGTCTGGAAGATACGCCAGAGTTTTGTTGTCGCTTGGCCAGTCAAAAGAGACGACCACCCCTTTGAATTTCTCAGTCACCAGGTCATCACGGATGCGGCGATGGCGCTGAATGATTTCGCCTTCGCTCATGTTATAGCCATGGACGATGAACAAAATGTCACCGCGGCGTTCCCCATTTTCATTGATCCAAACGGCAGCGTTTCGGACTTTCTCGAACCACTTTTGTGCCGATACCCGATGTGAAGGGGAGGG
>JBILGU010000008.1:0-127810 GCA_044350805.1 Methylococcaceae bacterium
TTAGCCACATGGCGTGACACAACAGGGCCTCGCCAGAATTGTGCCCTTTAGACACGCAACCCATTGAATTCTCGAGCTTAGGCCTCAGAGAAAATCAAAAATCAGGCCGCGAACTGCGGAACTTGGGTGCGCACGGTGAAAGCCAAAAGCTGACTGCTTACTCTACATTTTGCACCTGATTGTTGATTTGCACTGAATATTGACCGGTCAAAGTTCGCCGCAAATCAACAGGCTATACCTTGAGGGGGGGGCTATCCGCCGTCGGTTCCAATGAGGCCGTGGTTGCAGCGTCGGAACTGAAGCATGCCTTGAACCGCATCAAGCAACTGGAGCGTGCGCGCGGTCGCAAGACTTTGGAAAACGACATTCTGAAGGAGGCGGTAGATCTGGCAAGCGGAAAAAAATGGATTGAGCGCGCGCCAGTATTGCCCGTGGACGACCAAGAAAGGCCGCCTGCAGTGCGTTTGGCGTTGTGCGCAGTCACCAGATGAATTTGTTAAAGCGACCCGTGGATTGGCTAGACTGAATACAGGGAACCGCTGCATCGAGTCTGATGCTGCCTGTCAGCGTCAACGACAGATTCTTAAATGGGCTTGGGGCTCGCGTGAGTTTTTCACCTCCGACTTTTTAAGTCATTGATTTTGAGGGCAGTTGTACCTCAGTTCGGTGGACGCCACCTCTACATCCTATCTTGTTGATTTATTTGGACTTTTTGAGTCCTTCATTCAAGGACGCCCCATGAAGACCTTCATGGGGTTCCGTATTCTCCACAGAATTGATTCTCCACGATCGATCAGACATCTCTTGAGTCTCTGGCTAGGGACGACGCATCGCCCAATAGATAGACTGAGTCTCTAAACCTATGGAACGATTCAATGGCCACCTCTGGTCGCATGCAAACTCAAATTCGGTAAGTCACGTTAAAATCGTCTAAAGACTGCTTTTGGCCGAACGGAGACATTTCCTCATGGGCGAGTTTTCGGTGCCGTCGACAAGTCATAGGCACTTACACAACTCCATGAGAGTTCTAGGCGAAACTGCATCCATCAGCGGGATAGATAGGCGCGCGTATCATTCACCCACTTAATAACAGCTTGGTTATTTTCAAGACAATTTCTACAGAGCCTTTCTTCCACCTCTGGGTGAACTGGCGCACATTTATCGCAAAAAATATCTCCGCAACCTCTGCAATGATGTTTCCGCGTCCTAAATCCAAACTGAACGCCACAGGTTTGTGCTACACATTTACTACGAGCTGCGTCCGGTATCCACGCAACATTCTTTTTGAGTCTTGGCTTTGATTGCGCATCCCACGGCCTGATTTCCACGATATTATTGTCATTCAAAAAACTTCTTGCCCAAAACCAATGGTGCTCGGAGGCTAGGTTAAAGTTATATAAGTCACTACCTGGAAGAGTATTTTCTTTCTTGGGTTGTTTATTTCTGGCGGCCCCTTTCCAATCCATAATATCAAAATCTTTTGGTTCATCCAAACGGAAACCATCGATATCCTTTCCGAACCGCTTCCAACTTGAAATTGAGAGAGCGAATACATCGCTCGATCCGTATTCTTTCAGCATTGCCATAACGCCTTTATCTTCCCCAGTCTCTCTATCCTTATTAATTAGAATGGTTTTCTCAAATTCTTTTCTCAAAACCGCCTCATTGATCGGAGCAAGAGAATCTAATTGTGGCGTTCCATCACCATAAGGCCGGTTGATCTTTATAGCATGCAGCGCCCTAACCATTTCAAAAAATGCCGTTTCAAATTCTTTTGGATTATTTCTTGCGAGCATCAATAGATTTGAATTGTTACCAGTGGGAGACTTAGATAGCCATGCCGGTGTATAGTAGTAGGTTGCAAATCCATAGTCTGGAAAATGGCCCAATCGACCGTGACCAAGATTTTGTGAGGTTGGAGCATATTCAAAGGATTTACTCAATATACTCCAGTTCACCTGCTCGAGATGTCCCTCAGGGTGAAGTACAAAGTTGTAGTATCCTTCACAATTATTAATGTTGCTTTCATTAACGCCGGCAAAGTCCTGATGGGCCCATGTGTCAACAAACACATGCATGCGCAGTCCAAGCAAGTGGAGTCTATAGTCTGCGTCGGCTACCCAGGGCCCGTGCCATGCTTCCCTCATTTCATTAATCATCGCAATTGCTGTTGCGCTAAAAGGCCTACAAAGAATCTGAGGAGCACCCTTCCTTTCGATGAATTTTGAGTGATTTTTAACGCCTGTAAGTTTGAAGTTCCCAGGCAAAAAGTGATATGGGATCCAAATATCCTTTCGGCAATGCGTTGTAAGTGAAAAGTCGGCTATCGTATTTTGAACAGTCTTTCTTGGAATAATTCGCCGATCTCCAGAGCTTCCAATTTTGCTGAATGTTCCGGCTGTCTGTGATTCAAAGCGAAGGCTTCCTACCTTTGGCTCTGGGAGATTATCATTGTGTCTAAATATCCAAGGATTTCCGCCATAACCACACATGTAATCGAACTCATCGACGAACTGAGCAGCGTAAGCTATTTTCTGTGATTCTTCTTTACTGAAATTAGCCAATCTCGCTGCCTTATAAGTAGCATAGTAATGAAAATCTATATCCACTTTAACGCCTCCTAAATTAATCTATAAACCATTTTAAAACAAACATTAACGTATTGACGGTTTTTCTGCTGGATAAAACATGATTTTTAGCTTGGGATTTCATTGGAAGAGCAGGAGTAATCCATTTAGTGGGTAGAAATTTAATACAGATGCCCAAGTTTTGCATACCCCATTCTGGCTAGAGGTATTTTACATCTAACCCGGTCGCACTTGGACGCCTTTGGCATATTTTTATTGAAGCCACCCTTGAGAGGGGCTCGATCAATTCCGGATCCCGCTACGCACTTACGGGTGATCTCCCGATCGACAATAACCCTGTGGAACAGAGCATCCGTCCGGTAGCCATTGGGAAGAAGAACTGGGTTTGTTTGTCCCGAAGGAGGACATATGACGTAACCGAAAGGAAAGCGGCATAGGAAATCTGTGCTCTAAGTTGGATGGGGGAAGGCCTCCCGGTCAGGCTTTGCAGGAGGGCTGACCAAACGGCCCGGTGCTGCTGTGCTCTAAGGGGTGCGGTGGTGAGCGATCTGGGAAAAGGCGGAGACACTACCGTCACGTGTGACTTGGGAAGTCGAACGAAAGTGAACTGTTCGATGAAGCATCGAATTCTTAGGTGATGTCAAAAGGGGTCTGTACAGCCCGGCCCTGATCAGTACGGAAGAAACCTGTTTACTGTCCGTGCGGCATCCGGTGTTAAGGCAGCGAGAGCCCAAGTCAGGCCAGCTTAGGGAACGGGAGAACCTGAGCAGGAGCAGAAACTTTGATGGCCTTTTGGGGCCTGGTGATCATTTTGGGTGAGGGTTGAGGGGTAAACACCCTCACGGGAGTTGATCACAACTCCCGATTGGGCGAGTCTTTGGGTTCTCACATCCTAAGACTGCCCAAAGTGTCACATTTTCTCGTTTCCGATCCCACCCTTTTTTCTTCGCTTGTTGATTTTGATGCCGAGCTGGCCGAAGAGACCCTTGCTCAGGGGTGTCCTCATTGTGGTCATCATCAGCTTCACCAAGCCCACTATCCCCGAAAGCCACGGGGCACGGATCCGGCGCATCGATCGTTCTTCTCCTTTCGCTTCAGTTTTTGCTGCTCGTCCTGTCGCAGGCGAGTGACGACTCCGACTCTGAGGTTTCTCGGACGCAAGATCTATGTGGGATTGATCGTCGAGCCTTCAGGAAGAGGGTGAGCTCCTCTTTGGATAGTGCCCGGTCTCTGGGCTTCTCAATGCCACCCGCATCCTCAGGGCCGAGCACATTGGCTGGATCGATTCGCAGACCTCGAGCTTGATGGCGAGGTTGAACATCTTCTTTAGAAGCCTGAGGGTGTAACTGGATACGGTCAGAGCTCCTCTGGGGACTCACTGGCTTGATGTCGTTCTCGATCCGAGCCTTCACGATCTGTAGATGTTTCACGCGATGTTCCACATAGCGGGTGAAATACTCGTCACAGAGGCGTGACATCGTCCACGCCAGTCCCAGATCTTCAAGGGCTTTAACGGCCTCCCTGCGGCGTTCGAACTTCTCGGCCTGCGAATCATGCCCGAGGGTGATCTTGGCCCGGAAGTCCTTGACCAGTCTTCGAGCATCGGCGAGCGATACGCCGGGATAGTTTTCGAGGCTCATGGTCCTTGATTGTCCGCAATGCTTGTATCGAAACCGCCAGACAGGGGAGGCGAAGTCAGTGCGAAAGCAGAGGGACAGGCCGTCGCCATCACCCCATCGGTCGAATCGTTCCCCGGACTTGATGCGCTTTCGGATCTCGAGATCGGTCAGTCTTCCCATGCTGCTCTTCTGCCCTGTGATTCCGGTGGGCCACCTGTCTGAGCCACCGGTTTTAAATTACCGGGCCACGCACTGAGCCATCGGAATATCTCACTCTAGCATGTCGGGATGTATCATGGCGTGACGGGATAGTGAGAAATGTAGAGGGCTTAGCCTCAAAGACGTGTCAGGTCATGATCTGGTGGAAATCACTCTATGTTCTGCACCTGTTCCTTGATCTGTTCGATCAGGACCTTAAGGTCCACAGAGCATCTGGTCATCTCGGCGTCCTGTGATTTTGATCCTAGCGTATTGGCCTCGCGGTTCAATTCCTGAGTCAGAAAATCAAGACGCCGTCCGATGGGTTCAGGACTTTGCAATGAACGTTCCATCTCCAGAAGATGAAGCGCTAACCGATCCAGCTCCTCGGCGATGTCCATTTTTTGCGCGTAGAAAAGAATTTCCTGTTCTAGACGATCTTGATCGAGTTCCTGAGTCAGCTCCCGAACCTTACTTCTCAGTCGCTCTCTCAGTAGTTGCATGACCTGAGGCATTCGTTTCTTTGCGCGATCAACTTCATTCTGAATCAGTTCACATCGTTGTGCGATCAATTCGGCGATGGCCGTTCCTTCGATCTTTCTAGAAAGGACAAGATCATCAAGACAAACCTGCAACAGTTCAATGAGAGTCTGGTTCAACGCCTGCCGATCTATTTCAGACTCGATTAGGATGCCGGGCCATTTGAGTAAATCCAGGGAGGAGGGGAATGACAGGCCGACTCCGTTGATATCCTGTATCTCTCTGAGACTTTGGGTCAGCGCCATCAGAGCCTGATGGTTAATTGATAGTCCCGTGCCCATTTCTCCCATACGTCTCAGGGTCAGGTTGGCATCCACTCGACCTCTTCGTACTTTCTGGGTAATCATGGCGCGAACATCGGTCTCAAGGGGGCGAAGCCACTCAGGAAGGCGCACGGAGGCATCAAGGAAGCGGTTGTTGACGCTTTTGAGTTCCCAGACCACTTCCCATTCATTCCATCTGATTTTCCGGATCGAAAACCCAGTCATGCTGTGCGTGGCATAGGCGGTATTGGACATGGTGATATCTCTTCGAGTAGGGGGACAGGGGATCGAAACCAGTTCAGAATAGAACCTATGAAATTCTGCCCAGATTGTAGCGAACCCCTTCGGTTCGAAATTCCTTCCGGTGATGACCGCCATCGTCATGTCTGCATGGCGTGCGGCACGGTGCATTATCAGAATCCTAAAGTCATTGCCGGTTGTCTCCCGGTTTTTGGGGAGGAGGTGCTTTTATGTCGCAGGGCCATTGAGCCCCGTCTGGGTTTTTGGACCCTTCCTGCAGGGTTCATGGAACTGGGTGAATCGGTCTGTGAGGCCGCACGCCGTGAAGCATGGGAAGAGGCTCAAGTAAAGGTACAGTTGGATTCAGCTTATACCTTGCTCAGTCTGCCGGGGCTTTCCCAGGTTTATGTCTTTTATCGGGCAACCATGGATGCACCGGAGTTTGGTGCGGGCAGTGAAAGTCTGGAGGTTCGCCTTTTTCGTGAAGAGGAGATTCCCTGGGATACCTTAGCCTTTGAGACCGTTCGTTTGACGCTCCAATATTTTTTTAGTGATCGCCAGGAAGGGATATACCGTTTTCGTGAAGAGGTCTTGCCGGTGGGGCCTCGCAAGATCTAGCAGGCGCGTATAACTGTACCTATGCTATAAACGTTGAGTATTTTGGATGCGTGGGGGCGCGTTCTGTTGAGACTGCTTGCCCGACCCTGCATTCTCGATGTGATGTCAGGGAGGATCCATGTTCCATGATTATTGGCCAATCCGCCGCCTCTGGATCAGCGGGGTCATTCTGCTGGCTCTCGGGGTTCCCTCGCTTGCATTGGCAAATCTCTTCGTCACGGCGGGTAAGCCTGTCGATCTTCGCACGGACTTAGGTCCTGCCAGCAAGAGTATTCGTCTGCTGGAAGGTGGGGCTGAGGTTGAAGAATTGCGGCGTCTACCAAAGATCGGCTTCACCAAGATCAAGCTACCCTCAGGAGAGTCCGGCTGGGTGCCGAGCGCTCGCCTTTCTGATCAGGCGCCGGACCCGGGGCAATTGATTCTGGCGAGTCAAAATCTATTAGGGCTGCCTCCCAAGCAGCTCGAAATGGAAATTGCCCATACTCAGACAGAGCTCAATATTGTTCGGCAGGCATCTTTGACGGCGCGGCGCATGCAGGAAGAGAGGGATCAGCTTCAGATTACGGCCCGTCAACTGCAGGCCGAGCTTGGGCAGCTTCGCTTGGAAAAGGCGGCTCTCAATGCCGATCAAAAACAGCTTTGGTTTGCCATGGGTGCCGGTGCACTTCTGACAGGGATTGTTCTCGGGCTGGTTCTTCCCCGACTAAAACGCAAGCGCCGCAACGTCTGGGGTTGATTAACCCCAACGAAGGAAGAGCTTATTGTGATCCTTAAGGTTTTCAATCACTTTACCCGTCCCCCGTGCGACGGCGCTCAGGGGATCATCAGTCACATGAACCTCCAGTCCTGTTTCCTCGCTGATTCTCTGTGCAAGCCCTTTGAGCAATGCACCACCGCCGGTCAGGTGGATGCCTCTTTCGATCAGGTCGCTGGTTAACTCGGCCGGGGTCACTTCCAGGACGTTCAGAATGGCCTTCAGGATGGCTCCGGCCGCCGGTTCGATAGCCATGCGGACTTCTTCCGGGGTAAGGTCAATGGCTCTTGGCTTTCCAATCGTGAGGTCTCTCCCTCTTGCAAGAAAGTTTTCGATATCCGGAACGGGAAGGACGGAGCCTGCTCGGCACTTAATCTCTTCACCGGTCCGATCACCCACCAAAAAACGTCTTTGCGCCTTCAAATAGCGAATGACGCAGTCCGTCAACTCATCTCCAGCGACCTTGATGGTTTCACCTACGACGATTCCGGAATTTGAAATGACAGCGACCTGCGTTGTTCCTCCGCCGATGTCCACAATCATGTGGCCGGCGGAATCCTTGACGTTTAGCCCCGCACCGATTGCGGCAGCAATAGGCTGAGACAAAAGAAAGACCTTTCGGGCATCCATGTCGGCGATTGCGGCACAAACCGCTCGTTTTTCCACGTCTGTTACGCCATTCGGAAGGCTGATAACCACATTTCTGGGGATTTTGTGGGGACCAACCACCATGCGGATAAACCGTTTCAGCATTCCCGAGGTCATGTCAAAGTCAGCAATAACGCCGTCACGTATGGGTCTGACGGTACTTAACTCAGGGTGAACCTTGCCCATCATTGCGCGTGATTCAGCTCCGACAGCAATGATGTCTCTCTGGACATGATCAAAGGTCACAATGGACGGCTGATTGAGTAGTACGCCTTTACCCTTGACGAAAATCAGGGTGTTTGCTGTGCCAAGGTCAATTCCAAGGTCAATTCGTGGATAGAAATAGCTGAACATTCAGTCCGAGGGAGTGGTGTTAGGAAGGACATTCGCACCCGCTGTGTTAGGCGGCGCGAATCGGTAGGGGATAGATAGCCTCATTTTGCACAAGCCAAACCGGCGGTGCAAGGGAGGCTGATCTGAGCTTGGGTCAACGCGCACGCGATGGGAAAATGCGGCGATAGATCAGAACAGTGCTCAGACCCGTGCCTGCAATGATCAAAACACCCATAGTGAGAAATGCAAGGGCACGCCAAAGGGCGTAGTCAATGATCCGCTGCGCAGAACTTTCCGTCATTTCGCCCAATTTTTTTAGCTCTGGGGAACCACTCTCCGAGGAGATTTTCGCCAGTAATCCCTGAAGACTTGTCGACATGTGATCAATGCGTTCTGCCGAAGCACCCCAATCCTGAATGCTGAAAGGAGGATCTTCAGGGTGAGCCAAAGCGTCTTTATCCATCTGATCAAGAAGGGCGCGATAAGTGACCAAAACCTCCCTCGCCGCCTCGGCCATCTTTGTTCCTTGAGCAAAAGTGTTCGATGAATCCCTAGAAAGTTTGTCCAGACCCTCCTGTTGTTCCTTCAGACGTGCCATTAAAGTCTCCTGTTCACGATGGATGACGTCAGGAAGGCTCGCAACGGCAAGGCTAAAACGTTCGCTTGATTTAGAGATACCTTCTGCACTGTCGATCACAGAGGAGATCTCCGGCATTCGGCTTGTTCGATAGGCAAGCAATTCCATTTGCCATTCCATCAATTGCGGAATCCTTTGGGTCAGAAAAAGGGTTCTCTCCCCAAAAAGTCGGGTCTCGGCCAGTTCTCTGGTTGCTGGGTCGAGAGAGGCCAGTGGATCCAGATCCAGCAAGCTGAAGACGCTATACGACCCATCATTCTGAACGGTTTGGTTTGCCACTTTGAGAATTTGGTTAACTGTCGAGATGTTGGCCAACTCCCCAATGTTATGTTCGGATGAGGGATGGTTTTTATGCCAACGATCAATGACCTGATGAAGTTCCTCGATCTGAAGCGGTGTGAGGATTTTGGCTGCGAACTCTTCAAGTTCACGATTACGCTCATCGAGAACCTTAGCCATCGGTAGCGCAGAGTCCCCAAACTGAACAGGCCGCCAGTATTCATCAATACTCAGCCGCATCGACTTGGTGTAAATGAGCGTGCTGATCAGGTTGTTCAGAGAGTTTGATCCGGTCACCAGAGCAATCATGTCCGAACTCAGCCGCACCTTGGCTATCACAATGAATTCACGCTCCACCGGAACCCCATTTCGTTTCAGAGATTCTGTGGCTAACGAGGCTGAAATGATGAAATTATCTGCAAATCGGAGAAGGGTTTCTTGAAGGCTAACCGGATCATAGGTTCGGTCGCGGTCAGTCCCAAATGGAATGGAGCGAATGGCTGCGACGGGGAGTTCCGCGGCTTTTTGAATCAAGGTACAAGCGCTTAGTGAGATCAGAAGGGCCATGAGGCCTAGAAAGCATGAAGGGTGCGTTTTCACAGAATCAATCCTCGAAGAGTCACGTCCTAGACCCGCTTGAGAATGAGTTCAATCACCAGTTTGCTTCCAAGGTAAGCGAGCAACAGCGTGGCAAAGCCCGCAAGCGTCCAACGAATGGCGACAATCCCGCGCCAACCAAATCGGATGCGCCCGAAAAGCAACGTGCTAAAGACAAGCCAGGCTATCAGGGCGAGTACGGTCTTATGGGCCAGGTGTTGGGCGAACATGTTCTCAAGGAAAACGAATCCTGAGGCCAGCGAGAGCGTGAGGAATAGTAAGCCCGAGCCGATCAGGCTGAACATCAACGACTCCATGCTTTCAAGCGAGGGGAGGGATTTGAGGATCCACGCATTGAAGTAACGGCGGCGAAGGCAGGCATCCTGAATGAGGAGCAGGATGCCCTGAATCGAGGCTATGCCGAGAAAACTGAATGCGACGAGCGAACTCAGAACGTGAATGGTCATCCCTGGGGAAGAGTGATGCAAGGGACGCAAGGGTTCAGGGAAGGTTTCACCCAAAACAAGAATGATTGCTGTGAGGGGAAACGTCACGATACCCAGCTGTTCAACCGGACGCAGTGCTGCGGTAATGATGATCAAGACGTTCGTAATCAGCATCACAAGAGACATGGCATGGAGTAGGCTGAAATTCAGGTTGGCGCCAAAATCACTTGCCGAAAGCCAGGCAAAACCATGGAGGCCGGTTGCCAGGAGTGCCAGCGGCAAGCAACCCCAACGTTGAAGACCCTGAACTCCGTCGTGCGGATGGACTCTAAGCGAAGCGAGCCTAAGGGCAAGCGCGAATAGATATGCCCAGATGACGTAATTTGTGAGCGAAACCGTGTCCATTGAACCTCTCCCAGTGCGGCTAGTCTGGCATAATGCGCGCCCTAGATGAAGCAATTGCCCGAGAATGGGCAGACCCATAAAGGTATTTCCGGATGTTTGATAACCTGACCGAACGACTCACCCTTTCCCTCAAGAAAATCCGTGGCCAAGGGCGCCTTACGGAGGCTAACATTCAGGATACGCTGAGAGAGGTCCGAATGGCCCTCTTGGAGGCTGACGTGGCGTTGCCTGTGGTGAAAGACTTCATCGAGCAGGTCAAAACCCGTGCATTGGGACAGGATGTCCAAGGCAGCCTAAGTCCCGGGCAGTCCTTCATAAAGATCGTCAATGAAGAACTGATCTCGGTGATGGGCAACGCAAATGAAAAGCTTAACCTTGCCACCCAGCCTCCAGCTGTCATTCTGATGGCAGGCCTTCAAGGGGCAGGTAAGACGACGACTGTGGCTAAATTAGCCAAGTATCTCAAGGAGAGCGAGCGCCGTTCTGTGGTCGTGGCCAGCGCAGACGTCTATCGTCCTGCAGCCATCGAACAGCTTAAAACCCTTGCTGCCGAGGTCGGGGCGGAGTTTTTTCCCAGTGAATCGACGCAAAAGCCATTGGATATTGCCAGGGCTGCTCTGGAATACACACGAAAGCGTTACAAGGATGTTCTGATTCTGGATACCGCCGGCCGTCTCCATGTGGACGAGGCGATGATGGACGAAATTCAGGAGCTGCATCGCGAAATCAACCCCATTGAGACCCTTTTCGTCGTTGATGCGATGACTGGTCAGGATGCAGCCAATACGGCGAAATCATTCGGTGATGCCTTGCCATTGACCGGGGTTGTCCTCACCAAGACGGATGGTGATGCGCGCGGGGGGGCGGCTCTCTCTGTTCGCCATATTACGGGCAAGCCGATCAAGTTCCTCGGGGTTGGTGAAAAAACGACAGCACTGGAGCGCTTTCATCCGGATCGAATTGCCTCTCGCATTCTTGGTATGGGTGATGTGCTCTCTTTGATTGAAGATGCTGAGCGGACCATTGACAAAGCCAAGGCCGAAAAGCTGGTCAAAAAAATTCAGAAGGGCGCCAGCTTCAACCTCAATGACTACTATGATCAGTTACAGCAGCTGAAAAACATGGGGGGCATAACCGCCATGATGGATAAGCTTCCCGGCATGGGGGCTGTCCCTCAGCATGTAAAAGAACAGGTCAACGACGATGCCTGGAAGCGCCAGATCGTCATTATTGAATCAATGACATTGAAAGAACGTCGTGATCCTGATCTGATCAATACGTCTCGAAAAGAACGTATTGCCAAGGGCTCTGGGTCAGATATGCAGGATGTCAACAAGATGCTGAAGCAGTTCGATCAGATGCAAAAGATGATGAAGAAGTTCAAGAAGGGCAATCTGATGAACATGATGCGCGGTGCAGGTGGCAATATTGCCCGCGGCATGAATTTCAGAGGCGTCTGAACAGGTTCACTCTCAACGAGCGAGTCGGTTTTCGAGAACGACAAACCAGGGGCGTCGCTCGGAGGGCTTCAGTCGTCCGTTAGGCCCCGTCTCGATGGTCGACTTGCTGACCGAGTTGCGCACATTGCCGCCTAATGCATCGACCTGATTGCCCCGGACATCGGTGACAATATCGCAATGGAGTTTGGTGTGTCCCATCAGCACACTTCCAGTATCCATGGCGTCGTACACCGGAATAAACCCCGAGTTTCCTCGGGTCGCACAAATCAGGTCGCCAGGCCTTGGGGAATAGTCATTCATTTTGTGGGTTGTGAAGGCTGCTGTGGCCTGATGATTGCCCGCAAAGTATCGGATGTAATTCCAATGGGCATCCGAAGGTGGAAATTCCAGATCGCTCAAGCCTGATGTTTGCATCACCCAGCTGATGAAAGCAGCTGACCAAGGTTGCTTGCAGTCATATCCATCAAGTCTCGGTTTGCCAACGCTACGCCAATAGACATTGACACGATTCGCGTAGGCTTCACCGTCATCCTCCCATTTACCGACTAGTGGCATCGACTCATGGCTATCATCAATGATGACGCTTTGTTTTCCGAAAAAGTCCCATTCGGCTTCCGCTGTTTTCAAAATCTGATCCACGCGACTTCCGCGTCGGGGTCTATCAGTAGAAGGTCCGGCCGCGTTCAGCTTTGCATTCTCTGCGCCCTGATTCGACGTGATTTTCTTTGAGCTACAGCCACTCACCAAAAAGAGGATGATGAGCGCAAAGGGAGCTAACTTCATGCGATGTGTGATGATCATCTCAGCGTGAGGGGCGTTGGGTGTTTCTGAACCATGTCCGGTATTGATCCATGCGGCTCGCCTGGTCTTGGGGTGCTTGTCGCAAGCAGGGTTGGTACTCTTCGGTACCTGGTGAGGCTCCCCATCGCCGTTCCGCGCAATCATTCGGGTTGTAACCGACTTCGAGGGCGTCCCGTCGTTCAAAGAGTTCAGCCAGCGTCAGTCCGTAAGAACTGCCATCACTTCGAAGGTAGTTGAAGCGAATGGCTTGAATTCTCTCCTGATGATGCAGCGCTATGTCTTCTGCAGTCTTCTCAGCCAAACCTGCTTCAACATTGAATAGTTCCGGGTGACGCCTGATCTGATCAGGAAATTTGGAAACAACCTTAAGAGCAATCAAGAGGCGCATGTCTCTGGAGGGGCTTGCATAATCTTCCCAAGCTCCCGTGGTTTCGAAGATCGATGCACCTGAGGGCATCGCAATAACGCCACCACGATGCGCTTTGGCGTAAGTCTCCCCGTTTTGAACAGCGCTCACGCGGGTTTGAACCTGTTCGATGAGCGCGCTCAGTTTGCTTTCGTAAGCATCAATGGGTTTTAAACCGGCCGGATTAATGGCTCGTTCCATGGCGGCATAAAAGTCTTCACTCGGCAGATGTTCTTGTTCCATCGAGAATTGGCCTGCAGGCGCACTCATGCTGAGTTGGCTATTGGACGCAAGACTAAGACGCCCTTCATCCCGGAGTATCGGTCTAAATGCCTTAAAGCCCGGCCCTGCGCCTGGCGTGTCGGCGAATAGGAAATTCCCCTCCCAGAATCGTTTTCGTGTGACCGAATTGTCCGGTTGGGCATCAGCGGCCAAAAGAACCCCGGCCTGACCATTGCTTGGTGCAATCCATTTAGCGATGATCAGTGTATGACCATAGGGATCTGCGTAAACGCTGCCCGGCCAAAGTGAATTACGGGTCAATTCGAGCGGATAGAAATCGGTTGATTCATCCCGAATGGCAGTTCGTGCGCTGCCTGAGTGGACTGTATCAAAGAGCTTTCTTGAGAATTGCGTAAATCCCTGGGCATTCAAGTTCTGGTTGGAGAAGCGGTCATCGAGTGTGGCACTCCCACAATGAGGAGCGCGTCCACTGGCTCCTCGGTCGCAGGCACGGTATGCCATCGGCAAACCCATTTTCCAGGCAAAATAAGCACGAAGGAAATAGGGGAGGTCAGCACAATCGGGAGTGGCTGGGAGCCGAGCGTCTTCATTCAGCCCGAGCGCGTTGTATAGAAAATTTCTTTCAGGATCCCTAAGAACCGGTTCGAGAGAGCGAAAACTGAGTTCTTCCTCAGGCGGCCCATCAAAGAGTTGCGCAATCCATCCCGCATAGAAAGCTTCCATGGACTGAGTCCATTCCCGAGGACTTTCAAGTTTTGCTTTACCAGGCTCGAGTTTTCGGCAGGCCAGAGCCGAATTGCCCCTGAAGACGATAATTTTTGAGCTTCCCGTCAGTGGGAGTTGAGTCTCGGCATCCAAAGTGTAAGGCGGACCATCACTAGAATGTGTACGGAGCATTTCTGTACCCGCTTCAGTCTCAAGGGTAAGCCCATTCAATGCGCCATCAAGAGAGATCGCCTTGATTCTGAAATGATCACCAGGCCCCGGATCATTGGGGGATATTTGAATCCAGCTCGATTCGGATTGGATGCAGTCGCCCTCGAACGCCAACAAAGTTTGGGTGTTAAAAAATCCGATGGCGATCGCAAAAACAAGATTCAAAGATGGGTGCATGGCCGCGTGGAGAGTGTGTCGGCTGGTCAAACGTTGCATTGAAATTTAGCACAGACTGAATTAGGCGAACGGTGTTAGATTGCAGCCATGTCCTCTAATCATGAAATTCAGAATTTTTTTAGGTACTGCCCCCTTTGCGGCAAAGCGGGTCCCCAGGTCTTGAGCGGGCGTGAACTGAATTGTTCTCACTGCGGTTTCCGCTTTTTTTTCAACATTGCTGCGGCAGCCGGTGCTTTTGTTTTGCGCGATCGAGAACTGATCTTGTGTGTTCGCGGCAAGGAGCCGGGTCTTGGGCGGCTGGATGTTCCGGGTGGCTTCATCGAATTTGATGAAACTCTGGAGCAGGGCCTTCGGAGGGAGATTCGGGAGGAGTTGGGTATTGAGGTAGGCGCATTGTCCTACCTGGCCAGTGCGCCCAATGACTACCGCTTTGCGGGTGTGCCCTATAAGACATCGGATGTCTTTTTCCGAACTACCGCCTCTTCCGATGCTGTTTTGGTTCCTCAGGATGACGTGGCGGGGTATGAATTGTTCAATCCATTGCGCGTGGATCCGGAGGCTTTCGCATTCGAGTCGACGCGTCAGGGATATCTTCACCTAGTCAGAATTTTGCGCGAGGAAGGCTGGACTTAGTGGTGAGGAAAGAAACTGCTCCCAGACGCGAAAAAAGGAGCGGGTCAACTGTTCGTTCTGATCGTGGATGAGGCTCAGGATTTCTGACTCGGATACCCATTTCAGCATTTCGATTTCCTTTGCATTGGGGGTCAAGGGACCTGCGTAGCGGATGGCGTAAATCTGAACAAATTCCCATCCGGTCGATTCACAGGCATCAATGCGACCGATCGCCGTCAAAGATTGAGACGGGCTGATGCCCAGTTCTTCCTCAAGTTCCCGTTTGGCTGCGGTCTCGTATGTCTCACCAAAATCCACGTGACCGGCCGAAGAGGTATCCCAGGCGCCCGGATTCACGTCCTTTGTCATGCTTCTTTTCTGAAGGCAGACATGGCCTTGGGTGTTGAAGACCAGAATGTGAACGGCTCGATGGCGAAGGCCTTCTTGATGGATTTCTCGTCGCGTCTTTGAGCCGACGACTTCATCGTCTTCATCGACAATGGCCAGTAACTCAAGATCCGTGCTGTAGCTGATTTTAAGTGACATCTTCAGAGGGGGATTTGGGAGGTAATATGCAAATTAAATGCCTAAATGATGTCAGTAAAAGCGTTCAAGCCTTATAATGGACGAATTTTGCCCAGTCCACCCAATTCAAATCTCCCCCAATGATCGAAAAGCTTCGCAATATCGCCATTATCGCCCACGTCGATCATGGCAAGACCACGCTCGTAGACAAACTTTTGCAACAGTCCGGCACTTTTGCTTCTCATGAAAAAGTAGAAGAGCGTGTCATGGACTCAAACGCGCTTGAAAAGGAGCGTGGCATCACGATTCTTGCCAAGAACACAGCGATTGATTGGGGTGACTATCACATCAACATCGTTGACACCCCTGGCCATGCTGACTTCGGTGGCGAAGTCGAGCGCGTCTTGTCGATGGTTGATTCAGTGCTGCTCCTCGTCGACGCCGTGGATGGCCCAATGCCACAAACTCGATTTGTGACCCAAAAGGCCTTCGCACTGGGACTCAAGCCGATTGTTGTGATCAACAAGATCGATCGCCCGGGTGCTCGTGCACACTGGGTGCTCGATCAAACCTTCGACCTTTTTGATCGGCTTGGCGCCACAGAGGAGCAACTCGACTTCCCGGTGGTCTACGCCTCTGCCTTAAATGGATATGCCGGGGATTCTCCGGATGTTCGTGATGGCAACATGGATTATTTGTTTCAGACCATTGTCGACAAGGTCCATCATCCGAAAGTCGACGTCGAAGGAGGGTTCCAACTCCAAATCAGTCAGCTCGATTACAACAGCTATGTGGGGGTTATCGGGATCGGCCGTATCCAGCGGGGAACGATCAAGACCAATTCACCGGTTGTTGTAGTCAATCGTGATGGCTCGCAGCGAAATGCACGCGTACTTCAGGTGTTTGGCTTCAAGGGGCTTGAGAGAGTTGAGGTGCCGCAGGCGAACGCTGGTGACATCATCGCCTTTACCGGGATCGATACCCTTGAAATTTCAGACACGCTTTGTTCCCCTGATGCGATCGAGGCTCTTCCGCCACTGACGGTGGACGAGCCGACGGTCAGCATGACCTTCCAGGTGAATAACTCCCCCTTCGCGGGCAAGGAAGGGAAGTTCGTCACCACTCGCCAAATACGTGAGCGTCTCCAGCGTGAGTTGCTTCATAACGTGGCGCTTCGGGTCGAGGATACCCAAGATCCTGACAAGTTTAAGGTTTCAGGGCGCGGAGAACTTCACCTTTCGATCCTCATCGAAAATATGCGCCGCGAAGGATATGAGCTCGGCGTATCGAGGCCGGAAGTCATCGTGAGAGAAATCGATGGTGAGCTGTGCGAGCCTTATGAGCAGGTCACGATCGAGGTCGAAGAGCTCAACCAGGGCGCGGTCATGGAAAAGATGGGCGAGCGCAAGGGTGATCTTCTTAATATGGTCCCCGATGGACAGGGACGCGTACGTCTTGAATACATGATCCCTTCTCGAGGCTTGATCGGATTCCAGACCGAGTTTATGACGGCGACGTCAGGTACGGGGCTTCTGTATCACGTTTTCGATCACTACGGTCCCGTCAAAAAAGGGAATATCGGTCAACGCATCAACGGTGTCATGATCTCCATGGTTGCTGGCAAGGCGCTGGGATATGCGCTATTCAACCTTCAGGAGCGCGGACGGATGTTCATTGAACATGGCGTTGAAGTTTATGAAGGGATGGTGATCGGCATTCACTCCAGAGACAATGATCTGGTGGTTAATCCAACCAAGGCCAAGCAGCTCACCAATATCCGCGCCGCTGGGACGGATGAAAACATCTTGCTGACTCCGCCCATCAAGATGAGCCTTGAACAGGCTCTGGAGTTCATTGATGACGATGAGCTCGTCGAAGTGACCCCCAAGACCATTCGTATCCGTAAAAAGCTCCTTCTTGAGCATGAGCGCAAAAAGGCCAGTCGCGGTTCTGCAAGCGAATAATTGATCTGCCGCGCCACTTCGCCCCAATGTGCTTGAGCCTAGAGCACCCTTGGGGCGGAGAGGTATAATCGTTCATTAATCGTCAGCCTTTTCCTCGTATCCGGAAATCCCTTATCTGATGTCCAGTTTCGCCAAAGAAATCATCGCTGTTAATCTCGAAGACGAGATGCGGCAGTCCTATCTTGATTACGCGATGAGCGTTATCGTCGGGAGAGCGTTGCCGGATGTCAGGGATGGCCTCAAGCCTGTGCATCGTCGCGTTCTCTTCGCCATGCATGAGCTTGGAAATGACTGGAATAAGCCCTACAAAAAGTCCGCCCGTGTTGTCGGTGATGTGATCGGTAAATACCATCCACACGGCGATTCCGCGGTTTACGACACGATTGTTCGTATGGCGCAGCCCTTCTCCTTGCGCTACATGCTGGTGGACGGGCAGGGGAACTTCGGGTCCGTCGATGGTGACCCTCCAGCAGCCATGCGATACACCGAAGTCCGCATGTCGAAGATTGCGCACGAGTTGCTTGCGGATCTCGAAAAAGAAACGGTCAACTTCACCCCAAACTACGATGACTCCGAGCATGAGCCATCCGTCCTCCCGACCCGCGTTCCCAATCTTTTGGTCAACGGTTCGGCGGGCATCGCTGTTGGTATGGCAACCAATATCCCGCCCCATAACCTGACGGAAGTCGTCAATGCCTGCCTCCATCTGATTGCAAATCCCGAGGCGACGATCCAGGATCTGATGGAGATCATTCCAGGACCCGATTTCCCAACGGCTGGAATTATCAATGGTGCTTCGGGTATTCGCGAGGCGTACCTTACCGGTCGTGGCCGAATTTACCTGCGTGCGCAATGTGAATTCGAAGAAGATAACGGTCGAACCAGCATTATCGTCAATGAGCTTCCCTATCAGGTCAACAAGGCCCGCCTGATGGAAAAGATTGCAGAGCTTGCCAAGGAGGGAAAGCTCGAAGGTATTTCAGGCTTGCGTGATGAGTCTGATAAAGACGGCATGCGCATGGTGATTGAACTCAAGCGCGGTGAGATGCCAGAGGTTATTTTGAATAACCTTTATCAGCAAACGGCGATGCAGAATGTCTTCGGCATCAACATGGTCGCCCTTATTGATGGTCGTCCCCGATGCCTGAATCTCAGGGAGATTCTTGCTGCCTTTATTGATCATCGCAGGGAAGTCGTTACCCGCAGAACGCAATTTGATCTTCGAAAGGCCCGGGACAGAGCCCACATATTGGAAGGCCTTGCTGTAGCCCTTGCCAATATCGATGAAGTTATCGAGCTCATCAAGAAATCCGAAAGCCCACAGGTTGCGAAGGAGAGGCTCCTTGAACGGCACTGGGCGCCTGGTGTTGTTGTCGATCTTCTTGAGCGTGCTGAGGATGCTGCCCGGTCACGTCCTGAGTCGCTCCTCCCCGAATTTGGGCTTGGCCCTGAGGGCTATCGCCTGTCTACAGAGCAGGCTCAGGCGATCCTTGATCTTCGCTTGCATCGTCTAACCGGACTTGAGCAGGACAAAATCATTGCTGAGTATCGTGAAATCCTTAAAAAGATTGACGAATTGCTGGCTATCTTGGGTAGCGATATTCGCTTGATGGACGTCATTCATGATGAATTGATCGTGATCCGGGACCAGTTTGGTGATACCCGGCGGACCCGGATTATCAGCGACTATCTTGATTTGTCGCGGGCGGATCTCATCACCGAAGAAGACATGGTAGTGACCGTCTCTCACGAGGGTTACGTCAAGTCTCAGCCGCTATCTACCTATCGTTCACAACGTCGTGGCGGTCGAGGAAAGACTGCAACCACAATGAAGGAAGAGGATTACATTGAAAAGCTAATCGTGGCGAGTACTCACGATACGATTCTCTGCTTCTCCAGTGTGGGCAAGGTTTACTGGCTTAAGGTGTATGAGCTTCCCGTTGCCAGCCGCACGGCTCGGGGTCGTCCTTTCATCAATCTCCTGCCATTGGAGGAGAAGGAAAAAATCAACGCGATCTTGCCGATTCGCCAGTTTGATGATGGTCACTTCATTTTCATGGCGACGGGCTCCGGCATTGTCAAAAAGGTCGCATTGAGTGAATTTGAGCGTCCTCGTTCAACCGGCAAAATAGCCATTGACCTGCGACAGGATGATCGCCTCGTTGATGTGGCAGTCACGGACGGCAAGCAAAACGTCATGCTCTTCAGTAATGCCGGCAAATCGGTTTGCTTCAATGAGGAAGATGTCCGGGTGATGGGGCGGGGTGCTACTGGTGTTCGAGGCATGACCCTTCACGAGGGGCAGGAGATCATCGGCCTCATCATTGGAACCGAAGGGTCTGTGCTGAACATCACGGAGAATGGTTTTGGCAAGCGGACTCCGATTAGCGATTTCCCGATTCATCGTCGCGGGGGACAAGGCGTCATTGCTATTCAAACCAGTGAAAGGAATGGAGCGGTTGTTGCTGCGGTCCTCGTCGATGAGAACGATGAAATCATGCTGATCACCGACGGGGGTACCTTAGTTCGCACCCGTGTAGAGGAGATTCGCGAGCTTGGAAGGAACACTCAGGGTGTGACCGTCATCAAGCTATCCGATGATGAAAAGGTCGTCGGTGTCGACCGTATTCCCTTTATCGAAGGCCTCGAGGAAGAAGGGTCAGAGGATGAATTGACTGGCGAGGAAATCGGTCCTGAAGAGTCATGAGGGTTTACAACTTCAGCGCTGGTCCCTCAGCGCTCCCGCTCAAGGTTCTTGAGCGCGCCCAGAGTGAACTGATCGATTTCGGTGGCACAGGCATGTCCATCATGGAGATGAGCCACCGAAGTGAAACGTATGAGGCGGTCGCGTTCCGCGCCGAAAGTTTACTGCGAGAGCTGTTTGCGGTTCCGGAGAACTACCGCATTCTGTTTTTGCAGGGAGGAGCTACGGCACAGTTTTCTGCGGTACCACTCAATATCACTGGCCCGCATCGACGGGCTGCCTTCCTAAATACGGGCATCTGGTCTTCAAAGGCGATTGCCGAGGCAGGTCGCTATCTTGATGAGGTCGTCATTACAGCATCAACGGAATCGGACGGATTCAACCGAGTACCCGATGCTTGCGAATGGATCGATTCAGGTCCTGTTGACTATCTTCACTACACTGACAACGAGACGATTGGTGGCGTGGAGTTTTTCACAATTCCCGAAGCAGGGGAGACCCCTCTGGTCTGTGATATGTCATCCAATATCCTTTCGCGATCAGTGGATGTCAGTCGATATGGTGTGATTTATGCCGGGGCTCAAAAAAATATGGGGCCCTCCGGGATTACGGTTGTAATCGTGCGAGAAGATCTTTTGGGACACGCTCGACCTGAAACGCCATCATTCATGGATTATGCGATCCAGGCCAAGAATCGCTCGATGCTAAATACCCCGCCGACTTACCCCTGGTATCTTCTTGGACTTGTTCTGGAATGGCTGGACCAGCAAGGTGGCGTCAAGGCAATGGAAGCGTTGAATGCTGAGAAATCCGCACTTTTGTATGAGGCGATTGATCAGTCGGCTTTATTCTCCAATCCTGTGGCTGTTGGATCCCGGTCCCGAATGAATATTCCTTTCACCATAGCGAATCCCGACCTTGAGCCTTTGTTTCTTGAGGAATCACGCGATGCGGGGCTGGTTAACCTTGAAGGACATCGATCGGTCGGCGGATTCAGAGCAAGTCTCTATAATGCAATGCCTTACGAAGGGGTCTCGGCCCTGGTTTCTTTCATGCGTGACTTTGAATGTCGCCGTGGGTGATGACTGATCTGGGTTGAGTCGACATGAATACACCTGACGATCGAACCATTCTGACTGATATTCGGCGTGACATCGACGCTATCGACGATCAGTTGCTTTTGCTTTTAAACCAGCGAGCCGGCTGCGCCAAAAAAGTGGCTGACATCAAGATGGCCGCGGGTGAGGTTGAGTGCTTTCACCGACCGGAGCGGGAAGTTGAAGTTCTCCGCCGTATGATGGACGCGAACCCTGGCCCATTATCCCGGGAGACCATCGCCCGTTTCTTCAGAGAGGTCATGTCTGAATGTCTGGCGTTAGAAAAACCACTCGATGTCGGATTTCTGGGTCCTGAGGGAACATTTACTCAGCAGGCCGCCTTCCGTCACTTTGGTCATGCCATTCACGCGGTGCCGTACTCTTCAATTGAAGCCATTTTCCGGGCTGTTGAGTCTGGAGAGGTTGTCTATGGCGTCGTGCCAGTCGAAAATTCTACCGAAGGGGTGATCACGCACACCCTGGATAGTTTTCTGCAGATGCCTCTCGTGATTGCAGGAGAAGTCAGTCTTCGCATTCACCATAACCTCCTGGGGAAAGGCACGGATCTCGAGTCGATTCGTGAAATCTATTCGCACCAGCAGTCTCTGGCGCAGTGTCGTCAGTGGCTGGATCGTCATCTTCCCGGCGTCACCCAGACAGCGGTTGGCAGTAATGCAGAAGCGGCTCGCCTGGCTAGCCTTAATCCTGGAACAGCTGCGATTGCTGGGGCAGTCGCAGCAGATCTTTATGGGCTCGACCTCATGGCGTCGAAGATTGAGGACGAATCGAATAATACGACGCGTTTCCTCGTTGTGGGCCGGACACCTGTGGGTCCAACCGGAGGGGACAAAACATCGCTATTACTCACCATACCCAATGACCCTGGGGCTCTCTATGCGATTTTGGAGCCCTTTGCCCGTCACGGCATAAGCATGTCCAAGATTGAGTCCAGACCTTCCAGAAAAGATGTTTGGGATTATGTTTTTTTTATAGATGTTGATGGCCATCGGGATGATCCTAAGGTGGCTTTGGCCCTTTCAGAGGTTGCATCTCGGACAACGCGTCTTAAAGTTCTCGGCTCCTACCCCAAAGCACTGACCTGAGCGATTTCAACCATGGATCCGATCAAACTTGCCGTCCCCGGTGTTCAGCAGTTGACACCTTATCTCCCTGGTAAGCCGATTAGCGAGCTTCAGCGTGAGATCGGTATCGACCATGTCGTAAAACTGGCTTCCAATGAAAACCCGCTGGGACCCAGTCCCATGGCCGTGGCCGCAGTCAAGGCTGCGATCGAAGAGCTCCATCTTTACCCTGATGGCGGCGGATTTGCGCTGAAAAGCGCGTTAGCCGAGAAGTTTAAACTTGACCGAAACGGCATTACCCTCGGTAATGGTTCCAACGATGTGCTTGAATTGATTGCCCGTGCCTTCTTGGCACCGGGCTTATCAGCCGTCTTTTCTGAACATGCTTTTGCTGTCTATCCGATTGTCACTCAGGCTGTGGGTGCGACTGCCACCGTAGCGCGGGCTCATTCTGGTAAAACCGGCCCCGAATACGGCCATGATCTCTCTTCCATGATGGCTGCCATCGACTACAGTACCCGGGTGATTTTTATTGCTAACCCCAATAATCCCACGGGTACGCATCTTACGCGTGCTGAATTGTTCGACTTCCTTCAAAGGGTTCCCAAGGGGATCATCGTCGTCATTGATGAGGCCTATTTTGAATACGTTCGTCTCGATGATTATCCCAATGCGATGGAATGGCTCGATCAATTCCCCAACCTGATCGTGTCTAGAACGTTTTCGAAGGCATACGGACTCGCCGGGCTTCGTGTCGGCTACGCGGTATCCAGTCCTGAAATCGCCGACATCCTTAATCGGGTGCGCCAGCCCTTCAATGTGAATATTCCGGCACTGGAAGGGGCTTTGGCCGCGCTTCAGGACCATGCCCATCTTGAAAGGACTGTGGATCTTAACGAGCGTGGGCTCAGAACACTGCGTGAAGCGTTGGTGGCCCGTGGTTATGTCGTGATTCCCTCCGTGGGCAACTTTCTGACCTTTGATCTCGGGAAGCCCGCCGCCCCGGTCTATGAAGCGCTCCTCCGCAAGGGAGTGATCGTGCGTCCAATTGCCAACTACGGGATGCCGCGCCATCTTCGGGTCACGATTGGAACCGAGGACGAAAATGCCGCCTTTCTGAATGCGCTGGATCAGGTCGCTGGCGAATGATCAAACGACTTTGCGTCGTCGGAGTCGGACTGATCGGCGGTTCATTTGCATTGGGGCTGAAGGAGGCAGGACTCGTCGAACGGGTTGTCGGCGTTGATCGAGATGCCGCAAACCTCGATCTTGCCCTTTTTACCGGATTGATTGACGAGGCATCTTTCTCACTGGAGGAGGGCGTCAAGGGCGCAGATTGTATTTTCATCGCAGTTCCTGTTGGGGCGATGCCTGACATCTTTCGTCAGTTGTCTCCTCTCTGGCAAAATGACGTGTTGTACACCGATGCCGGAAGCACGAAGTCTGATGTGCTTCAGGCATTGGCTGAGGCCCACGGATCCGTTCCGCCAAACTTTGTTCCAGGCCATCCGATTGCAGGGGCCGAAACATCTGGTGCATCCGCAGCCCGCTCAGGCCTTTTTGAGGGCCGTCGGGTCATCTTGACGCCCATCGCTGAAACCTCTGTGGTCTCACTGGGAATGGCGAGGGCTCTTTGGGAGGGTGTTGGTGCTCGGGTGAGTGTGATGGAGCCGATCCATCATGATGAGATCCTGGCAGCGACCAGTCATCTGCCCCATGTCCTCTCATTTGCACTTGCTGCTATGTTGGGACGCCATGATGAGGAGCAGGA
Organism: Methylococcaceae bacterium; assembly: GCA_044350805.1. Classification (GTDB taxonomy): domain Bacteria; phylum Pseudomonadota; class Gammaproteobacteria; order Methylococcales; family Methylococcaceae; genus UBA6136. The sequence continues at coordinate 23,944 of JBILGU010000008.1, forward strand.
CATCTTTGCCTATGCAGCCGGGGGACTTCGTGACTTTACGCGAATTGCCGGAAGCGATCCTGCGATGTGGCGAGATATCTGCATTGCTAATAAAGATCAACTGCTTCCATTGATTGAGGAATACCGTCTGGCTCTCGGTGAGGTCACAGACAAGATCAGGGCGGGTGATTCGGATCAACTCATACAAATTTTTGCCGATGCGCGGAATGCGCGGCAACGTTTCATTGACCAATTGGATAAATAACAATGCATCACAACGAGGTGACCTTCACGGTCCAGCCCGGCGGCACGCTGAAAGGCGAAGCTCGCGTTCCCGGGGATAAGTCCATCTCCCATCGCTCGATTATGCTCGGCTCACTGGCCGAAGGCACCACGAAGGTGAGCGGTTTTTTGGAGGCGGAAGATTGTCTTTCGACCATGAAGGCCTTTCAGGCCATGGGCGTTCATATCGAGCGTACGGCTGGGGGTGGCGTCGTAATCGAGGGCGTTGGTCTTCATGGTCTTAAAGCGCCTCAAGAGGAGCTCTACCTTGGAAACTCCGGCACTTCGATGCGTTTGTTGTCTGGTTTACTGGCAGGGCAAAGCTTTGATTCGACATTGACGGGCGATCCTTCCTTATCGAAGCGCCCGATGCGCCGTGTGACTGATCCATTAAAGTCCATGGGTGCTCAGATTGATACGACCGAAAAAGGCACTTCTCCTCTCCATATTCATGGTGGCAGTGCTCTGAAGGGTATTCACTATGACATGCCAGTTGCCAGTGCGCAGGTAAAGTCCTGTCTGCTTCTGGCCGGCCTTTATGCCGAAGGGACGACCTCGGTACATGAGCCGGCTCCGACGCGTGACCATACGGAACGCATGCTTCGAGGCTTTGGGTATGACGTTCAAAGGGAGGGTAACACCATCTCTGTTCAATCCGGTGGCAAGCTGAAGGCCATGGATATTGATGTGCCCAGCGATATTTCATCAGCCGCATTTTTTATGGTTGGGGCTTCCATTGCCGAAGGGGCGGACGTGACGCTCAAGCATGTCGGCATGAATCCCACGCGAACCGGTGTCATTGATATTCTTTGTTTAATGGGCGCTGATATCGAGCTGGTAGCGGAACGAGTTGTTGGCGGCGAGCCGGTTGCTGACATCCGTATTCGCCAAGCGCAGCTCAAAGGCATTGATATCCCTGAGGCACTGGTTCCTCTGGCGATCGACGAATTCCCCGTTTTGTTTGTCGCAGCCGCTTGTGCAGAGGGGACGACCCGGCTAACCGGCGCAGAGGAATTGCGCGTCAAGGAGAGTGATCGAATTCAGGTCATGGCCGATGGACTTGCTATTCTGGGCGTTGATGCCACAGCAACTCCGGATGGGATGATCATTCATGGGGGGAAGCCGTTCGGAGGTGGCACCGTTGAATCTCACGGCGACCATCGCATTGCTATGGCGTTTTCAATCGCAGGGCTTCGTGCGCATGGGGAAATCACCATCCACGATTGCGCTAACGTCAATACCTCGTTCCCGACCTTCGTCTCTCTGGCGAATGGCTTAGGACTTTCAGTCCGTTCAAATGCATAGTCCGACTATGGCATCGACGGTGCCTGTGCTCACGATTGATGGACCGAGTGGTTCGGGCAAGGGAACACTCAGCCGGGCTGTCGCACGGGAGCTTGGCTGGCACTTTCTCGATAGCGGCGCTATTTATCGCTCCCTTGCGATTGCTGTCTTGAGGGCAGGGATTCCCTTTGAAGATGAACAGGCCATTGCTGATCTAGGACTTGGAATGAATCTCTCCTTCAGTGCTGATGATCCTCCAAAAGTGTATTTGGACGGAGAGGACATTGCAGGGGAAATCAGTCTTGAGACCACTGGTAATGCGGCCTCCCGCGTGGCGCAGATCGGTGTGGTCCGTCGTGCCCTGCTCGAAAAGCAGCACAGTTTTCGTCAAGCCCCTGGTTTGGTCGCTGACGGACGTGATATGGGGACTGTGGTGTTCAAGGATGCCAAGCACAAGGTCTTTTTGACAGCGAGCGCTGAGGTGAGGGCCCTTCGTCGTCTTAAGCAGTTGAAAGACAAGGGACTGGATGTTAATCTTGCTAGCTTGACTCGGGAAATCGAGGAGCGTGACCGTCGTGATCGTGAGCGTGCAGAGGCACCTCTGGTCATGGCAGAAGGGGCACTCCATATCGATTCGTCCAATCTGCCAATTCCGGAAGTGATCCGGCAGGTGCTTGATTGGGTCAGGCGGGACGCCTGAAAACCGTTTCATGGGTTGCCGGCAAATTGCCGGTGGTTTTATTCATCTTACACAGTCATCCAACGCCTTGTGCGAGGGGTGCAATTAAATAGTTTTATGACCGAGAGCTTTGCTGAGTTGTTTGAACAGAGCCTGTCTCAGGCTGAAATGCGTCCGGGCAGCATCATCCGTGGAACCGTTGTTGATATCGGTCCGGATGTCGTTGTCGTTAATGCGGGTCTTAAATCCGAAGGTGTTGTCCCTAAGTGGCAGTTCCTTGATGCGGACGGCACGCTGGAAGTAAGCGTTGGGGATACCGTTGAGTGTACCCTCGAACTTCTCGAAGACGGCCTCGGTGCAACCCTTCTTTCTCGCGACAAGGCGAAGCGTCTCAAGGCGTGGACCGATCTTGAGGAAGCCCATGAGAAGAATGAAACCGTGATTGGTCGCCTGACCGGTAAGGTTCGTGGCGGATTCACGGTAGCTATTGGCGCACTGCGTGCCTTCCTTCCAGGATCACTGGTCGACGTTCGTCCGGTCCGTGATACCGCTTACCTTGAAGGTCGTGACCTCGAATTCAAGGTCATCAAGATCGATCAGAAGCGCAACAACGTCGTTCTCTCACGTCGTGCCGTAGTTGAATCTGAATTCAGCGCTGAAAAAGAAGCACTTCTCGAAAACCTCAAGGAAGGCGCAATCGTCACCGGTGTGGTCAAGAACCTTACCGATTATGGTGCCTTCATCGATCTCGGCGGCGTCGACGGTCTTCTCCATATCACCGATATGGCCTGGAAGCGCGTTCGTCATCCGTCTGAGGCCGTTGAAATTGGCCAGGAAATTCAGGTCAAGGTCCTCAAGTACGATCAAGAAAAGAACCGTGTCTCTCTGGGCCTCAAGCAGCTCGGCGAAGACCCATGGTTGAATATTGCGCGTCGATATCCTTCAGGTACCCGCTTGTTCGGTAAGGTTTCTAATCTGACTGACTACGGTTGCTTCGTTGAACTTGAAGAAGGGGTTGAAGGTCTGGTTCACGTTTCAGAAATGGACTGGACCAATAAGAACGTCAATCCGTCCAAGTTGGTTCAGCTGGGCGATGAATGCGAAGTCATGGTTCTTGATATCGATGAAGACCGTCGCCGCATTTCTTTGGGTATGAAGCAGTGCCGCAACAACCCTTGGGATGAATTTGCTTCAACCCACAACAAGGGTGACAAGATCAGCGGAACCATCAAGTCAATTACTGACTTTGGTGTGTTCATTGGTCTTGATGGCAACATCGACGGCCTCGTTCACCTGTCTGATATCTCCTGGAACAGCCCGGGTGAAGAGGCGATTCGTAACTACAAGAAGGGTGACGAGGTTGAAACCGTCATTCTTGCAATTGATCCGGAACGCGAGCGTATCTCCCTCGGTATCAAGCAGCTTGAACAGGATCCCTTCCAGAACTACCTTGCAACCCATGAAAAGGGCGACCTCGTCCGTGGTATCGTCAAGGAAGTCGACGCGAAGGGTGCCGTCATTACCTTGGCTGATAGCGTGGAAGGTTATCTGCGTGCATCCGAGATCTCCCGCGATCGTATTGAAGATGCGCGGAACCAGATGAACGTCGGCGACGAAGTTGAAGCCAAGTTTATGGGTGTCGACAAGAAGAGCAAGTCGATCACGCTCTCCATCAAGGCGAAGGATCAGGAAGATGAAGCCGAAGCCATGAAGGGTTACACACAGGCAGCATCGAATGCGATGCCGACCCTCGGTGACATCTTCAAGGAACAGATGGAAAACAAGTAATCGGTTTAATCGGAGGGGGAAGCATTGTCTTCCCCCTTACGTATTCATCCCATGACAAAGTCAGACCTCATTCAAGTTCTTAGCCTCAAATACCCTCAGCTTGCTGGACGTGATGTTGAGGCTGCCGTAAAGGCTATCGTCGACCATATGGCTGATACCCTTGCTACTGGCGGACGAATTGAAGTTCGCGGATTTGGCAGCTTTTCCGTACGCTATCGTGCGCCACGGACAGGCCGTAATCCGAAGACCGGAAGTAAGGTTGAGCTGACTGAAAAATACGTCCCGCATTTTAAGCCCGGAAAAGACCTCAGAGACAGGGTGAACCCTGATTGAGGAAATTGCCTATCCCGCGGACCATCAAACCATGCCAGGCTATGTCTGAGCATGGTTTTTTTATGAGATGATCTGACTCATTCAGACCACTCTTCACACCCAATCCTGGAGGCCCAAGCTGGAGTACACCGATCTGATTGCGCTCCTGCTTCCCGTCGCTGCTGCTTCAGGATGGTATGCCGCAAGACGCCGAGAAGAAAAGTTACGTCTCGCTGAAGGCCGATCCCCACTGGCACAGGCCTATCGTCGGGGATTGAACTACCTGCTTGATGAAAAAACAGACAAAGCCATCGAAACGGTTGGAGAAATTCTGGCCCAAGATAGCGAGTCACGCGAAATTCAGATGGCCCTCGGGAACCATTATCGGCGCCGCGGTGATGTTGAGCGGGCTATTGATATCCATTCGAGATTACGTAAGGTCACTGATGTTGCGGATGTCGATCGTGCCCGCGCTGATTTTGAGCTCGCGCTTGATTTCATGAGTGCCGGTCTCTATGACCGAGCTGAAACGCTCTTCCTGGCCCTGAAGGAAAGCCCCAGTCATGGCAAGCCTGCATTACAGCAGTTGCTGCTGCTTTATCAGCAACAGAAGGAATGGCAGAGCGCCATCGACTGCATTCTCGAATTGCGGCAGACCATGAAGCCTAAGCACGGTGAGACAGCAGCACACTTTCTGTGTGAGCTTGCAGAAGAAGCTATGGGCCTTCATCGGCTTAAGGATGCTCGCGATTTGCTGCACCGGGCGTTGGAGGACGATCCTAAGAGTGTCCGCGCCACGCTCGCCAAGGGGCGTCTCGAATACAGCAAGGGTGAATACCGACAATCACTGGATAGTTTTCGAAGCATAGAAACACAGAACCCACTGTTCCTTGCGGTTGTCCTTCCCATGATTGGGCTTTGTGCCGAGCGTCTGGGACAAGAGCGTGAGCTGATTGAGTATCTTGATTACCTCTATCAGACCTATCGCATCGTGGCGGCAGCGATTGAGCGCGCTGATCGTTTAAGTCGTTTGGAGGGAAGTCAATCGGCCATTGATTATCTGCTCCCGATTCTTGAAGAGACTCCTGAACCTCAGGCAGTCACTCATGCCATTGGGTTTTTGGTTCAAGATAAATTTCTTGGACCATCAAGACTCAAGCGACTTTATGATTTACTCAAAGAAGGGGTCGCTGGCGGGCAAAAATTTTGTTGCGAGCGGTGTGGCTTCGGGTCGGCCGAACTCTATTGGCGTTGTCCTTCTTGCCGCTATTGGGGCGCCATTCGGCCTACAGGTCCCTTTTCCTCGTTGATCTTCATCGAAGCTGAGGAGAATCCTCGCTGAGGACTATCCCTTTTCTCAGATCTTCGCGCTAGGATATGTCCGCCAGGGACAGTGGGCGTTTCTCGCACAACCTGGCTTGTCATACTCATTCAGGACCTCAATCCTTGACCTACTCCCCGCCCTGAAGGACGGGGTATCTCGCGAGACATCTGATGAAAAAAACCGTTCGCAAGGCCGTCTTTCCTGTTGCGGGTCTCGGAACCCGATTCCTTCCTGCGACGAAGGCAAGTCCCAAGGAAATGCTGCCGATTGTTGATAAGCCATTGATTCAATACGCCGCCGAAGAGGCCGTTGCAGCTGGCATTGATACGCTGATTTTTGTCACCAGTCGGACCAAGCGCACCATCGAAGATCATTTCGATAAAGCGTATGAAATGGAAAACGAATTAGCGACACGGGGCAAGACAGAGGTGCTCAAGGCACTCCAATCCATTGTGCCGCCAGGAATTAACTGTATTTATGTCCGTCAGGCAGAGCCTTTAGGACTGGGTCACGCTGTGAATTGTGCAGCACCGATCATTGGTGATGAACCTTTTGCCGTGATTTTGGCTGATGACATGGTCGATGATGGCGCACGTGGGTGCATGAAACAGATGGTTGAGGTCTATAACGAATGGCAGTGTTCGGTGTTGGGCACCGAGCAGGTCCATCCATCGGAGACTCAGAGCTATGGCATCGTTAAGGCGGAATCCTGCGGCCATCGTTTGGCCAAACTTTCTGCCATTGTAGAAAAGCCACGCCCTGAGAATGCACCCTCAAATCAGGCAGTGGTCGGTCGTTATATCCTCACCCCTGGCATCTTCGATTGTTTGAACAAGATCACCCGCGGTGCAGGGGGTGAAATCCAGCTCACCGATGCCATTGCGATGCTGTTGGCAGATGAGCCGGTCTTGTCTTTCGAATTTGAAGGTAAGCGCTATGACTGCGGATCCAAACTCGGTTATCTAATGGCAACCGTTGAGTTGGCGTTAAAGCATGAAGAGATTGGATCTGGCTTCAGGAGCTATCTTAAAGGGCTCAAAGTCGACTAGTGAAGTTCAGGGGGGCGTTGTTCTTACGCCCCCCTCTGGTATTTAAGCCAGAGCTTCCTGCATTCGGCTGACGGCTTTTTCAAGGTTCGCCATGCTGGTCGCAATGGACAGGCGAATATGACCGTCGGCTCCAAACGCGGAGCCTGGGACAACTGCAACTCCCGCCTTTTCAATCAGGTATTCAGAAAGTCCAAGGTCGTCCTCAATTCCGTCCAGCCGCTCGATGACCTTGCTCATGTCGGGGAGGACATAGAAGGTCCCATCGGTGCCCAGGCAATCCACGCCAGGGATCTGATTCATCGCTGCCACTACATAATCGTGGCGTTCCTTAAAAGCCGTACACATATTCTGAATGAACGTCTGATCGCCATTCAGTGCAGCTTCTGCGGCAACCTGGGAGATCGAGGTGGGATTTGAGGTGCTTTGTGACTGAATGTTGGTCATGGCGCTAATAAGCCATTCAGGTCCTGCTGCATACCCGATTCGCCATCCGGTCATGGAATAGGCTTTTGAAACCCCATTCAGGACCATCGTCCTCTCATAGAGATCAGGATTTACATTGAGGATGTTGACGAAGGTCTGGTCGCCCCAGAGGATGTGTTCATACATATCATCGGTTGCGATGATAATGTTCGGATGCTTTCGTAATACCGCTCCCAGAGCTGCCAATTCCTCTGTGCTGTAGGCCATGCCGCTGGGATTCGACGGACTATTGATGACAAAAAGACGTGTTTTCGGGGTAATGGCATTTTCCAGCTGAGTCGCAGTGATCTTGAACTGCTGGCTTTGGGGACCTGAGATGATGACGGGTACGCCTTCAGCCAAAAGAACCATGTCTGGATACGACACCCAGTAAGGGGCGGGAATGATGACTTCGTCTCCCGGATTGATCAGTGCTTGGCTTAGATTGTAGAAGCTTTGCTTTCCGCCACAGGAGACCAAAATCTGCTTTGGGCTGTAAGTGAACCCATTTTCACGCGCAAACTTATCCACGATGGCTTTCTTGAGGCTCGCGGTTCCGTCCACCGCGGTGTACTTGGTAAAGCCAGATTCAATTGCCGCTATGGCCGCTGCCTTAATATGGTCCGGGGTATCAAAGTCGGGCTCACCTGCTCCCAGTCCAACAATGTCCTTGCCTGCGGCACGCATGGCTGCAGCCCGAGCGGTGACCGCAAGGGTAGGGGAAGGCTTGATCGAAAGGACACGATTGGAGAGAGTATGCATGGCTGAAGGTCGTTATGAAGGTGAGACTTAAGATAATCTTGAGACGGGTTGCGCTAATTGTCGATCCAAGTGGCCGACACAGGACTGAAAACCCTATATTTTATAACAGTCAAAGCCCGTGAATAAAGACTGCAGATCACAAGAGCTGAAACCCGGGCGGATTGTGATGGTGACACACTGAGGTGAAATGGATCAGGAACTTAGGCAATACCAGAAGGCGAACCCGGTCAAAGGTAAAGCGTTTACCCTGAACAGCCCATTTGAGCCCTCAGGCGATCAGCCTGAAGCAATTAGACAGTTGATCGAGGGGCTTCACGATGGGTTGTTGCATCAGACCTTGCTGGGCGTCACAGGCTCAGGAAAGACATTCACGATTGCCAACATCATTGCCAAGGAACAGCGCCCCGCATTGATCCTGGCTCCGAACAAGACCCTGGCAGCACAGTTGTATGGCGAAATGCGAGAATTCTTTCCTGAAAACTCGGTCGAGTATTTCGTTTCGTACTACGATTACTATCAGCCGGAAGCCTACGTCCCTTCTTCTGATACTTACATCCAGAAGGATGCCTCGCTCAATGAGCACATTGAGCAAATGCGTCTATCAGCCACGAAAGCCCTGATCGAGCGCCGGGACACCATCATTGTGGCGACGGTGTCATCGATTTATGGTCTGGGTGAGCCAGCCTCCTATTTCAGTATGGTGCTGCATTTGGTTCGAGGCGACATGATCAATCAGCGAACCCTGCTGAGGAGACTTGCTGAGCTTCAGTACACGCGAAATGATACCGAGCTAAGGCGGGCGACCTACAGGGTTCGAGGGGAAGTCATTGATATCTATCCTGCTGAATCGGAACGCGAGGCACTGCGGGTTGAACTCTTTGATGATGAAATCGAGCGGCTTTCCCTTTTTGATCCGCTCACCGGTGAGATTCTCTCCAGAACCGCACGTTACACCGTTTATCCCAAGACCCACTACGTCACGCCGAGAGAGCGCATCCTGGAAGCGATCGAACAGATCAAGGTCGACCTTCGAAAACGTCTAGAGGAGCTTCGGAGTGAACATAAGCTGGTTGAAGCGCAGCGCCTTGAGCAAAGAACGCTTTTTGATATCGAGATCATGATTGAAGTCGGCTACTGCTCCGGGATTGAGAACTACTCTCGGTATCTTTCAGGTCGAGGACCTGGTGAGCCCCCACCGACCCTTTTTGACTATCTTCCCGATGATGCCATTCTGGTTGTGGATGAGAGCCATGTCACCATTCCGCAGTTAGGTGCCATGTACAAGGGAGATCGATCCAGGAAGGAGACTTTGGTGGATTATGGCTTCCGCTTGCCTTCTGCGCTGGATAACCGACCTTTGCAGTTCGAGGAGTTCGAGGAGCGTTCGCCGCAAAGAATCTACGTTTCGGCAACTCCTGGTCAGTATGAGATCAAGCACTCTGGAGCCATCATCGAACAGGTGGTGAGACCCACAGGCCTCATTGATCCTGTGGTTGAGATTCGTCCGGTGGCTCGTCAGGTCGAGGATCTACTCTCCGAAATCCGTGAGCGCGCAGCCAAATCGGAACGGGTCCTTGTCACCACACTAACGAAACGCATGTCTGAAGACCTGACCGAATACCTTTATGAGCATGACGTCGCCGTTCGCTATCTTCACTCGGATATCGATACCGTAGAGCGCGTTGAGATCATTCGTGACCTTCGATTGGGTAAGTTTGATGCACTGGTCGGGATCAATTTGCTAAGGGAAGGGCTCGACATTCCTGAGGTCTCCTTGGTGGCGATCCTGGATGCGGACAAGGAAGGCTTTCTGCGGTCCACTTCCTCATTGATACAGACCATTGGTCGTGCCGCACGCAATGTGCATGGCAAGGCGATTCTTTATGCTGATGTGATCACCGGCAGTATTCAGCGTGCGCTTGAGGAAACGGATCGACGTCGTGCAAAGCAAGAATCCTTCAATCAGGCCCATGGTCTTGTGCCCAAGAGCATCGTTAAAGGGATTCAGGACATTCTGGAACTCCCAATTCCAGGCGCGCAGTCTGCCACGGGGGGAAGAAAACGCGGTCAAAAGGCCAAGCCTGATGAGTCACAGACGCCTGTAACGGCCAAGGATGCTGCCAAGGTCATCAAGCAGCTTGAGGATCGGATGTACGCCGCAGCGCGCGACCTTGAGTTCGAGGAGGCCGCACGACTTCGGGATCAAATACGTTCCATTCAAGACCAGGCATTCGCCAATCCGGCTTAATCTGTCATTGAGGGGAAAGAGATCATTTCCCGTCAGGCAGGTCAAATCGACGTTGGGATTGCCCCAATCGGGTGCGGTGACATTCATAATAGAACGGCACTGAGTGATGGTGGTGTTGCCTTCATTCTCGACACGCCCGTTGCTGCTTCCTGAATACCGAGACTGCATGACTGTCATCCATCACGCGCTTGTACTGAATCTTCATCAGCCCCATGGCAACCTGGAATTGCTCCTTGAGCAGAATCCACAGGAAGCTCGAGAGATTCTGTTTGCCTATGATCGCATTGCCCGGTTTCTTTGGTCATATGAAGAAGTAGCCAAGGTCCATCTGTCCCTTTCAGGGAGCCTTCTGGAAACACTTTCCAGTCGATCCTTTCAAAAGTCCGTCTATGGGATTGTCGACTGCGGTTCGCTTTTATGGCATCTCCAAAACCGCCAGATCATCGAGATTCTTGGCACAGCCTACTACCATCCTGTCCTACCTCTGATCCCATCGGACGATTGGAAAGATCACCTGAGTCGATGGCTACTGCAAGGATCGCATCTGTTTTGGCGACAGGACTTCAAAGGATTCTGGCCTCCGGAACTTGGGTTCTCGATGGAATTGATCCCCTTGCTCAATGAGTTGGGGTATCGCTACGTCGTCGTCGATAGCGAGCATGTGAGCGCCATCTCAGAAATGACTGAAGGCGAACGCCTCTTTAAACCTCATGTGGCCCGCTACGGAAACGCTGAAATCATTGTCATTGTTCGCCATCGAGAACTCTCCAACGCCTTGGCCAATGGCACGAGCTATGCGGCATTCAAAAATGAAGTAACGCGACTGACGAGAGGGGTCGATCATCCCTTGGTGACGACCTGTAGCGATGGTGAGAATGGAGCCTGGTACCGTAATACCCATCTTGAATCCAATTTCTGGGGAGGATTCTACGGTGGGCTTTTGGAGGATGCGCAGGCAGGTGGGCCCATCAAACCCAACTATATTCATGACTATCTCGATGCCTATGGTGCCCATGGGTTAGTGAAAGTTGAGACCGGCGCATGGAATACCGAATGGCATAATGGCAAGGACTTTGGTCAATGGGCAGGTGGACCCGCACAAAAAGAGACCCTCGATCGCATTCGAAAGGTCAGTCATGAAATCCACCGGGCACTGACGGAGGCGCCCCAGCGTGAGCTTGGGCGGCAAGAGGCCGAAGTCATGACTGCTGCCCATCAGCGGCTACTTAGGGCTGAAACCAGTTGTAATTTTTATTGGGGAGAAACCTGGGTGAGCCGGGCAAATCGCGACCTTGATGAGGCCGAGTCTACTCTGGCCCGATTCAGAGCAAAAAAGTACCTTATGGACGCTGATCCCGGCTGGATTGTTCCGGGTCTCCAGTCCGCGTAAATCAAAAGGCTTTCTCAACCTTCGATTAGTTCAAAGGCATTCCCGTCGAAATCCCTGCAAAAGAGGACGGGACGTCCTGAACTGCTGGGAAAGGTCGGCAGACCAGCTAACTTGAGCTTGTTTTCTATGTCCTTTAAATTCCTGACACGTAAAGCGATGTGTCTTCTGATGCCAGGATAGAGCGCTGTTTCATCGTCGAGATCATGGGTCTTAGCAACGATTAAGTGAATCTGTTCTGAGCCGACGTCGTACCATAATCCATCGAATGTTTTTCCTGGCCGTGAAGGGTTGATGGCCAGTCCGAGTATGCCTTCATAAAAATCTCTGGCACGTTCAAGGTCGACAACGAGTACGGAGGCGTGATGGATGCCGAGGATGGTCATGGTTGGACGTCTCTTCGATGAGTCATGGGGTTTTCTTCAGCGGTGGGGGCGAACTTCTCCCGGAGAAAGTGCCCTTGAATGAGCAGAGCTCTAGCATCGCGATCATGCAGTGCCTTTGAATAACCTTCGAGCGTATGGTCCAGGAGTTCAAGCTGTTCCCCGAGAAGATCTTCCGCTGTTTTTTTATCTCGCACAGGTTCTGATACGAAAAAGGGACCCTGGATCTTGAGGTACGCCTCCAGCGTGTCTGGAAGAAAATCAAACGCAATCCGCCGAATTTCATGAGCGCAAACTGGGCCAAACTCATTGAGCGTCATTTCGGGAACCCGCAGTAAATGGGTGAGTCGCGTTTCAAGCACTTGAAGGCGCTCGAATGTAGCCGCTGAGGTCCTTGAAGAGAGTTGCCGGGTTAAAGCGGCCAACTGGATGCTGAAGGCGTCCGCCTCATCAGGCTCAGAGGCTGGATTTCGCCAACCTGAAGATTCGAGTGTTTCGTGCGAAGCGTCAATTAGTCTGTGGCAGGTCGCTTCAAAACCCAGTCTTAGTCCCTGAATACGTTCATCGTTGCCCGCATCGGACATAAAATGACCGGCACGACTGATTTGGTCGAGGAGGGAGGGAAATTCAACCAGGGCAAGGCGAGCAATTTCCGGGGTCAGTGTGTTTGGATGCTTGATATCAATCCTTGGCGCAAGACGTCTTATGGCATCGAAGGACAATTGAGCCTGATCAGCCAGAAGTGGCGTTTGACTGCGATGAAGGTGGGCAATCTGACGTCCAATTCTAAACAGCTGCCATCGCAGGGGCAGGGACGCACCCGTAATAGGGATCTCGTCCCGTGCGGGAACAACGATCCATAAAAGCATGTATACCCATAACCCGAAGCCGCCAAAAAACAGCGAAATCAGGAAAAGAAGCCGAAACAGGGTCTGACTGAGCCCCGTATAATCAGACAGCCCCGCACAGACCCCTCCCAATCGACTCCGATGGGGATTTCGCATCAGGCGCTTCCTTGGTGACCCCAGAGGGCTTTTTGATGGTCTTAATTCAGTCATCATTAGAATTCTATACCTAGCAAGGACTCTATCTTCCTATCATGCAGATTCAGGACATCACTGAGGCCTGTCTTTTCTCATCCGAGATTGCCGTCAAACTCGAGGCCATGGATCGACTTGATCAGGTTTTGTCATTGGGGCTTCCCGTGGCGCAATTCAAGGGTGAGATTCGCCCAACGTCCGATGTGATGTTTCCTGAGCGACCTGAGTGGGTGATGCCCCGACAACTCAAAAGGCGCTCCATGACAGATCCTGAAGGCCTTAAGGTTTTCCTTCATGCGGTGGCGCACATTGAATTTGTGGCGATCCATCTCGCCCTGGATGCAGCGTACCGTTTTCGCGATGTGCCCGATGTGTTTCGCCGCGATTGGTTGAATGTTGCGGTGGAGGAGTCCCGACACTTCAGGGCTGTGGCTGAGCGTATGAGTGAGGTTTCGGCGGCCTACGGAGATTTTCCTGCGCATGGTGGTTTGTGGGAGTTGGCAGAATCCACGGCTGATGATCTCCTTGCACGGATGGCCTTGATTCCCCGCTTCATGGAGGCCCGCGGCCTTGATGTGACGCCCGGGATGATCGAGAAATTTCAGCAACACGGAGATCAAAGAACCGTTGACGTGCTCAGTTTGATTCTCCGAGAGGAAGTAGGGCACGTGGCCTTGGGAACCCATTGGTTTCGTTGGGCAGCAGACCATGTCGGGGAGGATTCCGAGGCGATCTACTTTACTCTGATTGAACGGTTTCTCTCAGGAGAGATTCGCGGGCCTTTTAATGAGAAGGCCCGGATGGAAGCCGGATTTTCCCGCGCTGAACTGGATCGGTTATCCGGGTTCGGCGGTTCTTAACCCCTTCCTCTCTGATCAGTTGCGCGGCGGAATGATGACGGTCTCGATCTGACCCTCATCTGGACTCAGGCGCTGAGCGGGCCCATTCGTTGAGGACACCGGGGGTTTCGGCACCATTTTCGGTGTCGCTGAATGGGTTGAAGCGGGTTCTTTCTGCGCTGTGACTGGAGCATTCGGATTAGGTGGCGTTCCTGCGCTTGGAAAGCCCCGGGCTGAAAGACAGGCACGAACCTGTGCCTGTGACGGCGCTCTGAATTGCACTTCCCCGTTCGCTGAAACAGATTTGGTTTTTTGGTTCTGACAGCGGTAAATGGCGACGAGGAATGGATCGGTCTTGAGGTCTTGGTGGTACCCCATTTGATTGATGCAAGCAAGATAGTTGGTGGGGTCTATGGTGATAGCGGGATCGGCACCTTCCGGAAGGGGATTAGTCTTGGAGCGTGAGCGGCAAATTTGAGCATCCTGATAATAGGGTTCAGTTTTCTTTCGGGCCTGTAAATGCGCCGAATCATTATCGGCTCCAAAGGCGTTTCCAGAAATGCAGAGGGGCAGGATCAGAAACAGGGACTCAAGGGCCGTCTTCATCCGTGCCGGCACGATGACGCTTTTGAAGTGAATGCGCATGATTAAACCCGTGAATTCAGTTGAAGGAGCAAGGATAAATTATAGGTGGAAGCGAGCCCTTGACACTTACTGCCATTAACCGGCTCTTTCTAAGTTCCAGGAAAATAACTCTCTCCGTGGACCTGTCTCATCGACCACCAGGAGCCATTCTTTCCCATTCCACTCAGGAAGAACGAGCCGATCTGATTGGCCGGATGGCGTGGTCAGGCGATGAAAGTCAGGCCGATGGGTATGTCCGTGGATCAAGCGATGAACGCAATGACGCTGGATCGCATCCAGGATGGCTTCAGGGTTGGCATCCATGATTTCGAGCGTTTTACCCCCTTTGTCCCGGCCGCTTTTAAAGCGGTACCAGCGGGCATAAAGACGACGAACCCAAAGAGGTTTGCCAAGGGCATAGTCACGCCATTCGGCTGTTCTGACGCGCTTTCTGGCTGTTTGATAGCCGATATCATCCGTGCAAAGCAGATCCCCATGGGTCAGAAGGGTGGGGGTTCCATAGAGGTCAATGACAGCGTAATCCCCAAGGAGAGAGATTCCCGTGTCATGGGCAAATCTTTCGCCCAACAAGAAATCTCGATTGCCCGCCTGAAAGAAGACGCGCGTTCCCGATTCGGTTAATCGCTTCAGATGGGTTCTTACCTCCCGATAAGGAGAGGAAAAGTCGTCATCGCCAAGATAGGCGTCGAAAAGATCGCCAAGGATATAGAGCTGCTCAGACTGAGGTGCTCGATCTGTCAGGAAATGAAGAAAACGGGAGACTGTTTCCGGTCGGGCCGCCGTCAGGTGGAGGTCCGAAACAAAGAGTGTCTCCCGTCTCGACACGGCAGTTGATTTACTTTGCGTCAACGACCGTTGCAGAGAGAATCACAATCGGTGTCTGAGGGACATCGGTCGGCATCGGGCCACCACGACCCGTTGGAACCGTCGCCATCTTGTCAACGACATCCATGCCTTCTACCACTTCACCAAATACGGCGTAACCGTATCCTTGCGGGGTCTTGCTTTTAAAGTTCAAGAAGCCGTTATCGACATAGTTGATAAAGAACTGAGCGGTTGCTGACTGAGGGTCCGAAGTTCTAGCCATGGCGATCGTCCCACGATTGTTCAAAAGTCCGTTATCGGCTTCATTCTCAATCGGTGCCTTGGTGGTCTTTTGATCCCATTTTTCAGTAAATCCACCACCCTGCGCCATAAAGCTTTTGATGATGCGATGAAAGATGGTGCCATCGTAGAAGCCATCTTTTACATATCCGAGAAAGTTAGCCGTGCTCACCGGGGCCTTTTCGGCATTGAGTTGAATGACGATATCGCCAAGGCTGGTGTGCAGCTTAACTTTCGGTGCAGTGGTGGTCACAGGGGCTTTCTCCGTTTTAGAGGTGGCAGCTACAGCGTTGACCCCGAAGGTCAGGCTTGTAGCTAAGAAGAGGGCAACAATGGGTTTCATGCGTTGATCCGTGCGAATTAATACTTCTTGCGGGTATGGCCTGGAATAGCGACCCAGCCGCCTTCATCGGCAGGACAGAACGCAACCCCTGAAACCTTGCGAAGGCCATTGGCCGCTGCAATCATTTTTACTTCGCGGCACTGCTGGCCTTTCCGTGCCACCGTCTTAAGAACGGTGTACTCGCCTGAATTCTTGGTCTTAGGGTTTGACCAGGTGCGTGTCTCTTCATCCTTGGCGGTATTCAAAGTATTCTGGAGTGCATCTTCGGCAATCCTCCAGTCCTCATCAGTAAAATATTGGTAGGGCGTATCCCACATCGTTGAGCTGTAGGTGCCCCAATAGCCAATGGCATGAGCATTTGCACTCAAGAGAACGCTCAAAAGAAATGCAGGTACCAGTGTTCTGGACAAAAGAGAGACAAACTTCATCGAGATCCTCCCAAATTCAATGGACATAAGCGGTAGCGTGCTAACTTCACAGTCTACCGGTATTGCGGTCGACTGGATATTGCTCCGAAGAAAAGGCTTTCCAGCGCGGGTAGGCGGAGTTATCGAAACCTATTGCTCGTAGTTCAGTTCGATTTTGACAAAGTCAGGGGTGACGCGGGTGAATTTACCCTGACCCCTTGCGCCCCGAAATTTTCCTGTCCCCCCCGTTATCGCCCGAAAAGACGGGGTTTGCATGGGCATCCAGGTATCCGGGACCACGGCTGTGCTGAGTCCATCAAGAACGATTGAGTCACGTCCGTTGGGATAGTGCACCACCATATGAAACAAGCGGGTCTCTTGATGATTTGTCGCCGGGCTTGCGGGCACTGTAATCATCATGCTGGTCTCTGCATTCGCAACAGGTGTAAGAGTTGCTTTGGGACGTGCATAGAGATTGTTGTGGGTGGTATAGCCATTCCCCATGCTCCGCATCGGAGTCTGTGGCATCTGAATCGATGCAGAATCCATGATCAGGCTGTAGAGGGTCAGATGCTTTTCGATGGCGTACCCCTGGGTTGGGAAGAGGACCATCAGCGCCGTCAGAAGGAAAGGCAGGTCAGTGAAGCGAATGTTTCGAGATGACATGTTCTTAGAAGAGTAATGGATGGCTATGGGATCCTATGCAAACCAAGCATCGGCCGTGTAATCCGACCTCCTGCCTTAAGTCTAGCCTGAACTTTGATGGATTTTTTGAATTTTGAGCGCGAACGGAATGCCGAGTGGATTCGATTCCCTGACTGATAGAATGGTTAAATGGCTATGATGCGAGTTCACTGCTGATGTTTCGTCTGCCCGTTAACGATCAGGGCTGGGGATTGTTCACGCGCCTTATCGGCAATTTTCGTAAATCGCCGCAGGGGAGCCGGGCGTTTCGTTTTTTCATCGCGCTCTTGGTTCTCCTTCTCCTCCTGAACGGGCTGAATATTCTCAATAGTTACGTCGGTCGTGACTTCATGACGGCGCTGGCCGATCGAAACCAGCCGCTTTTCATCAAACAAGCCATTCTCTGGGCTTCCGTCTTTGTGTTTTTGACCGTAGTGGCTGTGGTGCTCCGATTTTGTGAGGAGCGACTGGGGCTTTTGTGGCGAGAATTCATGACGCATCAGTTCGTCAGGATGTATGTCTCGCCATTGGTCTATTACCGGATGAATGACGACCTGATCCGGCAAAGTGGCGTTGAGCACCCCGATCAGCGTATTGCAGAGGACGTCAAAACCTTTACGACCGTAACGCTATCGTTCATTTTGATGTCCTTGAATGGACTTTTTACCGTGGTCGCATTTTCTGGCGTGCTCTGGATGATTAGTCCCTGGCTCTTTGGCGCAGCGATTCTCTATGCCGTCGGTGGCACCCTGCTAACCGTCGTGTTGGGTGCTCGCCTGGTGGATTTGAACTACAAGCAGCTCGATCATGAAGCGGCTTTTCGTTCCAGTCTGATTCATGTTCGAGAGCGCGCTGAATCGATTGCACTGCTCCATCATGAAATTCGACTGCGTGGCCGGATTATCCGGCTTTTCGAGCGACTAGTGACCAATTGGCGCATTGTCATTGGCGTGAACCGAAATCTTGGTTTCTTCACCACGGGATACAACTGGATGATTCAGATCATACCGGTGCTTTTGGTGGCCCCGCTTTATATGCAGGGTAAGGTCGAGTTCGGCGTGGTGACCCAATCTGCGATGGCCTTTTCCATGCTGGTTGGTGCCTTTTCTCTGATCGTGACTCAATTTCAGTCCTTGTCTTCGTTTGCTGCAGTCATCCAGCGACTGATCAGTCTTTGGTACTTGATTGAGGTGGCACAAGTTTCCACGGTATCGGGCCTCGACCTCGAGGAAACTCAGGGTGATATCGGATTTGATCACCTGACGCTCCTTTCTCCGATCGACAAGCGAGTTCTGGTCAAGGATCTCAGCGTGACGATTGAGCCAGGGCAATGGGTGCTGGTCAGCGGAGATGAGATGGCGAGAGATGCTCTGTTTAAAGCACTTGCCGGAATCTATGATGCAGGCAATGGGACCGTCAGAAGACCCAATCTCGAAGAGATCCGTTTCTTACCTGATCGTCCTTATATACCGCCAGGTACCCTGCGTCAGGCCCTGGTCTCAAAGCGACGTTCCCATGAATATTCTGATGAAGCCATCATCGCGGTTCTCGAGATGGTCGGGCTGACTGACATCCTTGGGCGTTCCGGGGGGCTGGACCTTGAACAGGAATGGGACAGCCTCTTATCCCCGCATGAACAGCGCCAAGTCTCTTTTGCTCGCATCTTGATTACCGAACCCCAGGTCGTGGTTATGGCCAATCCCTGTCGCGACATGACACCCGAAGCAAGGGCGCGAGTCTTTGATCTCCTGCTGCAGCGAAAACTCACGCTGATCATCATGGGAAGTGCTGATCGCTGGTCGACAGCTGCCGATTCCTCTATCGTCTACGATGCCATCTTAGAGCTTGATCCCGGCGGTCAGTGGCGCTATGAACAGAAGCCCTTAAAGGGTGATTCAGAATTGAATTAGAGGGCCGCGTTGTGGCCGGCCATCCGTTATAATCCGGACATCCATGTCCACACATCCAATTAAAACCCGCTTTGCCCCGAGTCCTACCGGTCTCATTCACATTGGCAATGCCCGCACCGCGCTGTTCAGTGCACTTCTTGGCGATCGCTTTCTTTTGCGGATTGAAGACACGGACGCCGAACGCAGTGATACGGCATTCGTCGAAGCATTGATTGATGATCTCCAGTGGCTTGGCCTCTCCTGGGAGGAGGGCCCAAAGAATGCAACGCCCACGGGCGACTGGTTCCAGTCTGCCCGCGGCGAGATATACAGCACTTACTATCAGAAACTCGAGGCCTGCGGTATGGCTTATCCTTGCTTTTGTTCTCAACAGGAGCTTGAGATTCATCGCAAGGTGCAGCTTTCTTCAGGGCGTCCGCCTCGATACAGCGGTAAATGCGCAAAGCTGACTGCCGAGGAGCAGTCTCAGAGGTTGGCGAGCGGTTTGCAGCCGACCTTGCGGTTCCGGGTTGATTCAGGAAGCGTTGTCGAGTTTATCGATGGGGGGCGAGGCCCTCAGAAATTTCTGAGCGATGATATCGGTGACTTTATCATTCGGCGCGCTGATGGCAGCGCGGCGTTCTTTTTTTGTAATGCCATCGATGATGCTCTCATGGGTGTTACGCGTGTGGTCCGCGGTGAGGACCATCTAACCAATACGCCGCGCCAGATCCTGATTTTAAATGCGCTTGATCTCCCCGTTCCACAGTATGTCCATACCGCTCTGATTCTCGGTGATGATGGTGCGCCGCTTTCTAAACGAAATGGAAGTCGCAGCATTCAGGAATTGCGAGAATCAGGTTATTTTGCTCTGGCGATCATCAATGTGATGGCTCGCCTTGGACATCACTATGAAAACGATGCCCTGATGGATTTTAAGAGCCTTAAGGCTGGATTTAATCTGGGGTCACTCGGACGATCTCCGGCCCGTTTCGACATTACTCACCTTCATCACTGGCAGAGCCTCGTTCTTAGGCAAGTGACGGATGACGAACTGGATGCCTGGCTTCATGCGGAAACACGGGCCCAGATCCCCCCCGATGCTTGGCCAGCTTTTCGGGAGTTGGTTCGCAGTAATTGCGAATTTCCCCAAGAAGCCCACGCGTGGGCGCAGATCCTTTTTACAGACGCTCCTTTTGCTTCTGACGAAGCGCCTGAAGCGGATGAATCCTATTTCCGGGCGGCCCTCAAGGCTCATCAAGAACACCCAGCGGACTTTGCAGGTTTTATCGCGAGCTTGAAGGCCGCATCGGGGGCCAAGGGCAAAGCCCTGTTCATGCCGCTTCGCATGGCTCTGAGTGGTCGCCATGATGGACCGGAGCTCGCCCAACTCTACCTTTTGCTGCCCTCTGCCCGCCTGCAGCAACGACTGATGGCGCCCATTGCACTAAAAGACTGATGCTCAAGATCTACAACACACTGTCGCGACAGAAAGAAGTTCTCGTTCCTATTGAACCTGGAAAGCTTCGGATGTATGTCTGTGGGATGACGGTCTATGACTACTGTCATTTGGGTCATGCACGCGTCATGGTGGCCTTTGATGTGGTGGCCCGTCATCTAAGGGCGTCCGGTTTTGAGTTGACCTATGTCCGCAACATCACGGACATCGATGACAAAATCATTCAGCGGGCCAATGAAAATGGTGAGACATTTCAGGCTTTAACTGAACGTTTTATCGACGCAATGCACCAGGATGAACGTGCACTGGGTGTTTTGCCACCGGATCATGAACCTAAAGCGACCCAATCGATTCACGAAATCCTAGAGATGATTGGGATCTTGATCGCCAAGGGGCATGCCTATGTCGGCTCAAACGGGGATGTGTTCTATTCGGTTCAGAGCTTTGCCACGTATGGACGCCTTTCAGGGAAGCAACTTGAGGACCTCCAATCAGGATCACGCGTCGATGTAGACGATGCCAAGAGGGATCCATTGGATTTTGTGCTGTGGAAAATGGCCAAACCGGGTGAGCCTTCCTGGGATTCTCCCTGGGGACAAGGAAGACCGGGATGGCATATTGAATGTTCGGCTATGTCGACCTGCTGCCTGGGTCATCATTTTGATATACATGGCGGTGGCATGGATCTTCAGTTTCCTCATCATGAGAATGAAATCGCCCAAAGTGAGGGTGCGACCGGCGAAAAATTTGTTAATGTCTGGATGCATAACGGATTTGTCCGGGTCAATGAGGAGAAAATGTCCAAGTCTTTGGGCAATTTTTTCACCGTCAGAGAGGTGCTTAAGCAGTATCGCCCTGAGGTCATACGCTTCTTTATCTTGAACAGCCACTATAGAAGTCCTCTGAACTACAGTCAGGACACCTTGAATGAGGCTCTTGCAGGTCTCACCCGTCTGTATACGGCACTGCGTGATTTACCCGTCGCATCATTGAATCCAGATTTCGGCGGTGATGATTACGGCGCCAGGTTCAAAGAGGCGATGGATGATGATTTTAATTCGGCCGAGGCTTTAGCCGTCCTTTTTGATCTGGCTCGGGAGATTAATCGTCAAAAAGCGATAGACCCAGACCGTTCGACTCTCCTTGCATCACGTCTTCGAGGTCTAGCCTCCCATATAGGGCTTTTGGAGACGGATCCCGAGCTCTTCCTCAAGAGCCCCGCCGCCACTGGATCAACCGATTTATCCGATGAGCAGATTGAGGGGCTGATTCTTGCCCGGCAGGAGGCCAAGACCCAAAAGAACTGGCCAGAGGCAGATCGCATTCGGAAAGAACTGGCGGATCAGGGCATCGTGCTGGAAGACAGTGCGGGAAAAACAACCTGGCGCCGAGAGTGAACCCTCGGACAACTTGGAGTCTAAGAATTACTCATATTCGTATAGGAGACTGATCATGATGAAGTTTGTCTTGTTACTTGTTGCTCTTTCCCCGGTTGTCTTCCTTATTGGGCTAGTAAAACCCAAATGGATCCTTTTCTGGATGAAGGAACCTGACCGGCTGATTGCATCAAGCCTCGGATTATTGATGTTCATGGGGACTTTTACTTATTACTCCGAGTTACGCGTGCAGCACAAGGCAGAGCAGGATGCCATGCAGTCAGAAAGAGAAAAATCACCGGAACAATCCAATGACCTGCATCTCAATACCGCTCGTTGAGAATCATTGCAGCTGCTGCGATAACGTCTTGAGTGATGCCCATGTCTTTTGACGCATCGACCATCCAAGATATCTTGAGGGGTTGGACTGATCCTGTTCTGGGCATGGATTTAGTCACGGCGAAAATGGTCGGCCCCATCACGGTTTCAAAGACTGCAATTCGGGTCGAGGTAGTGCTGGGCTATCCCTTGTCATCAGCTTCTTCTTCAGTCTTGGCTGATGCCCTGAGATCCCGAATCAGTGAAGCGACAGGTTTGACGGAAATAGCCGTCAGCGTGACCAGCAAGATCGTTTCACACGCTGTTCAAAAGAACCTCAAGCCTCTCCAGGGGATCCGCAATATCATCGCGGTAGCTTCCGGAAAAGGTGGGGTAGGAAAGTCCACCACGGCCATTAACCTGGCGACTGCGCTTGCGGGGGAAGGGGCATCAGTAGGCCTTCTGGATGCCGATATCTACGGGCCCAGTGTGCCACACATGCTGGGTTTGTCAGGTCGTCCTGAACTTGATGGCAATCTGATTCAACCGCATGAAGCCTTTGGCATGAAGGTGATGTCCATTGGATTCTTGGTCGAAGAGGATCAGGCCATGATCTGGCGCGGTCCTATGGTGACCGGTGCATTGCAGCAGCTCTTGAACCAGACAGCTTGGGGCGACCTTGATTATCTGGTCATTGATTTGCCCCCTGGAACGGGTGATGTGCAATTGTCTCTTGCCCAACAGATCCCGGTATCCGGAGCCGTCATTGTGACCACCCCTCAGGATATTGCCTTGCTGGATGCTCAGCGGGGATTAACCATGTTCCGTAAGGTAGGTATTCCGGTGCTTGGGATTATTGAGAACATGAGTATCCACATTTGCTCAAACTGTGGGCATCAGGAACATTTATTTGGTGCTGGCGGCGGTTCGCGGATGGCTGAACAATACCAGACAGAGTTGCTCGGATCGCTTCCGCTGGACATGCAGATCCGTGAGCAAGCCGATAGCGGTAAGCCTTTGGTCTTGGCACAACCCGAACATCCTGCAGCCACACTGTATCGGGACCTTGCAGTCCGTGTAGCTGGGAGACTGGCTCTTCTCTCGCGCGATTACAGCTCCCGATTCCCGACGATATCCATCGTGAATGACTAAGCCTTCACATTTGCCGGTTCAGGGGAAAAATCTACAACCACTGCTCCAACGCCGGACCGGTCCCATAAATTCGGTCTGATGAGAGTCGCAAACAAGCGTCGGAGGGAGTTTATTCGGTTATCGCTGACTTCGATGGCGACTCTCGGCATGCTTCCCCTTAATCGTGCCGTTGCCTCTGTGATGAGTGCAGATGTACTCGTCATTGGTGCTGGAATTTCGGGTCTTGCCGCTGCCAAAGATCTCGTTTCAAAAGGCAAACACGTTATTGTTTTGGAGGCCCAGCAAGTCATCGGTGGAAGAATTCTGACCGATCGTTCGCTTGGTTCGTCTCTCGATCTGGGTGCATCCTGGATCCATGGGATCAACCAAAATCCACTCTCCTCGATTGCGTCCTCACTCAGTCTAAAAACATCTCCCACGGACTATGACGCCATCCAACGGTATGACTTTGATGGTCGAAAAATCACAGAGTCTGAAGGCCGAGCGCTCGAAGGCCGGTTTGATGCCCTTTTAGACGAGATCAATCAAGTCCAGAAGCGGACCAAGGTCGACCGTTCACTTGGAACAACGATTGACGAACTTCTTCGATCCACCAACGATTCTGGCTTTGATCTGAGGGGGATTCACTATTCAATCAACACTGAGATTGAGCACGAGTATGCGGCTGACGTGAGTCGCATGTCTCTCAAGTATTGGAATCAGGATGAGTCATTCCCTGGTGGGGACATTCTCCTTCCTGGGGGTTTTGATGCCATCATCCATTTTTTAGCACAGGGTCTCGATATACGGACCTCATCGGTCGTCGAGGAGATCGAATACAAGGGCAGCGAGGTCAATGTTAAGACATCGACTGGTCTCTATACGGCTCCAAGGGTCATCGTTACCTTGCCTTTGGGGGTCTTAAAGGCCGGTGCAGTGAAATTCTCACCCTCTTTGCCCGCCCCTCATTTGGCCGCAATCAGTCGGCTGGGTATGGGGCTTCTCAACAAGCTATACCTGAGATTTCCAAGAAACTTCTGGGGAAGCAGAGATCAGCTTCTGGGCTATGTGGGTCTTGAGCAGGGGCAGTGGGCCGAATGGTACGATTTTCAGCGAGTCACTCAGGAACCGATTCTGCTCGGATTTAACGTTGCATCATTCGCTGCTACGGTTGAAGGCTGGTCAGATGCCCAAACCGTTGCGAGTGCAATGAAAGTGCTCAGGACGATGTTCGGTTCATCCATACCTGAGCCGCAAGGCTACCAACTGACACGTTGGGGTAAAAATCCCTGGGCCATGGGATCGTATTCCTATTTACCAGTGGATGGGCGGCCCCGTGATTGCGATGTTCTATCGCGTCCCGTGAGGTCAAAGCTTTTTTTTGCAGGTGAGCACACGAACAAACCATTCATAGGTACTGCCCACGGTGCGTATTTTTCTGGTTTAAAAGCCAGTCGGTTGATCAGGTAAGACAGCTTCAGGATCTTTGAACTTCAGCTGAGCCTCATGGGAAGAATTCACTCTTTATTCGTGGTCACGACCCTGCTCACACTGGGAATGAGTGATTGTCTCGGTGCATCAGGAAGCTGTACCCAGAATCGCTTGGATGGGACGTCGATACCGACCACCACTTTTACGATCTCGCCCGCTAAAAGCGTCACCCCCTACTATCAGTGGAACAACAACCTCGGATACTGCGGAGAGGTGTCTCTCATCCAGGCCGGGATGAACCAAGGACAGTGGATGTCACAGTATCAAGCCAGACTCCTTTGTGGGTCAGGTTTGTCCCAATCAGGTCCTGAAGGTGGGTGTGCCAGGCACAAGTCAAGACCTAACTTCAACGCACAGCTGCTTTTAGAGCCACGGGGCAAAGGGACTTCTGGTCGACGCGCCTTCTCAAGTGCTCAAGACTGCCTGTCAAATGCACGATTGGTCAGCACGGCTTATCCTTCTTTGTCGGGTTATAAAAGACCCAACGTGGGCCTCTCAGGATTCCAGGATTATATGACCTGGATAAAGGCTGAAGTCATTGCGGGTCACCAAGTCACC
Source organism: Methylococcaceae bacterium (assembly GCA_044350805.1). Taxonomy (GTDB): domain Bacteria; phylum Pseudomonadota; class Gammaproteobacteria; order Methylococcales; family Methylococcaceae; genus UBA6136. The sequence continues at coordinate 49,167 of JBILGU010000008.1, forward strand.
ATGGGGGTTCTCATGGCAGATGGGGATGATGCTCAGTATGACCACATTGTCACTGTCACCGGAATTGGGACCAATCATTCGGTGAGCGATGCATCGTATTATGGCGATGACGTCTTACTCTTTGATGATCATGGCCTTTACACGCTGCAAGGCAATCAGGCGGGGACGAATCCGGCGATTCCACTTGGAGCGGGTGAGGATGCGATGGGTTGTACGCCCTATGTTTTTGGCTATACGTTTGATAGCTTGGGTGCTACTCGAAAAACAGCGAATGCGAGAGATGCTCAGGCTTACTCTATTCTGATTCCAGGCGTAACGCCTACCTATACCCTCGCTGGGGGCGATGGATACAAGACCGTCACCCGAATCACAGGCCACAACTATGCGTTTTCTGTCAGTGCCGCCATCGATCATTCGGCAGGTGGTCCATTCCTTGTGCCCATCCGTCTGAGTATTCCCGAAGCGACTGTAACAAACGGTATTCCTAACCCGCGGGATCCCATAGCGGGTTGGCAATATGAAAACGCAATGATTGGTCAGAGTGAAACGGGAGAGGGCTGTACAAATATCCCTCCGGCATTTCCGATGAGCCCCTTGCCCCTCCAAGTTGATCTCTTCGGATTGACCCCGGGCGTGAGCTATAACCTTTATGAGTATGACTTACCTGGACTTACGGAAACCGGACCGGCCGCTTTGGGCGTGCCGACGGAAAACTTTAATGCCAATGCATCGCGGGCATCGCGTGTGATCCATCTGACTGCAAAGACTTCAACGTATACAACGAGTGTGAGCCGTCGATCAGACCAGATCATTGTGTTTAGGGCGGTACCCGCATCAGCCCCCTAAGTGTGCAACTCCACGCCTCTCGGCGACCGGCAATGATCTGCTCCAGGGGAGCACGGTAGAATGTGACTTCAAAGGCATAGCTCTTTGGGCAAAGCTTTTACGACCGGTACAACGTTTTTGACTATCGAGGTGGAATCAACTGATGGGAATCAAATCGGATCGATGGATCCGCCAGATGGCGGAAGAAAAGGACATGATCTCTCCCTTTGAGCCAGGGCAGGTCAGGCGGGATGGCGATAGCCGAATGATTTCCTATGGCACGTCAAGCTATGGTTACGATGTGCGTTGTTCGAACGAGTTCAAGATCTTTACCAACATCAATTCTGCAATTGTTGATCCCAAGCAGTTTGACCAAAGTAGTTTTGTTGATGTTCAACAGGATGTTTGTATCATTCCTCCGAATTCATTTGCATTAGCCAGAACCGTAGAGTTTTTCAAGATTCCACGAGATGTTTTGGTGATCTGCCTTGGAAAAAGCACCTACGCTCGCTGTGGCATCATCGTAAATGTCACGCCGCTTGAACCAGAGTGGGAAGGGCACGTCACATTGGAATTTTCCAATACGACACCTTTGCCGGCCAAAATTTACGCTAACGAAGGCGTCGCGCAGATGCTTTTTATCGGTGCTGATGAAGTTTGTGAAACCTCTTACCGTGACCGTGGAGGAAAATATCAAGGTCAGGTTGGCGTCACCCTTCCAAAAGCCTGAATCCCTTTGAGGTCACCATGTCGAATTTAGAACTCTTTCAGCGCGCACAGAAGGTGATTCCGGGGGGGGTCAACTCGCCTGTCCGTGCATTCAAGGGCGTGGGTGGAACCCCCGTTTTTTTTAAGAAAGCCCAAGGGGCTTATGTCTGGGCTGACGATGGAACCCAGTACGTCGATTATGTTGGCTCTTGGGGTCCTATGGTTCTGGGACATGCGCATCCAGAGGTTTTGAGGGCGGTGCATGAGGCGGTGGACGAAGGCTTAAGTTTCGGCGCGCCAACGGTTCGTGAAACCCTCATGGCGGAAAAGGTCCTGAAACTGGTGCCTTCCATGGATTTGGTCCGTATGGTGAGCTCGGGGACCGAAGCCACCATGAGCGCCATCCGCCTGGCCAGAGGTTTTACCGGCAGGGATACGATCGTCAAATTTGAGGGGTGCTATCACGGCCATTCTGACTCCCTTCTGGTAAAGGCAGGTTCAGGTGCGTTGACTCTGGGTGTCCCAAGCTCACCGGGGGTTCCTGAAGGACTTGCCCGACATACGATCACATTGACTTATAACGATGCTGATCAAGTGCGTCGGTTATTTGCCTCGGAAGGATCCCAAATTGCTTGTGTCATTGTCGAACCTATAGCCGGCAACATGAATTGTGTCCCACCGGTTCCTGGGTTTCTGGAAACCTTGCGCGAGGTCTGCGACGCCTCGGGTGCCGTTCTGATTTTTGATGAAGTCATGACGGGTTTCCGAGTTTCACTGGGAGGAGCGCAAGGCCACTATGGGATTCATCCTGACCTGACGACCTTAGGCAAGGTGATTGGTGGCGGGATGCCTGTGGGTGCCTTTGGCGGCAGGGCAGAGATCATGGCGCATCTTGCGCCGCTAGGACCTGTGTATCAGGCGGGGACTCTGTCGGGAAATCCTGTGGCCATGGCGGCGGGGCTAAAGACACTTGAACTGGTGGAAAGCCCCGGGTTTTTCGAGGCGCTTTCCCTCAAGACAGAACAATTGATGTCGGGTCTTAAGGACCACGCCCATTCTGCTGGGATTCCCTTCACAACCAATTGTGTGGGTGGAATGTTTGGTCTGTTCTTCACGGATCGACCGAATGTTCATTCTTTTCAGGACGTCATGTCCTGTGACACGACTCGTTTCAATCAGTTCTTTCATGGCATGTTGGCAGAGGGGGTTTATCTGGCCCCTTCGGCATTTGAAGCGGGATTCGTTTCAGCCGCACATGACGATGTCGCTCTTGAAAAGACCCTGGCGGCTGCAGAAAAAGTCTTTAGTACCCTTTAAGACCAGGCTGGCCAGTTACGCACTGGCCACCGACGTTGCCGTGATTGGATGCGACTCGATTTCGAGCGCAATGTCTGCCTTCAAATCATTTTTGATCACCGCAAGGCCTGTGGCGCCTCCGCCTGGAAGGTAAGCCCAGGCAACAAGCTCTCCGACGGCTTCATCGGTGGTTGCATCCTTGATCGGTGCTCCTAAGGTCGGCTGGATGACATGGTCAGTCGCAATTCGGTGGAGCGTTCGTTTCACTTTCCCCAGAAACTGGGTGCGGGTGACGATTTCCTGACCGGTATAGCATCCCTTGTCGAAGCTGAGCCCACCGAGCCAATCCATGGACAGCATATGTGGAATGAAGCGCTCGCTAGTGTCTTTCGAGACCAAAGGTATGCTGGCCTGTATCAAGGTCAGCCGGAAAGCCTCGCCGTGAAGGATCAAAGCCTCTGCAGGAATGGATTCCAAGGGAGCAGCGAAGAGGTTCACACCCATGGGACCTTCGATCATCCATTGATCGCCTAAGTCAAGGTCGCTCCCTTGGATCAGCCAGAGCGGAGAAAGATCACTTTCATCGCACACGCTGACTTTCGCTCTGAGGAGATACATCTTGAGGCGTTTGATCAGCGTATCGATCAGATCGCGGCTGATCACTAATCGAAAACCGCCTTCAATCCCAAGAAACCATCCATTGGCGATGACCCTTCCTTGCGCATTGCAGAATGCACCAAAAACACATTCACCTGGACCGATCTTGCGAAGATCAGGTGTGGCTTGTCCTTGGAGAAAGGTCTGGGCATCATCGCCTTCAATGCGAATGACGCCCAATGCGTCGGCTGAAATCAGCGTGAGTCTTTGCACCATTTTTACCGCATGGCCTCAAGGGCTTTGATTCGTTCTTCAAGCGGCGGATGGCTCAGGAACAGATGAGAAAGGCCGCCGGCAACACTGCCACTGATGCCAAAGGCGGCCATCTCACCGGGAAGATCCTGAGGTTCATGGGCCCTTTGAAGCGCACGGAGAGCATTGATCATACCCTGAGGGCCTGCGAGCTTTGCGCCACCTGCATCGGCGCGGTATTCGCGCCAGCGTGAAAAGGCCATGACGATCATCGTTGCGAGTATCGAAAGCACGATTTGCGCAATCATCTGCGTAATGTAGTAGGCAGGACCGACACCACCCCGATCATCATCACCGGATCGGAAGAGGGCGCGATCGACGATATAACCGGCAATCGTTGCAAGAAAATAGACAAACGTATTCACCACACCCTGGAGAAGACCCATGGTTACCATGTCGCCATTCGCTACATGGCTCATTTCATGTCCCAGAACGGCTTCAACTTCCTCAGGTCGCATGCGTTCTAAAAGACCTGTGCTGACAGCAACCAGGGCGTTATCCCGGCTCATGCCCGTCGCAAAGGCGTTTGGTTCTGCAACATTGAAAATGCCAACTTCAGGCATGCCGATACCGAGGGCCTTGGCTTGTCGCGCCACCGTCTCAACCAGCCATGATTCGGTTTGGTTCCGAGGTGCCTCAATGACATAGACCCCCATGGATTGTTTGGCCATCCATTTCGACATCATGAGCGAAATAAAAGAGCCACTCATGCCGATCACGGCCGATGAGATCAGGAGATTGTCGAGTCGCAAGGGTATTCCTTGGCTCGAAAAATAATGACCTAAGCCAAAAAGATGAAAAATCACACTCACTAAGAGGAGGACGGCTGCATTGGTCAGTAGAAACAGGAAAATACGCATGGGACGGATCCTCAATGAAATATCCAGATACCATAATGGGGTCATCATATAAAAAATCAACAATGAACCCTCATACACCTGAACGCCTTTCAATCGACGTGTGCCTCAGGGTCGCAAGATCTATCGGACTTTTTCTGGTCGGCTTATTCCTGACAGGATGCACAGCCAAGGCTACCGCATCCTTAAAAAAGCCGGGTGACCCTGTCCCTGAGATTCATGTTCCTCAGGGCTTCAAGGTCGCTGTTTACGCGGGGCCCCTTGAAGACGCCCGGTCCATGACTCTAGGCGACGATGGAACGGTTTATATCGGTACCCGGGATGCTGGAAACGTCTATGCAGTCAGGGATGTGGATGCGGACGGGATCGCTGAAGAATCAAAGATTCTGGTCAGAGATCTGGTATTTCCAAATGGTGTCGCTTTCCTTCATGGGGATCTTTACATCGCTGACATGACCGGGCTCCGTCGCATCCCTGGGGCTCAACTTCAATCAAAGGCTCCGATCATTCCTGAGACTGTTTTTGAGGGGTTTCCTCCTAAGAAACATCATGGTTGGAAATATCTGAAAGCAGGTCCTGATGGCAATCTGTATCTTGCTGTCGGAGTGCCCTGCAATATTTGTCAGCCCGAAGGCCCCTATGAAGGACGCTTGCTTCGCATCAATCCCTCCCATCCCATACCCGAAATCCTTGCCGAAGGTCTCAGAAATAGTGTGGGTCTGACATTTGGTGATCAAGGGGATCTTTGGCTCACCGAAAACGGCCGTGACTGGCTGGGAGATTCCCTCCCTCCCGATGAGCTTAATCACTGGACAAAGACGGGGACTCATTTCGGCTACCCCGAATGCTTTGGCGCGAAGGGCGTTGATCCTGATTTTGGTCTTGAAGGGCTTTGTCAGAAAAGAACCCCGCCCGCTTGGGAGTTTCCTGCCCATATGGCCCCATTAGGGCTGCTTTTCTATCAAGGCACCCTGTTTCCCGAGTCATACCGCAATCAGTTATTTGTCGCGCAGCATGGATCTTGGAATCGTTCGGTACCCCACGGTTATCGTGTTGTCATGCTTAAGTTTAAAAAGGGTTTGCCGGTTTCAGAGCAGATTTTTGCCGATGGCTGGCTGAAGGTCGACGGTACTGTGATCGGGAGACCAGTGGATCTCCTTGAACTCAAGGACGGATCATTACTGGTCTCTGATGATTATTCGGGACTCATTTACCGGATCAGTGCCACAACGATGACTTTGAAGGATGCGCAGCCATGAACTCACCTATCAAACCTGAACATCAATTCAAAGGCGCCTTTGCAGAGGACTATGCCTTTCTTCAATTGATTTGTCCTGCGGTCACCGAATGTGCCGCTAGATCGGCGCAAACGCTCTCAAAGCTACCGCGAAAGCCCGATGGAGCAAAGTTTCAGGGGCTAGAAATTGGCTGTGGAAGTGGACTTTCTACGCGCGTTTTTCTGGATGCCCGCGCAGATCTGATCCTGGATGCCATCGATCTTGCGCCAACCATGCTGGATCAGGCACACGATAATCTCTCAAGCGATATCAACTCCGGGCGGCTGACCCTTTCCCTGACGGATGCCCTTTCATATTTAGAAAATACGCCCTCAGACTCCCTCGATTTGGTCATTAGCAATTATGCGATTCACAACTTCCTTGATGGCTATCGCTCAAAGGTCATTGAGGAGATCTTTCGTGTCATGAAACCAGGTGCCTTTTTTATTAATGGAGATCGCTATGGCATGGATGATCCAGAAAATCACCTTCGGGCGCTGCAGGATGAGGTCCGAGGCTATTTTCGCGTCTTTAAGGAGATGAATCGCTGGGATCTCCTCGAGGATTGGGTGATTCACGTCTTAAGTGATGAGTCTTTGGATCATGTCATGCGTTTATCGCCGAGCCTTGAGTGGATGAAGACCTGTGGATTTATCGATATCGAGATTCTTCATCGGGAGACGGTGAATACCAATCTGATTGCAAGCAAGGCTCCCACATGAGTCGTCAGCCTCGGACCATCTACCGATGTACGGAGTGCGGGCACGGACAGTCCAAATGGGCGGGTCAGTGCCCTGGGTGCTCCAGCTGGAATACGATGGTCGAATCCATAGAGGATCGCAGCCCATCGCTATCGAACCGTGCCGGTGGCTATGCCGGAAGTTCGGTGGGTGCAGAGCCGGTTTCGCTAGCCAGCGTCAAGGCGGAATCGGTGTGTCGAAGATCTTCTGGTCTTCAGGAGTTTGATCGAGTTCTGGGGGGTGGTTTAGTTGAAGGATCTGCCATCCTGATCGGGGGTGATCCGGGTATCGGTAAATCAACCTTGCTCCTCCAGACTGCGGCAGCCCTTAGCAAAACGCAGAGTGTTCTCTATATTACGGGCGAAGAATCGATCAGTCAGGTCAGCCTTCGGGCACAACGATTAGATCTTCCGGTGGATGATGTTCAGGTGTTACCTGAAACGGAACTGGAGCGAATCCTGTCCCTGGCTCAGTCTATGGCGCCAGATTATCTGGTGATCGACTCCATTCAGACCGTTTACAGCAGCCAAATGCAGTCGGCACCGGGCTCTGTTGCTCAAGTCAGAGAGTGTGCTGCGCAATTGGTCAGATTGGCCAAACAAACGAAAACAACGGTCTTTCTTGTCGGTCACGTCACCAAAGAGGGGGCTCTTGCGGGACCCCGCGTGCTAGAGCATATGGTGGACACGGTTCTATATTTCGAAGGTGACAGTGGCAGCCGTTACCGTGTGATCCGTGGATTCAAGAATCGATTTGGTGCAGTGAATGAGTTAGGCGTATTTGCCATGACCGAGATTGGCTTGAAGGAAGTCAAAAATCCTTCCGCCATCTTTCTTTCCCGTGGAGAAGGTGAGACTTCAGGCAGTGTAGTTATGGTTATGCGTGAAGGCACGCGTCCTATGTTGGTAGAAGTCCAAGCGTTGGTCGATGAGTCACAGCTGCCATCGCCTCGCCGCGTAGCAGTGGGTATGGATAACAATCGCCTGGCAATGCTACTCGCGATTCTTCATCGGCATGGGGGTGTCCCAATCCTTGGGCAGGATGTCTTTGTGAATCTCGTTGGTGGACTCAAGCTTCAGGAAACTGCGGGTGACCTTGCGATTGTGCTTTCGGTGATTTCAAGCTTCAGAGATCGGCCAATTCCGGCTGATTGGGTGGTTTTTGGGGAGCTTGGACTGAACGGAGAGGTGCGGCCCGTTCAGAATGGCGAGGAGCGCCTCAGAGAGGCATCGAAACATGGCTTTAAGCACGCCATTGTTGCGACCCGAAATGCGTCTGGACTCCACGCGGGTGAAATCTCAGTGCACCCGGTCAGAACGCTTTCTGAAGCCATCGCTCTTTTGTAATTCAGGTCCTGATTGGTCGTCCTCAGTCTCACGGTCTATGATGACGGCTCTAGAATCGTCGTTTCCATGGATCAAACCTAATTTTTGACGGAGAAGGAGAGTTCAGATGTCGTCAAAGTTTCTGTCTTTGGATTGTTGTCGTTACCGCGTTTCGATTGCCGGTTTGATTGTCCTCTCGCTGGGAGGCTGCACCACGCTTGCCGAAAAGGCACAAAAGACCGAGCAAACGTTGGCTGCTTCAGGCTTTCAAGTCAAGCTCGGGACGACGCCTGAACAGTTGGCGCATATCCAGGCGCAGACCCAAATGCAGTTGGTGCCTCACGAGAAGGACGGAAATGTCTATTACGTGTATGCCGATGCCCTCAATTGTCGTTGCCTTTATTGGGGTAATGAACAGGCCTATCAGCGGTACCAGCAGTTTGCCCTTGAAAAAGAAATCGCCGACGAACAGCGTCAGGCGGCCTCCATGAACCAATCAGCAGCCATGAATTGGGGTATGTGGGGCGGTGGCCCCTGGATGTACTACTAAGGTATTGTATCGATACTATTATGGGGCAAAATGGCACGAAAGACTTTCGTGCTGTTTCCTCATTTCCAGGTGTCTTCGAAGAAGAAAAATAATGAAACTCCTGCTTCAAACCTCATTCCATATCGTTTGCGTCACTTGCCACCAGAGTCTGACTCCGGGTGCGTATCACGCCTGGAAAGAAAGTACACACTCCAATCTGGATGCCATTCGATCGCTTTCCGATCCCCAATGATCCGCGTTTCTACAAGTAACAAAAGCTTGCAGATATCGAACGAAATCTCCTTCAACAGTCGGTGTTGAAGGAGGGAGAATGACGATTCGCGAAATTACGGCTCCAGGACCTCAATAGTCTCTCATCTTCGATTTGAATCACCCACTTAGCCATTAATCTGTTTTTATTCTGCCGATGGATTTTTTGCCTGTTTTTTTGAGAGTTCATGGACAGCCCTGTCTTGTGGTGGGTGGGGGAGAGGTTGCATTTCGAAAGGTACAAAGCCTGATGCGAGCGGGAGCTAAGGTCACCGTCGTTTCGCCTGAATTGATTGAGGGACTTCTCGCCATGGCGCTGGATGGGCGCATCTGTCATCTGGAAAAACGATTTGAGGTCTCTGATCTCAACAGTACGGTGCTCGTTGTGTCAGCAACCAACGACGCTGGAGTCAATCAGGAAGTTTATGAAGCAGCCCAACTTCGACGATTACCCGTCAATGTGGTGGACTGTCCGGATCTGTGTAGCTTTATCTTTCCAGCCATTGTCGATCGCTCACCCCTTGTGATCGCCGTCTCCAGTGGCGGCGCTTCACCCGTTTTGGCCAGGGCTGTTCGTGCTCGGCTGGAAATGCTTTTTCCAAAGGCCTATGGCCAGCTGGCAGCCTTCGCTGAAGCGCGGCGCAACATCACTAAATCTCGAATTGAGGATCCCTCCAGACGTCGAAGATTCTGGGAGCGTGTTTTGGCAGGTCCTTTACGTGATCAGGTTCTCACAGGTCAAATAGACGAAGCATCCAAACGTTTTGAATCGGAGATCAATCTGGAAACGCAGCAGGCCAAAATGGCTGCGGGATTTGTGTCTCTTGTCGGCGCGGGTCCTGGCGATTCGGAACTTTTAACGCTCAAGGCCTTTCGGGTTCTTCAGGAGGCCGACACCATTGTTTATGACCGCCTGGTGTCAAATGACATCCTCGATCTTGCCCGACTTGATGCCACCAGGATTGATGTCGGTAAGGAGAGCAGCAACCATACGTTGCCGCAGGACGAGATTACGGCATTGCTCGTCAAATTTGCGAAAGACGGTCAGAAGGTTGTTCGTCTCAAGGGCGGTGACCCCTTTATATTCGGCCGCGGGGGGGAGGAAGTTGAGGGTCTGATTGCCGAAGGGATCGACTTTCAAGTCATTCCTGGCATTACTGCGGCAAGCGGTTGTGCGACCTACGCCGGAATTCCATTGACGCACCGAGATCATGCGCAGTCCGTCGCCTTTATCACGGGGCACTCCAGCGATCAGGAAATGAATGCTAAAGCGTGGCGGCTGCAGTGGAAACGAGTTGCCGAGTCACGACAGACTCTGGTGATCTATATGGGCGTTCGGAATTTGATCAGGATCAGGGATGAACTTGTTTCGAATGGCGCCGATCCTATGACTCCTGTTGCGATCATAGAACGAGGAACAACGCCTCAACAAAAAACGCACATTGGATCGCTCAAGCAACTCCCGGATGCCCCAATCAAATCTCCGGCCATCATCATTATTGGTGGGGTCGTAGGGCTGAAATATCGAAATTAGGTTTCTCTAGTCACTGGGTGGTGGCGGGGCGATGACCACCCGACTGCCATTGGTCTCGGCGGCCCCAACAATTCCTGCCATTTCCATATCTTCGATCATGCGTGCAGCTCGGTTGTAGCCAATTTTGAAACGACGTTGCACGCTAGAGATGGACGCTTTTCGGGATTCGGTGACAAAGCGAACGGCTTCATCGTAAAGCGCATCCGACTCTTCACCCCCTTCCCCAGAGCTCGTACCCCCCTTGAATCCCGAGAAATCACCGCCTTCTTCTGAAAAACGGGTGAGATCGAGAATGTAATCGGTAGGCCCGGTCCGCTTCAGGAATTCGACAATGTGATGCACCTCATCATCAGAAACGAAGGCACCATGGGCGCGCATGGGGAGCCCTGTGCCCGGAGGGAGATACAGCATGTCACCGTTGCCGAGGAGGGATTCGGCACCGCCTTGATCGAGGATGGTCCTCGAGTCGATTTTGGATGAAACCTGGAATGCGATGCGTGTTGGAATATTGGCCTTGATGAGTCCGGTGATGACATCGACCGAGGGTCTTTGTGTCGCGAGAATCAGATGGAGTCCTGCCGCGCGAGCTTTTTGGGCGAGACGTGCAATCAGTTCTTCCACTTTCTTTCCGACAATCATCATCATGTCGGCCAATTCGTCAATCACGATGACGATGAAGGGGAGGGGAGTTAGATCAGGTGCGACCTCATTCTCACTGAAAAGATCAGGGGCCCAAAGAGGATCTTTGATAGGGGTTCCTGCATCGATCGCTTCCTGAACCTTCTCATTGAAGCCGGCGATATTTCTGACCCCCATGACAGACATCAATTTATAACGACGTTCCATTTCAGCCACACACCAACGGAGTGCATTTGCAGCCTCGCGCATGTCGGTGACAACCGGTGTCAGAAGATGGGGTATCCCTTCATAGATTGAGAGTTCAAGCATCTTGGGGTCAATCATGATCAGGCGCACATCTTTTGGCTGGGCCTTGAAGAGCATGCTGAGGATCATGACATTGACGGCAACAGACTTACCGGAACCTGTGGTCCCGGCGACCAGTAGATGGGGCATCCTGGCTAGATTTGCAACGACGGGATTCCCGCTGATGTCTTTGCCCAAGGTCAACGTCAATGGAGAGGCACTGGTCTGATAAACATCGGATGCGAGGATCGAGTGCAGGAGAACTGTTTCTCTCTCTTCATTGGGAATTTCAAGCCCGATGACAGTTTTTCCTGGAATGATTTCAACGACACGTACGCTGGTGACCGAGAGAGTTCTTGCAAGATCCTTGGCAAGGCCACTGATTCGGCTGACCTTGACCCCAGCAGCCGGTTGAACCTCGAAACGTGTAATCACAGGGCCAGGATGAACTTCCATGACCTGAACTTCGACGCCGAAGTCATCCAGAATCGCTTCCAGCTGGCGTGACATTGCCTCAAGCTGGGCATTGCTGTAGCCCCGGACACGTGCAGCCCGACTGTTTAAAAGATCAAGGCCGGGTAGCTGTCCGGCATAGACGGTGTCATTGGACAGTGCATTTTTGGCAGATGCCTTTTTAGGGGGAATCGAAATGGGGCCCCGTGCGGCTTCCTCGAATAGATCCAAGGCATCCGGACTAAATGCTTCCGAATCATCATATTCTTCTCGTTGAGCCACAATCGCGACTTTTCGAGGTTCAGGTGGCGACGGCGGCGACGGTGCATGTTGAGTGCTCGAATGAGGTTTCGCTTTACCTGTTGTCGCATTTTGGGAGGGGTTGGCTAGGGCGATCGGTTCAGGATCTTCCTTAACCCCGTGCGTCCATGGAGCCTTAAACTCCAGGGCCTGCAGTCGAAAGCCAATGCTTTCGATCAGGTGAAGAAAGCGAAGACCCAGACTTCCTGCGGCATCGAGGGCATTCAGCCAGGATACGCCCGTAAAAAGGGAGATGCCGACTAAAAGCAAGGCGACAAGAATGACGGTCATCCCACTGTTTCCGAGGGCGGCGTATGAGAATTCGGACACAGATTGACCGATGATTCCCCCATACCCCTCGGGCAGCGACATTTTTGGACGGACCATGAAGCGATCACAGATGCCTGTTGCGGCAATCAGGCTTAGGATAAAGCCGCCCCATCGCACCAATCGATCCAGCGAGTTGTCGTGGAAATTGGGATCCCGCCGCAGGATCAGATAACCATAGGTTCCCAAGATGAAAGGGAAAAGAAAGGCCGAGACGCCAAATAGCGAGAAAAAAAAATCGGATAGCCAAGCACCGGAGGCACCAGCCGCATTCCGGATTGGGATCCCACTGCCTTCGTGACTCCAGCCAGCATCCTCAAGGTTGAATGTTGCCAGTGAGAGAAGCAAAAACACAGATGTTGCCAGATAGGTGACGAAAATGGATTCGCGAATGACCCGGATAAGGGCCGTTCCAATTTCGCGACTGATCGAAAACTTCTTTAAGAAGTCAGCCAGCAAGGCGGTGCTCCTGAATGCGGTCGGTTAAATCAGTGAAGAACGTATATGAGTTTGCTATTTTGCCCGAGCGCACGCCTCAGGTCATGCTTATTGAAAGAGAAACAGTCACAATAGCCGTGATGCCGATGTTTGGGCTATCCTTGCAACATTCGTTCACACTTTCTATTTCCTTCTGAGCTTAAGAGCAATGGCTGAAATTCGTCACGTCAAACTTCTGATACTTGGATCCGGTCCCGCGGGCTATTCTGCCGCCGTCTATGCTGCTCGCGCGAACCTCAAGCCGGTTCTCGTGACTGGCCTCGAGATGGGAGGGCAGTTGACCACCACGACGGAGGTCGATAACTGGCCGGGCGACGCAGAGGGTGTTCAAGGTCCTGAGTTGATGGAACGGATGCGTCGACATGCAGAGCGCTTTGAAACCGAGATTATTTTTGATCACATTCATACAGCAGAACTCAAGCAGCGACCTTTTGTGCTGCATGGTGACTCCGGCACCTATTCGTGTGATGCCCTGATCATCGCCACGGGCGCATCTGCCCGCTACCTCGGGCTTCCGTCCGAGGAGGCGTTCAAGGGAAAAGGGGTTTCTGCTTGCGCTACCTGTGATGGCTTTTTCTATCGCGGCAAGCGTGTCGCCGTCATCGGTGGGGGAAATACGGCCGTTGAAGAGGCGCTCTATCTCTCCAACATTGCAGCCCATGTCACTGTTGTTCACCGCCGAGACAAATTCCGCTCGGAAAAAATTCTCTCCGATAAGCTCATCGAAAAATCACGCACCGGAAATGTGGCTATCGAATGGAATGCGACCCTCGATGAGGTCCTTGGTGATACCACGGGTGTCACCGGAATGCGCATCAAATCCGTTGATGGCGATAACTCTAAGGATATTCCTCTTGAAGGGGTCTTCATTGCTATCGGACATAGCCCTAATACGGGTATTTTTGAAGGACAGCTTGAGATGCGTAATGGCTATCTCAAGGTCAAAAGCGGTTCTGAAGGCGGAGCGACTTCGACGAGTATTCCCGGGGTATTCGCTGCCGGTGATGTGGCCGATAGTGTGTATCGCCAGGCAATCACCTCTGCAGGTGCCGGTTGTATGGCCGCGCTGGATGCTGATAAATATCTGGAATCCCTGGACTCCCACTAGCCGCTGAATTGTATGGATAGTGAATCTGCCGTATAATACGGGGTTCACTGGCGTCCCTTTCGGGGCGTCACTCCTTGCCTCACCGTCCTGCGGGAGGCTTTCTTAACCATAAGGAGCATTCATGCGTCATTATGAAATCGTTTTCATGGTCCATCCGGACCAGAGCGCCCAGGTTCCGGCAATGCTGGACCGTTACCGCAGTCTGATTCAGGCAGGTTCGGGGCTCATTCATCGCCTCGAAGACTGGGGTCGTCGTCAATTGGCGTATCCGATCAACAAGGTCCATAAGGCACATTACGTCCTGATGAACATCGAAGTTGATCAGGCGACCCTCGAAGAACTCGAAAGCGGTTTCCGTTTCAACGATGCCGTGATTCGCAGCCTCACGATCCGCAAGGATGTTGCAGTTACCGAACCCTCACCGATGTCCCGCAAGGAAAATCAGGAAAATCAGGGTATCCGTGACGATGACGGCGATGACAGTGCTATCGGCGACGCCGTAGCCGAATAATCATCGAACAACATCACCTAATTATTGCCAATCAGTGAGGTTTCAATCAGATGGCACGTCAATTTAAAAGAAAGAAATTCTGCCGCTTCTCTTCGGACGAAGGTCAGGCGATTGATTACAAGGATCTCGATCTTCTGCAGGAATTCCTGTCCGAGACCTACAAAATCGTTCCCAGCCGCATCACCGGCACCAAGGTCAAGTATCAGCGCGAACTCGCTTCAGCGGTCAAGCGTGCTCGTTACCTTGCCCTTCTGCCGTTCTGCGACAGTCACGAATAAGTAACGGATACGGTCAAGGGGCGCCTGAATGAGCGCTTTGGCACAGTTCATCATGAAGGGGCGTAGCCAGGCCATCCTGGTGCTTGCCTCATTCACGATTCTGTCATGGTTGCTCTCGCTGGCCAGTTTGCTAGCGGCGGCAGCGCTTGCCTTGCCCACGCTGCGGCGCGGGATTCAGGACGGGGCTGTCGTTGCCTTGGCGGCACTCCCGATCGTTGCCCTTGCAGGGCAGTTGCTGATGGGAAGTGCGGTCCAGGCGGGTGGGTTTGCTTTAGTGATCTGGGTCCCGGTTCTGCTGGTGGCCTGGGTACTCCGCTCCACTGCAAGCCTTTCATCAGCATTGCTCACGACCATAGGGTTGGGTGTTATCTCGGTCATCGGGTTTTATCTCGTGATTGATGATGTTGCTGGATTCTGGAACGATCAGTTTCAGGTCATCCTCAAGCCCATTCTCGAGCAACAGATGCAAGGCGCGACCGATGCACCGATTGCTTTGACGCTGGAGCTTTTTTCGCGATATGCGACGGGTTCCATCGCAGCAGGTTCTGTGCTCTCGGTGATACTTAGCATTTTTCTTGCACGCTGGTGGCAGGCAGGGCTCTATAACCCGGGCGGATTTCGCACGGAGTTTATGGCTCTTGCACTGAACAAGTGGGCAGCCCTCGGCCTGATGGGACTAATCGCCCTGATTGCCCTAACGGGTGGTGAACTAGGCGTTTTCATCGCCAATCTGGTAATCCCCGTTTTCGTGGGTTTTATGACGGCGGGATTCTCCGTTGTTCATGCCCTTTGTGGCGCTCATCCTAGTGGCAGATTCTGGCTGATCGGGCTCTATATCGCTCTTTTGTTCGTAACCCCTTTGATCTTGTTGATTGCCCTCGTGGGCATCTCCGATTCGTGGTTTGACTGGCGTCGACGCTTTGCTACACGCAAAGCCTGATGCTCTAAAAAATTAAATATTTGAGGCTTAACAATGGAAATCATCCTTCTCGAGAAAGTTCCAAATCTTGGCAGCCTTGGCGACAAGGTAACTGTACGGCCGGGTTACGGCCGTAATTTCCTGATCCCCCACGGTAAAGCCGTTGCGGCAACCCCTGAAAAGATCAAGCAGTTCGAGGAGCGTCGTGCCGACCTTGAAAAGAAGGCTGCGGACGTTCTGGCTGCTGCTGAAGCACGGGCTGCCACTATCGCAGCACTGAACGTTACCATCGCCCACAAGGCGGGTGATGAAGGTCGCCTTTACGGATCAATCGGAACCCGTGACATTGCTGATGCTGCTACGGCACAGGGTGTTGCAGTTGAGAAAGGCGAAGTTCGTCTGCCGAATGGTGCGATCCGACAAGTGGGCGAATATGAAATCGGTATCCAGCTGCACGGCGATGTCACCGCCGTACTCAAGCTGGCTGTTGTTGCCGAGTAAGACGATAGCGTCCCGCTGACAGGCGGGATCGACAAAGGGGCGGGGAGCATGAGACCGATATACAGTCTTTTGTTCCTCGCCCTTTTGCCATTCATCCTGGTTCGAATTTATTTGAAGGGGAGGGCACAGCCGGCCTATCGAGAGCGGATTGGGGAGCGATTGGGTCTTTATGATGGCCCCGCCCCAAAAATCGCACCCATGTGGATTCATGCGGTCTCGGTCGGTGAATGCGAAGCTTCGTTTCCTTTGGTGCGAAGACTTCAAGCGGCATGGCCGGACCTTCCGATCCTCATGACCTGCACGACACCAACAGGCTCATCCCGAATCCAGACGGTTCTTGGTGATACGGTATTCCATGTCTATCTTCCGTATGATCTTCCATGGATCACACGTCGTTTTTTGCGGTACTTCAGGCCACGCATTGGGATCATCATGGAGACTGAAATCTGGCCTAATTTATTTGCTGGCGCCAGAGAAGCGAAAATCCCTTTGATGATTGCCAATGGACGACTTTCCGAGCGCTCTGTGCGAGGGTATGAACGATTGTCCTCACTGATCAAGCCATCGCTCAGCGCGGTTCATTGCATCGCTGCACAGTCCGAACAGGACACGACCCGATATAAACGCATCGGTGCGAATGAAGGTTCTGTCCGCAATTGCGGGAATATCAAATTCGATATTGCTTGGGACGTCGAGCAAGCGAAGGCAAGTCAGGCCCTCAAGTCCGCGTGGTTTGCAGAGAGAAAAGTCATTGTTGCCGGCAGTACTCATCCGGGGGAAGAAATACTGGTACTTAGGGCATTCAAGCGCGTCCGTGATCGCTTTCCAGATGCGTTGATGGTTATGGTCCCAAGACATCCCGAGCGAGGACAATCGGTTATTGAGCTTTGCTGTGCTGAAGGATTAAACCCCCTGCTTTTCTCGGAAACCCATGATCTACCTGTCGACAATGATGTATTAGTGATCGACAGAATTGGGGAGCTACGACGATTTTATGGGGCCTGTCAGGTAGCATTCATTGGTGGAAGCCTGGTTCCACATGGCGGTCAAAATCCTCTGGAACCTCTAGTCGCGAAGATCCCCGTCATATTTGGTCCGCATATGACCAATTTTGAAGAAATCAGAAACTCAATCCTTGAAGTTAAGGCTGGTGTTGAAGTGCGTTCGGATTCTGAGCTTTCTGAGCAATTGATCTTTTTACTAGAAAATTCGCTGACGGCTAAAAGTATGGGTGAGCGGGGCGAATTGATGGTGCATCAGAATCAGGGTGCCGTTACCCGAATTTACGAATTAACCGCTGAACTGATACATCAGTCAGCATCCTCCAGTTCAGGTTCTAAATAAGACTCAACGAGGCAATATGACCCTTTATTGTGGCATCGTCGGATTACCCAATGTCGGAAAATCCACGCTTTTCAATGCACTGACCAAGGCTGCCATTGCTGCCGAAAACTATCCTTTCTGTACGATTGACCCCAATGTAGGGGTTGTCCCTGTTCCAGACCCTCGCCTGGATGCGCTTGCAGAGATTGTGAAACCGGAACGTATCCTTCCCACGACGATTGAATTTGTCGATATCGCCGGTTTGGTCGCAGGTGCCTCCAAGGGCGAAGGTCTTGGAAATCAATTCCTCGCCCATATTCGAGAAACGGATGCCATTGCACACGTTGTTCGCTGCTTTGAGGATCCTGATGTTATCCATGTGGCTGGAAAAGTTGACCCAATTTCTGACATTGAGGTGATCAATACCGAGCTTAATCTGGCTGATATGGGGACTGTGGAAAAAGCGCTTCAACGCGCGCTTAAGGCCTCAAAATCCGGTAACAAGGACGAGCTTGCCAAGAAAAACCTATATGAGAAAGTGTGGGCACATCTTGATACTGGCCGGGCCGTCAGATCCATGGACCTTGAAAGCGATGAACGTGCACTGTTAAGAGAACTTCATCTTTTGACCTCAAAGCCGATGATGTTTATTGCCAATGTCCGTGAAGATGGATTCGAGAATAATGTTTTCCTGGATCGAGTCAGGGTCTATGCCGATGAAGAAAAAGCCTCGGTCGTTCCTGTCTGTGCGGCATTTGAAGCTGAGATTGCTCAGCTGGACGATGGAGATAAAGATGAATTTCTTGCCGAAATCGGCATGGAAGAACCTGGTTTAAATCGCGTCATCCGAGCGGCTTATAAGCTTCTTAACCTCTCAACCTACTTTACAGCCGGTGTTAAGGAGGTTCGAGCTTGGACTATTCCCAATGGCGCGACTGCACCCCAGTCAGCCGGGGTCATTCATACCGATTTCGAGCGCGGATTTATTCGAGCTGAAGTGATCGCCTATGAAGATTATGTTCAGTACAAGGGAGAACAAGGCGCCAAGGATGCCGGAAAATGGCGGCTCGAAGGCAAGGAATACGTGATGCATGATGGTGACGTCGTTCATTTCAGATTCAACGTTTAGGTTAGGCTGAGATTCTCAGTCGCTGGTCATGCAGGGTGGACTGCCTCTGACGGATTCCAGAAGGATCTTAGGGATCCTTCTGGTTATCGGACTGGCATTGCTGGTGGATGGTTTGGCGACCGTGCCGACAACCGGCGGGGATACGTACGGAACACTGCTGGTTGCGGACTCTCTGATTCGATACGGCTCACCCTCCTTGGAACACTATTCCTCGGAAACGCTCGCGCTCTTTGGTTCCAGAATCTCGCAGACCCATGGTCTGCCGTTTTACTATTTTCCTTTGGGGAGTTCGATACTGAGTGTCCCCATCGTTGGCATCGCGAATAATCTGGGAATAGATGTCATCGCTGAGGACGCTTTGCTTCAGCGTCTCATGGCTGCAGTCAGTTCGGCATTGACCCTGTTTTTGATGCTTCGCATTGGAATGCGGTGGAGAAAAGATTGGGGGGGGTGGTTTGTCCCGTCCCTATTTTGGTTTGGAACCGCCCTTTCAACCGCTACAGGAACGTCTTTAGAGTCCCACAACTTTGCGATTGTCTTTGCTTTGCTTGCAATCGATCATGTGCTTGCAATGGGGGAGGACAGGTCATTCCGAGTCTGGGGCATCATCGGCATAGCGCTTTTCTGTGCCTACCTCACACGACCGACATTCGCAGTCTTTGCGGTTTATCTTCTCTTGTGGCTGTTTATTTTGTCGCGACCCATGGCCATCAAGGCCGGAATAATGCTTGGCTTTTTGCTGGGCTGCTTTGTCGTGATGAGCCTCAAGATCTATGGCCAGATTCTTCCCGAGTACTACCTTCCCAAACGGTTAACTGGTGGGCAGCCATTGGTGGCTCTCATTGGTAACCTGGTGAGTCCTGCGCGCGGAGTTTTTGTTTATTCTTCGTTTATCTTGCTTGTTTGGTTGTTTCCAAGGGCATTAAGAGATCAGCAGGGCAGGGGGTGGCTAATCATTGCTCTCCTATGGCCTTTATCGCACTTACTCATCATTTCTCGATTTCCTCATTGGTGGGGCGGTCATTCGTATGGCCCTCGACTCATGATCGATTGTCTACCCGGTTTGCTATTGTTGACTTTGAATCAATGGCCGAGCCTATCCATGACAAAATCATGCAAGCTCCGTTCGTTATTGTTAATGACAGCTATTCTGTTCAGCCTCTATGCCAATTTCTGGCAGGGAATGTTCAATCTTTATGGCGCTCACTGGAGCAATGCACCGGATATTGATGAGCACCCCGAGTATTTGTTCGATTGGCGTTATCCGCCATTCTTTGCAAGTGAAAATGGACATCAAAGACGTGCAGCCGAATTTATGGCGAAGTTCCATCGGCCCGCCTGGCAAGGACATCAACGGTTCAATTCAGAGCAATGACACAGTCATCTCCCTCCGGCCATCCACGACGTCCTGATATTCAGATTCTTCGTGGTTACGCCGTTTTGCTCGTATTGGTGTATCACGCAGGATTTAAGCTTCTCCCCGGAGGGTTCGTTGGTGTCGATATTTTCTTCGTGATCTCTGGCTTTTTGATTACGGGCATCATCCGGCGCGATCTATCCAACGGTTCTTTTTCCCTTTTACGTTTTTACGCCAGAAGAGCTAAACGCCTTTTTCCTGCGGCGTATGTCGTGTTCTTTCTGACCGCCCTGGTCTCACCCTATTTGCTCACAAGTACAGAGTTTCAGGATTTTGAAAAGCAGTTGACCGGTGCGCTCGCATTTACGGCCAATTATGTTCTAAAGAATCAGACAGGCTATTTCGATGGGGCAGCGGATCTCAAGCCTTTGCTCCACACCTGGTCTCTTTCAGTTGAAGAACAGTTCTATTTTTTGATTCCCGCCATCTTGATCCTACTATCGCCCAGATGGCACCACCCTTTCTTTCTTTTTCTGTTGTCAACAAGTCTTGCAGGCTGCTTTCTTGCAAAGGCCAACCCGGAAACCATTTTCTACACATTGCCTTACCGGGCTTGGGAACTCGCGCTGGGTGCCGTTGGGGCTCATTATGCAAAAACGATAACCACCAATAAACCTCAGTGGAGGATAGGAGGAAGGTTATCCTGGATCATTCTTCTGCTGATCCCTTTGGTTTCCATGACACGCGCATATCCTGAAGTGACGGCGCTCCTTGCAGGCATGGCGACGGCTTTTCTTTTGGTATCCCGAACAGCAGTTCAGAAAGCATGGTTCAGCGTGGCAATGATGAGAGTGGGGGATTTCTCATATTCGCTCTACCTCATTCACTGGCCACTCTTTTCTTATTTCAATAATATCCTGATTGAGACGAACCCTTTAGTTCCTTGGATACGGATGGGTTTGATAATCACCGCAGTGATCACGGCCTTTTTTCTCTATCGTTACGTTGAAATACCTTTCCTGAACCGTGAGATCAGAGGCCGAAAGGTCTTCGGATTGAGTCTTTTGGGGACTATGCTGCTGATCGGGCTGATGAAGCTACAGAGTTACATGCTAGATTCATCCGACTATTGGCGTACCATCAGGAGCCCAAGTGTTGGCTTTGATAATCTTTGTACTACCGCTGGACCCATCAACTTTAAGGATTGTCGGAATAGTCCATCACCTCGCTATGTGATCTGGGGTGATTCAATGGCTATGCAGCTGGTGAATGGAGTTTCTGAAAGTCGGCAACCGTTGGTACCATTAATCCAGGCGACCCGACATGCCTGCGCTCCATTTATTGGTATTGCAGATTATCGAAATAAATCCGATCGGAGATATCTTTGGGAAACCAGTTGTATTGATTTCAATGATCAGGTTATACGTGAATTATCAACTGATCCCACGCGCAAGACTATTATTCTCTCCGGAAATCTTCTAAATTTGCTTAAGCCAGAACGGCTTCTGGTATATCGGTCACCTGAGACTGGGAAGTTGTATCACGCGGATAGCAATCCCGCTGAAGTCCTTAATGCTGTAAAACACACTGTACTGAGGATTCGCGAGGCCGGCCATCGTGTCATCCTGATTGCCCAGCCGCCCCAAGCTTCATTTGATGTCAGCCGATGTCTTGAGAGAAAAGGGCGTTCATTGCTGACGTTTGGTAGTGATTCGAACTGCCGAATAAAAAACGAAATGAATGATGAACTGAGTCAACGTTTGAATCGATTCCTGCAACAGCTAAAGACTGAGCTTGAGGTGGATACGCTACGCTTCGATGATTTCCTTTGCAACGATGGTGTATGTGAAACCACATTTAATGGCATTCCACTATATAGAGATAATACCCACCTAACCAACATCGGAGGAGTGACTCTCATTAAGAAGATGGATTTAATAAGCAGTATTGATCGTTTAGCAAATTAATTAAATATAACTCTAAATAATACTGTTATAACGAGACAAATATATAAGTCAATACAGAGTCATAATTAATAATTATCAATCAAGGGAATCAAGGCATGCATTATAAGAAACCAAAGGCACAGGGATCGAGTGCTGTTCTATTGATTGTTGGGGCTTTATTTCATGTTAGAGAATCCGCCGCTGCAGACCAGGATTGCTCAAATGCCATGACGCAAACTGATATAAATATCTGTGCCGGAATTGATTATAAAAAGGCAGATGACAACCTCAATTCTGTA
Source organism: Methylococcaceae bacterium (assembly GCA_044350805.1). GTDB lineage: Bacteria > Pseudomonadota > Gammaproteobacteria > Methylococcales > Methylococcaceae > UBA6136. The sequence continues at coordinate 71,310 of JBILGU010000008.1, forward strand.
TATAAGCAGATCCTTTCTCTGATAGGTGAAGATAAAAACCTTAAATCACAACTGATTAGTGCGCAAAAAGCATGGATCGTCTTTCGGGATAATGAATGTGCTTTTGCATCAAGCGCCGTATCAGGTGGAAGTATTTATCCAACGGTGTATGCAAGCTGCACAGAGGAACTGACAAAAAAGAGGGTCAAGGAGCTTGAGGCCTATACACGATGTAAGGAGGGCGACCTGGCGTGTCCTGTACCGCCCAAATAGTGGGCAAGATGAGGACGATCGCTGCCATGAATCGTGAAGGAATATGACTCGACTGACTTTCGTCGTTCACTTTGTTTTTAACCTGTGGGAAGCTCATCATCAGGCCAACTTGAGCGTCACCCGGTGCATGGCATTCCCTGAACCCAAAATACAGGTCGAACAGGGTGCGTATCCTCGAGCGCAGCCTGTAAAAGAGGGTGCATCTGTTTTGGTTCCCAAGGGCGATCGAGAGACTGTCGCTGCCTTGGGATGACTATTCAATTGGTCTCCTGGATACGACTTTACATAATATACATTATACGCAGTCATCAATTCGATTGACCCTCCTTGTTTTGTGCCTTCTTCTTGATAGCGTGATACAATCGCGAACAGTTATCATTTAGAAGAGCCACCTATGCAGTGCGATCTGAATCATCTCCTCGATGGCGAATCGGGATCGATTGTGGATATCGATGCGGATGAAGCGCTTTACCATCGACTTCATGCACTCGGATTCAGAACAGGACGCTCCATTACCGTTCTCCGCCACGGCATTCTCAAAGGACCGCTTCAGGTCGCCTTGGGTACGACTCAAGTCATCATTCGTCGTAAGGACGCAGCAAAGATCACCGTTCAAAAAGCCGCATGAGGAAAGTGGCTCTGATCGGCATGCCGAATACCGGCAAGTCGACGTTCTTCAATCGCATTACAGGATCTTCAGCCCGCGTCGGTAATTGGCCGGGTATCACCGTTGACCTGATGACCGCTAAGGTCATTCTGGGCGACGTTTATACACAAGTCATCGATCTCCCCGGCATCTACAGCTTTCATGGTTTCTCGGAAGACGAGAAAGTTGTTCGAAATTTCATTGAAAAGAATCCTGTTGATCTGATCTGCGTGGTCATCAATGCAACGCAGATTGATCGTCAACTGTCTCTTGCACTCCAGGTCAAGATGCTGGGCCTCCCGGTCATCATTGTCATCAACATGGCAGACGAGTCATCTCGACATGGCATTGTCATCGACAAGGCGCAGTTGGAAGCAACCCTTGATATCCCTGTGGAACTGATCAGCGCTAAATATGGTGCCGGCATGGAAGCCGTTGGCCAAGCGATTGCCAAGGTTCTAAAACGCAATGATGAGCGCGTTTCGGCCGATTTAAGCAAAGCTTTTGACGAGGATCGTCGAATCGAAAACGAAGCCTCGCGCGTCTTGGAATTGGCCGTTCAATTCCCCATCCGTCTTGAAGAAGATACAACGGCCCGCATTGACCGCATTGTTCTGCATCCGGTGTTTGGCCTGCCGATCTTTTTTGCATTGATGCTGCTTTTGTTCGAATTCATCTTCCGCCTTGGAAAACCCTTACAGGATGCCGTGGCCTGGGTTCTAACTCAGGGACGCGAACAGGGGCTCGACCTATGGATGGGTGATGTCCACCCCCTGATTAAGGGCCTTCTGCTGGACGGGATTTACAACGGTGTGGGTACCGTTGCCGCCTTTGTTCCGATCATCATTCTGTTCTTCCTGATCATGACCCTCGTTGAAGACAGCGGCTATCTCTCGCGCGTCGCTTACCTGATGGACACCTTGATGTCTCGCCTGGGACTGGATGGGCGGAGTTTTGTCATGCTGTTGATGGGTTTTGGCTGCAATGTCCCTGCCCTGATGGGCACCCGCGTCATGCGGTCTCGTGCCTTAAGGTTGCTCACCATGCTGGTCATTCCTTTTTCTCTGTGTTCTGCAAGGCTACAGGTTTTTCTTTTCCTGACAGGCGCCCTCTTCTCGACGACCAGTGCACCATTAGTGCTGTTCAGTCTTTATATGTTGAGCTTTGCCGGCGCGATTTTGACTGCATTCGCATTCAAGGGTCGCTATGTAAGCAATGAGCCTTTTGTTCTGGAATTGCCGCCCTATCGATTGCCGACGCCGCGCCAGGTCTTGATGCGGGCCTGGCTTGAAGTGCAACACTTCTTGGTGCGTGCAAGTAAGTTCATCACTGCGGGTGTTGTGGCGGTCTGGTTGTTGACCAACCTGCCCCCAGGCGCTGTCCCCAATAGCCCTGAGACTTTTGCAGGCCATATTGCAGACTGGCTTTCTCCAGTTCTTTCACCGATCGGAATAGATTCGCAATTAGGTCTTGCCTTGCTCTTTGGCTTTGTCGCTAAAGAAATTGTTGTAGGTTCGCTTGCCGCTATTTATGGCCTCGAAGGTGAGGCGCTGGTGGGTTTGATGGCAGAAAAACTGGATTGGGTTCAAGGCTACAGCTTCATGCTGTTCACCTTAATCTATGTACCCTGTCTTTCGACAATTGCCACCTTGAAGTCAGAGTCAAGGAGTTGGGGATTTACCTGGCTCTCGATCCTATGGTCGCTTGTACTGGCCTGGTTGGTTAGTTTTATCTTCTATCAGACCGCGCGTTTTTTAGGCTACTGAGTCAGAATCCCTCTTCCCCCCTTTTCTCTTAACGTCGTCTTTGCCCAGGACGTTGATTTTGAGGTGCACCTCGTCCTTTGGTCGCAGCCTTTTCACGCGCCGGTGTTCGCGCGTCTGGGGCAACTTCAGGTGGAAGTCCCACGAACTCAAGCAATTGATTGACCTGTTCCTTGGGGAGTTCCATGAAGGTCCTTGCACGTAACCTGGGCGGGAGATCAATTTGAGCAAATCGAACTCGCATCAAGCGACTGACCTGAATGTTTTGGGATTCCCAAAGGCGTCTGACAATACGATTTCGTCCTTCTTTCAAAGTCACCCGAAACCATTGATTAGCCCCCTCCCCGCCCGCATTAAATATGGATTCAAAACGGGCTAATCCATCGTCCAGCTCAACACCTTGGCGAAGGCGATCGAGCATGGCGTCATCCACACGCCCAAGCACACGAACGGCGTATTCACGTTCGATCTCGTGTGATGGATGCATCAATCGGTTCGCCAATTCGCCATTGGTCGTCACCAAGAGCAATCCTTGCGTGTTGATATCCAGTCGACCGATCGAGATCCACCGTCCGCGGGTTGGACGTGGGAGTTGGGTGAAGATGACCGGACGGCCTTCTGGATCCCTGCGGGTGACGACCTCCCCTGTTGGCTTGTGGTACACCAAGACACGTGTGGGTTCTTGGGCTTCGGCGCTGGGATCAATGGGGCGACCATTGGCAGTGATCCGATCACCAGGGCGATATCGGTCGCCCAGCTTGGCGTATTGACCATTCAGTGTCACACGACCACTTTTGATCCACTCCTCGATTTCACGTCGACTGGCAAGGCCAAGTCGTGCGAGGACTTTTTGAAGTCGTTCACCGGTCTCTGTTTCGATTTCTTTATTTGGGGGCTTCGTCGACATCTTGTCCTTGATCATCTAAGTCAGTTTCGACCTTTATCGGTTCAATATCAGAGTGCTGAGGCTCTTTGGCGGCATTTGCCTCAGGAGCCAACGCGATTTCCAGAGCAAGGTCGCCCGTCACGAGACCCAATTCATCCACTAGGGCTTGGAGGGGGGGGAGCTCGGAGAGCGAGGACAAGCCAAAATAATCAAGGAACACAGAGGTTGTTCCAAAAAGAGCAGGTCTTCCTGGGAGCTCCTTGTGGCCGATGATACGGATCCATTCACGCTCCAGCATGGTCTTGATGATGCCGGAACTCACGGCGACACCGCGAATGTCTTCGATTTCGCCTCGGGTGACCGGTTGGCGATAGGCAATGATAGCGAGAGTCTCCAGAAAAGCTCTCGAATATCGCCCTGGCCGTTCTTCAAATAAACGAGAAACCCAGGGTGAAAATCCTTCACGAACCTGAAAGCGATAGCCTGTCGCGACCTTTTTTAATTCAAGGGTGTGAGATGCATAATTTTCCTGAAGTTGGTTCAGGGCTGATTGAATGTCCGATTTGCCCGGCTTCTCGGCGTCATCAAAAATCCCTGACAGCTCATCAAGATTGAGGGGTCTTCCAGCCGCAAGTAAGGCGGCTTCGATAATTGATTGAAGTTCCATGTCAGTCCTTCATGGGCCCTGCAGCAAGGGCTCGAATTTCGAGAGGGCCCAGAGGCTCATCCTGAATAATTTCGATAATGCGTTCCTTACTCATTTCAAGGATCGCAAGGAGAGAGACAACAACGCCTGCCCTTCCCTCTCCGACATCAAATAGTGCTTGAAAAGGAAGGCGAACATGCGCTTGCAAGGATCCCAGAATTCGCGTCATGCGCTCCCGGACGGAGAGGGGTTCGCGCTGGATCTGATGATGCGTCACCTGATCGGCACGTTTCAAGACATCTTTGAAAGCAAGGAGAACCTCACGAAGATCAACTTCTGGATATACCTTGTTAACGCGAATCATCGAAACGTCAGTATCAATCTCGTGAACATCACGTTCCAGCCGAGTCAGCTGGTCGATTTCAAGGGCGGCTGCCTTGAATTGTTCGTATTCCTGTAGCCTTCGGATCAACTCCGCGCGCGGATCGTTCTCTTCACCTTCCAGTGATTCAGGTCTTGGCAGCAACAATTTCGACTTGATTTCAGCCAGGATGGCTGCCATCAGCAGATATTCGGCTGCAAGCTCAATCTTGAGCTCAGACATCATCTCAATGTAGGAGATGTACTGTCTGGTGATGTCCGCAACTGGGATTTCGACAATAGAGAATCCCTGACGACGAATCAGGTACAAAAGGAGATCCAAAGGACCTTCAAAAGTTTCCAGAAAGACTTCGAGAGCGTCGGGTGGGATATAGAGGTCTTCAGGGAGGTCATGAACCGGAGAGCCAAGGACGCGGGCTACAGGATTTAAGAGCACCTCTCCAAGGGGCGACTCAGTAGGCTCAGGATTCAGAAGGTTTCCTCTTGCACTGTTCAAAAGCCGGCAATCCCCATCATCAGACCCCTCAGCAGAACGATAGGAAGTCCCACAAAGACATTAATGATTCCGGTGAACATGAGTCCCAGCAGGATGTAGAACCCATAAGGCTCGATTTGACTGTACTTTTGGGCAAGGTTGTAAGGCAGAAGCTCAACCACAACGCGGCCACCGTCCAGAGGGGGGATCGGCACCATGTTGAACACGGCAAGGATAATGTTGAAGCTGATCCCGAATTTGATCATTTCAACGAGCCCTAGTGCGTGGAGTTCATTTCCAATGTGAGGAACCGCATGAAACAGCGCCGCCCAGAAAATCGCCATCAGCACATTGGCCGACGGGCCTGCTAGCGCAACCATCAACATGCCCCAACGAGGATAGCGTGTGATTCGCGCCCCGTTCACAGGCACAGGTTTGGCCCATCCGAAGAGAAAATTGCCTCCCATGGCCAGCATGATCCCGGGGATGATGATCGTCCCGAGTAGATCAATGTGTGCAATGGGATTCAGTGTCAGCCGACCCTGCCGATCTGCGGTGTCGTCCCCAAGGAACTTAGCCATATAGCCATGGGCAACCTCATGCATTGTGATGGCGAAAAGCAACGGGAGGATCTTGGCGATAATCGCCTGTTCATCTGAAAGTGCCATATCCATGGGGTATCTCTGGAATCAGGTTAGCGAAGATTCTCTGCGATCCCGCGACCTTGTCGCGTGATTTCAGGGTTGGCTCCGGTTAAATCGATGATGGTCGTAGGTTCATAAGCTACGACACCTGAATCGATGACCAGTTCCACTTCCTTCTGGAGGCGATCGCGGATCTCTTCTGGATCACTCATGGGATCATCCTGTTCAGGAAAAAGAAGTGTCGAGCTGAACAACGGTTCATCTAGCTCATCCAGGATTGCGCTTGTGATCGCATCTTCAGGGAGTCGAATGCCGATGGTTTTTTTCTTCACATGCTGGAGGCGACGAGGAGTTTCTCGGGTCGCTTCGAGGATGAACGTGAAAGGGCCTGGCGTCAGTGACTTGATCAGACGGAATCCTTCATTGCTCATTTTGGCAAATGTGGATACCTGGGCAATGTCGCGGCAAATCAAGGTGAAATTATGGTCATCATCGAGTCGTCTTAAGCGACGTATCGTCTCAAGACCATCCTTGTTGTCAATCCGGCAACCAAAAGCGTAAGAGGAGTCGTTGGGGTAGACGACAAGACCCCCTTGACGGAGGATTTCAATCGTCCGCTTGATCAGGCGAGGTTGAGGATCTTTAGGATGGATCTGGAAAAGTTGTGACATGCCCTTATTCTACTATAAGGGTCGATTCAAACGATTTACGTCAGCTTGCTAGGCTTTTGTGGCAGGTTTTTTGGCAACATCATTCCGAAGATAGACAGGTTCAACATCCTCTGGCCGGCAAAAAATGCCCCGTTCGAAGTCTGTGGCGGCCAACCGGACGATGCTTCCTGATCGTGGGAATCGATTCTCGAGAATTCTAATATTCGGTTGACCGAGTCGCTCTGTCAGGATGGATCGGTAGGTCATCCAGCCACTTCCAGTTCCAACGTCACCTTGAGATGCTGCAACGGAGATGGCGTCAGGCGGCAGTACACGCTCCTCCCTCATTCTCATGACGGCATCGCCCTCACTTTTGCGAAAGCTGCCCCAATAGACTTCGCCCATCCGGGCATCGATTGCTGCATGGAGCTGTTCAGCTTGGCACTCGACCATCGCTTCAAAAGCCAGAGCCGCCAGCGTCGAGATAGGGATAACCGGAAGATCAAGCCCTAACGAAAGTCCTTGCACCACCCCTGCAGCAATGCGGATACCGGTAAAAGAACCCGGTCCACAACCAAAAGCAATGGCATCGAGCATCGTAAGGGTGGATTGAGACTCGGCGAGCAACTCCTGAATCATTGGGAGGATGATACGGTTGTGCTCCCGTGGGGCGAGGCTGAATTTCTCTGAAATCTGGCCATCCACCATGAGAGCCACAGAACAGGCTTCTGTTGCAGTATCCAGTGCAAGTATCTTCATGGGGGCGCGGTCGGCAAGCTTTTGAGAAATTGGCAAAAGGTCTCAAGATTGGGAGACTGAGGCACAGGAGGAAGGCTCTCAAGAACCGTCTTCCCATAGGATTTGGACATGATACGAGGATCGCAAAGCATGATCCCTCCTTTATCATCCTGGCCTCTCAACAAACGGCCTACGCCCTGCTTCAGCGCGATGATGGCTGCGGGTAATTGGTAGTGAGGGAAAGGATGAAGGCCCTTGGCCCTCAATGCATCAAGTTTGGCAGCCATCACCGGATCGCCGGGTGAAGCAAAAGGCAACTTATCGATGATGACCAGAGACAGCGCTGGTCCCGGCACATCGACCCCTTCCCAGAAGGTTGCTGTTCCCAAAAGGATGCCGTGGGTGGATTGCTTGAAGGCGTCCAAAAGGCGGGTCTTGGGTTGGGTGCCTTGAACAAAGAGTGGAAATGAGACTTTTTTGGGAAGCAATTCAGACGCCTGCTGCAAGGCGGCATGAGAGGTGAACAAAAAGAAGGCGCGGCCGCGACTGGCCTCAAGGACGGGAACGCTGGCTTCAACAATGCTCCTTGTATAGCCGGGATTCGACGGATCCGGTAGCCCGTTGGGAAGGTACATCCGGGCGTTTTGGGCAAAATCGAAAGGACTTTGCCAGATTGCGGCACGGGTTCCTGAAAGCCCAAGTTCATGGGTGAAATGGTCAAATCGATCGCGAACCGTCAAAGTGGCAGAGGTAAATATCCATGCGGTCTTCAGTCGGTCCTGAAACTGCCTAAACTCATCTGCTATTTCGACCGGAGTCCGATTGAGGCTGAATCCGGTTTTTCGCACTTCAAACCATCGGACTTGATTGTCATCTGTGGGTTTTAAGTAGGATTCCAGTTGGGTCAGCAAGGCCAGACTGCGGGTAAAGCAAGCCTCAATCCCTTTTCCTCTTTCTCGCTGTGGCTGCAAGTAATCTCGTAAGACGCCCAATTGCACCTGGACGGCATCCAGTGCATCGATGACCGATCCCCAGGTTTCCACCTGATGCCAGGCCTCCCGTCGGGCCGGCTCTCCCAGAGCAATTCGAATGTCATGCGTTAAACGGACTAATCGATCCGCTTCCTCTTGCAAATGTGTGGCATCAGGCGCCTCTCGAACGCGCTCTGTTGAGATATCAGAGCCCAGGTCCAGAAGCTGCCGAGAAGTCAGGCTGCTGCCTAAGAACTGGGCGGCAGACTCAAGGAATTGATGTGCTTCATCTACGATAATGCCATCGACGCTAGGCAATAACTCACCCTGGCCTTCATTTCGTAGGGCCCAATCGGCCCACAGGAGGTGATGGTTTACCACCACAATATCGGCTTCGCGAGATCGGCTTCTGGCTTTCACCAGAAAACATTCGCCATGATCCGGGCACTCCGACCCAAGACAGTTATCGACCGTTGAGGTGGCGCCAGTCCATAGGATGGAGCCTTCAGGCACATCGCCCAGTTCTGAGATATCACCGGTCAGGGTGGCGCGCGCCCATCGTCGGATACTTTCAAGGGCAACTGCATCCCGAACGCCATGACCGGCCTTGAAACCCAAGTGATGTTTAAGGCGATAGATACAAAGGTAGTTGGACCGACCTTTCAAAAGCGCTGCCTTGAAAGGGATCTCCAGCGCGCGCCTCAGAATCGGAAGATCCTTCCGGAATAGCTGATCTTGAAGCGTCTTTGTCGCGGTCGAAATTAGGACCTTTTTTCCAGAAAGGATGGCAGGGACCAGATAGGCCAGGGTCTTTCCCGTCCCCGTTCCTGCTTCCGCAACGAAGGTGGTGCGAGTTTCTAAAGTTTCTGCAATCGCAGTGGCCATAGCCACTTGCTGTGGTCTTCCGACAAAGCCAGGCAGATGTCGTTGAAGGGGCCCACCCTCAGCGAAGGCCGAATTCAGTTTCACAGCCTACCAAGCCTTCTCTAAGGCATCCTGTGAGCCCACCCCATCGCCCTTTTGCCTTCGGGCATCAGCGATGATTCGCCAGTTGGACTTCACAAGATCAGCGTTGGACTTCGCCAGTGAATTTGATTTTTTTGCAAGATCTTCAGCAAGTCCCGGCTGATTCTGACGAAGTCGAATTTCGGCAAGCACATGCCAGAGTTCTGGATTCTTGGGTTGAATACGAAGCGCACGGTCTATTTGTGCAGCAGCGTCACCATAGTTTCGCCCCTTGAATTGGGCTTCAATATCATTTTCTAGGGCGGCAACCGCAGGGGGCGCTGATTGCAAAAAAAGTTTTTCACCGATACGAGGCGAGAGGGTCCTGATGGGTGCAGGGTCGGGTGTCGGTTGGTAGTCGATGGCTGGCAAGCCCGGATCAACCAAAGGTTCAATGGGTGGTAAAGCACTCTGTGTAATGGGAAGTTCCGCTGATGCGGGATAAGGGGAGTCAGATGCATCGGCAGGCCGGGTCATGTCTGTCTCCACTGACGTGGATAATGGGGTGGACATTACCTCGGTCGATTCCGGTTTACGTGGAACCGTTTCGAGTCCGGTCTCAATGGGAACGGTCACAACGTGAGGCCTTGGATCTTTTTCTTGGATGAACTGGGGTGTCAGGCTGCTTCCAGCATCCTCTGGCACTGGTGGACGCATGCGAGGTGACGAACAGGCCGATAAAAGAGCAAAAAAGACAGGCGCAAGACGGGGGATTGAAATGGACATCGGTCTATATGACCTTCAACTAACTGAGGCCGGGAAGCATACCTCAATCCTGGAACACAAGGATCCAGACAGCGCCTCTTTTGAACTTTATTTTAGGATCATGGTCCATGTAATGTGCGGTTTGAACGGTGGGTTACCGAAATATTGAGGCCACCTCTGTTCCTTCGCAAACTGGTGGATGTTTTGTTGTGTACGTTCCCATGCTTCGGTATATTGCCGGCTGATGGGTGTCTGGGAAATCTGACGTGGATGACCCTACGTACATGGCAAGGAATAATGCCATCGACGACTATAACAACTGACAACTATAGAGAGTGAGGGAACAAAACATGAGCAACCTCCAGATTGCCAAAAGAGTATTTGCGGCTGCGGGCCTTCTTGCCGCGAGCTTGATGCCTATCACTGCGTGGTCACATGGTGGCGCAAGTGTTGACACTGACCAGTGCCGCGTGATGGTCGGCTCTCAGTTGGTGCATTTCACCGCTTACCAACCCCAACTGACTGGCACCACTGAATACTGTAACAACATCCCGGAATTGGGCCAGTCAACGATCGTTTTCGACTACGAAGGCAAGGCGCTTCGTGAAATGACGGTCGAATTTGAAATTACCAAGGAGCCAGAAGGAACCCGGTTCTACTACGAACCGCCGGCGACCCACTCCAAGGGAACATTCAACACGACATTGAACTTCACAGATCCTGGAAAGTATCTGGTTCACGTGACGCTCGTGAATGAAAATAAGAAAGTGGACGCACACATTCCGTTCACTGTAGGTCGTGGTGCAGCTGGCATCCCCACCAGCACCATCGTTGTCGTCCTGACGCTTCTGGTCGCAGGCCTTTACATCCTTTACCTGTCTAACGCCGGGTTCAAGGGTGTTGTGGATAAGTTCCTTAAAAAGTCTGCCTAACCGATACCTGCCGCTCTAGGGCGGCAACCAGAACGCCAGGTCACGGTTAGTCTGTGCCCTGGCGTTTTGCCTATCATGGAATCGAAAAACATGCCGAGACATCAACTCGCACTTATCACCGCTCTGCTCCTTCCGTTCTACGCGCTGGATGCGGGTGCCGTATTTACCGCACCCACCACGGCGAAAGTAGCTACCGGGCAGGCCGAACCTTTCTGTAATAGTGGCGCACCCCCCGAATGGCGCAAGGCTCAGGAGGTTGAGGGTGTCTGGATGCAGGAGTCTCGCGTTTGTAACCCTGACAATCCCAATGACATTGCGGCATTTGTGAAGGGAACAAACAACATTTCAATGCAGACCTTGATGGATACGTCGAATCTTGCGGCGGATGCCATCACGGCGACCAATGACCTTGATGGAGACGGTGACCCCGATCACTACATCATCAAGCTTGAAATCATGGAAGTGAATGGCCATTCGCCTGATTTTCCGGGTGTCGTGCCTACCTTCGATATTGCACCGGGAATACAGCCAAGTTTCTGGGTGTTTGTACCCAAGAACCGGGACATGTCGACGCGGAGTTTTGCGAGCGGAGAAGCAAATCCCCTCCTCCGCATGCCTTCCCCTCCCATTCGTGTTGAACAGGGGGATGTGGTTTGGCTCGTTGTTGAAAACTCCCATTACTTCCCACACTCGATCCACCTTCATGGTGTGGACCACCCCTTCATGGATCATGCAGGTGAAGGTAACGACGGGGTCGGTCAGACCAGCTCAATGGACATCATGCCGGGCCAGAGCAAGACCTATGTGATCAAGCCGCGGCAACCGGGCACCATGTACTACCACTGTCATGTTCAGCCCCATACCCACATCGCGATGGGACTAGCCGGGATGTTCATTGTTGAAGAAAACCGTCCCAACAATTGGCCCCAAGTATTCAATGTCGGCGCAGGTCAAGTTCGGCATCCCTCGGTTTCTGTTCTCGAACAATACAAACAGGAATACGACCTCCATTATCAATCCGTGGATAAGGAGCTTCACCAGATTACTCAGTCGGCTAATGACGTTCGTCTAATCGCAAAGAAGATGAACCAGGAGTACGACATCACCGACTCCACGGATGATTATTTTCTCCTCAACGGTCGGGCTTTCCCTTACACCCTTCGCGAATCCCTGATCGTTATCGGACCGAACGAAAAGACCAAGATCCGTATTCTCAATGGTCATCAAGATCCGATGGCTCTTCATATTCACGGACACAAGGCGACTGAAACCCATTATGACGGCGTTCAGCATAACCCTGCTGCTCAGGTAACGCGTGATGTGTACGCGCTAGCACCGGCACAGCGCCTAGATTTGGCCCTGGATTCTACGAACGACGGACTGCATAGTTTTGGATCGGGTCTGTGGATGTTCCATGATCACACGGAGCGTGCCTTCACGACCAACGGTCAGGGCGAAGGCGGAAGTATTAGCCTCCTTGCCTACAAGGATTTCGTCGATGAAAACGGAAATCTGAAGGTTTCCCACTCGATGGATCTCAAACCATATTTCACCCGTGAATTCTGGGAGAGAAAAATCCCCGTCTGGCAGGATTTTATGGATGACTGGGGCAGCCTTGGGGCGCCAGCCGGTACGATGGACACCAAACCTGGAATCAACGCTGGAGCAACAGAAGCCTCAGCACAAGCCGCCGCTTCAGGGATTGGCGGAGATGGTACCGGGGGTGGGTTACTGGGCGGTCTGGGGTTGGGTGTGGCTCTTTACTTTGCCTATCAGCATCGTGATCGCCTGATCAACCAAGTTAAATCGCTGCTTCCCAAATCAAAAGGATGAGGGTGCCAAAAATGAACAGTAAGTTAAAAGTATTTTTCGGTGTCGTCCTTTGGGCGCTCTCCGTGCCGGTGATGGCTGCGAAGGCAGACGTGATTATTGATCACACCGGTAAGTTGATGGATCACGGCGATGGCCATCTCATGAACATGGAAGGCGCCATGATCATGGGGCAAAACAAAGACAAGCTGCCACCCGGGTGCAGCAGTATCAGCGAAGAACGAAGCATTGAAGTCCATGCAGGACACGAATATGCCCGGCAATTCCCTGGGACGATGTTCGGTTTTTCCTCCCATGAATGGCGAGTCAAGCCCTGTTCCAAACTCACAGTCACTTTGGTCAACGAAGATCGCATCCGCCACCAATGGATGATGCATGGTCTACCTAAGTTCATGTACGACAAGGGAATGTTCCATCTTGAGGTCACGGGACCTGGAAAGATCACTGGCACCATGATCCTGCCTGCTGAAGATAAAACCTACATGGTTCACTGCGACATCGCTCAGCATATGGAAAAGGGCATGAAGGCACAGCTGGTCGTCGGAAATGGGAGCTCACCCTTCCCAAGTATTCCCGGTGTGACGGATCTGGCCATTCCGGATGACTATGGTCCCAAGGTAGCAGATTCGGTCAAGCTGCCGACGGCTGTGGCTTCTTCATCCGCGGCAGCGAATGGCCCTTCCTCAGGATCCGGTAATGCCGTTTTCCTTCTTGGCGTCATTATTGGCGCGGTGGGAACCCCCTTCGGCTTGACCTACTATCGCAAGCGATTTGAAGGGATGACGCGCGATGAAATCATTCATCATCTCCTCAACAGCTCAAAATCGACCTTCGACAAGCTGTTGGGGTTGATCATGACTGTGATCGCCAAATTCAGTCGCAAATAGCGTTTCTTTCCGCCCTACATCCATGACTCATAATGGTGCACATGTTGCACCATTATTTGTCTTTGGTGCACCCATCCTGCCTCCCTTTCTTGGGGCGAACGCCCGAATAATGCGCATTTGTTGATTTTCTGGTTTTAGGCCCGTTTTTTGCTCACTGTCTTGGATCCTTGACCCAAGAGCAATAAAAAATGGAAGCGATGACTAAAAGCCAGGATGTTCTGTTCATTCTTCTCGGTGCGATCATGGTTCTTGCCATGCATGCGGGATTTGCATTTCTTGAAGTGGGTACTGTCCGTAGAAAAAATCAGGTCAATGCACTGGTTAAGATCTTGACTGATTTTGCTGTATCAACAATCGCCTACTTTTTTATTGGTTATTACATCGCCTATGGCATCACTTTCTTTCAAGGTGCGGTTCAATTAACCGCCGAGAGCGGTTACGGTCTGGTCAAGTTCTTTTTCCTCCTGACTTTCGCAGCGGCGATTCCAGCCATCATTTCCGGTGGTATCGCGGAACGGGCCCGCTTCAACCCGCAGTTGGCTGCGACCTTCCTTCTGGTCGGATTTATCTATCCCTTTTTTGAAGGCATCGCTTGGAATAATCACTATGGCATTCAGGCGTGGTTTGAGGCCCAGTTTGGTGCGCCTTTCCATGATTTTGCGGGTTCCGTTGTGGTGCATGCCATGGGGGGCTGGGTGGCTCTGGTTGCCGTGATCCTGATGGGGCCCAGAAGTGGTCGTTATTCAAAATCTGGCGGTATTGCTGCGCATCCGCCCTCCAGTATCCCGTTCCTCGCTTTGGGGGCTTGGGTGCTGACTGTCGGATGGTTTGGTTTTAATGTCATGTCTGCACAGACCTTGAATGCGGTGAGCGGGCTGGTTGCCGTCAATTCATTGATGGCCATGGTAGGTGGCACGCTTTCGGCCATGATTGCAGGCCGGAATGACCCAGGGTTTGTCCATAACGGTCCTCTCGCCGGTTTAGTTGCGGTATGCGCAGGATCTGATGTGATGCATCCGATTGGCGCCCTGGTCCTCGGTGTGATCGCAGGATGGATGTTCGTGACGATGTTCACCCTGACTCAGAACCGTTGGAAGATCGACGATGTCCTGGGCGTTTGGCCCTTGCACGGACTCTGCGGTGCCCTTGGGGGGGTTGCCGCGGGTGTTCTGGGGCTTCCGTCTCTCGGTGGGCTTGGTAAGGTTGCCTTCTGGTCACAGCTGCTCGGTACTGGCCTTGCCATCGTCATAGCAATCATTGGCGGTCTGCTGACCTACGGGGTGATCAAGCTCATGGTTGGCCTTCGTCTCGATCGTGAAGAAGAATTCAATGGCGCAGATCTTACGATCCACCAAATTGGAGCAACCTCGGATACCGATACTGGTTGGTGATTTCAAGGGGCGCCGGTCCCTTTTCCGGCGCCGCCCTCTGGCTTAATTTTCACTCAATGGAACCTGACCAGTGGAGTTCGATACAATCGGAACTGGTTTTCTTTTATTGAGCTCTCATGCGCATCCACCGCGACTCCAAAAGCCCTCCCTCGCCGTTTTCTCTGTTCCAATGGCTTGATCGTCATTTTCTGGAATTAGCTCGAGAGCTCCGGCTGAGCTATCTGCCGCCCCTGATGGTTTATCTGGCGGCGGGCATTTCGGGTCTGACCGGCATCGTTGGAACCTTTTTTGTCAAAGAATATCTTGGGTTATCGGCTGAATTTCTGGCAGGACTCGCCTTCTGGGCCATGCTGCCCTGGACACTCAAACTACCCATTGGGCACCTGGTTGATCTGATATGGCGTTATAAGGGGCTTCTGGTCATTCTGGGGGCCAGCATGATCGCGGTGAGCCTTGGCATCATGGTCGGACTTCTGGCGGATCGACCGCTGATGGAGAGCTACTTTCCAGCGGGGACCTGGTATGTCGTCAGCGTGCTTCTGGCACCAGTCGGTTACGTCATCCAAGATGTAGTTGCCGATGCGATGACCGTCGAAGCCGTTCCAGGGACCAATCCTGAGGGACGCATCCTCACTGATGCCCAGCAGCGCCTGATGCATTCGACCATGCAGACACTCGGTCGCGTCTCAACAATTGTGGGTAGCCTGGTCGTGGCTCTCGTCAACGTTTACATGTTTGCTGGCGTTGAAGGGCTTCATGAGCTTGAGAAAGTTGGGATTTATCTGCGCCTCTATCAAATGGCGCTTTGCATCCCTGTGATCTCATGTCTGGGCGTGATTCTGGCTGTAACGCTTCGCTATCGCTATCGTCGTCAATTGGTTCGTCTAGGCTATACCCGGCATGAGATCGAGTCGTTGATGCGCGAACCTCTGACCTCGACGCGACCGAATTGGTGGATACTTGTCGGTGGCCTTCTTTTTGCCATGGCCTCAATTGGCATAGGCGTCGCAAATTTCAGCTATGGCCAGGAACTGATATTCCTGGTTTCATCCACCGTGATCATTGCCTTGATGATTCGCATTTCCCGGGAAATGCAAACGGATGCAAGGAATGTCCTGGTCGGGACGGCTATTCTCATTTTCTTCTTTCGCGCAGTGCCCTCCCCTGGCCCTGGATCCAGCTGGTGGATGATCGACTCTCTCGGTTTTGATCAGTCCTTCATGGCCCGTCTCTCTCTCATTGGCAGTGTTTTGAGTCTGGGTGGACTTTTCCTGTTCAGGCGGCAAATGGCTGAAAAGCCCGTCTCCTCGATCGTGGGTTTTCTAACGATCGTCGGAACTGTGTTGTCGATTCCAACCATTGCCATGTATTACGGCATTCACCACTGGACAGCGATGATGACCAACGGTGTGGTTGACGCAAGGTTCATTGCAATTGTCGATACAGCCCTTGAGTCACCCTTGGGTCAGATTGCGATGGTTCCGATGCTGGCGTGGATTGCTCACTCGGCGCCCACCCATCTTAAGGCCACATTCTTTGCGGTCATGGCTTCGTTTACTAATCTCTCATTGGCTTTAAGTCAGCTTCTGACCAAGTATCTGAACAAAATGTATGTCGTGACCCGAGAAGTCCGCGATCCGGTCAGTGGACTTGAAACCATGCCCGCTAACTACCAGGATCTCGGTCACTTACTCATTGTCTCAACCTTACTTGGACTCCTGATTCCTTTTACGGCTATCTGGATTGTGCGTCGCTTCCGTCTGCCTAGCGTATGAGTTCAACCGGTTCCCGGAATGCCATCGTGTACAATCCTGAAAGGTCTTCAACGGATTCAGGCCGGTTCACTTCCATGCTTTCATTTCTTCGTCTTCTGCGGCAGCGCTACACGAAGGCAGTCGAACAGGCGGGAGACCGTGACCCTGAAATTCAATCTGCCTACCCTTCCCTGCTGCAAAGTCTGACGCTTGCAGAATCCTCCCTTCACAGGGAATCACTTCAGCTGATCGGCCCTTCTGAGCCCCTGCATCTCGGCGTTTTTGGTCCAACGCAATCCGGCAAAAGCTCGCTGATCAACTGGCTCACGGGACTGCCATTAGCCGTTCCAAGTCCGTTGGCGGGGTTTACTGTCCATCCCCAGGGGTTCTCAGCTCCCCGATCGCCCGGATGGCTGGATCGTTTGGGGCTCTATTTCGAAGGTTCTCGACGACTGTCTTCAAGATCACTTGATGCTTCCGAACTCCATGCGTTTGGTTTCGATGTTTCAGAGGCCAGTCGGTTACCCGACTTCCTGAATGGAGTCATTCTGTGGGATACCCCTGATTTTGACTCCGTGGCTTCGAACCGATACCAAGATGCCGTTCTTCGGATCGCTGCGCTGGTCGATGTGGTGGTTCTCATTGTCAGCAAGGATAAATACGGTGATCTGACCGTCTGGGAATTCCTCCGACTGATCGAGCCTTTGGCTCAACCCACCCTCCTGGTGGTCAACAAATCAGATCCTGAATCCGAGGCCGCCCTCCTGGCGTCGATACAAACGAAATGGGCAAGTTTCAGAAAGGACCCACTGCCAGAGATCGTCTCTGTTCCCTACCGTCGAGACTCGGCCGAAAGTGCTATGCATGAGACGATGGCGCCTCGCCTGCAACCTAAAATCAGGCAGCTTCTAGCGCTCTCGACCCGTCGCGAGGGAGCTGCGCATCGATTGATCGAAACCCACTGGAACGCATGGATTCAACCTGTTCAAGCCGAACACATGCTCAGCCATCAGTGGCGGGAACGACTCGATGCACTTTTATCCGAGTGTATGGAACGTTATCAACGCGATTATCTGAATCATCCCAATCACTATGAAACTTTCCAGCGCGCGCTGGCTGAGCTATTGACCTTGCTTGAGGTTCCGGGCATTGGTAGTGCGCTTCATGCCGCCCGTCGTGTGGTGACCTGGCCCATGCGCCAATTGACCCGCCTTGGACGTGCAGCCAGCGGAAGGGAGACGAATGTGGATGGCGTCGAGCGGGCCGTCCTCCATCAGCTGGCGCAGCATGCGCTGATCCAGCTTTCCGAAGAGTTAATGCTTGAACCGGGACGTGACATTGCCGAACAACGGTGGCGCGGCTGTGTGGGTCAACTTCTGAGTAGCCGAAGATCGCAACTTTTAGGCCGTTTTGATCAGGCCGCTCAGGACTATGTGATCCAGTTTCGCCCTGAGATTGAATCGACCGCCCGCAGCCTTTATGCCCATCTGGAAGAACATCCGGTCGTCCTCAATAGTCTCCGGGCAACACGTGTCACGACGGATGCTGCTGCGTTGGGTGTTGCTCTTCACACGGGCGGCATCGGGGTTCAGGATTTTGTGATTGCGCCCGCAATTCTCTCGATGACATCGATTCTTGCTGAAAGCGCCCTTGGCCACTTCATGAACCGAGCGCAGGAGCAACTCAAGCGTAAACAAATGGATGCCGTACACGCCTTGTTTGAGCGAGCGCTCTGTGGACCTTTGGCGACCATTCCTGAGGCCATTGATCCTGGCCTTCGGATCGGGATTACCCCAGAACAGCTTGAAAATGCGACTTCTCTGAGGTAAGCATGGATCCTGTCATATCAAGTGCCCTGTCAGGACCAGCGCCAGAGCTCGATGCCTTTCTTACCAAAGCCCTAGAGGCGCAATGGCTCTCTCCCCAGGATCTAGGCGCTTATGAAAACCTCACCATTCGCAGTCCAGGAAGTCTTTTTAACCCCAATAGTCACCGGCCGTTAACTGCGGCTTTTTTTGGTGGCACCGGGGTGGGTAAAAGCTCCCTTCTCAACCAACTGGCAGGTCAGGATATCGCCCGCACCGGCATTGAGCGCCCTACCAGCCGTGAAGTATCGATCTATCTTCATGAATCGGTCGAATTTCAACAGCTTCCGAATGATCTCCCCGTTGACGATGTCCGCATGGCGCGTCATAGCAACGAATCGAAACGCCAGATCCTCTGGATTGATATGCCAGACATCGATAGCGTGGATTCAGCCAATCGCAATATTGTTCTTCAATGGCTCCCCCACCTTGATGTTGTGATCTATGTGGTCAGTCCCGAGCGATATCGGGATGACAAAGGATGGCGACTGCTGAAGGAATACGGTGGTGATCACGCCTGGATTTTCGTTTTGAATCAATGGGATCGGGGTGAGCAGGTCCAATTTGAGGATTTCAGGCGTCTCCTAACCGAAGCCGGATTTTCAGACCCGATCGTTCTAAGGACCATTGCAAGAGCCACAAGTGAAGCACAATCTTCGACCTCGGAATTGCATGAGCTTGAACGGGTACTTGGTGAAATCTCATCGCAACATCTGATGGCCCAGCTAGAGGCTCATGCCGGCATTGCAAGACTTGATGCGTTGCGCGAGGTCCTTGTGGATTTTGACACTGCACTGGGCGGCAATGAGGATTACGTGCAGCTTGCGCCTCGCTGGCAAGAGATCTGGAGTGAAGCCGTTCATGATCTGATGGAAGGCATGGAATGGACCTTGATCGCCTTGGTCAGGATGTTGTCAGGTCGTATGACCGACAAGGTCACTGATGGGGTATCACAGGAGAGCCCCGCATCCTCACAAGCCATGCCGGTGATCTGGGATGAGTGGGCCGCTGGAAGGGCTCAGGACACGTTGGCGCAACTTTTGGTGGCTGCGGGAGAACGCGGATTGCCCCCAAGGCCACTCAAGTTAGCTTTGAGTCCCTTTATCGAGGTGACGGGGCAGAAGGTGATTCAGCGGGGGCAGCTTAAATTGCGTCAGGCACTGGCGCTGCCAGGGAACGCATTGCAGCGTACGGCCATGCGTGTTGCGGGTTTCCTGAGCATCCTTTTGCCCTCTTTGGCTTTGGCCTGGGCGTCCTACCAGGTCGTGATCGGCTATTACGAGAGCGCAACCCATCATCTGGATTACCTGGGTACCGATTTTGCGGTCCACACTCTTCTTCTGATCGGACTGGCCTGGCTTGCCCCTTGGTTTGTCTACAGTCGACTGAGGCCCTCTGTTGAGGCCAGCGCCCTGAGGGGATTAAGAAGTGGCGTCAGGGAGGCATTGGAGGCTGCAGGTGAAGGGGTGGTCGCTACGCTGGCATCGACCGCACTTTCGCATCGGGAGATGATCGATGCGCTGCATGGGATTCAGGCAAATGTTGAAAGGGAGGCGACTCTAGCAGATCGAGATTATGCGCCGCTGGTTCGTCGCATGATTGCCAGAGGAGTCACGCCTCCCAAGAACCCAAATTAGTCCATCAGGTCGAAATACGTCTTATCAACACCGCATTCTGGGCAATACCAGTCCTCCGGGATGTCCTCATAACGCGTGCCGGGTTCAAGTCCCGAATCCGGATCGCCCAGCTCTTCGTCATAAATCCAGCCACAGGCCGTGCAGATATATTTCTTGTAATCGCTCATAGGTCGTTCTTCAGTGGGTGGTAAAAAAGTCAAAATCCCGAAGGGTTTGTCTCAAAGGAAAAAGAGATAAATCAGGTAGAAAAGGGAAATGGCCGTCAAACTGATCCAATGCTCACGGGCATGTATTTTGACCCAGGATCTGAAATAGGCCCAGGATCTAAAAGTTCTGCGAATCTTGCGGCGCACCGTGACATAGAGCCAAGTGATCAGGGAGAGGAATGCAGCCAGTCCAAGCCAGGCGGTAAACATCTGCCCTTCATGCTCTTCAAGATTGAAGAGGTGGATGAGCAATTCTTCCGTGATTAGCTCAACATATTCAAGAAGGATATGGAGCACATGGAGCGTGATGCCGATGACATCATCCCAGAAAAAAAAGATCAGAACAGCCAGAGTCCAGATAACATATTTCTGTCGTGACCGCGTGACAGAGTCTGGAGCCTGTATTCCCTGCTGGTCGTCAGATGGCGCTTCGCTCATGGCGGGTAATCAGTAGACCTTGGGTTCGGGATCGTTTCAATTCATCCGCCCGCAGGTCGGACAATCAGGATTTCTTCGAAGTCGCAGGCGATTCCACTCTAGTCGCCAGGCATCAAAGATCAGGAGTTGACCGGTCTGGGCCGCCGCCGGATTCACAAGATACTTGATGGCTTCAAGTGCCTGCATGCTTCCAATCACTCCGGGCAAAGGGGCTACCACACCATTGCGGCTGCAAGAATCCGTGGATTCACCAAGATCCTGATAGAGGCAATTGTAGCAAGGACTATCTTGGCTCGCAGGGTCAAATACGGCAATTTGTCCTTCAAATCGTATGACGGCTCCACTGACCAATGCCGTCCCGGTTCGGACGCACACGCGGTTGATCATGAAGCGAGTGGCAAGGTTGTCCGAACAGTCAAGAACCAGATCGACGCCATGAACCAAGGATTCAAGCTCAGGTTCACCGAGTCGCCGATCGATCCATTCATAAGTCAGATCAGGGTTCATTGCTTGGAGGACCGACTGGGCGGATTCGGTTTTTTTCCGTCCGATGTCCTTCGTACTGTGCAGGATTTGTCGCTGAAGATTGGTAAGGTCAACGATATCGTCATCACAAAGGATCAGCTGCCCAATCCCAGCGCTTGCAAGATACATCGCTGCAGGTGAACCAAGCCCCCCGAGACCTACAATCAGAATACGACCGGAGAGCAACTTTTCCTGACCTTCGATGTCAATCTGTGGGAGTAGCACATGGCGGCTGTAGCGGAGCAACTGATCATCATCCATGGTCTTTCAATTCTCATATGTGAGGCGAAGGGACACGCATCCCATCAAGGTCTCTAATGTAATATCATTGCCGAGTTAATTAAACGTCCACACAACGCAAATAGAGCATGAAGCGGTTCCTGGTCATCGGTCTCCTCACTTTTAGCCTTCCGGTTTATGCAGAAACCCCGGAAACGGCCCAAGGCGCCACTATTCCTTTGGATGAGCCCGATCTGCCCGCACCGGTTGAAAGTGGCAAGCCGATGGAGCCTGACGTCACCATCATCCGTAAAGGAGAGGAGACCATCGAGGAGCATCGCGAAAATGGTCAGGTCTACATGATCAAGGTGAATCCGTCGGTCGGTTTCCCTTATTCCTGGGTCGACATGGACCGTGACGGCACTTTGGATTCCATGCACAACGACAATACCCGCGGAATGAACATCAACCGCTGGACCCTCTTTAGCTGGTGAGCCTTGCGCATTGGCGCTGAGCTTGCTTACATCGGTCTAATTCATGTCATTTAGTATTCGTTTTGACCGGCTTGTAGGAGCCGGGATGGTTCCCTTACTCCGGGGAGGGCTCAAGGGCCTTGAAAAGGAGAGCCTTCGCCTGAATGCTGACGGTCGGGTTGCTGAGACTGACCATCCTTCCAGCCTCGGTTCAGCGCTCACACACCCACAGATCACGACAGATTATTCAGAGGCGCTGATTGAGCTCATTACGCCCGCATTCGATGACGCGGAGCGCGCGATTGAGGCACTATCGGACATCCACCGATTTGTCCTGGGACAGATTGGAGATGAAATCTTACTCGCGACGTCTATGCCCGTCGGTATTGACGGGGATGACAGTATTCCCATTGCGCGATATGGAACGTCCAATATCGGCAAGATGAAGCATGTATACCGGCAAGGCCTGTCCTGGCGGTACGGGCGAACCATGCAGGCCATTGCGGGGCTTCACTACAATTATTCTTTTCCTGAGGCCTTGTGGCCTGCCCTTCTAGCCCTCGAATCACCCGAAAAGTCCCTTCAAGAAGGGATCAATGATGCCTACTTTGGTGTAGTTAGAAATGTGCATCGCTATGGGTGGCTTCTGATTTACCTTTTTGGTAATTCACCCGCGCTTGATGCCCAATTCTTCAAGGGAAGAGAGTTCTTGGCGAACCGTTTTGAGCCTCTGGATCCTCAGACCTATTGTTGGCCCAATGCCACGTCCTTGAGGATGAGTGACATCGGCTACAAAAATGACACGCAGATGGGTCTCAATATCTCCTTTGATAATCTTGACCAATATGTTGAAAGCCTGGAGTCCGCGATCAATTGCCAACATCCCCCGTACACTGCCATCGGGATCAAGGTCAATGGCCAGTATCGTCAGCTGAACGACAATATTCTTCAGATCGAGAACGAGTACTACAGCCCGGTTCGTCCAAAGCAGATCGCGCAGTCCGGTGAGAAACCCACGATGGCGCTCCGCAAGCGCGGTGTGCGTTATCTTGAACTTCGGGCGATGGACCTACAGTGCCACGAATCCGGCGGGATCAGCCTTGAGGCCCTGCGTTTTCTGGAGATCTTCACCCTGTGGTGCCTGATCAAGGACAGTCCTCCCCTTTCCAATGAGGCCAAGACGGCAGCTAGCCGCAATCATCTGGCCGTGGCTTGCTGTGGCCGTGGCAGTGACTTCATCTTGATTCGTGATGAAGAAGAGGTCCCCCTGAGGCCTTACGCCAACGAGATCCTGAGCGAAATGCTCGAGATAGCCACAGTAATTGATGATCTGGATGGGCGAAGGGACTTCAGGGCTGCCATTGAAGCCCAGCTCCCTCGAGTCGCCGATGTCGCCCTGACGCCATCAGCCAGAATTCTCAAGACCTTGCGGGATGAAAAGATCAGCTTCCGTGAGTTTGCACTTGATCTTTCCCGACGTCATGCCATCCACTGGCGTTCAAATGCACTCAGTTCAGCGCAAGAAGATGCATTCAGGAAGATTGCCGAAACATCTTGGCAGCGTCAGCGTGAGATTGAAGCTTCGGACCGAATGGATTTTGAAACCTACCTGGATGTTTACTGGCGACAAGCGTAGCGAATCAAGAGTAAAAACGACGCCCAATAAAAAGGGCCGGACAGATCACTCTGCCCGGCCCTTTCACTTACTGTTCAGTGCGCGACGCTAAGGTCGCGCAACCAGTGTGCCTGGAATGAACAATTAGTGCTGGTAGGTGACCTTGCCAGCCTGTGCGCCGCTGTTGATTGCTTCGAGAGCAGCAACAACACCCGTAAGGGTTTCGCTAGCCTTCTTGGTGTCGCCGTTTACGCACTCTTCCTGTGCAACCTTGATGTTCTTGATTGCATCCTGAAGGGGCTTGCCAGCTGCATCACCAGTGATTTCCTTGTAGTGCTGCTTGGTAACCTTGATTTCAGAAACGCAAAGGTCCTTGTTACCTGCGGTCGCAGCTGCAAGGGCATCCTTTGCCTTGTTGACGGTCAGCTGCATGTGCTCCTTAACGCCTTCTGAGTTTTCAGCAGCGAAAACGCTACCAGAGAATGCCAGTGCGATGAGGGTGGTGCTTACAGCGGTCTTGATCATTTTCATTTGTGTTTTTCTCTCCTCCGGGGTCCCCGTCGGTTCACCGGATACAGTAGTGGATATCCAAGCTGACACTCGGGGTCCGACCCGTCACGTCAACCTTACTCATACTAGTGTAGTTTACTGGGATTGTCATGCAATTTGTAAATACACCGTCACCTGGTGGAAATATTTATAAAATGCCAAAAAAAAGGCACCTGACGAAAGGTGCCTTTTAAATTATCTACGCCAGAGTTAAATGCCCGATGAGTGCTGTTGGGTCAGATGATCTAGCCACATCCCAGAAAGCTTTTCCTGAACGGAATTTTGGCGAAGACGCGCTTGAAGATTGGGGAAATCGACACGATCGAGATCCTGATCCTGGTTGTAGCAGGAGTACACAAAGTATTCCTTGCCCGTGTCAGGCTCCACATGCTTGCAAAGGCACTGCGCGCAGACCCCTTTCATCATGCATTGCATGGGTGAATTGATCGATCCAATGGCGTGATGATGCGCCTTGATAAAGGGCTTGAGTTCGTTAAAACGAGCCGCCTTGACAGCCGCCATCATCCGATCAGAACCAATAACAATCATGTGCTCTACATCGTCAAGATGAATAGGCGTTGGGCCCATTTCACCCTTGGCATAAGAGACCATGGCCTGGACGATATTACCGACAAAACTCTTGTCCTGTGGACGCAAGGGTGGGATCGGACGGGCACCTGGACGGTCATCCACGGCCCAAACCACAACGTCAGATGCCGCCTCAATCTCCTCGACCTTAAACACGTCTTCGGAATTGCGATAACCGGCAAAGTAGATGACCCGGCTGCCAGCAGCTCTGAGAGCTTTACCGATGGAGAAAAGCACAGCGTTACCCAGTCCACCCCCAAGAAGCGCCACCGTTTGACCGGCAATAATTTCTGTCGGTGCACCGGTGACACCCATCACCACGACGGGATCCCCAGGACTCCATCGGGAGAGAAGCCTTGAGGAAGAGCCCATTTCAAGGGCGATCAGGGAAATCAGGCCCTTTTCCTTATCGACCCAGGCTCCAGTCAGCGCAAGACCTTCAGAGGCCAGTACGGTGCCTTCCACCGTCGGTGCCAGTGATTCAAAATTCTGAACGCGATAGAACTGACCGGGTGCAAAGTACTTTGCGGCCAGTGGGGCGCGAACGATCACTTCAATGATGGTGGGCGTTACGCGGTTGATTTCTACAATTTGTGCTGAGAGCTGATCATCAAGACGGGCCTGGAAGGCTCTCAGTGCGCTATCACGTTTGGGCTGATCACTGGCCTTGAGCCCTTCAAACTCGTTCTGGTACAGCCGACTAATGTAAGGGTAACCGTTCTTTGCGCTGGCCATGGCCTTGACGACATTACCGGCATACACGGGATGGTTATCCCCATAAAAGGTAATGTAACGGCCGTTTCGAGCATAAGAAGTGAACGGCGCGGGCTTTCCGATTTTGACCTGCGCGTCATCATCCGTTGCCACCAGTTCAGGAAGATCCCCGGTCCAGTTCGGTTCAAATCGCTGATAGAACTTGCGGTCCATGACAAAGCTATCGGGGTGCTCTGATTCATAGATGGTGTTCGGGGAGGTCCCTGCGGCCACAAACAAGCTTTTCAAAGGAACAGTGAGCTCGTTGTCGCGAATCCAGCGGCCCTCTTCCAACTTGAGCTTTTCGAATTTGACGGCAGAAAGGTGTCCGTACTGATCCTCGACGGCTTCAAGAGGGCTCATGCCGGGCGCAAGACGAATGCCTTCATCCAGTGCTTCAGTGATTTCTTCAGCATTTTGGCGATAGGCCGGTGAGTCCTCAATGCCCTTTCGATAGAACATGGTCACACCACCCCAGCTTTCTAAGAGCGGAAGGAAGTTGGGTCGTTCACCTGCTGCAACCGCGCGCGCACGCTCGGCCTGAATCTTTCGCCCATGGTCCAGGAACTCATCAAGGATGATGAGTTCCTCAGCGTCATACATTTTTCTGACTTCAGTCTCGCCATGGATGGCGCAGAGGTTTTCGTAACGATGCAGGACCTTTTCCACCTGAACGGGGTAATAGGCGAGTGCCTCTGTGCAGGTATCGATGGCGGTCAGCCCGCCTCCGATCACACCTGCGGGCAGCCTGACCTGCATATTGGCCAAGGAGGATTCCTTTGCAGCACCCGTAAGCTGGAGCCCCATGAGGAAATCTGAAGCCTTGCGAATGCCTCGGATCAGGTTGTTCTTGATATCGATCAAGGTGGGCTTGCCGGCCCCCGATGCGATGGCGATGTGGTCAAAACCAAGATCCCAGGCCTCATTGATCGTGAGGGTGCCACCAAAACGAACCCCACCATAAATCTTAAAGTTTTGACGGCGCAGGAGATTCAGGTAGATGACCTTAAGGAAGTTCTTGTCCCAGCGAACCGTGATGCCGTACTCGGCAACCCCACCAAAACCAAGCATGATGCGCTTATCAAGGTCTTCGTAGAGGTCACGGAAATTCCTGATTGGCATCGGCGCCGTATCGGCATCGCCGGTCAGGTGCAAAGGGAGAGGTTCGATCTTGAGTCCATCAATTCCGACGACACCAAACCCTTCATTGGCGAGATAGTGCGCAAGGGTATATCCCGCAGGCCCCATCCCGGCAACCAGAACGTTCCGGCCGTTGTAAGGCAGTGCATGCTGACGACGGACATTGAGGGGGTTCCAGCGCGTCAGAAGGCTGTAAATCTCAAAGCCCCATGGCATGAACAGGACGTCGGTCAGAACATTGGTCTCGATCTGCGGAATGTTGACCGGCTCGGTCTTCTGATAGATACATCCCTTCATGCAATCGTTACAAATCCGATGACCCGTCCCAGGGCACAAGGGATTGTCGATCGTGATCAGAGCCAAGGCCCCGAGATTATCGCCCTCGCGCTTGAGAGCGTGCATTTCAGAGATTTTTTCTTCCAGAGGGCAACCGGTAATCGTGACACCCAGAGGGTTGATCTTGTAGGTGCCATCCTTCTTGTTCCGCATGCCCTTGGAGCAGCTGTCCGTATCGCGGTCATGGCAATAAATGCAGTGATTGACTTCGTAATGGACGCGGCGACCGTCAAAGCGTGGGTCAGTCAGGCCAAATCCATCGCGGCGTCGATGATGACCCTCAGCGACGGTCCATACACCATAGCCTTCCGCTTCTTTGTCTCCATGGTGGACCAGATGATTGAAGTCGGTTTTGGCTGGGGATTTGAAGCTGATCCAGCGAGCGATCTTGGCTTTCATGCCTTCATCACGCACGGAGGCAAACGCCCAGCGCGCGATCAGTTCGTCAAGGGACGCAGCAAGTTCGGTGTCAGAACCTTGAAGCGCATCTGCAAAGGTCCCCGAGGCCTTTGTGCAACTCATCAACCGACCACGAAG
This sequence comes from Methylococcaceae bacterium, assembly GCA_044350805.1. GTDB lineage: Bacteria > Pseudomonadota > Gammaproteobacteria > Methylococcales > Methylococcaceae > UBA6136. The sequence continues at coordinate 98,747 of JBILGU010000008.1, forward strand.
GGCCGGGATGTTGCCCAGTTCCGAATGCTCTACGGCGTTTCGAAGGGAGACCGCTAACTGGGCGACCGCGGCTTCACGATCGGCCCGCAGCACCTCCTCATCGATTGCGGCAGTAATCGCAATCTCGAACTCTTGATCCAGGCGGGAAAGATCCCATTGGGCAGGATCCTGACCTTTGAAACGGCTGGCGGCTTTATCGACGACGCGATTCTTGAAGGCAAAGACCGTCTCAAAGTCGAAACGGATGCGCTGAGTCTGCGCTGCTCTCTCGGATTCAACGCCAAAAAGCCGTGCCACGAAATCGCCCAATACAGGCGCAAGTTCAACCAGGAGCTCAGACACCTCTTCAGGCTTCATGTCCTCGCCTTTCCCATTCCGATAAGCCACGTAACGCTGATAAAGCGATGCACAGTGCTTTTGGAGTTCTTGCTCGAAGACCGTTGTCAATTCGGCCAGTCGAATCGGATCGTAAAGATCAATATAGGAAAAGCCCGGGAGCTTGATGGTCAGGGTTTCGTTCGTCGAAGTGGTCATCTACGCTTTAGATCTGAAAGAGGGAGACGGAAACCATGGTTGGCCCCGAGATATTTTGCTGATCGAACGTTAAATTTTATGGCAAAAGCAGCCTCAAGTCGATTTTCAAGGCGCAAAATACCTGAGAATGTGTGTTTCCGTCGAGGGCTTGGTATTCTTCACGATGAACCTTGGCAAGACAGCCGACCGATAACCGCCACCCCCTTCAAATTCATCCAATCCCATGCGTAACGGAACCCCAAAAACGATCCGCCTCCGCGACTATAAAGTACCCGATTTCATCGTTGAGACGGTTGATCTTCTTTTCGATCTGAAAGAAGAAAACACCCGCGTCACAAGCACATTGACGCTGCGCCGGAATCCCAAGGGGGATCGTGAAGCCTCTTTGCATCTTGACGGTGAAAACTTGACGCTGATTTCCGTCAAGATCGCGGGTGCGCCCGTCGGCGCAAAAGACTATCTCCTTTCGGAGGAGGCCCTTCAGTTGCGTCACCTCCCTGACGGCCCCTTTCAGGTTGAAATCGTCACTGAAATCAACCCGCGGGAAAATACGGCGCTCGAAGGGCTTTATCTCTCCAGCGGGATGTTCTGTACTCAATGCGAGGCGCAAGGGTTTCGAAAGATCACGTATTTTCCGGATCGCCCGGATGTCATGGCGGTCTATACCACCACGCTGATCGCCGAAAAGCATAGCTACCCTGTCCTGCTTTCCAACGGCAATCTTGATGGCCGTGGGGATCTCCTTGATGGTCGACACTTTGCACGCTGGGTTGATCCATTCCCAAAACCCAGTTATCTCTTTGCACTGGTGGCCGGACAACTTGCGTGTCTTGAGGATCAACACACCACAGCATCCGGTCGCAATGTCACGCTACAGGTTTTTGCTGAACCCCAAGACATCGATAAATGCGGCCATGCACTGGAATCGCTCAAAAATGCGATGCGCTGGGATGAGGAACGGTTTGGCCGCGAATACGACCTCGATCTCTACATGATTGTTGCGGTCAGCCATTTCAACATGGGGGCCATGGAGAACAAGGGGCTTAACATCTTCAATACCAAGTATGTGCTAGCCAGCCCTGAAACGGCGACCGATTCCGATTATGAGCACATCGAAGGGGTCATAGGTCATGAATACTTTCATAACTGGACAGGTAACCGAATCACCTGCAGAGACTGGTTCCAGCTGAGTCTCAAGGAAGGCCTGACCGTTTACCGCGATCAGGAGTTTTCTTCAGATCGCCACTCAAGACCGGTGAAGCGGATCGATGAAGTCAATATGCTGAGGAATCGACAATTTGTCGAAGACGCAGGTCCCCTCGCCCATCCGGTGAGACCGGATTCCTATATTGAAATCAATAATTTTTATACGCTGACTGTCTACGAAAAAGGCGCCGAAGTCGTCCGGATGCTTGAGACCCTCTTGGGGCGCGAAGGATTTCGCAAGGGAACGGATCTATATTTTGATCGCCACGATGGCCAGGCGGTGACTTGTGATGATTTCATCCGCTCTATGGAGGATGCAAATCAAGTCGATCTGACGCAGTTCAAGCTCTGGTATAGCCAGGCCGGTACCCCCGAAGTCATCATCGATGAAAGTTACGATCCGGTGGCTGAAACCCTCACGCTCAATGTCCGCCAGAGCAATGCACCGTCGCCGGGGCAGCCAGACAAACTGCCTCAGGTCATCCCTCTGGCTGTGGGACTTCTTGGACCGGATGGCCAGGACTTACTTCCGAAGCTTGAAGGGGAAAAGGAACTTCCCAGTCGTACGACTCGAGTTCTGACGGTCAGCCATCAGGAAGATCAATTCACCTTTGTTGGCGTACCTCAAGGGACGATACTCTCTGCGCTCAGGGATTTTTCGGCACCTGTTCGTTTACAACAAAGCCGGACACCCGAAGAGCTAGCCTTTTTACTGGCCCACGATTCGGATGCCTTTAATCAATGGGATGCGGGTCAACTTCTGGCAACGCTGGCCATCCAGAAAAGCTATGAGGGTGAGGATGCATCCGGACTCATGATGCTCCTGGTTAAGGCTTATGAGTCTGTTGCCCAGCGAGGCGCCTCCGATCTCTCGCATCTCGCGCTGCTTCTTGCCTTACCCGATTTTGACTATGTAGCCAGCTTTATCAGGGAGGTCGATCCGATTCGTCTGCATGCTGCACGTGAGGGCGTCAGAACCACCCTTGCTGATCGCCTATCTGGGGCCTGGGCAGCACTGTATGACGTGCATCATGAGTCCGATAGCCGCCAGTTTGATGCACTCTCTATTGGTCGACGTCGGCTCAAAAATCTGTGCCTTGATTATCTGTCCACACTCGACACCGCCGAGTCACGTGCCTTGTGTATGAACCAATTTGATCAAAGCCCAACCATGACGGATCGAATCGCTGCGCTGAATGCGATTGTCAACTCCAATCACCCCGATAAAAACGAAGCGCTGGATCGCTTTTATCAGACCTGGAAAGAGGAGGATCTGGTCGTTTGCAAATGGTTTACCCTACAGGCGACTTGTCGACGTCCCGGCGGATTAGCGGCGGTCCAAACCTTAATGCAGCATCCAGCATTCGATATCCGAACCCCCAATCATGTCCGGAGTCTGATTGGCGCATTTACCCAGTCAAACCCAGCCAATTTCCATACGGATGAGGGCGACGGCTATCGGTTCCTTGCTGATCAGGTCATCGAACTCAACGGCATCAATCCTCAAATTGCATCAAGAATGTTGACGGCACTGACGGCATGGCGTCGTTTTGACCCCAGTCGACAACTCCTGATGCAAGGGGCCCTTGAGCGGGTTGCCCATACCCCCAATCTTTCCAGCGATGTCTACGAGGTTGCCAGCAAGGCGCTGGCAAAGTGAGGAAACCGAAGGGTGCGATACGGACTGACGACCTGGCTCTTACTCGTCCAGTTTGCATTAGTGGCATGCACTGGACGAGGTGATGAGGGCTCTCGCCACGGGAAACCTTCCGCGACCCGGGACTATGGATACGTCATCGGTGACCTCCTGCCGATGGACTACCGGTTCGAACTTAAGGGCGATGAGATTGATCCCACGTCTCTCCCCTCTCCAGGTCCATTGAATGAATGGTTGAGCATTCGCCGGTATCACATTGAGCATCACCCCCATCGTGAGGTTGATGAAACACGACTTCACGTGGAATATCAGATCTTCAAGGGAATAAAATCACCGGAACTTCTGACGCTCCCCTCCTTAACTTTCCGACTCAGAACGCACCCTGAAACTGCACTGACGACAGAGCCATGGAGCTTTACTTTGGTTCCTGTCATCCCGCCAGATCTCACCAATGAAGAGATTGAGCCACAAGAAGGTCTTGGCGTTGGTGAGATCGACACCCGTGCGCCGAGTCAGCGACTGGCCTATTGGTTCAGTGGAGGGTTGACCACTCTGCTCTTGATGATGCTCCGACGCTATTTGCAGCAAAGACGATATCGTCCGTTTCAAAGCTCACAGGGACGAATCCGGGCGGCTTTTCGGGAAGGCGCAGACCCCCAGATCCTCATGGAAGGTATGCGGCTGATGCATCGCGCCTTTGATCACACCTATGGGCAAACCCTCTTTCGTAGAGACATCCCGGCCTTCTTGATCGCACATCCCAGTTACCAGAAGACAGAAACCGCGCTTCAGGCGTTTTTCACAGTGTCAGGCCAAATTTTTTTTACATCAGAGCCTTTGAGCCTCGAGTCTAAGGATTTGAGGCAACTCATTGAACTTCTGAGTCAATGTGTCCAGGCCGAGAGGGCACAGCTTTGAATATGGGTTTTTTGACGCCTTGGGCCTTGGCTCTCCTTCCGCTCTCGCTCATCCCTTTGTTTCGTCGAGGACAGGAAGTCATCCTTTACTCTTCATTGAGCATGGTGCCGGAAGACCCTCTTTCCGACTGGATCGATCGGGGGCTCAAGATCATGGCCAGCCTCGCAGTATTGATGCTCATCGTGGGGATGAGTGGCCCTTATAAGCGCGAGCAGTCTGTTGAACGGATTGGGACAGGCGCACATATTGTGCTGCTGCTGGATCGCAGCAGCAGCATGAACGAAAACTTCACCGGTCGTTACCTGGGTGCCAAGGCCGGCGAATCCAAAAGTGCCATGGCACGAAAGCTTTTATCCGAATTTGTTGATCGCAGGATCCATGACCTTTTTGCCATGGTGGCCTTTGCTGCCGCACCAATCTATGTGCTTCCACTGACGGATGATCGTACTGCAGTCCAGGCAGCCATCGCTGCCGCCGGTGGCCGAGGGCATGGGGTCACCAATATTGCCCCGGGACTTGCCATGGCCCTCGATTTTTTTAATCAGCGTCCTAAGGAAGGGTCACGCATCATCCTCCTCGTGAGTGACGGCGCTGCACGTATCGATGAACAGACGCGCGACCGGCTCAGACAGAATTTTGAGGAGACCCAAACAACGTTGTATTGGATCTACCTTCGCAATCCGACCAGTGCCCCCTTGACGGAAAAGCCAAGCAATCCCAATGAAACGACAACGCCAGAATATTTTTTGAACGCCTATTTCGAATCACTCGATGTTCCTTATAAGGCCTTTGAGGCTGAAAACCCGGATGCCATGGAAAAGGCCATCAAAGAAGTTGAGCGATTGGAGAATTCGCCTCTGCCTTATCGAGAATTTCTTCCGCGGGAAGACCTCAGTAACGGATTTTTTATCGGCGCGCTCATGCTGATGCTGGGCCTGATGGCGGCTCGCCTGCTGGAGGTTCGTCAATGGAGGCACTGATCAAGCGTATGCTCAATCCATGGCTCCTTCGGATTGCATTGATGGTGATGGCCGTCGGGACCGCCGATGCCATTCATCAGATGATTCAAATTAATGAGATCAATGCTGAAATGGCGACTCCGGAGACCATCTTTGTAACCGATGCGTCGCCGCCAGAACTGGTCTTTGCACGCGCCCACTGGCTTGAATCCAGAGACCCTTTGGAAGCCATTCGGCTCTATGGAAGTATTCTTCAGCGAAGTCCGCCGGGATTGATGGCACGGATTCGTTACAACCTGGGGTCTCTCTACCTGAAAGATGCAGCCAAAATCTGGAAGAAAAACGGTCTTTCCGAGTACATCCGAATCAATACCCTTTTGGGCGCTGCCAAGGACAACCTTCGCGAATCACTGTCCATTGAACCATCGAACTGGCAGGCAAGATTTAATCTGGAATATGCAGAGCGAATCACCCCACCGCCAAAAGAACGACCCAAAAACGATTTTCAGGGCAACAAGGGCAGTGTATTCGCAACATTGCCCACCATTCCCGGTGGCGGGCCATGAAATATGGGGTCAGAACTTGGATTTCTTGGCGTCTTTTTGTCTTGATTCTTGCCCTGGGCATTACGCTTGGTGTCCTATTCAAACCGGAAGCCACTCTCCCCCGTCGGGTCTACCGGTATACGTTCGTCCTTGATATCACCCAAAGCATGAACGCGAGGGATTACCATCAGGCAGGCTTTCCTGAGGATCGTCTGGGATTTACGAAGGCTTCAATTCTGGCCGCTCTTCATGAACTCCCCTGCGGTTCCGAAGTGGGATTGGGTCTTTTCACCACACAATCGGTTCATTTTCTGTTTGAGCCCCTGGAGATTTGCCGACACTTCAGCGTGATCAACGATGCCCTCAGTCACATCGATTGGCGCATGGCTTGGTCCGCGGATACGCATGTGGAAATCGGCCTTTACTATGCCATTCGGGAACAGCTCAAAAAGGATCCCTCCACACGCCTCGTTTTCTTGACTGACGGGCAGGAAACCCCACCGCAAACGGTTAAGGCACAATTTGACAGCCCTCCGCAGGCTCTAAAAGGGCTGATCGTGGGCGTGGGCGGCAGAGCTCCGGTAAGCATTCCCCGCTATGATCGCGAGAATAACCTTCAGGGCATCTGGGAAAATGCAGACATCGAAAAACCGCCGATCTCCTCAACGGTTTACTCTGAAAAGGTAGAGGTGCGCACCCTGCCGACGGAAGGGCCCTATTTGTCCTGGATGGATGAAACCCATCTTAAACAGCTAGCGGCCACCACCGGCCTCGGTTTTTATGCGTTATCAAACGCTGAAGGGTTAACTAAAGCACTATTGAATGATGATTTAGCGGAACTTCGACCCGCCTTGACCGATCTAAGGCTCTGGTGGGGTCTTGGCGCTGTATTTTTCTTCGTCATTGCCTACGGGCTGGAAAAAACGCAACCCGGTTTGCGTGCTTCCAGATTTATTCCGAACAGCAGATTCCGATTTTTGAGCCCCAAGGGCTTGGGCAGAGGAAAACCGTCGGAATACACGACAACAACAAAACAAAACTGAGGAGTCCAGTCATGGCGATGCTTCTTTCCGTCCTTTTTACGATGGGATTTGCTTATTGGTTCTCTAAAACCGCAACCCGGCTGGGTGCCAGCGGTTTCCACTGGGCCATCGTGGGCGCAGTTTCTTACCAGCTTCCGGCATGGGGCTGGATGATCACCGTTTCCAAGCCCTATATCTCGGCGATTCAAGGTACGGCTAATCGGGCCGCGTTCGGAGCCGGCATGATGGGCCACTCTTGGCTTCTGGTCGGACTGGTAACAGCCCTCCTCGTCTATAAATTTGCGCTTTTGAAGACCAACGTCAAAAGCTAATTCGGAAGATGACTCCCCGGGTAGAGCACTGCCCGGGGTGAAATACCCCAGATTTCTCGTGCATACGTTTCTATTGCGCGATCGCTTGAAAATCGGCCGGTTCTTGCAATGTTGAGAATCGCCTTTTTCGCCCAGTTATCCGGATCTTCCCAGAGCGCGTCCACTTTTCTTTGTTGCTCTAGATAGCTTTCAAAATCGGCCAACAACATGAAGGAGTCGCCTTCATGAAGAAGGCTGTCGACCAATGGGATGAATCTTCCTGGATCATCGGCCGAAAAGTAGCCGGATCGAATCAATTCAAGCGCATCTTTCAGTGCATCAGAGCGGTTTAAAAAGTGTAATGGGTCATAGCCATTCTGCTTAATATCGGAGAGTTCCTGCTCTGTCTTTCCGAAGAGAAAGAAGTTCTCATCACCTACCGCCTTCAGAATTTCGATATTGGCACCATCGTAGGTCCCAATCGTCAATGCGCCATTGATGGCCATTTTCATATTGCCTGTGCCGGAGGCTTCCGTCCCTGCTGTCGAGATTTGCTCTGAAAGATCAACAGCGGGAATCAGGTGCATTGCCTTGGTGACACAATAATCAGGAAGGAAGTAGACCTTAAGACGACCGTTCACCCGAGGGTCTTGGTTGATGACCTGTGCCACATCATTGATCAGCTTGATGATGAGTTTTGCGCGCTGGTAAGCAGGGGCGGCTTTCCCTCCAAAAATGATTGTTCGGGATGGAGGATCCATGCCCCCGTTCAACAGTTGCCGGTAGCGGACCACCACATGCAATATGTTCAATAGTTGGCGCTTGTACTCATGGATTCGCTTGATCTGAACATCAAAAAGACTGAACGCGTCGATTCCTGAAGGCAAACCCTTGGGTGAAGATTCAATCCATCTTTGTTTGTTCGCCAGACGAACGTTTTTGAACGCTTCCCGAAATCCAGCATCTTCTGCAAGCGGTTCAAGACGATGGATCTCAGAAAGATCCTTGATCCAGTGGGGGCCGATGGCTTCGGTAATTAGCTTCGATAATCCGAGGTTTGCCTGATGAAGCCAGCGTCTTGGCGTGACGCCATTCGTAATATTGATGAAGCGATCGGGATAAAGTCTCGCAAAATCGCTAAAAATCGTGGTTTGCATCAATTGCGAATGGAGTTCTGCAACGCCATTGACCTTGTGACTTCCAACGATGGCAAGATGCGACATGCGAACACGCTTTCCATGATCCTCATCGATGATCGAGATCCGTCGGACAAGCTCTTCGTCATGGGGATTGGCCAACAGTACTGTCGCAAGGAACCGCCGATTAATCTCAAAAATGATCTCAAGATGTCTTGGCAACAGTCGACCCAGAAGACTTACAGGCCAGGTCTCAAGCGCCTCAGGCATCAGGGTGTGGTTGGTATAGCTAAAACAACGACAGGTGATACTCCATGCTCGTTCCCAGGGGAGTTCCATTTGATCCATCAAAAGACGCATCAATTCAGGAATGGCGATTGCCGGATGGGTATCGTTAAGCTGAATCGCCACTTCATGCGGAAGTTGATCCATATCCCTTGGATCGCGCAGAAAGTTCTTGATCAGGTCCTGTAATGAGGCCGAAACAAAAAAGTACTCCTGCTTGAGTCGAAGTTCCCTTCCGACCAGCGTCGAATCGTCGGGGTACAAAACTTTAGAGAGATTTTCCGACCGATTTTTTAGATCGACCGCTCGAATGTAGTTCCCCTCGTTAAAGTAACGAAGATCAAAGTCACTCGTTGCTTTAGCAGACCACAGGCGAAGGTTGTTCACCGTATGTCCCCCGTAGCCTGGAATGGGAGTGTCGTATGCCATCGCCATGACATCATCGGTGTTGATCCAGCGATAACGGGTACTTCCCTCCCCCTCAGTAATCGTTTCAATTTCGCCTCCAAATTGGACGCGATACTGAACGTCCGTCCTTGGAAATTCCCACGGATTTACCCAGCGGAGCCAATTGTCTGGGTGTTCAACCTGCCAACCTTGTTCTATCTTCTGGGTAAAAAGTCCATATTCGTAGCGAATACCGTAACCAAATCCGGGCATGTTCAGGGAGGCCAATGAGTCCATAAAACAGGCTGCAAGGCGCCCTAGCCCACCGTTGCCAAGACCTGCTTCAGCCTCCACGGCTTCCATGTCTTCCATGCGAAGGCCCACGTTTTCCAGTGCTTCCTGGAATCGGTCACGCGCACGTAAATTTGAAATGGCATTCCCTAGGGTCCGCCCCATCAAGAATTCCATCGAGAGGTAATAGACTCTTTTGGCGTCGTTGAGGTAATAACTGCGCATTGATTCCATCCATTGCGCAATCAGGGCATCACGGACGACATAAGCAACGGCCTGAAACCAGTCGCGCTGTTCCGTTTCAACAGGATCTTTTCCCAAGAGATAGATCAGGCCACGAACGATGTGTTTTTCCAGTTGCGCAACGTCCAGATCATATGGACTCGGTACATGGCTTTTTGCAATCGTCATTCGCTCAGGTGCCCGCTTGTTACGAGGGAATATGAAGAATCAGGTACGCAATGACTGCATAACGAAGGAACTTTCCAATCCCGATGATCAGCGTAGAAGTCCAAAATGACAGTTGCAACCACCCTGAGGCGAAACAAAGTCCATCTCCAACGACAGGGAGCCATGTGAACAATAGCGCTGGATATCCGTAACGCCGCATGGCGATCACCGCACGATGACGCTTGGATTCATCGGGGTTTTCAGCAGGCCATTTTTTTCCTGCGAAATATCCAAGGTACCAGGTGGTAATGGCTCCGAGTGTGTTCCCAATCGTTGCTACGGTTAGTAAATCAAAAAGGGGGTGATTTCCAGCATGCACAAGAACACCCAGAACAGCTTCAGATCCACCGGGTGCTAGTGTGGATGAGATAAATGCGCTGATGAAAAGCGCCCATAAACCTGAAGCGCCTTCGATCAGCGCGTTAAGGGAAGACATAGACTTACCTGCTCGTTGGAATTTGACAGATCAAGGTCAGATTCCCTAAAATTTAATGTCTTGAGGCAACGTAGCTCAGTTGGTTAGAGCACCGCATTCATAATGCGGGTGTCGGCGGTTCAAGTCCGCCCGTTGCTACCATGTATTTCAATAAGTTAGGGACCTTCGGGTCCCTTTCTTTTTGGGCCAATTTACCCAGTTGGGTAAATTGGTTTCCCGACCACTCTCAGCATGGTTCTTTGCTGAGATTCTCCCAACTTCTCAACCGCCTCGATCAGTTCCCCAATCTCCGCGGGTGAATAGTGGATGGTGACGTCACCGTCCATGTGATGAAGTAACACCTTACGCGTTTCAAGGGGAACCCCGGCAATCCTCAATCGTCTGGCAAACGTATGCCTCAGATTGTGTGGCCCCTGGAGAAATTGTCCATCTGTTGGCAATTGTGCTTTTTTCCAGGCCGTTCGCCAGCCATTGTTGTTGATTCTGAGGATGCGTTTACCCAAATGGGTAAAAACCCACTCCTGGTTCACGCCTCGCTGCGAATCAATGGCCCTTCTTGCCGCCTTGTTGAGAACGATCAATTGATCCGTTCCGTTCTTCGTCATATGGGAAGGAACCAGGAAGACCGTACAGTCCTGTTCCGGAAGTTTAACCTCCCACTCCCAACGAAGCCCCGTAATGATGCTTTCACGTGCCCCTGTATTGACACCGAATATGGCCATAGGCACCAAGTGTGGTGGCATGAGACCAAAAAAATGGTGTTGCTCCTCGAATGATAGTGGATAGGGCTTGGCCGCATCATTCCATTCAGGCATGCGAATCAGAGGGGGCGTTGCAAGCCAGGGACGATCATCCTCATCTCGCCAGACTCGTGAGGCCAAGGTCAATATGCGTCTTACAACGGCTAACTCGCGTTGTACCGTCGAAGAGCGAACCCCATTCTTCTTCCTGAATTGAATATAAGGTTGAAGAGAACCCTGATGTACTCCATCGATTTTTAAAGAGCCGATCCAGGAATCCAGATGCGAAAGGCATTCGGCATCCCGCGCAATGCTTCGCTTGGTTTCCTCAGTAAGGAACTTTGTCGCAGCTTCACGAAAGGTTCGGCAACCAGGCGGAGAATCGGAACTCGCTTGAGCCCTTGCTACGATCTGGTGGTACCTTGCCTCTGCTTCAGCCCACGACTGTGCCTTAAAGCGTTCTCGAATGCGTCCATAGCCCGAGAGTCGCTTATCGATGCTGCCTTGACCGCTTTCCCGGTCCCAATAGAGGCCGGGGATTTTTGCTTTATGCATATACGAGTCTCCTGCGGCAGCAGGTTGCGACTCTTATGTTCGTCGAGCACAGCATCAAGGTCAACCCGATCGAATGCAATGCCCTGTTCACCAACTCTAATGGGTCGCAAACTGGGGCGTATTTCTCTTTCGAACACAGTTCTGCCCATGCCGCAGTAGTATGCGGCCTCATTGGGCCGGAGATAACGGGGAATGAACTCAGGCATAAATTTGACACTTCCTTGACTCACTATCTCGTACCAGGCGGATGCCAGGTGCTCAGCAGTCATTACAAGTGAAGTGGAACGCTACTTCTGAGTGAATGATGACTAAAAAAGCCAGATTCCAGACATCATTCTTGCTGAGAAGAATGCAAGTTTGGATGGCGCATGCACCGCCAGATGCTATCTGATATGTTGTGGCAAGATAGTGGGTGGTATTGTGTGTTTAACGCACCATGCGGAGAAATATCAATGAACGAACCATTACGTTTGGACCCTAAAATTCTCGGCCCCTTCTGCGAGAGGCATCATGTTCTGTCGCTTGCCCTTTTTGGTTCTCAACTGACTGGAGCCGCTCGGCCTGATAGTGACATTGATTTGCTCGTGAAATTCGAACCTGAGCGGGAGCCCGGATTGATGGGTGTCGCACAGATGGAAATCGAGCTTGGTACGCTTTTGGGACGAAAGGTCGACCTCAGAACAGCTGAAGACCTCTCTATTTACTTTCGTGATCAGGTGCGGAGTCAAGCGGTGGTGCAGTTTGCTCGAGGCTGATTTCATTCGGGTTCTCCACATGATTGATGCATGTGGCAAAGCCATCGAATTTATCGAAAACAAATCAATGTCAGATCTGGAGTCTGACAAGCTACTCCAATTTGCAGTAGTTCGAGCGATTGAGATCGTCGGGGAAGCTGCAAGCAGGGTGACATCCGAGACGCGAAGTCAGCACCCTGAGGTACCTTGGCTAGCAATCGTTGGGATGAGAAATCGACTGATTCACGCCTACTTCGATATCAACACTGTCATCCTCTGGCACGCGCTGACACAAGAAATACCTGACCTGTTGATCAAGCTTGAAATCATCATTGGTCCCGTAAAGGATTAGACGGCAGAGATGTGGCGGTCAATGGCACCGTATTCGTTGAACTATTCGATCAGATTCACTGCAATTGACTGAAACATGGGCAGTGTTTCTCAATGCGTGGATGTGGAATTGCTGGAATGCTCATGATTTCAGCGATCATTCCCTCAAACAATCTATTGTAAAAGCACCAGAATTCGCTCATGAAAAAGCGAATTCATCTCTTCAGCGCAATATCCCTTATCTGCGGATCACAGCCTGGATTTTGCTCAGATGCTTTCTTCCATGAAAAGGAGCGGGGTTGGTTTTGGCGAGAGGAAATCATTGAGCCTGCCAAGCCAAAACCCAAGCAGGAAAGACAAACCACCTCGGTTTCAACTCGAGACTCTATCGAGCAGATTCAGCCTCTGTCGGTTGCCTGGCTTCGGAAGAACCTCGAGAAGTATCGGGATCAGGCCATTGATGTGCCCTCGCCTGAAAATGTTGCTGCCTACTTTTATCTTCAACGAGTAATGATGGACAAGGCCCATCGGTTTACCGATGTGGCTCATGAAGTCGTGATCTCTGATCCACGGCTGGACGAGAACGTTCGACGTCCGATCTCCTCATTCGCGGTCCAGGCCGCCAATCGAGAGGCATCGAAGACCAGCCAGGATTCGCTGACCATCATCGCGAAATCGACAGGCATCCTTTTCTTTTTCCGCTCCGACTGTACTTACTGTCACCTTCAGGCCCCGCTCCTGAAAGTCCTTGAAGATCGGTATGGATTTAAGGTTTACCCGGTGTCATTGGACGGTCTCCCCATGCCCGGTGGCCTCTACACGGATTTTCACCTCGACCAAGGTCAGGCAGCACAACTCGGGGTTCAAGCCACACCTTCCCTCTTCCTTCTGAATCCTCCCGGGAAGGTGCTCCCCCTATCCCAAGGGATCCTCTCTCTCGACGATCTCACCAATCGCATTCTGACCGTAGCGCATTCGGAAGGCCTGATCACTGATGCGGATTACGACGCCACAAGGGGGCAAAGCGCAGTTTCGCCACTGATTACATCAAGCTTACTGACGATCAGAAATTTCCCCTCGGATTCAGCCACGCTCATCGGCCATCTTCAGGGCACAGCCAGTGTAGGAGGAAAACCGTGAAGCAACCCCGAATCCAAACACTCAGCTTATTGATAGCTCTCGCGTTACATCCCTGTCATGCAGGCCTGCAGCAGGAGATGGACTCCATGTTCGGAGCCATGACCAACGTCACCAATCCAACGGCGAATATCGGCCAGCGACGCGGTGTCTTGAGCGGCGGTTCCGTGGTCACCCGTAATCGCATCATGAACACCAATCCCATTGCCATGGTGCCGCCATCCTTCAGTGCGGGGTGCGGTGGGATTGACCTTTACGGTGGCTCTTTCTCCTTTGTGAATCAGAATCAGTTCATGACCCTGATGCGAAGCATAGCCTCCAATGCCGGAGGCTATGCCTTCCAGTTGGCCATCAACGCCATGTGTCCTGATTGTGGAAATGTCATGACGGATCTTCAAAAGAAGATTCAGCAGATGAATCAGATGTTCTCGAATTCCTGCCAACTGGCTCAGGGCATCGTCAACGATGGGGTTTCTGCCATCGATGCCCAGAATAAATCCCGAATGTCGAATGCCTCCCTATCACGCGGAGTATCGGATGTATTCGGAAGTTGGACCGGTTCTGGTCCCCAAGGCGATCCTGTTCAGCAGGTCGCTAATAACGCGCCACAAGTGATGCAATCAAGTATCCAGGGAAATCTGGTCTGGCGCGCATTGAATCAGAGCCATGCCGCCAATTGGTTCACCTTTGGCGGGAATGATCTCCTTGAATCCATCATGAGTGTCACAGGATCCATCATCGTCCAAGCACCCGTAACCGCCCCTGATGGACAGGGCAGTAATACCCCTGTCGTGAACCTCCCTCCTCTCCTAAAGATTCGGGATCTCATCAATGGATCGGGCACCGATGCCACTCAAACGGTTCGGGTTTATCAGTGTGACAGTAGTACTGCAGACGGATGTCTGAATCCAACCCCCCAGAACATCACGGTTCAGGGATTAAGCCAGAAAGTCCGAGATCTTCTCCTTGGAAGTACCTCCGAGAACGGACTCATCAACAAGTTTGCCACCAATAGCGGTGCACTGACGGACAGTGAAAAGGCCTTCATGGAAGCCACCCCAGGAGCCATCGGTGCCTTGATCAGGAATCTCGCACGCGAGGACATCGGGTTGGCCCGGATGTTTGCTGATGAAGGCTCACCGGTCATTGCGCTCGAAATGTCGCAACTCATGATTCAAGGGATGGTGGATGCCGTAAGGCAATCAACAGCCATCAACCAGAACGCCTATGCCACCAAGCTGGCCGAATCCTTGAATCAGGTGAGGCTCGATTTGCATGAAGAGTATTCGGAACTCGCAGGACGTTATGGGAATACGCAGACCCTGATGGCGTTCTATCAGGACCTCATGCGAAGTCTGAAACCTGGACAGTATGGATCCTATGCCCAGACCGCGAAGGCGGCCCCCACCTATCCAGCGCACTGATCATGGTCTACACCATCTATTCAATCGGCGACTCCGCCTTCCTGCAGGCCATTCTCAATGCCATCGCGATGATCGCCCAGACTGGTGATTACCGGATGGCTGGCGGTATCGGTGCACTCATCGGGGTGCTATTTGTTTGCCTTCGAAGTCTTATGCAGTGGGATGGGCGAGGACTCCGCTATCAGGACATGCTGCTCGCCATCGTGATTTACATGACGCTCTTTGTCCCTGGCGTGACAGTCGATATCGAAGATGCCTATAGCGGACAGGTACGCGTCGTGAATAATGTTCCCTTCGGCCCAGCCGTGACAGGTTCTATTCTCTCGAACATGGGGTATCGACTGACCTACCTCTTCGAGCAAGGCTTCTCGACCCCCACCATGACGCAACATGGGTTTGCCGATGCCCTTCAAGTACTGACAGTCGTTCGGAAGAACCTTCTTTCGCGCATAGAGCTTGGAAAAGCGAACTCCCCCGTATCAGGGAGCGACATCGAGAACTCGATGGTCAATTACGTCAAGGAATGTACGCTGACCGGGGTCGATCTCAATCTCCTCTCGCTCGACAGCATTCTTCGGAGTGGCAATGTCCTGAATGGGCTACGGTTTGATTCAGACCTCTACACCACGGAAATCTATACCGGTGCAAAACCCAGTGCCGTTAGCTGTTCGGATGCTTGGGCACCACTACAGACACTCATTGAGAGTCAGGGGATGCCTGCCATTGAAGACCGACTGAGTGCCGTATTAGGTGTGCAGTCAGGGGGAGAGGTCTCGAACCGCGTTCAAGTGGCCCTCGATGCCCTGACCAAAGGACAAGTCAACGCAACGGACTACATGCTGGCGGCCGCCCTCCTCCCCATGTTTGAAAAGGGGGTGGTGGGAAGGCATGAGGACAGCCTGCATTGGGATCGGGCTGCCATGGTTGAACAGGCGATCCAGCAACGAAATACACAATGGACCTCCGAGCAAACCTTGTTTGCACGAATTGTGAGGCCCATGATGGCCTGGATCGAGGGGTTCAGTTACGCGATTACCCCTTTGATGGCTTTTGCTGTGATGCTGGGAGCCACAGGGATTCGGATGACTGGGCAATATGTCCTCATGTTGCTCTGGGTTCAGCTCTGGATGCCGATTCTGGCCATCATCAATCTCTACATCACGCTTTCAGCCACTGCGGGTCTTGCCGCCCTTAATTTGGCACAATTCAACCTGCCTTCGATTGCAGGGATCTATCAGATGGATATGGAGATCCAGAACTGGCTGGCCGTTGGCGGCATGCTGGCCTCATCCACCCCTGCTATCGCTTTGATGCTGGTCTATGGAGGATCCATTACGGCCACCCATTTTCTCGGTCGCATGCAAGGCGGTGATTTCGTCGATGAAAAGATGGCAAGTCCCCCCATCATGAACCCGGCCGCCATGATCGGCATGCAATCCATGCATCAGCATGGTCCGCTGACGGGGACCCATATGACAGGTTCCGACAAGGTGCTACCCAGTTTTCAGATTGATCGGGATGTCTCGGCTTCAGTCAGTTCAAGCTTTGGAGCACTGAAACAAAGTTCCCAAAACTTCATGGAATCTCTGAGTCATCAGGCAGGCCAATCCTCAAGCCTGAGTCATGAGGGAACCGATTCTTTGAGCCTTTCACGACGCATGGCGAGTACAGGAAGCGAGACGGATCGCTTTATCCAGTCGACGGGCGAAGACTTTGCGCAGCGATATCGGGATAGTGGAATGTCCGGGAATGATTTTGCTTCGTTGATCAGTGGCGGCATCGGAGGACAGTTGGGTGGGCGCACGGGAAAGTTATTTGGTATAGCCGCAGAAAGTAAGGAAACGCCTGGCGTAACCATGGGAGGCCAAGTTAGCCTTTCAGATCAACTTCAGAACCGATTCCATGTTGGCAGCAGTCAGGCGAGCGAGATCGCATCTGATCTTTCCAACCGAATCACGCAGGATCAGGGATGGCAGGCAGAACTCGCGCGAAGCATTTCACGGGACGCTCAGGAAGGCACGCGAGAAGTGGCCTCTCTGGGGTTGAGCAGCCAGAACCTGTCCTTATTGCAACAGTCCGCACAGGACACCATTTCAGCCTCTCATCAATATCAGGAGAGCGTTACAACACAGCAACGTTTCGGTGCTGTAGCAAGTATCGGTGCTGCAGAAGCAGGACTCAGGATTGCTGGCAACTCGGACTCATTCGCCTCACTGGAACGATCTTTGGATGAAGTGGGTCTTCGCGGTGATACCCAGCGACTGAGTACCGAGTGGCAGTCCATGGGACTCATCAATGACCCGAAACAAAGCTATGCCGCAGCGGGTGTTTCACTGCTGACGGGGTACAGTTCAGCGGCATACCGGCATCTCGATTCTGATGATGCGCGACTCGCCGAAAATCTGGGACATGTGGTTTTGGGAGAGGCCTTCAGAGCCCCCTACCCGTCTGATAGTGCTCACTCTGCATCGAACGCGCATATTCAGTCGGAAGCTCCGTCATTCGACAGTGTTCGCGCTACTGTCGAATCGACATCCTTTGGTGATCCTGTTCACGCGACACAGGGTCTCTCAGGAACGGTAACGGCAGAAATTGGCGCTAGGTCCCGCAGCCTTGAAGAAGGCTATGGTCATATACAAATGAACCATGATGCCTATCAGAATGATGTCCACTCCGCATATGCCTCGGGGCAGAACGATCTCCATGAGGAGGCGACGAGTTATTACGGTCACAAAATCCACCAACTCGCGTCAGAAACACCCTCACTGGCTGAACGCAATTACGATCTAATCAGCGGAAGCATTATCAATACGGCATCCCATATCTCACGGTTAGGAACAGCCAGCGTCGATGGTTTCATTACGAGTTATGAGCGGTCGATCGCCGGCGGAAACGGTCCTGGTGCGTCACTTATGACCGCCGTTGAAAGCGCTCCTGAAGAGGCAAAGCTGATTGTGGGGCGTTGGGCTGATGATCAGGTTGCACTAACCCAAGATAAGCTCACCATACCGCAAAGAGCCTTCTACAAGGAACAACTCACCGGAATATTGATGATGTCAGACATCAACGATAACGAAGCGCTGAAAATACTCAGTTCCGAGGGGCCTGAACGTTCGACGGAAATTGCGACCGTGATCAAACGGGCTGCATCCCAAAATCGGCCCGATCTCCTGGAGGTTCTCGGTCAGTACAATCGGTCCAATCGCTCTATTCCCGAATGAGTCTTGCAGTTAGCCAATGTTAAGATCGAAAGCAATGCAATGGAGTTGCCGCCATGCTTATTAACAAGAAGCTTCATCAGGCGATTATCCAAGCCGTGAAGAATTCCATGCTGATTGAGGGATACAAAACAGATCGATCCGAAGAGGTCAGAGAGAAGGCAAGGCAACTGATGAAACAACATCACGTTGGCGTGTCAATTCCGCGAAAGTGACACCCTCCCAGGAAAAGTTGATTATTGTCGTCTCGACCCATTCCATCTCAGATATCGGGCACTCCTCGATGGCTCTTTGAACAACAGCGCCTAGATTTTCTCAAGGCGTAGAATAGTATCCATTCGAACTGACACTGAAATTTGTGAGGACGGCATGTACCCGACGATTGAGGCCATAGCTAAAGGTGGAATCATCGAACCCCTGGAACCGGTGAAGTTCGATGATAACGAACATGTGTACATCTTGAGACTCTCAAAACCAATGATTCCATCCTCTGGAGCTAAACCTGTTGCAGATTGGCGCGAATTTGCAGGAAGCCTTCAATCCTCGCCCAACTTCAATGAAGATCCAGTCGTCATACAGCGAGAGTTTCGGAATGAGTGGTCCTGAGTGGCTGATTGACACAAACGTAGTCATTGGACTGCTGAAGGGGCATGAGCCAGCGGTTAGGTTGGCAGAAGATGTGCAATTGGATCTGAATCGTTCTGCGGTCAGCCAAATAACACGAATGGAACTTCTCGGATTTCCCCTACTTGCAGAAGCAGAGGCGTTTCAGATCACAAACTTTCTTGCTTGTTGCCAAGTCCACCTGCTTGATGAGCAGATTGAAGCACAGGCAATACAATTACGTCGCTTGTCAGGCTTAAAATTGCCTGACGCAATCATCTCAGCAACTTCTATCGTCAAGAATTTAGAGCTTCTGACACTTGATTCCGATCTGCTTGATCGGACTCTGAAATACAGAGGGCAAACGCTTTAGCCGACCGTCTGATACGAAAAATCACTGCCGAATAATGGCCACCGGTCAATGGTCCCGTCAAAGCGAGCGTTTCACCTTCAGTCATGAAGCCATCCCTCGCTCTTGAAACGAATAGACTTGAAGTGCTCGACTTGATAGCACGTTATCCCTTCAAAAACCCGCGCATTTTCGGCTCGGTCTCCATGGCACAGATCACGATGGGAGCGTCCTAGATCTCTTGGTAGATAGCTTGCCCGGAGCTACATTGCTTGACCTGGTCGACTTGCTTCAGGAACTCGGAATCCTGCTCGGGATAAATGTAGATCTTTTGACACCAGGAGACCTACCACTAAAAATCAGGCCCCAGATACTTTCTGAAGCCCTGCCGATATGAATGAGAATCATCTTCCCGACTATCTCGACCATATTCAAATTGAGAGAATCACGATCGACCCATCGATAGGTCACGGCAAGCCCTGCATTAGAGGTTTGCGTATTCACCACACGGACCATAGCTTATGCTAACCACCCTAACAACCGCTCTCCGGACCGGAGAGTTCGCAATCCCTCCCCGACCTGAAGGACGGGGTTTCTCGCGAAGGAACGGATGAATATGCATAACCCCCCACATCCAGGTTCGATTCTTCGCGAAGATGTTCTGCCTGAACTGGGGCTAACGATCACGAATGCGGCTCATCAGTTAGGGATCGCAAGAATGACGCTTTCTCGCCTCATCCATGAACGCAGCGGAGTCAGCCCAGATATGGCCATTAGGCTTGAATGCTGGCTTGATGGCCCAACCGCAGAAACATGGCTACGGATGCAATTGGCCTTCGACTTGTGGCAAGCAAGACAAAAACCGCTTCCCAATGTCGAAAAGGTAGCCGCATAACTGGGCGATGAAGCCTGTGCTGTTACTTGGAGGGAAGGAGAGAGGCATTGTTTATCGAGATCACCATCGATCCAAGCCTGGCATAGCCGGGAGGATCCTGCCTCGACCGGAAGAAGCGGGGACGTGGGTTTATGGGAAGAAAACGCACCAATGGTTTGGCTTCCATCAGGGCGTTAATCGCATGAATACGGAACCATGTTCATGGGATCGGGCAAAAGTCTGTAACTGCTCGGGGCGGATTTCAAGCAGATAACTATTTTGCTCTTTTCAGCTTGACATCAAGCGCGGCCGGCAATCGCGTAACGATATTTTCACGTTCCGAGTAGACAAATGAGATTTGATTTCTGTTAGGGTAGCTGCCATTCCAGTAACCATCCTCTTCGGCGCCAAGTATTTGACGCCCTGTACCTAGAATGAGGTAGACCTGATGGGGTGGGCCCACTGTCCCATTGTTGTAGGTAACCCACTTAGTCCCTTTGACAGCATTACCGACCACTTGATCAAAAACCACCCGATAGGCGGCTTTGAAGTAAGACTGCCCGGAGAAACCTTGTGCTGAACCCACCCAAGTTCCCAATAAACTGTCTGCCGCATTCGCCGCCCAAGTATTCGGAATCCAAAGAATTGCCAGAACGATGCCGCCCGATAACATTTTTTTTAACACCATATCGATTTCTCCACTTCGCTTGTGAGGTTTAAGAGGACTCTGTCCTCTCATGGGATTCTCAGCGACAGTCAAGGCATTTACCATACGTATTTGTACCGGCCCTTTTCTCTAAGACCGGGGGTATTCGAAGGGATAGGAGCAATGGGGGTCGGGAGCCTCTGTTCTGCGTTACAGGATCGATGGAGAGATCGTCGTCATCATCCGAGCCTGGCATAGCCGGGAGAAAAGCCCAATAGCCAGACTTCCTCAGGGCGATCGTCGCATGAAGACGGAACGACGTTCATGGGATCGTGCAGAAGTCTGCACCTTACTCGGGGCAGATGAAAACGGATTCCTTTCCATCAAGTGAACTTATCCCGAAACACAATAAGGATTTCCACCTGCGGAAGATTCCAGGATCCCTCGATAGGATGAGGTGGAAGCGGCCAGGGAGCGCGTCTCTTGGGGGGGATTTGGAGACGCAGTTGGCCGCTTCCCCAATCATTAGGCATTTTCTGGACAGTCAAGTCAAAGGAAAGAGCCCCACAGCTCTTCCCGGAAAGTAATCGTCCTAATTTCGGGTTGGTCTGACTTCCGGGGAACATTCTTCATCTGGTCTGTGACCAAGCTGTGTCGGAGAGCTTTCTCCTTAATCCATGGCAGCAGGACATCAAACAGTATGAAAAACCTTTACGTCAGCAACCTCAGTTACGCCACCGACAATAATCAACTGGCGGCACTTTTTTCTCCGTATGGCACTGTTCTCTCGGCCAGCGTCATCATGGATCGGGAAACCGGTCGTTCCAAGGGCTTTGGCTTTGTGGAAATGGAGGACGATGCAGCCACAGCGGCGATCAATGCCATGAATGGAAAAGTGATTGAGGGGCGTCCGCTGAAGGTGAACGAGGCTCGCCCAAGGGAGCAGTCACGCACCACAAACGGTGGGCGTTTCGGGCGAGCGCTTCCAGGCTCAGGACCTTCCCGCTGATTCTAAAAATCGTTTTGCCGCTCAAAACCCAGATCAGGGAGGATTCCATCATGGGTGAAAAAGACATCTACATTAAGAAACTAAGCCAGCAACTTGAGCAGTGGAAGGCCGAGATTTCAGATCTCGAAAATCATGCTGAAGATGCGGGTGAAGAGGTCAAGGCACATTGCGATGATGCGTTGGATGCTCTCAAGGAATATTACGATTCCGTGGAGGCCAAGGTCGAAGGATGGATCGAATCGGCGGATGAAACCTGGGATGTCATTGAGGAAAAGGCCGATGACCACATCGAAAAATCGGCCTCCGCTATGAAAGCTGCAATCAATCACATCAGAACGATGATCGGCTGAATCTCTTCCCTCGCAAGATGCGTTCGTTGCTTTGGCGGCATCGGTCTCGATACCGCCCTCCCCTACGCATGACATTCACGATTTGTCTCGCTCACTGAATTGAGTGAGGCATCAAATGAGGACTTTATTTGTGAAGAATCCCTGGTGAAGAAGAAACCTGACATTGAATATGACGACAAGGCCTTCAGAGAGGGCTATTCAGCGGGCCTAACGGGTGGATTCAGTGATGACAACCCCTATCCCAAGGGCAGAGAGTGCGTTGCCGGTGACAGAAGGTCACTGAGTTGGACTTCTGGATTCATTGAGGGCAAAGCGGAAAGGGCGGCGGCAAAGCGAGAGAGTCGGCCCATGAGAGTCCATCAGTACCGGTCCATCCCTGACCCCAAGGACTAAGGTCGAAATCCCCACGAGTTAAGCAAACCGAGCCGATCAAATATCTGCGGTTCTGGGAGGCGAACACCTGACGGATATGTTGATCAAGCCTGTCTGTCATCAGGTTCATGAATCTGAGATATACGCATCTTCATCTGATTTTCATGCCCGAATCATCACATGTGATGATTCGAGACCAGCCCCCCGAAGAATATCCTTTCAATTCGTAATGGCTTTACCCATGGGGTGTGTGATGGAAGTGTACGAAGTCGTCGTTAAAGCCGTAGTGACCCATACGTTCAGAGTCGTTGCTGACAATCAACGGGAGGCCAGCGAGAGGGCAAACTTGATGTTCTCGAATGAGAACTTGGGATAGGTTCTGGAGCTTAAGTTCGACGTGCACAATGACCAGGTACCAGACGCAATCCGTTTACGCTCCTATTAGCCTAGCCAATGGCTAAGGCATCAGCGATCAGAAAGATTGGCGGTGGCCTGAATGAGGCCATCACTGTTCGCCTTATAGTCCTCACAGACCCATCTCACATGTTCCGGAGTCACGATACACCGCATCCGTTCTTTGGAATCGCGGGTATGTTTCACGTGGTTTATTTCAGTTGAGCCCTCCATCATGATCGACATGAGGGGTTCAACGAGAGTCAGAATCTTAGCGTCCGTGAGTGTTTCGAGTCAGTGATTCATTCTGGATCTATTTCCTTACCGAACATATCAACGGTTCGAGTATCCCTGCCCGTTGCGGCCTTGATGCCTGCCCGCGTCTTTTCCTTAGTCCATTTCCTCGCAGGCCCGGAAGCCATCCTCTAATGATGCTTTGCATTGTTAATGACTCAATCGTGCACGGATCCCTTTTGATTAAGGGCTGTCATCAATATCGTCCGGTTCGATCTCTTCATCAAGACCGTCTTCCTCAATCAAATCATGTTCATCGGTCGGCTCAAGATCTTCTCGATCATCTGGAATCTGATCTTCAGAGGGTCAGATGGCGACACCTCATTTCTGATGGAACCAGCAATGCAACGCCTTTATGGGATATCCCCCCATAAATACCTAAAAAATCGTTGACTCCTGAAGCAACAATAATGATCATGACCATCAACCGGCAAGCGGTCGGCAAAGCAGAAAAACAACAATAAGATCAAACCGTCGCCTGACCCCGTAACCAAGGTGGTCTTGAACTTGACCCGCTGGATATGCCCCCTTCTCCAGCCGGGTCCGGTCTATTTGGAGAGATCAAATGAGCATTTTGAGCCCATCTCCGGAGTTACTGATTTATTCTGATTTGGGTGGTTCCTTCGTTTACGAAGGTCGGGCCATCGAAATCACCCTCTATCGTCTTCCTGAGAGTGAATGGGTGATTGAGCTCGCTGATAAAGAGAACGCCAGCGTTGTTCTGGAGGACTTCTATCCTTCAGAGGAATCGGCCTATGCCGCCGCATTGGAAGCCATCCGTGAAGGCGTGATGGATGGATCGAAGAGAGCGACTTAGAGCCCTTGAAGAGGTTGTTGCCAAGGCATGAGGTTGTTTGCCTTGACAAATGGGTGAGCAGCCCAAGAGCCAAGCCATTCTTTTGCACAGTCTCGTATAACTGACTGATTTATCGTCAGCCGCCAACCAAGAAACAGTGGGTTACGGAATAAATAATAAGAATCAGTCAGTTACATCGACTGACCATTTATCAGGCGATTCGCTACAGGCCCCGAAAGACGGGGGAGCTAACACCCCAACCCACAATGTTATCCACAGATATTGTGGAAAACCTTATTGGTTCTGGGGCATCGCCGCATGATCCTTCGAACGTTGTTTATGACCCGAACCGAAATCATCGAACGGCTCACCTACCGATTCCGGCACTGGTCTCCCAATCGGGTTGATGTTGCTGTTCGAAACCTTATCGACCAAATAGCCGAAACGATTGCAGCGGGTGAATGAATAGAGATCCGTGGCCCTGGGAGTTTCTATCGCCAAACACGATCCGCCCGATTAGGGCGGAACCCCAAGACTCGGGAAGCCGTCCAAGTTCCAGCAACGGCGGTTGTCCAATTTCGACCGGGGAAAAACCCCAGCGCGAAATCTTCCGGCGATATCGTTTGATGTAATTGAAAGGAGACTTATGAATAACGGGAAGAAACATCCCTGGCTCAAGACCATGGCTCAGGAAGTCCATCGCGCAAAGCAGCTGAAGGAAAAGAAGGCAAATCCGGCATCTCCCCAGAAGCCATCCAACTTTCCGGTGGATTTCAGCTCAAAGTAGCGAATCGGGCTATCGTCCGCATGGGTTTCAGGAGGGGCTGGGGGCTCAATCCGAGGCCACTCCTCTCATGGGATAAGAGGTCGTTTGGTCAGATTGGCATGCTCTATCTCATACGTTGGGCCATTGAGAACCCAAACCGCATAATGCGTTCCGCTGCCATTACTCCCCATGAGTTTGGTGGAGTCTTCCGGGCCTAGCAGTTTTCTGGTGACTTCTGCGGCCCGTCCAGTGGCCAAAATTACTCTGGATCCATCCCGATTTACGATGCAACTGACTGTATTGCCTTGGACCATCGGCCAGGGGGCTTTCCACCGGTATTTGTTTCTAATTGCGGGTAGACATTTGCCACCGTAACTGGCTTCGAGTTGCTCAAGCTCACGATTCACGGGATAGATCTCCACACAGTCTTTGAGGTTGGATGACTCAATAGGATGAGTCTAGGAACTCATCGTATCCAGTCGCGGACTGGGTCCTACCCTGCCCTTATTTATGGACAAGGAAACCGCCCCATCATTCCGCCCGCATGAACAGAAATGCTCGGCATGAGCTATTTCTAATCAAACATATTTCTGGCGATCCTTCGACTTTTTAATTCACAGAATGGGCATGATATTGGAATGTCTGCATTGGGAAACTGCAGATAATCGATTCCACATAAGCGGCAAGGCGTCAATATAATTTCGCCCTTGTGGTAATCAGATAGCAATATCCAGGCGTCCGTCAGATCAAGGCTTGGGCTTGGGCAAACCTCCTGAAATAAATCGAAGCTATTAATGAGGGTTCGACTGTTGACCGGTTTGGCGAGCGCCTCGGGCCCACCGACGTCCCGATAAAGCAACAAGAGCAGGCTGAGTCGCTGTTGATCCCATCGCGTTCTGCAGCAGTAAAGGCTGGAACGTCGCCCCCCAGGACTGGGCGATGTCCCATGGACCATCCGGTGAATTTCACGGATTTCGGCGTCAGGGAGATTCAGGAGATCCTTGACGTGATGGGTTCGAAGTTTCCTTCGAATGAGTTCTGCTGCCAATTCGCAGCGTTCCCATTTATCCAGAGAATGGATCTTCATTGGATCGTCCCCTTTTGCTGGGTCACACTCGCCATCAGGTGTGTCTGGAAGGTCTGGGATTCACGTGCGGTGTAGCCATCGATCTGCAACTCCTTCAACAGTGAAGGGGGAATCCTCCAACTGAAACAAGAAATGTTGGTGTTCGCGAGATTCTGGATTTGAGTCAGCGATAAATTCTTGATCAGGTGGATGACATCGGGCGGCACGCCAAGGAGATAGCGGGCTTTGTGTTCCAGGCCTGAATGCGCGTATTCCCTGACTTTCAGCATGAAGAGTCGGTTCAATTCTGCGATATCGTGATCCATGACCGCACCTATTTCCTGCCTGCGGTCTGCCGCAGGCGTGATGAAAGCTTGAGGACGCGTTCCCCGTATTGGAGGGCTTCCGCCCGATCCTGCCAGGCGTGATACCGTCCAACACCGAGAGTGAGATTTCCCGGTACCGATGCAATCGCTTCCGAGAGAATTTCAGCGCCTAAGTCGACGTTTTTCACCGGATCCATCAGAGAAGTCAGGCTCCCTGCCCGTTCGAAGTGCCAGCGGTAGTTCACCTGCATCAAACCGACGTCGATGTTCGACTCTCCTCGATCAATGCTCTTTCTGAGATGCCCGAGAGCCTCATCAAATGTTTTCGGATAGAGCGCCTTACCCGCCTTGTTCAAAGCCCATGGCCAGGGGGATGCGAGCCCTTCATCGATCCGTGAAGACTCGACCAGTGCAACCGCATAGAGGAGATAGGGATCGAGGTGGTGGTGATGAGCGGTTCGTTCCCAATGCGTGCCCGCAAGGTTTAAAGCGCTTTCAAGCAGTGGCCCTGAACTCCGATTTGGAACCGAAAAAGGATGATTGGATTCGGCGTGAACGACGAAACCAGCCGCTCCTAAAGCGAGGCCGCTGAGGGGGTAAAGAAGCCGTTGAATGATTTCATTCCCACGGGTTGGAGTTTTCGCTTGATCAAGCGAAGCTGTGACGTGATGCATGTCCTTGGTTCTCCCTGATGAAGGTGAACCCAAGTCTGAAAGGCAGTCGTGAGGAAATTATGGGGAAATCATGGACAATTCCCCATGCTTCATTCCAACCATGGGGAAGTTGTGAGGAAATTGTGAAGATGAACGAAATAGGAGCTTAATTTCTGTTTCGAATCACGCGTCCGGATGAATCAAAAGGAGATCCCATCCCAACGGTAAGCTCTTCCGATAGGAGCATTTGGGTACTGAAGTGACCTTGGGATGGGGCAAGAAGCATGAACATCGTCAGGGCAGCCCACTCTGTCTTGACGATGATCCCGCGTCGGTTCCCCGCCGGATAGTGAAAGGAGACTTGGCGGTGTCGACTGGTGCGGTTGATGACGACTCAGAGAGTCTGGACGGCACACTCACACTTGATGCCGTTTCCACAGGCCACAGGGACTGGTGCAAGGATCATGGCAGCAAGGCTCATGAAGTGCGTCTCAAAAGAAACGGTTCTCGAACTCACTTCATGATGGTGAGAATGGCTATCGCACCGCCCGAATCATGATTGCCAATGCTGATAGCACCATAGTGGAGGTCAGCGATTTCCTGAACGAGTGACAGTCCGAGGCCAATCCCTTTGCCCCGAGTCTTGATGGAATAGAACTTGTCGAAGACGTGTTCTTTGGCAAAGTCAGGAATTCCAGAGCCTTGATCGATCACCTGAAACTCTACTTTCTTGTCTTGCTCGAACACCAGAAGATCAATGCGGGTTCCAGATTCTGAGTGATCCATCGAGTTCTGAATCAGATTGCCCAGTGCCTGAAGCAGGAGGTCGGGTTCACAATAGATCTTGAGTCCGGAAGGTGCATCGACAGAGAGGGCAATCCCCTTGTCCGCCATGCGTTCGCGGAAGCGTAGATCGATTGCTTCAAGTATGTAACGAACTTCGATGTGTTTAAGTTCCTTTAAGGAATTCCGCTTTTCCAGTGCGGCAAGATTCAGCAGTTTGGTGATCGTCTTGTCCATCCGCTCTGTTTCGGCATGGATATTCCGTATGCCCATCGTAAAGGCCTCTTCCGACATATCCCTGCGAAGGAGTTCAGCCGAGGTCTGTATCGACCCTACAGGGTTTCGCATCTCATGCGCCATGCAACTCATCATATATTCAATGTACCGGCGATTGGAGAGCGCCTCGAAGAGATGGTCGAGGGCCTCACCAAAGATCCCGAATCGAGTTCTCCGAAGGTTCGGTTTGATGGGGTGTTGGCGACGCTTGAAGAGTTCCGTATAAGCAAACCATAACTCGATGGGCCGAAGAAAGATCAGGAACAACGTGGCAATAATCAAAGTGACAATGAAAGCGGCCGCAAGACCTACTAGTTCCATGCTGCGTGTAGTTTCTTTGACCAGCGGCTTGAGTGTTGCATTGGATTTCGAGGCGATGACCGAACCAAAGATTCGGTCATCAATCTTGAGAGGAATGGCCACGAACAAATTGAACGTGTCTTGGTCAATACGTTCATAACGGCGCTGGTAATCGTCCTTCAAGGCGGCACTCACTTCACTTCTATTTGAAATGTCATCCCCCAGATTGTTACCCTTGGTATCGTAAAGGACCACACCCTTTTCATCCGTCACAGTGACATGTAGTGCAAGTGCCTGCCGTTCCCCAGCATCGTAGTAACCGCGTGCGTCCATGGAAGCAAAGCTCTCAAACGCTTGGTGAAGATTGATGGGTGTGAAAAGTCCTGCCCTTTCCAATTGACTGAGATTACCTGCACAAATATGCGCCACCTCGTTGAGGTAACCCTCTCGCATGGAGATGGTTCGTGATTCAAAAGAATTGATCCGCTGCGCCACAAACCAAATGAGCGTGACAACGGTGAAGGCCATTAGTAAATAGACCAGTGAGATCGGGCGCCAGATTCTGTCCATCAGCCGATCTCACGAAAGCAGTAGCCGAATCCCCACTTCGTTGAGATGAACTCGATGTCGGGAGCCACCTTCCGCATTTTGGCCCTGAGTTTCTTGACGTGGGTGTCGATGATGCGGTCAGTTGGCGCCTCGACATCCTTCGCAATAAAGTACAGCAGTTTGTCCCGAGTAAAGAAAGCTCCGGGTCTTGAGGACATGGCCTGAAGAACGCCAAATTCCCCTGGCGTCAGATCGATGGGTACCCGTTCACGGGGTTTGATCAGGCGGCCATTTTTTCGATCTGATTTGAGGCTGGGATTGAGTGGATGTGATCGATGGGTAGCCTGATGGTGACAGCTTCGCCCTGGATGCCTTCCTCGCAGA
>JBILGU010000043.1:0-13752 GCA_044350805.1 Methylococcaceae bacterium
CGTCCAGAAAGCTGGTTTGTTGCTGCATCGCTTTACGTTAATTGGCGGTCGGAAGAACTGCCGTCTATTTTACTGGCCGGGAGCCCTGAATTTACCGGGCTCACCGATTTATTCCGCGGCTCCCTAGTGGTCGAGAGTTTCCATTTTCTTTAGGGCAAAAGCCCACATCACTTGGGAGTTTCGCGGATACCTCAATCCAGCTCTTTATCCCTAGTTTTGGTTTCAACCTGAGAAAAAATCTTTGATCACCTAAAGGTTTAGCAGAAGGCAGAAATGATTGTGGGTTCGGATGAAATCGAGAAAGCTGAGATGTCTGTCTAGAGAAGCACGAATGAGATAATCCGAAGAGCTGTATGAGGTGATTCCCAGTGCTTTTACGATAGATAAGCCGCTTCTTATACGGCTTGAGTTGCTGTTAAAGACTACGGATAACGAGATAAAGGATTTTCATGTCGAGACTGACCGACCTAATTGCACAGGCCAA
This sequence comes from Methylococcaceae bacterium, assembly GCA_044350805.1. Classification (GTDB taxonomy): domain Bacteria; phylum Pseudomonadota; class Gammaproteobacteria; order Methylococcales; family Methylococcaceae; genus UBA6136. The sequence goes on from JBILGU010000043.1 coordinate 485, forward strand.
GGCAAAAGACCCACAACTGGGTGCGGACCTGGAGAGGGAGTACAAAAGCCTATCTTCACGCTTGCCCTTTGGACTTAATTTCGAGCGTCACAGGCCTGAAGTGGTGGAGCTTCCGCAGCGCCCAGTCAGAAAAGGAGACAAAGCTCGTGTGTTACCGCCACGCGGTTCCTCTCAGAAAGGTGATCAGCGACTTTGGCGTGTAAGAACGATCAACAAAGCCGCCAAAACAGCGGGCATAGAGTTCAGCGAAAAAGCCAATAAAGAACATCAGTTGATTAGCCTGGATGATCTTGTGGTTATCGCTGAGTTCAGAGACACGATCTATCCAGGAATGGTGAGCACGGGAAAGGTCGAGGCGGGGAGGGAAAGCCCTATCACACCGTCATCAACGGAGAGAATTACCACGTTCTAAAAGCGTTGTCCTACACGCATCGGGGTAGGGTGGACGTCATTTACATTGACCCTCCTTACAACACAGGGGCCAAAGACTGGAAATACAACAACGACTATGTAGAGGGTGATGATCTCTACCGCCATAGCAAGTGGCTGGCGATGATGGAGATGCGTCTTTTAGCGGTGAAAGAGCTTCTTAATCCGCGGGACTCCGTGTTGATCGTCACAATAGACGAAAAGGAATATTTGCGCCTTGGTCTTCTATTGGAACAGGTGTTTCCGGAAGCTGAAATTCAGATGTGCACTATTGTCATCAATCCCAGCGGCACATCTCGCGGATTGTTATCACGCGTTGAAGACAATTTGGAATCCTCTGAAGGGAGAAATGGACCCGTGTTTTTGGACAGGTCGTTAATTATGTTTCCGGGTTAGGCCGCCTTCCTCTGGCCAGCTCTGCGAGGGTCTTGTCACCCCTCAAAGCAGCAAGGGCTACCTTCGGTTTGAACTCAGGAGAATGAGTTCTTCTTGGTCTTCTCATCACTTTCCTCCGATGGGGCGTTCCCATCATGAAGGAAATAAATTAACTTTTCCTATCTCCTGTCCAACTCAAAGGGTCCATCGCTACATTCCCATCCGCCATATCTGTGCGATATGACCGCCGGATTTCGCGCGTTGTGATCGCGTTGGATTCTGGGCTGGAAGTGGCGTTTTCTCCAAAGCTGGCTCAAGGCCTTGAACAAGCGCACCCCGATGATTTGTCGGATGCTGCGATTAGCCCTTCCGGGCTTGGTATTCACTTCCCCCGGTTGGATGCCGACATTTACTTGCCCGCTCTCCTTGAAGGCTTTTTAGGCTCGAAGTCTTGGATGGCTGCGGAGAGAGGCAAAAAGGGTGGTTCAGCCTCTACGGAGGCTAAGGCAGCCGCCTCGCGGAAGAATGGCAAGCTGGGTGGTCGCCCCAAGAAGCCGAAGGAATTAGTGGCCTAACCACAGCTCTCCCCATGGATTTACGAATCCAGCTCTAGATTGCAGAAAGTCGCACACCCAGCTCATTAGCGGCCATATCGAGGTACCTATCTTTGGTATACTGCATGGGCGGTATGTATCTAGGGTATCTATCTTTGGGAGATGAATATGCCAACAACAGCCAAACTTTTTACGACAGGACGAAGCCAGGCGGTACGACTTCCTATGGAGTTCCGTTTTCAGGGAACAGAAGTCTTCATTAGGCGAGATCCACGCACTGGGGAGGTCGTGTTATCGCCTAAACCGATTTCATGGCAAGAGTTCTTTAAACTTGCTGATCAGTCCGAGATCCCATCAGATTTCATGGCGGATCGTGAAGATTTACCGGCGGATGAGAGGCTCCTGTTTTGAATCTCCATATCCTTGACACGAATATGGCGAGTTACATCATCAAGGGAGATTTTCCTGAGGTCCGTGAACGGCTAGAGACCTTGCCGATGAGTAGCATTGCCATATCGGTCGTTACAGAAGCGGAGTTACTGTACGGGGTGGCTCGGAAGGGCCATCCAACGGGCCTTACTCGTGTTATCAAGGCGTTTCTAATGCGGGTTCAGATTTTGCCGTGGGATAGCACAACCGCCACGGTATATGGCGACTTGAGAGCCGCCTGTACAAGTGCCGGAGTCACCCTTGGTGCACTGGATATGATGATCGCCGCACATGCCGTAGCGGAGAATGCAACCCTCGTTACTCACGACAAGGCATTTAGCCTTGTTCCTGGGGGAGTTCTAGCGGTCGAAGACTGGATCAATGTCACCAGATAGGTACGATCCGTAGAACATACCGAGATTCTGTGCTGGCATCCGTTCATGAAACCGCTGATGGATTGCTAGAGGCCGGCCTGATGAATAAGCGAACCATGCGGAGATTCGACAAACTGTGCTTTCTGCCTCTCATAAGGCAAGAGCCACACACAGAACCAAACTGGCTATATTCTGGTATCAGTCAAGAAGTCGCTAACCGTCTGAATTCGCGTTCTCTCATATTTCCCCAGGAACAGAAGATCGCTTTTATCGCCAGTTACTCGGCGATAACACAATGGGCAGCTTAGTGGGATTTGCCCCCGTTTTATCGGTCAGGCTGAGGCTCTTTGAGCGCGAGCATGAGAAAAGCCAATGAAAGGGAATTGTGAGTTGGATTGACCCTTTGAGGAGAGGCCTTGGGTAAACCCGGAGCGGTTCAGGCTTGTCATCATCCGCCTGAAGCGCGAATGAGAATGAAATTTGCAAAGCTCATATTTAGTTGACTGAAAAAGGCTAACTCCTGCTTAATGGAGAAGGAAGCGGCCAGCCTTCGCTCCGTGGCCCCCCATGGAGTTTCCACCCCACCGACCGCTTCCAATTCGATTGTAGGGATATGCTGCGTATTACAACCAGTCGGTATCAGTCCGCATGGCTCAGAGCATGGTCACAAGGGCACATGGCGGGACGTGTATTTTCATCTCTACTCCAATTACTCAGACTTCGCCGCAATCGGAGACCATCGTTCCGAGTTCATGCGATTAGCGCCCGGATAGAACCCCAAGACCATTTGAGCGTTCCAGTTTTGATCCTTTATGCCACGTAATGCCGGTTCTCTTTTTGTAATAATCGAGCTGATCACTTTAGAGATTGAATGCGATGAGTCTCTTGGATTACCTCTTTCGACGAGAGAAATCTAAATCAGTCACCCCATCGACCGAATGGCAGACGTACTGTGGGTTTTCTCTAGCCGAACGACTTGATCAGCTAACGCACGACCAAGTCGTATTTCTCAAGCAGATTCGCTCTTCAGAACAGCGTGATGAGACCTTGGGGGCACTGTTAGAGTTGGCCACAGGGGAGGCCCTTCGTCCTGGAGTGACTGTTGAGGCGGCCATCCTTCAGATTCTTGATCCGCTCAATGCCAAGGCACCTCATGAGCCCGGGAATCTCAGTCGCGAGTTCCGGCAACTTATGAATCAACATGCGGCGCTGAAGAGGTCAAGTTGAAGAGCTAGGGTGAACCAAAATCCCTAAAGTGGGAAAGCAATTGACGGCTGGGGTAACGATCGATTGATACCTCGTTGGGGACTTTAATAGCACAGCACAATCTATACCCACCGGCCTGGCAACCATTTGCAAAGAATCATGGTCAGAGACAGTGGTAACAGTTCCATTGTTCAATGATAGAGGCGCAGATATGTCTTCCCCCCCGTATGCAATCTACGAAACCACGGAAGATCTTGATGGAGTCGAGGTAATTGATTTCATTACGGTTGATGAGCTCGATCAGGAGATCGAGTTTGAAGATATCGACGATTCACCCTGATCAAGCTAGCCACACCAACGTACTGGAAAAGGATCGGTTTCGATTCATTTTCAGGGCGCCATCAAGGTCAGCAGGAGTCAAAATAACTTGAGCCGCATCAAGCCAATGATCTTTGCTGCGTAAATTTTCTCTCTATCGTCGAGTTCATGTCGGACACAGCGATAGATCGCCGTCAGTGCCTTCACATCATGAGGGCTTGGGTCTTCCACCTGAGAACAGAACCGAAGGATCTCGCTAAAAGCCGGTGAGAAGGAGTGGGGTGTACTTGGAAGTCTCAACACCGAATCGATGGCCTGCATTGCGCCTCCTTGAGAAAAAGCGGCTGCCGAATTGGACTCCAACAAAGACAGCCGTAAACAGAGAGTGAACCAAGGGAAGTTTGCCCTTAACCACTCTTACGCAAGTATCGAGCCATGTCGCTTAATTGCAGTAATACGCCCTATCTATGGTGGTACCAATGCTTCGAAGGCGCCTTCATCGCCCTGTGCGAAGGGTTGATATGACGCACCTCTGTGGCAAATGACCGAGTAGCTAGCCAGCAAAGATGATCGTGGCCGACTCAATACTCTGTTAAAGAGTGGAAGGTGATTTGGGGAGGGCTATAACCCATCATCCACGTCGGTTTCTTCTGATCTGAGAAGGAGTCCCGCAGCAGCGGCCTGCAAGAGGAGCAACTGGGAAAAATCTTCCCTATATCCGTGGCCTATAAGGGACTGAACCTGGTCACGCGTTGTGCTCGTCGTTGGCATCGGCACTCCAAGAGCCCGGGCCGCTGAGAGTCCAAGGTCGAGATCCTTTAGCATCAGTTGTGGGGTGAATGTCACCTCGAAGTCGAGATTCGTGAGGGCCGGTGATTTATATCGGGTGAACATCGACCCCATTACACTCGAATTTAGAAAATTCAGGAAATCACCCCGTTTCAGGCCAGACTTTTCCGCGAGGACGAGAATCTCCGAAAGATTCTGGGTGACTACACCCAACATCACGTTGTGACAGATCTTTGCAATTCTGGCGAGGTCTCCCGTCCCGACATAGGAAACACTTCGGCCGATCACATGGAGGTAAGGCTCGACCTCCTTGTATGCTTCTTCAGGTCCTGAAGCGACGATCGAGAGTTTCCCCGCATGAATGACCTTGGCATTGCCTGAGACGGGTGAGGCAATGAACGCAATACCGAGTTGGATCAGTTTTTCCCGAACGGCGGCAGATTCATCTGAACCGATTGAGGTGCAATCGACGATGATCCGGGGTTTGTCATCCCCTGAGAGAAGGCCATCCTCACCAAACAGAACCGCGTCGACCTCGTGATGGCTCGCAACGATCATGAAAACGATCTCGCAGGAGCCTAGTTCCGAGAGACCCTTGGCAACCATTGCGCCCTTATCAGCGAGGGGAAGTGCTTTGGATGGGGTTCGATTCCAAACCTTAAAGTCATGTCCTGCCGATATTAGACGATCGGCCATAGCAAGACCCATGCGGCCAGTCCCTATCCATCCCAGTTGATAAGTGGTGCCTTTCGATGGATTCATCTTTTATTCACGATTGAGTTGATGGGCAGGGTCTGAAGGGGCCTCTAAAGGACGGCATCATGGCATACCGCTATACGAAAGGACTTTCCAAGCGATCGCTGGATGAGACCTCCTGGGGCTGCACAAGCCCTAAAGAGACCCTGTCAGTGATGCGTCATCACGCTCTTTCGATAGATCCCAGCGCATCATGGCGTTCTTGATATCTTCAATGTCGAGATTCGTATCTTTTGCAATGGCCTCAATGGGCCAGCCAGATTCGAGATAATGCTCCAGAACGGAAGGGGTTAAGCCGTGTTTCTGGATTTTTTCGAGCCATGCGGGTCGACCGGGCGCTTGATTCATGGGGTCTCCTTTTTGAAATGTAAGGTTTGTGGCTGTAGAGGGCTGATTTCGAGGGAGGCACTCAAGATTCATGGTAAACCGTTAAGGTCGCGCCGCCTTTTGGCATGGCCTTTCCCGAATTTCATTGAGCGCGGTCACGCCATCTGACATGACATTCTGTCCCTCAGGCCCTTGGACGCCTCTATGATTCGCTGGCTGGGATTAGACTGGGTATCGTACGCAGAACTTTTCATATCTCCTAATTCAGGCAGGAATAGAGTTTTCGGGGGCTTTTTCCTCCAGGAGAACCCATTCGTTGTTCGGAACTTCCCGCTTATCACGGATGCGATGTGAACGGAGCATCATCATCAAACGAGTGACATGGGAGCGTTCAGCATCGCTGGGGAGAAATCTGTACATCGCATCGATCTGGGTGTGCTTATCATCCGTCATGGTGACTGCTCCTTTTTTTGTTATTTCAACTTGACTTTTGATAACCCTGATACGGATCAGAGACTTGGGAGTCATACGTTTTTGCACAGGATTTCGTAAGTGTCTGATTCACTGTAAGCAGTGATATACCTGTGGGTAAATGTTCTAACTCAATACAAAATCAATGACTTAGCTGCTGTCTAATTTTTGGTCAATCTAACAGAGGGTGCAGGGCTGTCCTTTTCTAACAAGTTCCTCCACAGAGTTATCCACAGAAAATGTGGATGATTGATATGGAGGACTCAAAGCCGTTTGGGTAGGTGACGCAAATGCGTCTCGAGGATCCAAGCGGAGAGGATTGAGACAGCGATGATCTCCAGGGGTGCAAATGGAATCGGAGCCAGAACAAGCAAAATTGAAATTACAAAAAGACCGGCAAAGCCATGGAGGGTCAGGCGATGCACCAGGGGGCTGGGATAGTCGAATCGAAGCTGTTTAACCCTTCGGCTCATCAAGCCATCCCCGACAAAGCAAAAAATCACTAATGCGTTGAATGGAAACATCACGATAGCGACATCGAGGCGACAGAGAGTTCGATGAATTCGATCGATCACGATTTCTGCCAACGCGATAGCCCATTGGTCCAAAGCCTGAAAATCAGGGATGCTCGTCTTCAATCCAAAACGTTTGAAGGTTGGCGAAAGCCAAAGAGACCCTTCTTGCGGCGTTCCTACTTCCCGCAAGGCCTCATGTTCAATTTTTTGGGATACGCGTGGTCCAAAAAACGAGTATCTCAAGCGCCTGTCCATCCGCTCGACTTCGAGGTTCCATGATTCAAAGCTGAGGGAGCAAAAACCGACCCCCAGAAGGATCCAGCAAAGGAGTTGAATGCCGAACGAGGTCTTCATGATGTCAGAATCGGAACCCGGCCTTTCAGAATCCGCCCCCCAGAAAGCTTTGCTATGAAATGAAGGTTAGGCAGCATCCCCAGAAGTTGAGGAGGAAACAAGGGACCTTCCTCTTCCATGAGGCGCTCACCGAGATTGCCTGAATACATGGCCGGATTGTCTGAGTGCGTCGAGACACCTTGAGTTCGCATGATGTATCGAAGACGTGTCAGAGGAAGGTTATCCGTAATGTATTTCTGGGTCTCAGAGTCCAGCACGCGCAATGCGATCAGATTGTTCACGTTTGCCAGGATCTGCCTCGCCTTGGCTTCAGATCCCGTCCTGGCAACGAAATCCGCGAAGGTTTGTGTGGCGATATAGAGCCGCATCATGGCACCGCGCCCTTTGTTCAGGAGCTGAATGCAGGGATCATTGATCACCTCAGCCGCCTCATCCACAAAGATGTTCACGGGATGGCTTCCGAGCCCGAAGTTGTATCGTTTCCCGGCTGTCGATGCCAAATCGGCCAGAAGAATGGATCCGATGGCACTCCCCACCATGCCATCCGACAAGGAATCGAGCCCGATATAAACGACCTGCTTTTGCTTGATCATCTCGAACGCATTGGTCACCGGCATTTGTATGCGCGTATTTCCGGTGTCTTCATGGGGCGAAAGAAGGGGTCCGAGTGATCCTGTGGTGAGCATATTCATGATGGGAAGCAGACTCGCAACCATCTTCCCGAAGTGAGTTCGGTCGTGTTCAAACATGGAAACCAACCCGTCGAGATCCTGATTGGGGTGTTCCTGCTGAACCACGTCGCGATAAAAGCGGACCAGTTTCTGTGCGGCAGCGTCGACGCCATGACCTCGGCCCTTGGGCAGCTTTGCCGACCAATGTTCGCCAAGGCAGATCTTGAAATAGCTCTCCAATGAGGTTGCAACCAGGCTGGCAGGACCCCCCTCAAGATAGCGGCGTAACGAAACCAGAGTGGGACGCTCATCAATGATCAGGAGGCCCTGAATGATGTTGTCGAGTGACTTTTGGCTGAAAGCCTTGAAGGGATCCGCCCCACTTTCAGAGGGAATGAGTTGCGCAATCCGGCTCGCCAGTTCCGATGCCCGGGTGAAATTGGCCAAAGGATTGATCCTGACGCTCTCATCCGGTCGCGCGGGGTGAAATGAGAGAAACGAATCACGCTTTCCGGCCAGATCACAGGCCCGTTGGGCTGCATCCCGAAGATCCCGATCACCCTTGGGGTCAAGAATGATGACGGTTTCATCCCGGAGAATGGCCTGAGTGATCAGAAGGTCAAACGTTCTGGTTTTACCTGAGCCGGTCGTGCCCACAATCAAGGTGTGACCGGCCGTTTCTTCGATGGCCAAACAGGTATCTCGCTCCCTCGGTTCCAGACCATGGATCCAATAGGCACCGAAACTTCCGACCTTTGGTCTCACCAGAGATGCAATATCCTGTTTGAGCATCTCATGTGACAGCTGGGCATGCCGTTGCTGCCATTCAAATCCCCAGCCGAGCCAGAGTTTTGTCGGCATCTTCTGACAGAGACGGATGAATTCATTGACCCCCAGCAATCGGACACCGAAGCCTCTGAGGCGATGATTCCGATGCCACACCTTCCATGCGCCTGGCAATCGTAATAGGGACTTGAACACGGCCAATCCCGCAAACCAGAAGGTCAATGATTCGGGTAGTTCATACGTCCAGTTGATGAATGCAGCGACAGGGATCGCAGCCATCCACATGAGGATCGTCATCCCTTCATAGTTCGGTCGCCATGGCATCTCATAATCGAGTTCACTCCGCATGTGAGTGCCTCCAGGGCGCTGCTTTCGACGGGATGCGCGGCCCATTCGCAGAAGGCAGATTCTCCTTATTCAGGAGATTGGAGAGGACACTCTCTGGCTTTGTTGACTTGGGGGATTTAGCACTCTTTTCAGCACTACTTTGAAATTCGTTCAGTATCCACGTGCTGATGTCCTTCTTCAGCAAGAGCCCCAGCTTTCCCTCATGTTCCTGGATGTTTCTTTGGGCGATGACCGGATCCGGCTGATGCAACTTCTGACCCACAATGGCCTTGATCAGATCAGCCGCAGGAATACCCAATTGTTTAGCACAGGCCATGTGATGCAGGAAAAGACAGTTCCCCTTTGTCACGATGGATTTCCCGAATCCTCCCGGCATGAGCCGAGAGAAATAGTCATAAAGCAAAGGATCTAGGGAATGCGTGCTGGCCGGCGGATCGTCGACTGGCAGATCATTTCTTACGAATGTTGAGGCCTTCAAGTCGGGGGGCGATTGCTCCCTTTCGAACGACCCCTTGATGGGGTTTTTACCTTTCTTTTGCTCGGCTGCGTTCGGCCGAGAGATCAAGTTCGGAGTCAGTTGAAGCAGGTAAGGGCTCTTGTCGATATCGGGAAGCTTATGGATCCAATATCGGTTGATTGTTCCATCTGTATTCTGACAGGGGACGGCGATACCCCGCTCAATCAGGAGATCCGCAAGGATGTCGGGATCACGAGGAATACCGTGTGAATGTTCCTCCTCAAAGATCTTAAAAAGATCATGAACCGCGGCTTTCCAGACCACATACGTTTGTCCCTCAAGATCCCAGAGCCGTGATCTTGACGTGTTCCAGGTCCAGACCTTCTCATCGACCAACTTCCGCATCGTTCTGAGAACGATTTCTTCCGTTCGTACTCGGGGGATAGGAGACGCTTCATTGGCTTGATTGCCAAGGTCAGCTGCTACACTCAAGTGGTCAGCGGTCTTGACCAACGCCCCGAATTTTCGATTATCGTTCGATGCGGCGATGGTGGTCAGCATCGATTCCCAAATTTGGCCGCCGTGTTCCGTCAAATGCTCCATGACCGCTTTCGGGATCAAGAGGGGTAGCATGCTGGCCCCTAACTGCTCATGCACGGCATGGCGGCCCTTTTCCCATTCGATGTGATATTGGTCCACTCGCGCCTGACTCAGCCAATGCGTGAGGGAGCAGAAGTAGGGGTTCCAAACAGCATGATTTGATCCGACGACCTTCAGTCCAACAAACGGTTTACCCACATCATGGAGGAGACCGGCCAAAGCAATACCCAAGCGCCAACGCTCTTCCATGGTGTCCTGAAGCCTCGGAAGGTCGCGATGCCCATAGAGGAACTTGCTAGAGGCCCTGGCTGCAATGAGCGCCACCTCAATCCCGTGAGTGAATAGCCCTCCGGGCCACGCATGGTGATGGTGCTCTGAAGCGGGGAGCAAATGAACGAAGGATGCATAGGCTTCAAGGACGGGAATGAAATATCTTTCGAAATGGCCCACATCAAGTCGAAGGGTCGCCTTGATTTGCTGGATGCGTATTTCTTCGCCCTGAATGACTTCATCCATCGGCTTTCCAGGATATTGCGTCTGGCGCATTACTTCACCCTTGCTGCCGTGATCTAAAGGATTCAAGCATGGCACTGCCACAGGTCTTGGTTCCTTCAATGGCTCCAATGTAGGAAGCCAGGTTCGATCTCATCTTGATCAGGAATGCCTGGCGCTCCCGAATAATCGCGAGGGCTTCCTCAACCTCCCTGACGATGACCTTCAGCCAGTCGGGTTCCTTCCTCAGGAAAACATCCACAGAGTAATGATGGGCCCGGCCTTTCCGAATGTAGGCCCCTTCAATGGATCGCTTGGTATTTCCAAGGTAAGCCATGTGATACCACTCGAGACTGAATGCACCGTTCGTTCTCCGACGCAGTCGCAAACCGATTGAACCAATGTTTTGGTGCGAACGTCCCTTTCGGGCTTCTCTCAAAAGCTGCCAATACCTGTCCACCACCTCCTGTCCGAGGGATTCAAGATCCTCGAAGGCCCCTGATAACCACTCGACAGTCACTGTCGGATCTTTGTGATCCACGGAAACGGATTTCTTTTCTGATGAAACGTGCATGTTCATATTGCCAATTACTAAGTAGGTGGAATGAACTTGAAAATCGCGCATCCATAAACGCTCTCCGAGTCTTATCTCGGGTGTGACTGAATAGGGATATCCCACCAAACCCTTGTGATATCTGGGTTTCAGGGATTATTCATGTGCCGAAAGCGCTCTGATTCCCATGGCGGACCCTATGGTGGATATGAAACGGCTTTTCCACCCTAAATCGTTGGAATCGCACAGCAGGACTTCCTACCCTGAAGAAGATGTCGCCGACTTCACGATCCCTGGCGTAAGTCTCACCGCATTGAAGGCATGGTCCTGAGGGAATGATCACCCAATGGAGCATCCATCCCACAGAACCGCTCACGAGAGCGCCTTAATCTCTCTCGAACACCTTGAGTGCACCCCCTGTGAACCTGAGTTTCCTAACTCGATGATCAAGCGGCAAAGGTTCACGTCAGTGAACCCCCAGTGCACATTCAGGCGAATCACTCGAAATGACTTTTTTTGGTTGTACTCGAAATCAAAGAGGTAAAGATGGAATTTGTTCTGGGACTGGATATCGGCTATTCAAATCTGAAAACAGCCATGGGGCCTGTCGGGCAGGGCCCCGAAACCTCAATCGTTCCGTCAGGGGCAGCCCCGGAGGATCGTCTGCCACATGGCATTCGCATCGGGGAGGAGGGCACACGCCTTTTTGTTGACGAAGCCCCCTGGAGGGTAGGACTTGGGCATGGACGCTTTGATCTATGGCAGCGTTCATTACACGGCAACTATACGGAGACTCCCACCTATCGAGCGCTTTTCTATAGCGCGCTGATGAGGTCAGGAGAAAAGAAGGTTGACCGTTTAGTCACGGGGCTTCCGGTCCGTCAATGGATGGACGGAAAGATCAGAGAAAATCTGAAGGTTCTTCTCAGCGGATCGCATCAAATCCTTCAAGGGAAGAAGGTGTCCGTCGGTCAGGTCGATGTCATACCGCAGCCACTGGGCGCCTATCTCGACATGTACTGGACGGCGGGAGAGGAGATCAGTGTGCTATCCGAGGGACGGGTGCTGGTCATTGATCCGGGTTTTTATTCGGTGGACTGGGTGATCATTGACGGGGGTGCATTGAGGCACTCGGGCTCAGGTTCCAGTCTGGATGCAATGTCTGTCCTCTTGCAGGAGACAGCCACATTGATTGCTGAGACCCACGAAGGAAACGTCAATATCGACCGTTTGGAAGACGCCCTGAGGTCCGGTCGGAATCGGGTATTCCTCTTTGGTCATGAAGTCGAACTGAGGCCCTTTCTGGATCAGGCGGCAAACGTTGTGACGCGACAGGCGCTTGAGGCCATTCAGCAATCCATTCGAAGGGAAGCCGGAAGTGTCGATATCGTCATTCTCGCAGGAGGTGGAGCGCCACTTTATAGGCAGGGTGTGTTGAATGAGTTTGGAAAATCCAAGGTTTTCATGAATCCGGAGCCTGAGCTTGCGAATGCTCGCGGATTCTATTTTTACGGGGAAATGTAATGAGGATCGTCGTGGTTTGGCCAGAAGGCACGCACCCCGAACTGCGTGCGGAACTCGAGGCACTATCCCCGCGCCTTCGGGCGGAGCGATTAAGAACACTCGCGACCATCGGTCTATTCATTGCGCGAGGCCATGTCACACCCACAGGGGTGTCATCGGTCAGCGCAATACAACAGCAAACTCAAATCAAGGAAACGCAACGATCGCCTGCACTTTTGCAGTTGATGGGGAAATTAAAAGACTCTTTGTCATGAATAATCATCACTATTGATGATGTTCATGGATTGAAAACTCCAGATACTCTTATGTAGGGGTAAGTCTGGAGATTTGGAAAGTATGAGTCAGACCATTCTCGTCGTTGAAGATGAAGAAATCGCGAGGAATAACGTAAAGACAGGTCTCCTGAGAGACTCCTTTGATGTCGTAGAAGCGGGATCAGGAAGTGCAGCACTTGCAGCGCTTCAAAAGGGCGGCATTGATCTGGTCCTTCTGGATGTTGGTCTTCCCGATTGCTGTGGGTTCCAGTTGCTTCATGAAATTCGACTGATCACGCCTATACCCGTTATTTTCATGACCGCGAGGGACAATGAGCAGGATCGCGTCGTCGGGTTGGAGCAGGGTGCCGACGACTACATTTCAAAACCATTCTTCCTCAGGGAATTGATTGCAAGAGTCAGAGCCGTCCTTCGTCGAAGTTACGGACCCGTCCTGACGGCGATAGAACTCCCGGAATCACCTGTCTCTGACCCCATTCCCTTGTTCATGCTGGATGAAGAGCGTCATCAGGCCATCATCCTTGGGCAGGCCATCGATCGTAACTGTTCACGCCCTTGCTAGCCTCATACATGATGGGCATCATCCTCATCATGAAAAAACCTTCGTTTTACCCCGCGCTCGACAAGAAACCTGAACCTCAATCGATGGAAGAGGCTGAAGAAGC
>JBILGU010000074.1:0-4047 GCA_044350805.1 Methylococcaceae bacterium
ACATCAGTTTTTGCTAACGCGCAAATACTCAATGAAGGGTTAGAAAAGTTAGTCAGCAGCAATTGCAAGTTTGTTCTTTCAGTTACTTCAGTTGACCCCAGCGTGTACAGAGCGTTTACAAAGACTCCGGAAGACCGCATCACGATGTTGTTTCCAGACAACTATGCAAAGCGAACTCAAGATCTTCCAAATCTTTATTGTGATGCCGCTCAGTTTTATTGGGCAACAGTTGCTGCATGGCAGTCTGATCTGAATATCTTCGGAGCTGATTCAATTGGCGTATTTATAGACCCAAGTAGAGTTCAAGACATTGATAATGAGCCCCAATGGCTCGCCGCAGAACAAATTTTTGAAGAAATCAATCAAATCAGATAAGTGGGAGAGATGGAAAAGACCGATCAAGAAAAGTTCTGGGCCGGAGAATTTGGCACTGAATACAGTGATCGCAATGTTGGTGTAAACATTCTGGCATCTAATATTGCACTTTTTGCAGACATCTTTAAGCGAACACCTAAGTTGAATTCGGTAATTGAGTTCGGCCCTAATATCGGTCTGAACTTGAGGGCGCTTGACCTTTTGTATCCAGGTCAAGAACAAATCGCAGTTGAAATCAACCAAGTTGCCGCGAACAAAATTAATGACGCGTTGCCGAATACACGAGTCCTCAACTTAGCGATTAGTGATTTTGAACCTGGGATGCTTAGCAGTGGACCATGCGATCTTGCGCTGATAAAAGGGGTTTTAATCCACATAAATCCAGATCAACTCAAGATGGTCTATAAAAAACTTTATGAATCAACTAAAAAGTTTATTTTGATATGCGAGTACTACAACCCCAAACCTGACACAGTCAGCTATCGAGGTCACGCTGACAAGTTGTTTAGACGTGACTTTGCCGGAGAGATGCTGGATATTTACCCCGACCTGAGACTGGTCAATTACGGTTTTGCTTATCATCGTGACCCTTCATTTCCCCAAGATGACTTAACTTGGTTTTTGATCGAACGTAAATAGACATATGTTTCGATATTGTTCAGTTTGTTTACTTCCGTCAAGCAAGCCTGACTTGTACTTCACTCAAGAAGGTGTCTGCTCTGCGTGCACTTCGTTTTTGGAACGGCCGCAAATAGATTGGGATAAACGAAAATCGAATTTTCTACAAATTATTGAGAAGTTTCGGAAGAGTGATGGGAATTGGGATTGTGTCATTCCTGTAAGTGGAGGGAAAGACAGTACGTTTCAAGTCATAAAAATGCTTGAGTTCGGTATGAATCCACTTTGTGTCACAGCAACTACTTGTGATGAGTCTGCTCTTGGCAGAAAGAACATAGAAAACTTGAAGGAATTAGGTGTTGACCATATCCAAGTATCCCCGAATCCTCTGGTTCGACGAAAACTAAATCGCATCGGGCTTCTTGAAGTTGGTGACATTTCATGGCCAGAGCACTCAGGAATTTTTACGGTGCCTTTTAAAATTGCGGCATCTTTTGGAATTGGTCTGATAATTTATGGTGAAAACTCGCAAAACGAATACGGGGGTCCAGATTCGGCGGCACAGTCGACAGTTCTAGATCGGCGGTGGCTTGAGGAATTTGGGGGCTTGTTGGGGTTAAGAGTCTCCGATCTTGCAGATGTATACGGAATTTCAAAGCGAGACTTGATTCCCTACACTTATCCGACGAAAGACGAACTACTTAAAAGCAACGTAACTGCAGTGTTTCTTGGGCAGTTTTTTGCCTGGGATGGCTTAGATAATTTCAAGGTTTCGTCTGAACACGGTTTTGAGCCTTTTTCTCAGGACGTTGAAGGATCCTATGGGAACTACGAGAACTTAGATAACCATCAGACTGGAATCCATGACTACTTCAAGTTTTTAAAGTTTGGTTTTGGTCGGGCCACTGACATCGTTTCAATGCATATTCGTCGCGGAAGAATGTCTCGAAGCGAAGCTATTGCGATAGTTAATGAGCGTGACGGCAAGTTTCCATCGTCGTATCTAGGAAAACCTCTTGACCAAATACTTTCACCATTAGAAATTTCTCTTGATGAGTTTGTCGAGGTTTGCGATAAGTTCACAAATCGTGAGATCTTTCTGACAGATGAATCTGGCAATTTTGTCAAAGACAGTCAGGGCAATCTGAAAAAGCGTTTTGGGCCACAGAATTAAGCCTCCAATGTCAAATTCAAAAGACATAGGAATAATTGACTGTGGAATATCAAATCTGGGGTCGATTGTGCAAACTGTTTCAAATCTGGGCCACAATCCGATCATCGTGTCTGACCCAGAACAGATATCTGACAAATCTCACATCATCTTTCCTGGTCAAGGTACTTTTAGCGAGGGAATGAGACGAATAAATAGCCTTGGTTGGAACGAAGTTCTTCGTAGTGAGGTACTGGATAGAGGGAAACCAATTTTAGGTATTTGCCTTGGAATGCAACTGTTTGCAAGGTTTGGAAATGAAGGTGGGCACGTGGACGGGCTGGGATTCTTGGAGGGCGAAGTTTCCAAGCTCGAAGATGAGGGTCTTAGGCTTCCACATATCGGGTGGAATACCGTGTGTCAAAGTCGTGATAGTCGACTTTTCTTTCGTATTCCCCAAAATGTTGACTTTTATTTCAGTCACAGTTTTGTTCTGAAGTTGAATGAAGAATCGATAGCGACAGCGAACTGTAACCACGGTCAGACGTTCACTGCGTCACTTGAGTACAAAAACATTTTTGGCACCCAATTTCATCCTGAAAAAAGCTCAAAGGCTGGTCGACAGCTTCTGAAGAATTTTTGCGAGGTTGAGGTTTGCTGAAAATCAGGCTCATTCCAACTCTTCTCTGGAAAGATTTCGGATTAGTCAAGGGAGAGAAATTCAGTAGCTTACGTCGAGTTGGACCAATTCTGCCAACCGTAAAAGTTTACAATGCTCGTGATGTCGATGAGATCATGTTGTGCGATGTTGGGGCAACCGCGAAAAATACTGAGCCTAATTATTCTTTAATCAAAGATGTTGCAAGTCAGTGTTGCGTACCACTTACTGTTTCGGGTGGAATTTCAAAATTGGAGCACATTGAGAAGCTTCTAGTTGCTGGTGCAGACAAGGTTGCTCTCAACACTTCTATGTATTCGAACCCTTTTTTGCTTACTGAAGCTGCAGAGAGGTTTGGATCGCAATGCATAATGGCAAGCATTGACGCGAAGAGAAACGGAGACCGCTGGATTTGCGTAAGTGACTCTGGTACGAAGATTCAGACTGATGAACCGTGTAATTGGGCTCGTCAATTAGCTGATCGAGGAGCAGGAGAAATTCTTATCACTTCAGTTGACCAAGATGGCACTATGAGCGGTTATGAGTTAGGTCTGATTGAAACAGTATGCAGTGCAGTCAATGTTCCCGTCATTGCATCAGGTGGTGCCGCCGGAGCAAAACACATGGTCGAGGTTCTGCGTAACTCGAATGTTTCAGCTTTGTGTGCGGCAAGTATATTTCACTTCACAGAAATAACGCCTTTGGAGATCAAAAGAGAATTAATGGAATTTGGATTTCCGGTACGAATCGGCCTATGAGGGTTGTCTTTAGAGTTGATGCGTCGGGGGAGGTGGGGTTTGGGCATTTGTCTCGATGTATAAACCTGGCAGAAGTTTTGCGAAGTCGAGGTAATGAAGTTTCATTTGTTTGCCGAGACGATGAAGCAAAGAGTTTTAAAGCGCTCGAATATCGTCTATTTGCAACTGTGCTGTTGCCATTGCTTGAAGTAGACGAAGTTGTTAGTCAGCAAGAAGATGCCCAACAAACTATTCAAGCACTGCAAGGCGAACGGCCCGAGTGGCTAATTGTCGATAGTTACACGCTCGACAAAAATTGGGAGCGGTTGATGCGACCTCATGTAGCAAAGATTGCTGTCATCGAGGATCTGTCTGGTCGAGAGCATGACTGTGACTTGTTGCTTGATCAGAATTATTCTGAGCGCTCAGCTGCGTCGTTTGAAAAGTTTGTTCCCAATACTTGTGAGCTTCTGCTCGGACCAAGATTTGCGCTGATTGGTGAGCAATTT
>JBILGU010000044.1:0-13143 GCA_044350805.1 Methylococcaceae bacterium
CACCTGTGATTTCGTAAGGTTGGTAGACATGCTCTCTCCATTTAATTGGAGGAGCGAAATGACCAGACTGAAGCGAATGCGTGTTGTGGATGCCTGGCTTAGAAGTGGTCAGAGCACCATGGACTATGCCGACAACCTGGGTCTTGATGTTGGTGCTCTTAGGTTGTGGGTCATGGAGTACGGTCGGCCTTCCGCCCCGTCGGCATTAATCCCGGTTCGGATTCTCGATGGGCGCGCAGATCGCCAGAGATTCAATGAACTCCATTCTGGTGAATATAGGAAGCCAGACGTTCATTTTTCCTGTGAGCTTGGGTCCCATTGGATTCCTGTCGTCATCCAGGAGCGGCCATGATTCAGTTTCAAGGCGCAATCTGGATGTCTCCGGAACCCACCGATATGCGCAAGGGAATCGATGGGCTTTCGCATCAGGTCCGCGCTAGTCTCGGGCATAACCCCTGTGCGGGAGATGCGTTTCTCTTCCGCAATCGCGCAGGAAATCGCATCAAGATTTTGTTGTGGGATGGCACCGGCGTTTGGCTTTGTCAGCGACGACTTCATCGGGGTACTTTCACTTGGGCCACAAAGGCTGATGAGAACTTCACCATCACCCGTGAAGAGTGGGATTGGCTGATTCGGGGTGTTGATTGGCAGCGTTTGAATGCGTCTCCAAGAGCTGATTGGGAGCCTTGATTATCGCGGTTGCGAGCCGCCTAAAACCCAATCAAATCATGGAGATAAAGGCTCTACCTCGGTATAATCAATACCCATGGAAGCCTTATCCCTGCTGGAAAAACTGGATATTGATCCCGCGATTAAAGCGGCGTTAGCGGCAGGATTTCAGTCGGAAATTGAGCGCGTTAAAACGCAACATCAAGAGCAGAATCTTGCCCTTGAAACACGGGTCCGGCACGATGGCTTCATCATCGAGAAACTGAAGCTTGAACTGGCCCACCTGCGCCGAATTCAGTTCGGCCGAAAGAGCGAATCACTGAAGGGTGAGCAACAGGACCTCTTCAATGACGCTGTTGTCGAAGACATCGGCAATCTCTCCGAGGAGATCGAAGCCCTCACGCTCGAATCTGGGGAAAGTAAACAGCGCAAAGTGCGAGACCGTGCTGGGAGACAGCCGTTTCCTCCTCATCTTCCCGTCATTGAACACCGGCATGACCTTGCGTCCTGTACCTGTGGCCGCTGTGGTCAGGAACAGATTCAAATCGGCGAAGATGTCACTGATCAGCTGGATGTCGAGCCTGCCAAATTCACGGTTCACCGACACATCCGCCCCCAGTATGCCTGCCGGCATTGTGAGACGATCTCCGCTGCTCCTATTGCTCCGGCTTTGATCGAAGGGGGCATGGCCACGCCGGGTCTTCTGGCCTGGATTCTGATCAGCAAATTTGGCGACCACCTGCCTCTTTACCGCATTGAACAGATTGCAGCCCGTAGCGGAGTCTCGCTCGCGCAATCAACGTTAGGCGATTGGGTGGGCCGGACGGGCTTTCATCTCACCCCGCTTTGGGATCGCATGAAGGCGTTACTCCTTGCGCGATCGGTGTTGCACGCAGATGAGTCGCCGGTGCAGCAACTCGCTCCCGGCAAGGGCAAAACACACAAGGCTTACCTTTGGGCCTACTGTGCCAACACGCTTGATCATGGGCCCCCTCTGGTTCTCTTCGATTACCAGAGCAGTCGAGCGGGTCGACATGTTCGCGAGTTTCTCGGCGAATGGCGAGGATCTTTGTGCGTTGATGATTATTCAGGATATGCCGCACTCTTCAGAGTAGAAAGGGAGAACCCTGTTCCCTGTATTGAGTTGGGCTGCATGGCGCATGCCCGAAGAAAGTTCTATGACCTTCATGAGGCAAACCAGAGCCCGATGGCCGCTGAAGCCCTACGGCATATTCAGGATCTATACGCGATCGAAGACGAAGCAAGAGCAATGACGGTCACTGATCGTCTGGCACTTCGGCTCGAAAAGGCCGTGCCGGCACTTGCCGCTTTCAACCAGTTTCTCAACGATCAAAGAGTCTCTGCCGCACCGAATGGGGCATCGGCGAAAGCCATCAACTATAGCCTTAAGCGATGGGATGCCCTGACGCGCTACGCCACCAGTGGTGATTTGCCCATCGACAATACCGCGGTTGAACGAACCATTCGACCGATTGCGATCGGACGCAAGAATTGGATGTTTGTAGGGTCTGAGCGAGCGGGGAAACGCGCCGCAATTATCCAATCGCTGATCGGAACCGCTAAAGCGAACGGCATCGATCCTTATGCCTGGCTAAAGAATACGTTGGAATGCATCCCTGTATGGCCGAATAGTCGCATTGACGAACTCTTGCCACTCCAAGGTTGGACACCTCGGTTGCTGGAAGAGGCATGACAGTGAAGATCAACCTGGATGGTCTAACGGAACAAGAGCTGATCGCTCTGAACCGGGAAATCGTTGAGCGGATCAAGATGATCCGTCAGCTGCGCACACAGGTTGCCATGGTCGAGTTCCGCATCGGCGAGCGCGTGTGGTTCGAAACGGATGACGGTAACATCATCAAAGGCACTGTTGTTCGATGGAACAAGAAGAGCGTCAGCATCGACGCTGACTGCGGTCACCGGTGGCGAGTAGGCCCGAACCACTTGAACCGGATTGACCCCAAGGATATTACGCCACAGCAAGAGCAACATCAGACCGACCTATTCCTGGAAGACAAATAAAACTTTCGGGAGTCTGGCCGATCTCTTCAGTTCTAGATAGGTGGTACGGCTGGCCCATTACTGTAGGGCCGCATTCTGAGCCGCTGAACTGATTTCGATGAAGCGACGCTCATCGTCAGGAATTCTCTTTCCCGTCCACGCATCTTCGGTCAATTCCTCCAACGTTTCTTCCTCAGACGTTCCGGTTTCGGCAAAACCCGATGGTCAATGACCAGCGACGATTGCAAGCAACAGTGAGAGAGGAAGCCATCGAAGATATTAAGTTCTCATGGGGCTTTAGGTGCAGATGGGTTTCTAAGCGTAGATATCGAAAAACCTGACAAAGTGGCGCTAGGAGCCAGCGATTTTAAATGCCCTAGGCAAAACGCCTGAGGTCTCGGGTCGTGAGGTACTCGTTTTCAAGAAAGGCCCCCTCAACATAATCGCCCCCCAGTTCCCGGCTCAGGAGAAGATCCTCCGTTGACCGAATCCCAGTGAAATGAACTTGGGTATCCTGCTGACGAATCGCGGACAAAAGGCTTTGTCGCTGCCTCTCGCCGGTGCGTCCCTGATACGTCCGATCGAACATGGCGATGGAAAGGCGAACATGATCGGGTGCCAGTCGATGGAGAAAGTGCCTTTTCACCTTTTCCGTCAGCTCCTCGGATGTGTTGCCATCGAAGCGAATCGCAATGGCGTAGCCACGTTCACGGTAATTTCGAAGTCGATCCAGTAACACCGAAAGGTTTGAATCCTGACTTGCAGACAGCGTCAGGCTCACCACAATCCGACGCAGGGGAAGTCCGCAGCTTCGAATGATGTCCTCAAAATAGGCCCCATGATCCTTTTTGACCGTGAGGATGTGTTGCGGATGAACATGGAGGAAAAGACTGCCGCTCTCCTGATCAAGGAGAAGGTAATTAAGCATGTGAACGGTGCGGGTCAGTCGGTCCAAACTCACAATGGTCGGGACACTCCCTTCACCCAGAGCATCTGATCCACCCACAAGATTGGCCGAGGAAAAGATCAATGGCGCCGTATCGTGGCCACGAATCTGATCCAGATGGGTAAGTTGCCGAACCGAACGAAATTCGCTGGTAAAGGTGAGAATTCCAAAACGCCCGAAAACCTGTCCGGCCTTAAAGTCAAAGGGAGCTCTCTGAAGTTGATTTTCGGTAATGAAACGTTGATTGAAGGTCTCTATCAGATGGGTCAGGGGCATGGGTTCAATCCTCAAAAAAGGGAAGGCGAAAAGGGTCAGCGATTCAGGGCCGCATTCGACATCGCGCGTGTTCCATTTTGATTTTTTTGGGATGGCGTTCCATGGTCTTAAATAGGCAATCTTTCAAGTAGACGGTTCTTCCGCAGGAGCCCGACTTGAGATCGGGCCCCTGAAGAAGTGGGCCTTAGAGTGACCTGTTACTTCACGCCATAAATTTGATCAAATATTGCACCATCACTGAAGAACTTGGTTTGAGCAGAATCCCAGCTTCCAAAGGTATCTGCGATAGTAAATAGATTCAACTTTGCGAATTCTTTAGAGTGTCGGTCAAATACCTTGGCATCTCTAGGGCGGTAGTGATGTTTGGCAGCTATCTCTTGTCCCTCATCTGAATAAAGATATTCAAGATATGCGTGAGCAACATCCTTGGTACCATGTCGAGAGGCAACAACGTCTACTACAGTTACTGGAGGCTCTGCAAGGATGCTGACTGAGGGTGTAACAATCTCAAGTTCTTGATCCTTGTATTCTCTTTGGGCCAGAAATGCTTCGTTTTCCCATGTCACTAATACATCACCAATTTCGCGTTCTGCAAATGTTATTGTTGAACCACGCGCGCCACTATCTAATATTGGTGCATTGCTATAAATGTTTTTGACTAGATTTCGTGCGGAATCTTCTGTACCCAGCTTTTTGAGTCCATAACCCCACGCGGCCAAAAAATTCCAACGTGCACCGCCAGAAGTCTTAGGGTTTGGTGTAATAACGGAAATCCCATTTTTGGCAAGGTCATCCCAGTCATGAATTTTCTTTGGATTTCCCTTTCTAACCAAAAAAACCATAGTTGAAGTGTAGGGGGCGCTATTGTTTGGTAGTCTTTCCTCCCACTTTTCGGGTATGAGTTTCCCTTTTGTATGTAATTGATTAACGTCGTACTGCAAGGCCAATGTGACAACGTCGGCATCAAGTCCATCAATAACAGCTCTTGCCTGCTTTCCTCCCCCTCCATGGGATTGATTTACCTTAACATCATTACCTGTTTTATTTTTCCAGTAGCGTGAGAATGCTTTATTGTATTCTTCATAAAACTCTCTCGTTGGATCATATGACACATTAAGAAGCTCTATAGTTTCGCAGCGACCTAAAGCGCCATAGAAGGTGAGTGCCGCAATTAAAATAATATTATATCTAGTGATCATTTTATTGGCTTTAATATATATGATGAATAATT
Organism: Methylococcaceae bacterium; assembly: GCA_044350805.1. Lineage (GTDB taxonomy): Bacteria > Pseudomonadota > Gammaproteobacteria > Methylococcales > Methylococcaceae > UBA6136. The sequence continues at coordinate 5,145 of JBILGU010000044.1, forward strand.
TTAGAATGCAAGTTGGACCCTTGTTTGGAAAACTCTTTCCGTCTGGCGATCTGTCAATTCATTTGTTAGCAAGCCATTGGGTAGTTCCTCTACTGCACCACCATTAAATCTTGTTTCAGAGTAGTCGAACATCAGTTTGGTATTTAGGCTAAGCCACCAATTCAGTCCGAGCGCCCATGTCGCAGCGGACTGCACAGATTTTCCGGGGTCGGCAAAGGGATATATTGGTTTCTTGCTTGTCCCCACATTCTTAAACGTCTCCGAGTCGAAGTTTATGGGGCTAAATCTTGCTGCAAGCACAAAAGCTCCCCATCCGCCACCGCCAAGGGGATCAAAAGCGTGTCTTGGTTTTATTCCTTGGTTAAGGAATGAATTATTTTCACCAGTTAACACATAGTCAGCTGTTATGTTCCATGCCTCAATGTTCTCATTCATTGAGTACTTGTTTTTACTGTACCCCTTCTCTAAAACCTGATTTGAAATATCCTGATTAGAGATCGCATACTCTGCTACCAGCTTAAAAGGCCCATTTATATAGTATCCTTGCGGATACAGTCTGTATGCATTTCCATCAGCCTTGGCTCCTGTTGTAAGAACTGCCGGCTTTGTATTTGGAACCGTGATTGTTCCAGTGTAGTTGAATATGTTCTGGAGTCCTGGGCTTTGGAAGCTGGAGAGCGCCACATCATTTGGAGTCCCATAAGTTCCAGCCAGACCTATCCCAAGTCCCTCAAGGCTTTCTATTCCTGAATGGATGAATGGATGGCTAAAAATGCGTCCTTGAAAGTCTTTTGAGTCATTGTTGTCAGAATATAAGCTTCCGTTATTGCTGGTTCCATCAAATACACCTACCTGATAGCTAAAGAAGTCAGGATACATGTACATCGGGAAGTTTCCCGTAGTCGTCATGTTCCTTCCTGAAGCCGAGAACTGAGTGGGATGTCCAGGTTTGTCAAATTCACCGTGTAGCAATAATCCCGTTTCTCGGTTGGGTGCAAGTTGTGTCGGAAAGGCGCGCTCGACAAAACTCAGGTGAGACGCGCTCGCTAACCTTTCAAGGCTAACCGGGGCCTTCATGATACCCGCAGCAAGACTGGCCTCTCTGAAGTAGCGAAGGTCTGCGATCGCATCAAAAATACGTGGTGCAGTATTGCCATTCGGACCAGGCGCAAAATCTGGCATGATTCGATAATCAACATACTTCCATACTGTACCCTCAATGATTGGACGTATCCTTCTCATGTAAAAGTTATTTGGAAGATCTGATCCATTTGACGCCAAAGGTTGTGTTTTGTCATCTTCAAAATAAAAGCTTGAATCCTGCTGTATCAGGGCGCGAAGGTACATCGTAAAATTCTCATCGGAAGATGTTACCCTTAATCCTTGGCTTCCCAATTCGACGATTTTTGGCAACTTGTCCCATCGTTTATTCGTTTCTTCCTTTTCAACTTCCAGCTTTCTTTCAATGAGCTTTACCTTTTTATCCAGCTCTTTCAATTCTGGATGTGTTACCGGCTTATCAGCTGAATCTGCGCCTAAAGATGAAATATTGTTTGCAGTGCCTTTAATTTTTTTCTCGCTGGCCTCACTAATTTCCCTTTTATTTGGCTTACCTTTTGCGAGTTCGTTTTTCAAAATCCTGTTTTCTTGTTCGGAGTTTTCAAGACGCTGCTCCAGTTTTTGAAGCGTCTTTTCAAGGCGTTCGAGGCGTTCTGCCTCGGAGAGTGCGAAAGCGCTGGGTGATATCGCAAGCAGGGCAGAACCCGTACTTGCAGCGACCAGCAAAGCCAGTTTTGTTTTTCTCATGAGAGCGTCCCCCAGTAAGGCTGAGATGAGTCAAAAATTGTTATTGCACCTCCCCGGAGTCAAGGGTCGGTTGCGTGTTCTTATTGGTAATCGGCCTCCCGGCTCAGGGTCGGCGCACAAAGATTGCGTTAGGCTTTGCTCTCGCCTGAAGAAGCCTCTGGGTCCAGATCCTTGAGGCTGATGTTCAGGCGAATCTTTTCCTTCCGTTCGACCTGGACAATCCGTCCTTCATGGACGGTGATTTCCACAGATCCAAAGCGAAGCCCCTTGATGGCATCGAGGACCTTACGGACATCGGTATCGCTGAGGGGGTTTGATTGGGGCATGGTCGATTTCGTTATGGCTTAAGGTTCCTTTCGGAAGCACGGGGTGTGGGTTCGACCACGAACCGGCTTGAGCCAAATCCTAACAATCGACCAAGAAAATAAGAAAGAATAAAAGATTAGAAATATATTCTTATATTGAATAAAGGGGCGAGTGGAGGCGGTGCATCCGATGTTTTGACCTGATCGTGGAAGATCGACTAGGTACCGTATTTCGTCAGGATCTTAAGGAAGGTTTCCCGGAACCACTGGTGCGTCGCATCGAGATCTCGCTCCCGATGCCAGACCAGATAGCTCCCGATGGGGGGAACCTGAATGGGCAGGGGGAGAAGACGAACGTCGTAGCGTTGAGTCATCCAGCGCGCCAGGTTTTTGCTGGTTATGCCGACCAGGTCGCTGGATTCAACGTACAGGGGAAGCTGATTGGCTGCAGGGACTTCGAGCGCGGTCAGCGCGGCAACTTGTTTAAGGAAGCGTTCAAGTTCCAGCGAATCATTTTCAACCCGAATCAAAGGCTCGTGCACCATCACGAAACGCTCCTTCAGGAAACCTTCCACTGTCGGTGTTTCGCGGATCCTCGGGTGCTGATTGGAGACAACCATCACGATTTCGTGAAGGTTGGCGGGGACGTGTTCCAACATGGGATCGTCCAGGCGGAAATGGTGATAACTCAGATCCAGACGGTGATCCCGCAACATTTGCGGGATCTCTTCTTCAGGATCGACATGGCGAATCACCAGTCGCGCTTGAGGGGCGGCCTCACGAAAGGCATTTAGAAAGTGGGGGCCGCTGACGGTGCCTGCACCATGACTGATGCTGATGACGAAAGTGCGCTGGCTGTTTTCAAGGTCCAGCGCATGTTTTCGTTGCAATTCATCCCGGACTAACGCCAGGGCTTCATGCACCCGCAGATAGAGCTCTTCGCTTCGTGGCGTTGGGCTCAATGTCCGGCCGCGCACGATAAAGAGCGGATCGTCCATGAGATGACGAAGACGAGCCATGGCGTGGGAGATCGCGGGCTGGGTCATTCCGAGGCGTTCTGAGGCCTTGATTTGGCTGCATTCCTCAAAGACGGCCTCAAATATGGTGAGGAGGTTGAGGTCAACGGAACGAAGATTAATTTCACGCATAGTCGACTTGTGAATCATTCATTGGAATCCCCTCTTTGCGCGGCCTAGATTCTCTCCATCGGTTCAAAGGAAATAGGTTCCTTGAATCACCGATGAAATCAATTTAGAGAGAAACTCATGACGACCTTTCATTCCAAGCCCTGGGCTCAACTTTTGCCCTTGAGTTTATTGATGGGTGCGACTTTCGCACCTCACGCAGCAACGCTTCCGGCAACCGCCGCCCAGGTGATCGTGAGTGCCCAGAGTACCTGGGGAACGCCTCAGGATAGTTGGGCAGGATACACCGGCGAACTCGATGTTTGGGTTCCCAGTGCCGTCAGTGGCCCTTGGACTTTGAAGTTTCAGTCGACGGGTCTTGGCAAAGAGGCGGCTGCCGCCTCTTTCTGGAATGCTTCGGCGACCTATGACGCCAGCACGGGGACCTTTACCTTGACCTCCCCCAGTTGGAGTTCCGGTGTTGCCGCAAACTCGGTGATTAAGCTTGGATTCAATGGAACCGGGGTTCTTGATCCCGGTTTTGTCCTCAGTAACTGTACTTTCAACGGGGCCCCCTGCGTTGCCTCCGTGATGTCGGCAGCCAATGCACAGCAAACGCTGACGACGCTATCGCAGAATGCCACCGCAAGCACCTCTGGCACCTCGCCATCGACGGGAACCTCGGGAACGAGTGGATCCACCTCAGGGACCCCTTCGGGTTCGTCCACTTCAGGAGGAACAGTTCAGACCGCCGCGAGCCTTCAGTTGACCCTGGGCGTGGATAGCGCCTGGGCTGGGGGTTTTGGTGGAAATATTTCGGTCCAGAACCTTTCCGGGCAAACTTTGCCGGCCGGTTCTTCTGGATGGAAGGCCACGCTGAAGTTTCCTGATGCGGTGACGGCCGCAAGCGTCTTCCAAAGTGGGCCCTGGAATTTCAGCGTGGCGATCGGCAGTGATGGCACGGTGACGCTGACACCCCCCTCTTGGGCTGCAGGCCTTGCGCCCGGTGCGGTCACGAGCAGTGGGTTTAATGGTCTCAACCCTCAAGCGCTCCAAGGGGCGGTCAGCACGACCCCCAATGTGAGTCTTCAGTTTGCAAGCTCAGTCCCTGCTAGTTCAGGATCCGGAACATCCTCTGGGAGCACTGGATCAGGAACCACAGGCACGACAAGCGATACATCGGGCTCGGGAACGTCCAGCACCATTCCTGTTGCGCCACTTCCCACGGGTGCGGTGTCGGGAGGGTTTCTTTTCAGTCCCTACAAGGATGTTACAAACTCACTGAACTGGAATACCAACGTGGCCTCGACCGGTGTGACCGGAACGCTCACCCCTTTGCTGCAGGTTTTGCCTTCTAAGGTCCCTGCAGTGACCCTGGCTTTTGCCACAGGGCAATGTGGTAGCGAAAACTGGGGTGGCGTTGCACCGGATGCCATAGCCAAGGCCAATGTTCCTCTCTTTACTGCACAGAACCGGAACTATGTGATTGCAACGGGCGGTGCCGCAGGTGCTTTCTTTTGTTCATCTGCCAGTGGCATGCAGGCGTTCATCAATCGCTACGCCTCGGCCAATTTGGTCGGCATTGACTTTGATATCGAGGGAGGACAAACCCAGGCTGACATTACGGCGTTGGTGAAGTCCGTTTACGACGTTCAAAGTACCTACCCGAATCTTCGGTTCAGCTTCACTCTGGCAACTCTCGGATCCACCAGTGGTCTGGCCGGGTCTGCGCCCAATGGTGACCTCAGCCCCTTGGGAGGCTATGTTATGAACGCGCTCGCGAAGTATCCCTTGAACAACTACACCATCAATCTGATGGTCATGGACTACGGAAGCCCGGGTGCGGGTGTCTGTGTGGTGGGTTCCGATGGTCTTTGTGACATGGGGCAGACCGCCATTCAAGCGGCCAAGAATCTCGTGGCGCGCTATGGGGTGCCTTATAACCATATTGAACTCACGCCCATGATCGGGGTGAACGACGTGACCGATGAGCTGTTCTCCCTGAAGGATGCCGCGACCATGACACAGTGGGTGAGGGCGAATGGCATTGCGGGAATTCACTTCTGGTCCGTGGACCGCGATACCCCTTGCACCTCGGCATATGCCTCGCCGATTTGCAGCTCAGTGCCCACCGTTCCGGCCTGGGGCTACACGCAGGAGTTCATCAAAGATCTGGGGCTGTAGTCGAAAATTGCCCTAGGGACTGCGGGTCGCCGTTGAAACGGCGGCCCGCAGTTCTTTGTCTGCTGAGGGTCTTAAGGGTACTGGCCGCCGCCGCTATCAGAATGTCCACCGCCGCCCACGACCCCTGCCGAATCGTAGACCGTCGTGGTTCCCGTCGAGAAGGTTGACTCTGATCTTGCGTTGCATCGACGCTTGGCCGTATCCCAGCCATTCTGATAATCCGGTTCATTCTGATACCGCTTCTCATCACGGACAACGGTCCGGCTGATATTGCTGGCCTCACCCGTCCCTGTTTGGCAGCCTGCCCGATAGCCATCGGCATAGGCGGGCGTGGCATTGGAAAGGACAAAATCCTGACTGCAACCTGCGATCAGGAGCAGTGAAGAGATCAGGGTGACTTTCTTCATCGGCGTTCTCTCTCGGGTGATATGGCTTAACCGGCAATTTCTTGTTGCAGCGCCTCAAGGGCCTCCCATCGGGCATAGGCCGCCTCGAGGTCCTTTTGATTTTTGGAGAGGCGATCCTGCTGTTCTTGAATGACCGATTTATCCAACTGATAGAACGAAGGATCCGCCATGACTAGGGTCAGATTCTGAATGTCTGTCTCAAGTTTTTCGATGGTTTGCGGGAGGGTCTCGAGCTCCTTGGTCTCTTTGAAGCTCATTTTGCGTTTTGCGGGGGAGGGCGCGGCAGCCTGGGCTTGAGGAGAGTTCGCCGAGACGGGCGCTGAGGAAACGGTCGGGGTGTTCACTGAAGATCGCTGCCGAATCCAGTCGTCATAACCCCCAACATATTCCCGAATCGTCGCCTCTTCTTCATAGACCAGGACACTGGTGACCAGGTTATTGAGGAAGGCCCGATCATGGCTGACGACAAGAACCGTCCCCTCAAAATCGATCAGAAGCTCCTCCAATAAATCGAGCGTTTCAGCATCAAGATCATTGGTGGGCTCGTCGAGGACCAGCACATTGGCCGGTTGGGTGAACAGTCGGGCCAGAAGAAGGCGATTGCGTTCTCCCCCTGAAAGCGAGCGAACGGGTTGACGCGCCCGATCGGGTGTGAAGAGGAAATCCTGGAGATAGCCAATTACATGGGTATTCCGCCCATTGACGGTGACCCGGTCACTGCCTTGTGCGACGTTGTCGATCACGGTGGCATTTTCATCGAGCGTGGCGCGATATTGATCGAAATAGGCCACCTGCAGGTTGGTGCCCAGGCGAATTTTTCCTGAAGTTGGAGCCAATTCCCCGAGCAGAAGGCGAAGCAGGGTGGTTTTACCGCAACCGTTAGGTCCAATGATGCCGACCTTGTCGCCCCGAAGAATGGTCGTCGAGAGCCCCTGAAGGATGGTCTTGTCGCCATAGGCGAATCGAATATCCTGAGCTTCGGCAATGAGCTTTCCTGAGCGTTCTGCCTGCTGAATTTGCATTTGCGCTTGCCCTGGGGCGCTTCTGCGCTGGCTCCTCTGGTTCCTCATTTCGACCAGGCGTTTGACTCTGCCCATATCGCGGGTCCGTCGCGCTTTGATGCCCTGACGGATCCAGGCCTCCTCCTGCGCCAGTTTTTTGTCGAATTCCGCCTGGCTTTTGGCTTCAGCCTCAAGAAGCTCTGCCTTTCTTCGAAGATAGGTCGGGTAGTCCCCTGGGAAGTCCGTGAGGTGACCCCGATCAAGTTCGATGATTCGGGTCGCCAGTCGTTGCAGGAAGGCGCGATCATGCGTAATGAAGACTAAGGATCCGCTCCAGTTCAGCAAGAATTCCTCAAGCCAGAGGATGGCGTCCAGATCCAGATGGTTGGTGGGCTCATCGAGGAGGAGAACGTCAGGCTGGGAGGCAAGCGCCTGAGCCAGCAGAACTCGGCGTTTAAGGCCCCCCGAGAGCGTCGCAATATCGACATCAATCGGAAGCTCAAGTCGGGTGAGGAGGTTTTCGATCGTCTTTTCGGTGTCCCAAGCGCCCGCCGCTTCAATGATTTGCTGACAGGCCTCAAGTTCGTCCATCGCTTGACCACTGGAATCGGAATCCAGCGCATGGGTGATGTGATGGTAGCGACGAACGGCATCGCCGATTTCGCCCAATCCCAGAGCCACGACGTCAAAGACAGTCCCCTGTGTATCGGTCGGGACTTCCTGCTCCAGTCGAGCGACTCTGATACCCTCCTGGAAGGCAATCTCACCATCATCAGGGACGATGCGTCTATCGATCAGTTTGAGGAATGTGGACTTGCCGGTACCGTTACGCCCGATTAGGGCAACGCGCTCGCCCCGCTCTAACGAGAAAGTGACGCCGTCAAGGAGGGGGTGTCCATAGCCGAGCTGGACGCGATTTAAGGTGAGTAGTGACATTCTCTGATTCTAGGGGGTCTGATGGCTTAGCCCAAACATATCTTTTTTTTGGAATCCGCGCCTATCATTCCGCCCTCGGCTTCCATGCCTTAGTTGGCATGATCTTGGGCGATTTTAGGCTCTCGGTTCGCGCTTCATCGGGCCCCTGACAGATCCTCGGAATTGCTCCCTTCGGGGTCGGGTGGATTTGGCCCTCCACGCGCATAACATCCGGCGTTTCCCCGCCGTAGCTTCCG
>JBILGU010000009.1:0-116724 GCA_044350805.1 Methylococcaceae bacterium
AATCCTGGGGCCTGAGTGCTGGGTGGAGACAGATTCAGCCCGGTTGATGGTTACCCTGCACGTCCCTTTAATCAGGGCAAGGATTGACCAGAATCTCAGGTCTTGGACTTTGAGTAATGAAATGCGACATCCTCCCCATCAACACCCTCAGCCGCTCCATGTTCAGAATCACGTATCCTTGGGTAACGTCGCCGGTCGTGTGATTCAGAAGTCGCTTTAGGCTGTAGCCGCTGATGTCGGCCCTCGGTTTACTTTGAGGGCCTGTTCAGAATGTCGGCGATACTTGAAGCTGTCGGGTTGTAATAGATTAGGGCGTGTTTCGTCGTGGTCCACCCGAACATTCGGCAAAGATCCAATACGTCGAGCTTTCTGGCCAGCATCGTGGCTGCAGTATGTCGGGCGTCGTGAAATGTGAAACCGGATAGACCGGCACGATCACGGTATTTTCTGAAATTCGCATCGAGGGTCTGGGGCTTAAGCCCGAATACGGATGAAGCATCGTATCCCCTCATCTTTTTCAGAAGGCGGACGGCCTTTCGAGTCAATGGCACTTTCCGTGGGATGGTCTTCGTGATCGGCAGCTCACAATAGTCCGCATGGATGCGGTCCCAGCTCAGTCCGGTCAGTTCGCCGGCACGCATGCCTGTTCGAAGGGCTGTGAGAAAGCAGACTGCCACTGATTGAGCCACCGATCTAACGGGTTTAAGGGGGGAGTAGCCCATTGCCTTGAGAAGTTCTCGTACCTGTAATGGTTGAATTACAACTTCTCTATGATCGGGCATGCGCGGCTTTCGGATTTCCTTGATTGGATTGTGCGAGATCCAACGCCATTCGATTCTTGCTGCCTCTATGAGCGCAGAGACAAGGCTTATTTCTCGGAGGACAGTTCCTGCCTGAACTTGTCGACTTCTGGAATCCCGCCATAAGGCAAAGTGCTCGCTGGTCAGATCGCCCATGATCTCCCCACTGGGGAAATTAGGATCGAGAAGGAGAGCTTTTAGTCGGACTCTTTCCCAGCGTTCACCGCGTTTTCCGGGAGAGACCTCTTCCAAATACCGTCGCACTGCATCAGCGAGGGTGTGACGTTCTGAAGGGGTTTTGTTGATTTCTGTCCGGATCGCAGTCGTTCTAGCCGCGGCCCAAGCCTTGGCTTCGCGTTGCGTTCGGAAAATTTTGGAGTCTCTACGACCAGAGACGAAGATTTGTGCGCGAAAGCCTTTCGCGGTCTTTTGAATGCTAGCCATGAGTGGGGAGTTTTGTGTGTAGTTTGTGGGGAATTAACTCCCCAAAATGCTACTTGTGCTGTGGACTTGTGTCCAAAGCGCAGCCCCCAACTGGCTGATTTAACTGAATTTATACGCTGCGTGTATCAGCGCGTATATTCTGGTGGTGCCGGAGGTCGGAATCGAACCGACACTTGGTTTCCCAAACCAGATTTTGAGTCTGGCGCGTCTACCAGTTTCGCCACTCCGGCTTAGCCATGAATGATATCGCAAACAGGGCTTAGTCTCCAGTCCACAAGGCTATCATTGATGGGTTGTTCCGAGTTCGAGGGGTCCTGTGGCATCATGCTGGGCTATGTTGAAAAGTGATTTTAATTTTGAGCTTCCCCCCGAACTGATCGCACAGGTTCCTTTAGAACATCGGACGGATTCAAGACTTCTGGTTGTTGAATCGTCCCAAGCGCCCAAGGATCAAAGTTTTCAGGATCTACCCAGCCTTCTCCGTGCCGGAGATCTCTTGGTCCTCAATGACACCCGGGTGATTCCTGCGCGGCTCTATGGGACAAAGGCCACGGGAGGGCGAGTCGAACTGCTCCTCGAGCGAGTTCTCGCTAGCCACACGGCGCTGGTTCACCTGAGGGCGAGTAAGTCTCCCAAACCGGGAGCAAGGCTCCTTTTGGATGGCGGTTATGGCTGCGAAGTGATTGAACGCCGCGACGCTCTATTTGTCCTTCGATTCGATGAGGCCTCTCCCGTCATGTCGGTTTTGGAGGCCGTCGGCCATATCCCCCTGCCTCCCTATATCGATAGAGCCGATACCCTTTCAGATCGTGAGCGATACCAGACGGTTTTTTCAGCAAATCCAGGCGCCGTTGCTGCTCCGACGGCTGGGCTTCACTTTGATCAGGCAATGCTGGATCGGCTAGAAAACAACGGGATTGAGCGCGTCACTGTGACCCTCCACGTGGGAAGCGGAACCTTTCTGCCGGTTCGGGCTGAAAATTTGGATGACCATCAGATGCATTCTGAGCTCTGTCAGGTGAGTTCAAACGCAGTCGCAAGGATTAAAGAAACGAAGCTCCGCGGTGGCCGGGTTATCGCCATTGGGACCACTGCTGTCAGAGCGCTGGAATCTGCGGCCCTTTCAGGACAACTTGAAGCCTATGAGGGGGAGACGGACATCTTCATCCAGCCCGGGTTCTCATTTCGGGTGGTGGATGCTCTTCTGACGAATTTTCATTTGCCGGAATCGACACTTTTGGCCCTGGTTTCCGCATTCGGTGGCTATCCCGAAGTCATGGCGGCTTATCAGCATGCGATCAGGGAAAAATACCGATTCTTCAGCTATGGCGATGCGATGTTCATGACCCGCAAAGAGTGCCCATAATGATCCAAGGTTTTGAGCTCCATCCAAGGCTATTAGGCGATACCGTGTGCTTGGGGCAGCTTACGCTGTCTCGCGTTCTTCTGATGCAGGAGCGGCGATATCCCTGGATTATTCTGGTGCCGACCCTTCCTGATCTTACAGAGATCACAGACCTTTCCGAGAGGGACCAGAGTCGTTTGATTCTCGAATCCTCTTCGGTTGCGAGACAAATGCAACGTCACCTGATGCCCGACAAGATCAACGTCGCGGCCATTGGGAATCTGGTGCCGCAGCTCCACTGGCATATCATTGCACGATACCGGAATGATGCAGCCTGGCCGGCGCCAGTATGGGGGCGTTTTACGCCAGAGGTCTATGCCCGAGACGAGCTGATTTCTCTTATTGAACGGCTTCAGTTGTCGCAGATCTCAGACTTTCACCCCGCGGAGATCAGGTAGTGGAATGTCGCCCTCACTGTGGGGCTTGTTGCATCGCGCTTTCGATCTCCACACCGATTCCCGGAATGCCTCAAGGGAAACCTGCAGGCGTTCGCTGCGCTCAGTTATCCGAGGATGACCGGTGCCTGATTTTTGGCCAACCCGAACGCCCGGCCTGCTGTGCTGGACTGAAACCCAACCTTGAAATGTGCGGCGAGAGCCGAGAGCATGCCTTGCGCTGGATCGCCTGGCTGGAAGAAGTCACAAGGCCCTGAAAGACTCAGGTCTCGATGACCTGAACCCGACGGGTAATGCCGCAGACAAGATCATAGGGGATGGTGTTCGCATATTCCGCGATTAACTCTACCGGGAGGCCCTCGCCCCAGAGAGTGACAAGATCACCGATCTCAGCTTCCGGGCAATCGGTCAAATCAATCGTGACCATATCCATGGAAACCCGCCCGGCCAGAGGCGCTCTTTGGCCCCGGACAAGAACAGGGGTTCCTGAGCGTGCCTGCCGGGGGTAACCGTCCCCATAGCCAATGGCTGCCACACCCAGTCGCGTTTTCCTGCCCGCGACCCAATCGCCGCCATAACCGACACGTGTTCCTGGCTCGACGTCCTTGATACTGATGATACGAGATCTGAGGGTCATGACCGGCTGCAAACCCTCCTGCTGCCCGGTTTTTCCGGCAAAAGGGGAGATGCCGTAAAGAATGATTCCAGGGCGTATCCATTCGGCATGGGCCTCCTTCCACCCAAGGACCCCTGCAGAATTCGCAATCCCGGTCTCGCCATCAAGGCTCTCACCCAGTTTCTTGAAAAGACTGATCTGATGGGGGGTGAAAGGATCATCCAGAGCATCTGCATTCGCAAGATGAGACATCATGGAGATTGGGCCTTTAACGGTCTTGCAGCTGCGAAGCCGTTTTATCAGCGATTCCACCTCATCGGGATGGACGCCAAGGCGGCTCATCCCAGTATCGACCTTGAGCCATACTCTCAGGGGGTAGCCCCGGGTTCGCCGCTCCAGGAGATCGACCTGCCAGGCGGAGTGGACCACAGGCTCCAGTGCCAACTTGCCGTAAATGGATAGTTCGTCCTGATCGAAAAAACCCTGAAGTACGGCAATGCTCTGGGTAAAGCCGGCCTTGCGCAGTTCGATGGCCTCCTGCGTTCGAGCGACCGCAAAGGCGTCGGACTCGATCAAGCCGCCCGCGGCCCGGATCAGGCCGTGACCATAGGCATTGGCCTTGATGACCGACATGACCTTCGCCTTCGGCGCGATGGTTTTGACCTTGCGGAGATTTTCCCGCAGAGCGCCGATATTGATGATGGCGTGTGCGACCCGACTCGGGTCAGTAAGGCTCACCGGCATAGGGATCGTGAATAAAGTTCTCGAAACGGGTGTACTGACCCAGGAAGGTCAGGCGGGTGGTGCCGATGGGGCCATTACGCTGCTTGGCGATAATGATTTCTGCGGACCCTTTGTCGGTGGTGTCCTTGTTGTAGACCTCATCCCGGTAGATGAAGACAATCAAGTCAGCATCCTGCTCAATCGCACCCGAATTGTGACTAACGATACCATCAGCCAACCACGAAGCGGGACCTGGAACAGTCAGATCGTAGACCTCTTCTTCACCATCGGCCTCGATGCATACGAGCCGGTCCCAGAAAAGGTCGGACTTAGCCCATTCCCTCAGAGATGAGTCCTTGAGATGATCTGCGTAATTGCCAAGGACTGATCTCGAGGCTGCGAACTGGTAATGGCTCGAGCCACCATAGGCAGTTCCCCGCATGGAAGCCATGGCGCGCTGGGAAATGCCCTGCATTTGCATGGCCTCTTTGACTTTCCCAAAGACCTCTATGGGAAGGGTGTCGACATTCGGGCTTGAGGCCACATCCTGAAGCGCTAAACGGACTTTTTCGGCGGCTTCAATGCGGGGACCAAAGGCTCCGATCTCATCGAGAAAAATCCGTTGTTGCTCTGAGGAGCGGATCTCAACAGTCCAGACGGATTTTCCCTTCGGTTGAGCGACCTGTCCGATTCTTGCGACGATGGCGAAGCGAAGGAGAAGGGCTGCAATGTCTCGGGCAAGGCGCTCGCTACACGTACTGAAATAAATTCGGGGAGAGCCGCCGTTACGGCGTGCAAAGAAACACCCATCAGTTGCCCAAAGATGCCTGAGAAGGAGGGCAATCTGCCGGTTGGAGAAACGGAAGACATCCTCGGGAAGGTGTTTCTCGTGAGACCTTTGTCCAAAAATGCCGAGATTACGAAGCCACAGATTGACCCCTTTGGGGTGCCATCGATTGCCATTGCCTGAAATGACCAATTGATGCCAAGCGCCCCGGCCTTCGTGATAACTGACTCGACAACCAAAGATTTCCGCCGCCTTTCGAACGGTTTGGCTGTTCTCTTCCGATGCGGTGGTGTAGCGCAGGGGTTGGTGAACCAGGTAGCTTCCATCACCGACCAGATGTCCCAGAAGCTCGACTTCATGATCGGGCCATTCGATCGGTTGGTCGGGCTCTTCGATCCGACGAGAGAGGGCGATTCGGTCTCCTACCTTGAGATCCGCGACGGTAGCCCAGCCACCCCCGCTGAAAATGCGATGCTTTGAAGTTGCGCGAAGCACGCGGCCACTGGCGAGAGAAAGCTTGTAAAGGGGCTTTCGCCCTACACTCCAGACCAGATCGGTTTGGGCTGGAATGATTTTCTGATGGTCTGACATGGCCCAGACCTCGGGTGTCGTGCCGACAAGCTCGCGAATCGGAACACGGCGCCCATCCGTCAAGCAGACCAAGGTATCGCCCGGGACACACTCACGGAGATCCGACATGATCGGACGCTTGTTGGGTCGTTGCTCAAGGCTTCGATTCAGCTGTGAAAGCGCAATGACAGGAACATTAAGTTCCTTAGCCAGACCCTTGAGCTGCCGTGAGATGTCGGAGATTTCGTTAACGCGGCTTTCAGAGCCCGGGGACTGCATGAGCTGAAGATAGTCGAGAACGATGAGACCCAACTTGCCGTCGTTTTCTCGGGCCAATCTTCGGCATCGTGCTCTGACTTCCGTCGGCGTCATGGCTGGAGTGTCATCAATATAGAGTTTGGTCTCTGCAAGGATGTTGATGGCCGAGGTCATTCGCGGCCATTCATCGTCTTCCAGCTTCCCCGTTCGAACCCGATGCTGATCGATCCGTCCCAGCGAGGAAATCATACGCATAGCGAGCTGTTCGCCGGGCATTTCCATACTGAAGACCGCGACCGGGATCTGTTCCTTGATCGCCACGTGTTCTGCGATATTCATTGCGAAGGTGGTCTTTCCCATGGAGGGGCGGCCCGCAACGATAATCAGGTCGGAGTTCTGAAGACCTGAGGTCAGTTCGTCGAAATCAGTAAATCCCGTGCTGGCCCCGGTGAGATGACCATCCTGCTGGAAAAGGGTTTCGATCCGGTCAATGGCCTTGGCCAAGAGGGGCTTGATGGGACTGAAGCCGGAGCCTTTGCGACGGTACTGGTCGGCGATACGGAAAACCGTCTGCTCGGCCGACTCGATCAGCTGGATCGTTTCTCGTCCTTGAGGGCTATAGGCAAGATCCGCGATTTCTGAGCCTGAGTGAATCAGCTGCCGAAGAATCGATTTTTCCCGAACGATGTTGGCATAGGCTTCGATGTTCGCAGCGCTGGGAGTTTCCTTGGCGAGTGTCGCAAGATAGGCCAGTCCCCCACACTCCTCAATCCATCCGAGCTGCTCGAGAGACTCCGAGAGGGTAATGACGTCCAGGGGCGACTGTTTTTCCGCGAGAATCCGGATGGCGCGATAGATCAACTGATGGTCGCGCCGATAAAAGTCATCCTCAATGAGAATTTCAGCGACCTTATCCCAGGCGAGCTTGTCGAGCATCAGCGCCCCGATCACCGATTGTTCGGCATTGATCGAGTAGGGGGGGATCTTCAGATTCTCGATATTCTCCGATCCTTTCCTGGATTTCTCTCGCTCAGCCATGCTCAGGTACTTCCTGTCTTCTGATGAATGCGTTCAATGATGGAGGTGGTGGAGTGCCCCTCGACGAAGTCCAGAATCTCCACGCGGCCTCCATTGGCAAGGACGTGGTCATGACCCGCAATGCTTGTGATGTCGGTATAGTCGCCCCCCTTGACCAGGATATCCGGGAGGACCTGACCGATCAGATCCCTGGGCGTATCTTCCTCGAAGGGGATGACCCAGTCCACACACTCGAGAGCTGCCAGCATGGCCATCCGGTGGTCGAGGCTATTGATGGGCCTTTCAGGTCCCTTGAGGCGCTGCACCGATGCGTCTGAATTGACCAGCACAATCAGTCGGTCCCCAAGCTCCCGGGCTCTCCGAAGATAGTCCACATGGCCTGGGTGCAGAATATCGAAGCAGCCGTTGGTTGCGACCACTTTTTCTCCACGCATCCTGGCGTCGTGAAGAATTGGCTGAAGAAGGTCAAGCGGGATGGTCCCTCGATGCTCAGCCTGATCGCCATGGAGCGCTAGTCGTATCTCGGTAGGGCTCAGGGTCGCTGTACCCAGCTTCCCGACCACGATGCCGGCTGCGATGTTCGCTAGATGCGTCGATTCTGGGAGGCTAATGCCCGTCGCAAGACTTGCAGCCAGGGTGGCAATGACCGTATCGCCAGCACCGGTTACGTCATAGACCTCACGAGCTCTAGCGGGGAGATGGAGCGGCGGGACGCCCCGTGCGAGCAATGTCATCCCCTCATCGCCGCGGGTAATCAGGAGCGCTTCTAGTTCCAGTTGCTCTCGAAGAGACTCCCCCAGCCTGACCAGTTCGGCTTCATCACGGGCGTGCCCAACGACAAGCTCAAACTCATGCCGGTTCGGTGTCAGAAGGGTGGCACCACGGTATTTGGCAAAATTCGACCCTTTGGGATCCACCAGAACGGGTTTTCCATACGCGCGTGCCGCGTCGATCAGGGCTTCAGGCTGAGCCAGGGTGCCTTTGCCATAATCTGAAAGGATGACGACGTCCGCATCGACGAGGGCTGTTTGAAAGAGCGCCCTTAGGGACTCGTTTTCTTCGCTGTGAAAGGCATCCTCGAAGTCAAGTCGGATCAGCTGCTGATGACGACTTAAAACCCGAAGCTTGGTAATGGTCGGCGCATGGCGGGAACGTTCGATTCGGCACTTGACGCCCTGAGACTCCAGAAGCGAAATCAGGGCTGAGCCTGCTTCGTCCTGACCGCAGTGACCGAGTAGTTCAACATCACCTCCCAGAGAGGCAATGTTCAGAGCAACGTTTCCAGCCCCGCCGGCCCGCTCTTCAATGTCGTTGACTCGCACGACCGGAACGGGGGCCTCGGGTGAAATCCTCGAAGTGCCGCCATGCCAGTAGCGGTCGAGCATGAGATCGCCGGCAACGAGTACCCGGCCTCTTTTAAAATCAGGGAGTTGCATTATTCTTTCGGACAAAAAGGACGCTCAAGCATAGCACAGCGATGCTGGCCAACGGGGGGTTGGCATAGGTGCTTTGATCCGGAATTTGAAGTGTGGGGGCAGGCAGAAGGGCCTGCCCCCAAGGGAAGATCAGTCGTCGCTCTGCAGAACGCCGAGGATATGAAGCAGGCTGGTGAACAGATTGTAAATGGTCACATACAGGCTCAGGGTAGCGAGGATGTAGTTGGTCTCGCCACCGTGGATGATGTTGCTCGTTTCAAACAGAATGAGGCCAGCCATCAGGATGACAAACATCGCTGAAACGCCCAGTGCCATGCCGTTCAAGCCCGGGATAAATGCCACCGCAAGGCTTGCCAGGAAAGCGACCAGAATGCCTGCGCTCAACATGCCTCCGAGGAAGCTGAAGTCCTTTCGGCTCACCAGTGCATAAGCCGAAAGACCCAGAAAGGTCAGGCCGGTGCCGCCCAGTGCCATGACGATGAGTTCAGCACCGTTGGCGAAATGCCCAATGTAAGCGTTCAGGATGGGACCCAAGGTCATGCCCATGAATCCAGTTAGGGCAAACAGCCAAACGAGGCCCCAGGCGCTGTTTTGAAATTTATTGACCAGGAAAAAGAGGCCAAAGTAACCCACCAAGGTAATGACGAAGCCCGGGTAGGGAAGTTCAAGCATCATGCTGGCCGCGGCACAGAAGGCGCTGAACAGCAGGGTCAGGGATAGGAGCGCGTAGGTGTTCCGCAACACCCGATGGGTCGCAATGAGACTTTCGGAACGACTACGTGCAGGGATGGTCTGAATTCGTGACATGAGGTTTTACTCCGATCAATAAGGATCCGATGATTGGACGTCCTCATGGTACATTAGTTCGTCTGACAGCCGCACGCTTCGGTTTTTTGGGAACGATTCAAGGGGGGGCTTGATTTCTCACCCTATCGACCACATTTCCCTTGCGTGTTCGTTATCCTCAATGGAAAACTTAGCTATGAACAAAGGAATTCTCAAAATTGCTCTGGGTCTCACAGTGACCTTGGGCCTTCTTTTCGCATCCATGCAGGAAGCCAGCGCGGCCCGCATGGGAGGTGGCAAGTCGTTTGGCAGCCGACCCTCTTACAGCACGCCTTACCAGCGTTCGCCGGGAGCAGGGCAGCCGGGTGGATTTGCTCAGCAGCCTGCCATGTCGCCTGCCCAAGCCCGTAATCAGGGACTTCGTGATTCGATGGCACAGCGCGGCGGTTTCGGTCGTTTCCTTGGTGGACTCGCCCTGGGTGGGCTGCTTGGCGCAATGTTCATGGGGGGCGGCTTCGAACACATCAACTTCCTCGATATCCTTGTCTTTGCAGGCATTGCGTTTTTGTTGATACGTCTTTTTGCAGCCCGCCGCCAGTCAGCGGAAGCCCGGCCATCAGCGGCCGGATACGCGGGTCATTCAGGGGATAACGCGCCTTATGAAAGGACTGGCAC
Organism: Methylococcaceae bacterium; assembly: GCA_044350805.1. Taxonomy (GTDB): domain Bacteria; phylum Pseudomonadota; class Gammaproteobacteria; order Methylococcales; family Methylococcaceae; genus UBA6136. Next base: position 9,934 of record JBILGU010000009.1, read on the forward strand.
TGAAAGGGGCGCAGGTTTTGATACCGATATCTTTTCCAGAGGCGGTAGTGCGGCACCTCAAGTGACCCCAGCCCCGGTCGTTTTTCCTGCCGACTTTGACCAGCAGCAGTTTGTCTCCGGTGCCAAGGCGGCTTACACCATGATGCAGGCGGCTTGGGATCGCGGCGATCTCGCCGAGCTTCGCTCTCTGACCACCGACAAGGTATTCGGTGAACTTCAGGATCAAATCCGCGCTCGGGGTGATGCCACGAACCAGACCGACCTTTTGAAGGTCGAGTGTGAAATCCTCGAAGTCCGTGATGTCTCTGGCAGCCGGGAGGCCACCGTGCTGTTTGATGTGATGATGCGTGAGGATCCCGCGGCACGTCCACAGCAGGTCCGTGAAGTCTGGCACTTCACCCGTGCACTGAACAGCCGGCAGCCGACCTGGTTCCTGGACGGCATTCAGCAACTCGAAGATTAAGACACAAGCCCTTGCCACTTGTCTGGCAAGGGCTTTTTTTTGGATCAGGAAACCACGTTCATGCTGTGGCCCAAGGCTTTGCATCTGATATTCATGGTGACGTGGTTCGCCGGGTTGTTCTACCTCCCGCGATTGTTCGTCTACCATGCCATGTCAACGGATGCCGTCAGTCATGAGCGTTTCAAGATCATGGAGAGGAAGCTCTATTGGGGCATCATGACCCCAGGCATGATCCTGACTCTGATTTTCGGTGTCTGGATGCTCATCAGCTACGCCTGGCCACTCTACGGGATGAGTGGTTGGTTACATGCGAAACTCGCCATGCTCCTCATTCTGGTTGCTTACCATATTCAATGTGGACGTTGGCTTGCCGCCTTCAAGCACAATCGGAACAAACGCTCACATATCTACTACCGCTGGATGAACGAAGTTCCAGTCCTTTTCCTGGTCGGAATCGTCCTGCTTGCGGTCATCAAACCCTTCTGAATTCGTCCTGGATTGATTTCACACGAGAATCTGACCATGCCTACCTACGACTATCAGTGTCAATCTTGCAACCATCCCTTTACGGCCATGCATAAGATCAGCGACCCGATGCCGGCCTGTCCTGAATGTGGTGCGGCAGAAATCAAGAAATTGCTTTCAGCACCGGCTGTGCATGGAGGACGCTCTTCATCCTCATTCAGTGCTCCAGCTTCCGGTGGGCCCGCTCCCATGGCCGGAGGTTGTGGATCCGGAATGTGCGGTCACAAGCACTGAGCATCTCTTTGAGCATGCCGCGCGAGCTGACCGACTGAGCCTGCGCCCAGCACCCTTATCGGGGTTGGGCTCAGGGTTCGGACGCCACGCCCATGTATACGCAACACTTCCAGCTCTCAGAGCTCCCTTTCTCGATTGCGCCCAACCCGCGCTATCTTTTCCTGAGTCCGCAGCATCGGGAGGCTTTGGCACATCTTCTCTACGGCATCGGTGTGGGTGGCGGCTTTGTGGTTCTGACCGGCGAAGTCGGTATGGGAAAAACGACGCTTTGCCGAGCCTTGATTGATCAGTTGCCGGACGATGTCGATATTGCCCTCGTCTTTAATCCGAGGCTGAATTCCCGTGAGCTGCTCGCATCAATTTGTGATGAGCTCAGCATTCCCTACAGTGGCCCAAAGGCCAGTCTCAAATCCTTGATTGATGGCCTGAATCGTCATCTCCTCGAGACCCATGCCAAGGGTCGCCGGGTCCTGGTTCTCATCGATGAGGCGCAAAATCTTCGATTCGATGTGCTGGAACAAGTCAGGTTATTGACCAACCTTGAAACCAATCAACATAAGCTTCTTCAGATCATCCTGGTGGGGCAGCCCGAGCTTAATGAGATTCTCGATCGCCCGAATCTGCGACAGTTGGCGCAGCGGATTACCGCACGCTATCACCTCGAGCCTTTGAATCTCGGCGCAACCCGAGAATACATTCGTCACCGGCTAAAGGTGGCTGATGCGCGAAACGAAATATTTACGCCAGCCGGAATGCGGGAGATTTACAGGCGCTCCGGGGGCATTCCCCGCCTTGTTAATCTGATCGGGGATCGCGCACTTTTGGGGTCCTATACTCTTGGGAAGACAGAGGTTGATCGCGGCATCGTTCGACGCGCTGCGATTGAGCTTCATGGTTCAGGGGTTGGCGCAAAACCTTTCATATCCCAAAGAATTCAGCGCATCGGTCTGGTTGCCTTATTGTTCCTGGGGGGGCTTGGATGGCTTGTATTCAAACAAGGTATCAGGGGTCTCGATATTCCCTTAAGCCTTTCAGAGGTCGGACTAACCCAGTTGGTTGATTCGTCAGCGGCTTTGAACCCCACAACCAGTGGCTCTTCGGGGGCTATCGTCCGGCCACCATTACCGCCAGATCTTGCAGAGAGCAAAGACGAGGCACTTAAGCATCTTTTTGAGCTCTGGGGTGTGGCTCACCCTGAAACGACCCAATGCGGAAAGGCGGGGCGGGGAGACCTTCGCTGTCAGAACTTCCGGGGATCTTGGGACAGCCTGGTGAGATTGAATGTGATTGCGGTGCTTGAGCTTGAGGCGGATGAAGTTGCCGAGCGCTTTGTGTGTTTGGAGCGCGTTGCAGGCGAGCAGGTCTGGATTCGAACATCGCGCGGATCCAGGCCGATGTTGATGGATCAAATTAAGGGCCTGTGGAGTGGACGGGCTATCCTCGCTTATCGGCCACTTTCTACTGACAAGCGGGCCTTGCGCCCGGGCGTCTCCGATCCGGTGATTCGAGAAATCAGACAGCAACTGGGTGTGAATGCGCCCGTGAGTGATCCCACTCGTTTTGACGACAATCTTCGAAGTCGGGTTCAAGACTTCCAACGTCAATTGGGCCTCCGACCGGATGGACTGATTGGTACCCTGACCCTGATCGGAATTGAAGGCCATGGGCAGCGGTCTGATATCCCAAGACTTGTGCCTTTGTCAGATTCGGAGGGACATGATGTCCATCATCCTTGACGCCCTCAAAAAGTCCGAGCGAGAACGTCAGGCTGGCCAGGTCCCTGGGATGTCAGCGGTGGTCAGCGAGTCCGTTTCTAAGCGCCCGCAATGGATGCTCTGGCTCGGAGTCGTGCTCGCCTTACTGAATATCGGAGGGGTTGGATACTGGATCTATCGGGAGCATTCAGTGACCGTTCCTGTGTCCCCGAATGCGACGGCTAATCTGGGTGACCCTGCCGCCCCGCAAAAAGAGCCGACGATATTGCCTCTAGCCCCTCAGACGCTGCCGCCGGCTGACCTGACCCCGCCCCTGGCTCCGATTCAAATGATGCCGCCTCAAGAACCCCTTCAGCAGCGCCCCAACGTGCCAATGCCAGAACGTTTGATGCCCCCTGCTAACCCTCAAGCTTTTGCCCATGAGGAGGAGGATCCTGTTGATGCCGAGCTTGAGGCCGAGGGTGCAAGCAAGAGCGAGGCGCTCGCTCCCAGAAATAGAATCGGCATGGGGCTTCCGATGATCAATGATATGCCCGAGGCGTTTCGAAGCCGAATTCCGTCGTTTCGCATCACCATGTTCGCCTATTCTGAGAACCCACAGGAGCGATTTGTTATCGTCAACATGAAGAAGTTGGTCGCAGGGGATGTATTACCCGGCGGCGTCCTCCTCATCGAGATCCGGGCAGAAAACCTGGTGGGAGAACTCGATGGCCAGAAGTTCCTGATTCCGAGATACTGATGACCTCCATGCCACGATTTCGATGCCACCTGACTGCGTTGAGGACGATTCTCGGCAAGGAAATTTATCGATTCATGCGGATTTGGCCGCAGACGATTCTTCCCGCCGCAGTAACCACCTCCCTTTATTTTTTGATTTTTGGGACCCTTATCGGGCAGCGGATTGGCCCGATGGATGGTATTTCCTACATGGACTACATCGTCCCAGGGATTGCCTTGATGTCGATCATCACGAACTCCTACAGCAACGTGGTGGCGTCGTTTTACTCCAGTAAGTTTCAAAAATACATCGAGGAGCTTTTGACAGCGCCAGTTCCGAGTTGGGTGATTTTGACGGGTTATGTTGGAGGAGGCGTTTTTCGGGGGCTTGTGATCGGTGTTGTCGTCACCGGTATTGGCCTTACCTTTTCCAGCATTCGTTTTCAGCACCCTGAGGTGATTGTCCTCGTCTTTTTACTAACCTCGGTGCTGTTCGCCTTGGCAGGGTTTATCAATGCCATTTTTGCCAATAGCTTTGACGATATCTCAATCGTCCCCAATTTTGTCCTGACGCCACTGGTGTACCTTGGGGGCGTTTTCTACTCGGTCAATCTGCTGCCAGATTTCTGGCGCAAGGTGTCCCTCGGTAATCCAATTCTCTACATGGTCAATGCCTTTCGATATGGATTTCTGGGTGTCAGCGATATGCCCATCGGTTCATCGCTCCTCCTCATCGCAGGGGTCGTATTGGTTTTGGGTCTCTGGGCGCTCTGGCTTTTGGAGCGTGGGACTCGGTTGAAGGGTTAGTCGCTTGAGTCAACTGAGATGTTTCAAGGTTTGATTTCTTAGGTTACAGCTGCATCTCACAAACCGATGGCTTCGATCCAATTCGAGCGTCATGTCGGCAAGGGACGGAAGCTCCTCAAGATTCCAACGTGTCAGTCGCTCAAAGTGCATGACAAAGCGCCGGATCGCTGAAGTATCCATGATTTTTGAACTCGAAAGAGGTCCCGTTTGTTCCATGAGCTTTCGTTCCTGGAGACTTCGCCATTCGATCACGGAAAAGAAGTCCGGGATCTTAAGAAAGACGAGTAAATCCAGTCGCTTAAAAAGCGACCGATAACCATCGCAGAGTGCGTCATTGACGTAACTCCTCCAGCGGCCATCAGCGTCTTCTAGGGCTTCAAGCGCATTGAGAGCCTCTTTGAGGTGATCCTCGGGTTGTGGAGTGGTTCCAACACACCAGCCTTCAAGAATAACGACATCTGGGCGACCTTTGAAAGTGTCCCATTGGTCTTCTGGCAGGCGATCATCCATGGCTTTGTTGAACCGTGGGATTCGAGTGGTCTTCTCTGGGCCTGCATGCATCAGATGAGACAGGGTTTCGTCCAGAAGCTTCAAATCGTGCGTGCCTGGAACGCCTCGCGTGACCAGAAGGGGGTGTACCTTCTGGGCGAGTTGAACACGCTCAGCATGGGTGAGGTAAAAATCATCGATGGAACACGAGATCGTCGCAAGTCCGTGAATCTGACTCAAGGTCGTCGCAAGGAGCTCAGCGGTGGTTGATTTGCCCGAACCTTGAGCGCCATTGATACCCACGAGAAGGGGGCTTCCCTGATGCTTTGAGGCGATCCATGAGCCGAGACCCAGGCTTGCGCCGGTGAGGTGGCCCCAGAGTGATTCGGGAATTTGCATTCGGGCCAGACACGTTTCAAGTGCAGGGCCGGCTTTCAGATAGGCCTTTTCAGGCGGTACGACCCAGGGATGTGTCTTGGGCCAGAGATCCCATTCGGGCGGGTGTGATGGTTGCAATCAGGCGACCTTGTCTGGAGGCGTCTCGCCGCGGAAAAAGGCGTCGAGGTTGTCGATCACTCTCATCCCCATGCCGGTGCGAGTTTCCTCGGTCGCACTGCCCAGATGCGGTAACAGGCTGACGTTATCAAGCGTCAGAAATCCTGGGTGCAGATGGGGTTCTCCTTCAAAGACATCAAGCCCTGCAGCTCGGATGCGTCGGGTTCGAAGTGCATCGATCAGAGCTTCACTATCAACAACGTCACCCCGAGCGGTGTTGATCAGAATGCCTTCGGGCTTCATCGCTTTCAGGCGGTCCTGATTGATCAGGTGCCTGTTTTCGGCGCTTCCTGGGCAATGGAGAGAGACAAAATCTGAATCACCGAGCAACGATTCGAGGCTTTCTGCCTCCTGAGCATTGAATGGGTCCAGATCAGCCTTTGATATCGGCTTTCTGCCTTTCACGAGGATCTTCATTCCAAAGCCAAAGTGCGCCCTTTGCGCAACGGCTTTTGCGATCCGCCCAAAGCCGATCAGTCCAAGGGTTTTTCCTGAAACTTTGGTACCTAAAAGATGCGTTGGATGCCACCCGGTCCACTGGCCTGCCCGGAGCAGGAATTCCCCCTCAGTGGCGCGACGTGCAGTCATCAAAAGGAGCAACAGGGCAATGTCAGCCGTACAGTCGGTCAGGACATCCGGGGTGTTGCTGACCACAATGCCACGGGAGCGGGCAGTCGGCATATCGATGTGGTTATAGCCGACCCCAAAGTTACCAATGAAACGGCAACGCATAGGATCCTCGGAGAGGACTTCCGCCGTGACGGGGTCAGTTACCGTGGGCAGAACAGCATCATAGTTCCGCATGGCGGCCTTGAGGGCCTCAACGCCCATGGGTTCGTTGAGTTCGTTGAGGGTGACCTGATAGTGCTCGGACAGCCTCTTTTCGCAGGCTGCGGGCCAACGGCGCGTCACCAAAATGCGGGGAGTTGCGGTCATGGCCTTGATTCGATGGGGTCAGAAAGATAAGGATCGGTGCATCACACTTCCAGTGATGCACCGATCCTGAATCGACGTCAGGCGCGAGGCGCGAGCGGGGTCGCCGTCTTTCGCCAGTACTCCGAAGCGGCTGCAATGCCGCTTCCTGGAGTGACTTTGATCCCAGCATCCAGGAGTGACATTTCAGAGCCGGCAATGGCGCTGGCCAGCATCAGTTCATTGAGGTCACCGAGATGGCCGATCCGGAAGACCTTGCCTAGAACTTCGCTCAGGCCTGCACCGAGTGAGAGGTTGTAGCGATGGTAGGCGTAATGCATCACATCACGTGCATCGAAACCTTCTGGAACGATGATGGCCGTAACGCTGTTGGAGTACCACTTGGGATCCTTGGCACACATCTCAAGACCCCACGCCCGCACTGCACAGCGAACGCCTTCAGCCAGACGCGCGTGACGCTTCCAGACATTCTCCATGCCTTCTTCAAGCATGAGTTCCATGGCTTTCTTGAGGCCATGAAGCAGCGGGATGGCCGGAGTGTAGGGGAAGTAACCGCCCGGGTTGTGAACGATATGGTCCTGGATGTCGAGGAAAGCCCGGTTGCACTGAGCCGTTTCGCGAGCCTTCAGTGCCTTTTGGCTGAAGCCCAAAAGACAGAGGCCTGCGGGCAACATGAAACCCTTCTGGGTGCCGGCAAGTCCGACGTCAACGCCCCAGTCGTCGAGACGAAACTCCAGCGAACCAATCGAAGAGACACCATCTACAAAGAAGAGGGCGGGGTGACCTGCGGTATCCAGCGCTTTGCGAACGCCCGGAAGATCGCTGGTCACGCCGGTGGCCGTTTCATTGTGGCAGATCAGAAGGGCTTTGATTTCATGTCCCTTGTCTTCTTTGAGACGTGCTTCCAGATGATCCAGGGGAACGCCCTCGCCCCAGGGGACTTCGTAGAACTCAACGTCGAGTCCAAGGCGCTTAGCAAGATCAATCCAAAGATGCGAGAACTGTCCAAAACGGTAGGTCAGGACCTTGTCGCCGCGTGACAGGGTGTTGGTGATCGCAATTTCCCAGCCGGCGGTTCCTGTTGCAGGGAAAATGAAGCACTGACCCTTTTCGGTGTGAAAGATCTTCTTCAGATTTTCGAGGATCGGAGTGACGAGCTTCGGAAAGTTCGGTGAGCGATGGTCCTCGGAGGGAACATGCATGGCGCTCAGAACCGAATCAGGGATATTGGTGGGGCCGGGGATGTAAAGATGGTTGCGACCGGGCATCGGGGATTCCTTGCTTCAGAGTGGCTGTAAAAGAGGAGGGTCAGCGCTTTTCAGATCGATGGCAGCTGTCCGCGGAACCTGAGATGATGCCATATCGGAGCCTCGATCTTCAAGGAGAGTGGCCGGAAAAGAGCACCGAGATCAGGCAGTTATGGCGCATTTTTGGAGCTCCGATAGGCGAATTCAAACTGGGTTAACGTACAGGTGAGAGTCATGGAACGTCTTTTAGGATGGTTTTTCGATCGGAAAAGGGTGCTTTCCATGGTGGTAGGCGTCCTGATGGCTGGCTGTTCCACCACGCCCCCGCTTGGGGTTCACCCGGTGACGCCGTTTGTCGTCGATCGCTATTTGGGGACCTGGTTTGAGATCGCGCGCTTGGATCATCGGTTCGAAGAGGGGCTCACCGATATTCATGCGACCTACAGTCTTGAGGACGATGGCTCGGTCAAGGTTTTGAACCGGGGAAAACAGGTTTCAAACGGCCAGTGGCGCGAGGCGGTTGGCAAGGCCTTGTTTACGGGAAAGCGGGATGAGGGCTCCCTTAAGGTCAGCTTCTTTGGTCCTTTCTATGGAGGCTACCATGTGGCCGCATTGGATCCGGATTATCGCTGGTCTCTTGTGGTGGGGCCTGATCGCGACTACTTCTGGATCCTTAGTCGGGACCCTCGCATTTCACCGGAACTGCGCGATCAGTTGATCCTGAGAGCTCAGACGCTGGGAATTGCGACCGATCGCCTGATCTGGACACCTCAGCAGGGTAAAGACGAAAAAACCCCGTGACCCGATTCAATCGTTTCATCGGGATTGATTATTCAGGGGCCGCCACCCCGGTTACACCATTACCTGGGCTTCGTATTTTCGAAGCTCGGGGTGTAGAGAGTCCCTTGGAGGTGCGACCTGAGAAAAATTTGGCTCGGCACTGGACCCGTCAGGGCGTTGCGGAGTGGATTTTGGATGCTGTCCTGACCGGAGAGCCTCTTCTGATCGGGATTGATCACGGGTTTTCATTTCCAGCGACCTATTTTGATCGCTATGGTCTGAGCAGTGACTGGCGTCTTTTTCTCATGGACTTTTGCCGCCATTGGCCGACCGATCAAAAGGAAACGACGGTGCGCTCCTTGCGAGAGGGAAATCCTCGGAGTGGCGACAGCAAGGCGCGCCGTCATATCGAGATTCTGGCCAAGGCCAAGTCGGTCTTTCATTTTGACGTGCCAGGCTCTGTGGCTTCATCCACTCATGCAGGCCTGCCCTGGCTGTTCTGGCTTCGGCAAAAGGCTGGGGCGTCTCTTCACTTCTGGCCTTATGACGGAACGACCGTACCGCAAGGACGCAGTGTTATTGCGGAGGCCTATCCAGCCCTGTGGTTCCGATCGGGCTGTCCCGAGAACTGGTCCAGAGATCAGTGGGATGCATTTTTGATTGCAGAGGCTCTTGCGGGCGCGGCGCGGTCCGGATTGCTCTGTTCCTGGCTCACGCCGCAATGGCCCGAGCACCTCAACGAGGTGATTGAAAGAGAAGGCTGGATCCTGGGATTCAGCCGGAGCTAGGACTTCTCGAACCAGTTCTGAAGCACCCCAAAGAGCTTGCTCATGCCGACTTCCAGATGGGCATGAATTTCCTCCAGCGTAATCTCGCCGGCCTGTTTGCCGGCGGCCCAATTGGCGACGACAGCAAAACAGGCGTATTCCAGTCCTGCCTCTCGTGCCAGACACGCTTCGGGCATTCCCGTCATGCCGACCAGGTCGCACCCATCCTGCTCCATCCGACGAATTTCTGCGGGAGTTTCAAGCCGCGGGCCCTGGGTACATCCATAAACGCCGGTCGGAACCAGAGGAATTCCCGTCCCCTCAGCCGCCGCGATCAGGCTCTCTCGAAGGGTCGGGGTGTAGGGATGCGTGAAATCGATATGAACGACCTCATCCAAATCATCCTCATGAAAGGTCTGGTGGCGTCCATAGGTGTAGTCAATGATCTGGTCGGGGATGGCGAGGACTTGTGGCCCCATGTTCGGGGTAATTCCACCCACTGCAGCCACGGCGACCACACGCTGAATGCCGACGGATTTGAGGGCCCAGAGATTGGCCCGATAGTTCACCTTGTGGGGCGGAATAACGTGGGGATTGCCGTGCCGTGCCAGAAAGGTGACGGGGTGTCCAAAGAGGGTCCCATGTTGAAGCGGTGCTGAGGGTGCGCCATATGGGGTTTCAATCCACTCCTCACGGAGCAGAGAAAATCGGTCCGGGTGGGTCAGCCCCGTCCCGCCAATGATGGCTGTCGTAAAGTCCATTTTTCCCCCGGTCCTAATAGATCGTCCGGCAGGCGAAGATGCCCGGCCAGTTGCGAAGATAGCCCTTGTAGTCGAGTCCAAAACCGAAAAGGTAGCGGTTTTCAGTCACCAGCCCCACATGGTCGGCCTGATAGGGCTTGATCCGGCCCAAATCCTTATCCACCAGGACGGCACTCACAATCTGTTTAGCCCCTTTCTGTTCCAGATAGCGATGGATCTCGGCCAAAGTAATCCCCTCGTCGAGGATGTCATCCAGAACGAGAATCGTGCGACCCTCAACGGCGATCTTGGGCTCCACCTGCCATTGCATGGTGCTCCCAGCCGTGGCTCCCTGATAACGACCCGCCTTGATCGAATCCAGTTCGAGCGGGAAGGGAAGGTGAAGCAAAAGTTCGCTGGTAAAGAAGATGCCGCCGTTAAGGACACTGAGGACCAACGGGTTCTCCTCTTTCAGGCGTGCCGTGATGTCATGGCCCATGCGTTCAATCGCTGTCCTGACCGCACTGAGGTCATGGAGACATTCGGCTTCTTCCGTCACCTGACGTATTTCTTGAGTGAGGTCCATTAGGCTCTAGCGGCAAGTCGGCTCAGTCGAGCGGAAAGGGATTTGTAGGCCCGGTTCGCGTCCAGATGCGCACGGTCGAACCGGGTCCGACCCCGGAAACGTTCGAGACGCTGACTGCGCAAGGGATCCAACGGGAAGTTTGAAAGGCTTTCGAGGACCTCATCGGCAGCGCCTGGGGCATTACAAACGAGAATCATGTCGCAGCCCGCATCAAGCGCCATTTTGGCCCGGTCCGGATAGCCGCCTGCGAATGCAGCTCCGGCCATCGAAAGGTCATCACTGAAGATGGCCCCCTCAAATCCCAGACGTGTTCGGAGAACGTCTTGGATCCAGAACCTCGAAAAGCCCGCAGGTTGAGAATCGAGGGCTGAATAGATGACGTGAGCCGGCATGAGCCCTTCAAGCCCCTGGCCGATCAATGTGCGAAAGGGAACCAGGTCCCTCGATTCGAGGGCTTCAAAGTCACGGGGGTCCACCGGCAGGGCCTTGTGTGAGTCTTCAACAACACCGCCATGGCCTGGAAAATGTTTTCCGACGGCCGCCATGCCGGCACTGCGCATGCCCGTCATGAATCGTCCGGCCATCCGGGTCACGGTAAAAGGGTCGGTGCCAAAGGCCCGGTCGCCGATGACCTGACTGATCCCTGACTCCACATCAAGGACCGGTGCAAAGCTAAAGTCGATGCCCACCGCGCGCAGCTCTGCCGCCATGAGCCAGCCGGCGCCTTCGGCCAGATCCTCATCGCCCTCACCGGCATAGACACTGGCTGGGGGAAGCCGGGTGAAACCCTCACGAAAGCGCTGCACGCGACCCCCCTCGTGATCGACAGCGATCAGAAGTTCAGGACGGATGGACCGAATCTCGGCAATCAGCGCGGTGATCTGTTCAATGGATTCATAATTCCTTCGAAAAAGGATGATGCCGCCTGCAGCAGGATGTTGGAGTCGTTCGCGCTCAATGGCATCCACTGCATAGAGACCGACATCGATCATGACGGGTCCGCAAGACATGGGTTTCATCGATGCGGGACCCTACTGCTGCTGAGCTTGCTGCGCCTGCCGGCGCTTGAAGGCTTCAAGCTGTTCGGGCGTGGCTTCCTTCTGATGTTGGGTTTTCCATTCCGCGTAAGGCATGCCATAGACGGCCTGAAGGGCTTCTTCGTAGTCGGTCTCGATGCCTAGGTCCTTGGCCGCTGCGGCATACCATTTGGCAAGGCAATTGCGGCAGAAATCGGCAGTCAGCATCAGCTCAATATTCTGCACCTCGTTATGCGACTGGAGGTGCGCGATCAGGCGCCGGAATGCGGCGGCTTCAATTTCAGTGCGTTGCTGTGTGTCCATCGGGCTCAGGGGTTGGGGCTGACGGGCCATCCAATAAGGGGTTGTCCGGAGTCAACTGGGGTATAATGGCCAAAGTATACAGGACCAAGGGGGTCGCCCCCGATAACCCAAGCCCATTTCAAGTTCAAACTGACTTACGGATTCTGAAGGTCCAGAGCCAAGCCATCCGTCTGCGATTCAATTCCCATATCCCATGAAATTACTGGTCGATTTCTTTCCGATCGTGCTCTTTTTTGCCGCCTACAAGATGGCGGATATCTATGTTGCAACCTTGGCTGCCATGGTCGGGGCGGTCCTACAGGTGGGCTATACCTGGCTCAGGACGCGACGTTTTGAAACCATGCATCTCGTCTCTTTGGTTTTGATCGTGGTGTTTGGTGGGGCAACCTGGTTTCTTCGCGATCCGACCTTCATCAAGTGGAAACCCACGGTCCTGAACTGGTTGTTTGCCGTGGTGTTCCTCGGTAGTCAGTGGATCGGGAGTGCTCCGATCATTCAGCGGATGATGGGGAGTCAGTTAGTTCTTCCCGCGGCCATCTGGCGCCGTCTCAATCTTGCCTGGACGGTTTATTTTGTGATCATTGGTGCCGTCAATCTTTACGTGGCGTTCAACTACGAAGAGAGTGTCTGGGTCAATTTCAAGCTCTTTGGCATGCTGGGACTGACATTTGCCTTTGTACTTCTTCAGTCCTTCTTTCTCGCAAAGCACATGCCTTCTGAAGCGGCAGCAAAGGATTAAACGATGCTATTTGCCATTGTTGCCGAAGACCGTCCGGACAGCCTTGCGCTTCGATTGGGCGCTCGTCCTGACCATCTTGCAAGACTTGAGCAGCTTCAGGCGGAGGGCCGCCTGGTCCTTGCCGGGCCATTTCCTGTGGTCGCCAGTGAGTCACCAGGCGCCCTGGGCTTCACCGGCAGTTTGATCGTGGCTGAGTTTGAGACTCTTGAGATGGCTCAGGTGTGGGCTCAACAAGATCCTTATGTGGCCGCTGGAGTGTATTCCCACGTGACCATTAAACCCTTCAAGCAGGTGTTCCCCCAATGAGCGACCGTATTGACCGCATCCGTGCCAGCCTTGAGGCCGCACTGACCCCTACGGTGATCGAAATTCATGATGACTCGGCTGCCCATGCGGGCCATGCCGGCTCGGCGCATCACGGGGGCGGACATTATTCTGCCCTGATTGTGAGCAGTCTTTTTGCTGGCAAAACGCTTGTTCAGCGACACCAGATGGTTTATCGGGCTCTTGGGAGTCTGATGCAAACCGATATCCATGCCTTGATCATCAAGGCGCATTCACCCGATGAAGTTCATTAACCCAACCTCTAAAGGAATGACAGTTATGAAGATCAGCACTCTCGCTGCGGCAGTCGCCGTCGCTCTGGCTGCAACCGCCTGCGGCAAGTCAGACACTCAGCCCAAAATTGTCGCCACCGGCGATGTGATCGCAACCGTCAATGGCAAGCCGATCAGCAAGGCCTCTTTCGATATCCTCGCAGAGGAAGTCAATGAGCGCCGTGGAGAAAATAAGATTCCCGACGACAAGATCGTTGATGAACTGATTAAGCGCGAGCTGCTGAGCCAGGATCTCGTAACCTCCGATGCAATCAAGGACCAGAAGCTGGCTGCCAAGATCGAGAATGCGGAACGTATGTTGCTGTCTCAGGCCGCTGCTGAGGTCTTCATTGAAAGCGCTACGGTCAGTGATGAAGATCTGAAGAAGGAATATGACGAGCGCGTCGGTCCCATGCAGAAGACCGAATTCCGTGCCCGCCACATTCTGGTCGACAGCGAAGCGGAAGCCAAGGACCTCATTGCCAAGCTCGCAAAAGGCGAGAAATTCGAAGCCCTGGCCAAGAAGTTCTCCAAAGATCCCGGTTCCAAGGACAAGGGCGGTGAGCTGGGCTGGTTCAATCCGCAGCAAATGGTCGAGCCTTTCTCCAATGCCGTTGTAGCCCTCAAGAATGGCGAAACGACCCAGACACCGGTTCAGTCTCAGTTCGGCTGGCACATCATCACCCGTGAAGAGTCACGTGATCAGGCGCCGCCTCCCTTCGACGCGGTCAAGGATCAGCTGAAGAGCATGGTTCAGACCAAGAAGCTCCAGGACAAGATCAGTGCCCTTCAGGCCAAGGCTAAGATTGACCGCAAGGCTCCGGCTGCAGCACCTGCTGCGGCACCTGCCAAGGATGCAGCACCCGCGCCTGCAGCGGCACCGGCTGCCCCCAAGCCCTGATTCGGGTTCAGAGGCCAAAAAAACCGGGCATTGCCCGGTTTTTTTGTGTCCGGATTGACCTCTCAATCCGCTTGGGCTGTGTTTGAGCATCAATTGGAGGAGGGCACCCGTGATATGATCGAAAAATTTGAATCTTTCCGGTCATGGCCAAATTCAACAGTATCTTTCTGATCGGCCCGATGGGGGCAGGGAAGAGCACCATCGGTCGCTTGCTGGCCAAGGCCTTGAATGTTGATTTCGTCGACAGTGACAAGGAAATTGAGCGCAAGACCGGCGTTAGCATCCCCTTGATCTTTGAATATGAGGGAGAAGCGGGATTTCGGCGACGTGAAGCCGAAGCCATCGAGGATCTGACCTGTCTTAACGGGGTGGTGCTGGCGACTGGGGGTGGGTCGATCCTATTGCCCGAAAATCAGCGCTGTCTCAAGGATCGGGGCTTTGTCGTCTACCTGCATTGCCCGGTTGAAAAACAGCTGGAGCGAACCCACAAGGACTCCAATCGGCCCCTTCTGCAGACTGAAAACCCTCGTCAGCGCCTCACGGAACTTTTTGAGATCCGGGAGCCGATTTATCGTCGGGTGGCTGACTTTATCATTGATACCGGCAGTGCCTCCAGCCGAACGCTGGTTCGGCAAATTCTGAAAGCCCACGAAAAGGCGAATACGCCTAAATATTAATCGCCATGAGAACTCTGACCGTTGAGCTTCAGGAACGAAGCTATCCCATCTATATCGGCCCACACCTGCTTGACGAGGCCGAACTGTTTCACCGTCATGTGGATTCGCGTCAGGTCATGATCGTGACCAATGACCGTGTAGCCCCCCTCTATCTTGACCGGGTCAAAGCCCATTTTGAGGGTCGGGACGTGGCTGTCGTCGTCCTTCCGGATGGAGAAAAATACAAGACGCTGGAGTCGGCCGATGCGGTTTATGAGGAGCTTCTGGCGCGTCGATTCAGCCGGACGGCTCATCTGATTGCGCTCGGTGGTGGCGTTATCGGCGATCTTGGTGGGTTTGTCGCGGCCACCTATCAGCGTGGCATTCCTTTTGTCCAGGTCCCAACGACCTTGCTTTCTCAGGTGGATTCATCGGTCGGGGGAAAAACGGCGGTGAATCACGCGCGTGGCAAGAACATGATCGGAGCCTTCTATCAGCCCAAGTGCGTCATTGCCGATATGAGCACGCTAGATACGCTTGAGGATCGTGAACTCTCTGCCGGTCTTGCCGAGGTCATCAAGTATGGTCTGATTCGTGACCTTCCTTTTCTGGAGTGGCTGGAATCAGGCATCGAAAAATTGGTCGCGCGCGATGGTGACGCCTTGGCTGAAGCGGTGGAGCGATCCTGTCGTAACAAGGCAGAGGTCGTTGCGCGGGATGAGCGTGAGACCGGTGAGCGGGCAACCTTGAATCTCGGACATACCTTTGGCCATGCCGTTGAAACCGGGATGGGTTACGGGAAGATTCTCCATGGGGAAGCGGTGGCGATTGGTACCTGTCAGGCGGCCGATCTTTCTGAACGACTCGGATTCCTTCAGTCGGTCGATGTCGCACGGGTCATTTCCATTCTGGAGCGCGCTTTGTTGCCAGTTCGCCCGCCGGAAGCACTCCATGCAGATGATTTTCTGACGCACATGGCAGTCGATAAAAAGAATGTCGAAGGCCAGCTTCGTGTCATTCTGCTCAAGGCTTTGGGTGAGGCCACATTGCCCATGGGCGTCGATGTCGCGGTGTTACGTCAAACCCTTGAAAATTATGGTCGAGACTGATTGATCGCTTCGTTTTCAAAACGATGCTCCGTCCCTTAACGCTTCTCCCCGACGGGGTCGGGGACCACGGTCAAACTATCTATGAATACTGAACTTCAGAACGATGTTTTCCTTCGTGCGCTATTGAGAGAGCCGGTCGATCGGACGCCGGTCTGGATGATGCGGCAGGCGGGGCGATATCTTCCGGAGTACCGTCGGGTCAGGCAGCAGGCGGGCAGTTTCATGAATCTCTGCACCTCCCCTGAATTGGCCTGCGAGGTGACGCTGCAGCCCCTCGATCGATACCGACTTGATGCGGCGATCCTTTTTTCGGACATTCTGACGATTCCGGATGCCATGGGACTCGGATTGGAATTCGTCGAGGGCGAGGGCCCTCAGTTTCAGCGCCCGGTGACCTGCGCCGCGGATGTCGATCGCCTGGGTGTGCCTGATCCTGAAAGTGATCTTCGCTATGTCGTCGACGCCGTGCGCCTGATCAAGCAGGAATTGAAGGGAAGAGTCCCCCTGATTGGTTTTTCAGGAAGCCCTTGGACCCTGGCGACCTATATGATTGAAGGCCGGGGTAGCCGCGAATTTCGAAAGATCAAGGCGATGCTGTTTGAGCAGCCGAAAGTTTTGCACAGCCTTCTTGATGTGCTGGCCCGTTCCGTAACGAGTTATCTCAACGCCCAGATTGCCGCCGGAGCTGATGCGGTCATGGTGTTTGATACCTGGGGTGGGATTCTGGCGCCACATCAATACCAGGCCTTCTCCTTGGCCTATGCACAGAAAATTCGCGAAGGACTCAACCTGGTGCGTGATGGCAAGCGAATCCCTGCAGTACTTTTTACCAAGGGGGGTGGCCAGTGGCTTGAGGTGATGGCGGATTCAGGCTACGACGCGCTTGGACTCGACTGGACCACCGAAATTGGCGAGGCGCGCTCCCGCATCGGAGATCGAGTCGCGCTTCAGGGAAATCTGGATCCACAGGCGTTGTACGCCCCAATTCCGGTGCTTCAGGACGAGGTGGGCCGGATTCTGGCCTCCTTTGGCCATGGATCAGGACATGTCTTCAACTTGGGTCATGGGGTTTGGCCAGACGTCAATCCCGAGCATGTGGGTGCCATGATTGAAGCCGTCCACACGCTCAGTCCTCAGTATCATCGATAGGCCCAGATCACGCTCTATTCGTCGTCTTCGCTGATGATGGCGGGGGGTTCAGCTTTTTCCGCTTCAGCCAAACGTGCCTGGACGCCCGGCGCTAGATGGCTTTTTCGATAGCCGTAGAGGAAGTAGAAAACCAGACCCAAAGATCCCCAGACTGGAAAAACCAGCTGCGCCTCGCGGGGAAGGTAAAGAAACAGGATGATGCATCCCAGCATCGCAAGTGGCGCAACCACCCAGATGGCGGGTGTTTTGAAAGGCCGATGACGGTCGATCTCCGTGACCCTGAGGATCATGACGGCAACGGAGACGATAAAAAACGCAAACAGGGTTCCAGAGTTGGAAACGTCCGCCAGGCGCCCCACCGGAAAAAACGCCGCAGAAATCATGACACCAACGCCCGTAATCAGGGTGACGATGTGGGGAGTCTTGAACTTGGGATGAATCTGACTCAGGAACTCGGGCAGTAATCCGTCGCGGGCCATCACAAAAAAGATCCGGGTCTGAGCGAACAAGAGCATCAGGATGACGGAGGGGAGGGCAAGAAACGCGGCAAGCCCAAGGAGGTTGCCGATCTTTGGCCAGCCAATCTCTCGCAAGACCTGGGCGAGCGCCTCTCTTGAGCAGACGAGGGGATGCTGTCCCGCGGCAATGATTGTTTCACACTGCTGGGTCATGGCAGCTGAGCCTGGATCCAGCGGCTGACCAATCGCATTCATGATCGGTTGCGCACCGATCGCGCCCACAGCGCCGGCAGACACCAGGAGATAAAAAATCGTACAAATCGCCAAGGAGCCGATCAGGCCAATCGGGACGTTACGCTGAGGGTTCCGGGTTTCTTCGGCCGCGGTCGAAACGGCATCAAATCCCACGTAGGCAAAGAAAATGGATGCCGCTGCAGCGACAGCGCCGCTCCCTCCTGCCGGCAGGAAGGGATGGAAGTTCTCCTCCTTGAGGACCGGAAGCGCGATGATGATAAACGCCGTCAAGGCTACGATTTTTACCGCCACGAGGAAGGCGTTGACGGTGGCGCTTTCCTTGGTGCCAACGACCAGAAGCCCTGTGACAGCAAAGCTGATCACCACGGCAGGCAAATTGATGAAACCACCTGCAAAAGGCCCATTGGTCAGGGCTTTGGGAAGATGAATCCCGAGCGAGTGATCCAAAAGCCCCACAAAATAACCCGACCAGCCGACCGCTACCGCACTCGAGGCGACGGCATATTCCAGAACCAGAGCCCATCCGACCATCCAGGCGATCATCTCCCCAAGAACGGCATAGGTGTAGGTATAGGCTGAACCGGAAACAGGCACCATGGCGGTCAGTTCGGCGTAGCAGAGCGCCGCCACGGCACAGACAAAGCCCGCAAGGACGAAGGATAGCATCATGCCTGGGCCGGCTTTCTGAGCCGCTTCTGCCGTCAGCACAAAGATACCGGTGCCAATCACGGCGCCAATGCCCAGCAAGGTTAATTGAACAGGGCCTAAGGAACGGTGAAGGCTTTTCTTCTCGGCGGTTTCGAGAATGGCTTCGAGCGGTTTGATGCGCCAGAAAATCATGGGCAGTTCCTCAGTGAATTCCTATCGGTGAAAGATGCGTTTTGCTGGGTATCACTTTAACATCAGCGACATGATTGAGTTATTGCAAATCCCCCTCCTCAAGGACAATTATTCCGTGATTGTCCGGGATGCCACTGCCGGTTGGACGCTCGTAGTAGACCCAGCCCAGGCTGCGCCTGTGGAAAGCGCACTGGACGCTCGCGGTTGGCGTCTCACGCACATTCTGAATACGCACTGGCACGGTGATCATGTGGGAGGGAATCTGGCGCTGAAAGCGCGTTATGGCGCCAAGGTCATTGGGGCTGCTGCCGTGGGTGAGCCCATTCCTGGGCTCGATCAGGAGGTCTGGGATCAGCAGGCCATCATGCTTGAGGGAACCCGTATTGAAGTCCTCAGGGTTTCAGGGCATACCCCACACCATGTGGCCTACTGGCTTCCTGAACACAAGATTCTCTTTGCCGGCGACACTCTCTTTGGGCTGGGTTGCGGGCGGCTTCTCGGGGGAACGGCTGCCGCCCTTTGGGACAGTCTGGATCGCATTCGAAAGCTTCCTCCGGAGACGGAGGTTTATTGTGCCCATGAGTACACTGAATCCAATGCCCGGTTTGCGGCCAGCGTGGAACCTCAGAACGAGGCCCTTGCCCTTCGCCGTAAGGAAATCGTTCGTTTGCGGCAGGCTGGGCTTCCCACGGTTCCCTTCAAGCTGGGGGGCGAGATTGCGGCCAATCCATTTCTTCGACCTGAAAGTCCTGAAATCCGGGCTCATCTCGGGATGAGTGAGTCGGATTCCAATGGAGAGATCTTCAGGGTTCTTAGAGAGCGAAAGGATGTGTTTTAGTCGGGGTCGCCAATAAGACCTGGAAAGGTTCTAAGGCGCATCGCAAGCTCAAGATCGCGCTCGTCTTCTGGCAGGGGGCCTGTGAGTCGATCCCAAAGGAGGGGATCAGAAAGCTCAAGCCAGGTCCGAAAGCGAATCTTCAGGTCCTCGGGCAAATCAGCATGATGATGATCGAGAAAATGGGCCAAGAGGGCGTCCAGTTCCCGCATGCCGCGTCGGCAACGCCAACGAATCTCACCGCTCATTTTTGGGCGATTGCAGGAAGCTGTGCAACGGCCTTTTTGATATCGGCAATGGCCTTGGCGGGATTGAGGCCCTTAGGGCAGGCATCGGTACAGTTCATGATGGTATGGCACCGATACAGCTTGAAGGCGTCATCGAGGGCTCTTAAACGCTCCTCAGTGGCTTCATCTCGACTGTCATTGATCCAGCGGGCCGCCTGCAGCAGAACGGCCGGCCCAAGGTACTGATCGCCATTCCACCAGTAGCTTGGACAACTGGTCGAGCAGCAGGCACAAAGGACACACTCGACCAGCCCCTCGAGAAGGTGTCGTTCTTCAACCGACTGGAGGCGCTCTCCGGTTTTCGGGGGCTCCGAAACGGTCTTGATCCAGGGTTCAACGGCGGCGTATTGTCGATAAATACCGGAAAGATCGGGGACCAGATCCTTGATGACCGGAAGGTGAGGAAGGGGATAGATCCGGATCGGGCCCTTAAGATCATCCAGTGCGTGGGTACAGGCGAGGGTGTTACGGCCATTGATGTTCATGGCGCAGGAGCCACAGACGCCCTCTCTGCAGGATCTTCTGAAGGTCAGGCTGCTGTCAATCTCGTTCTTGATCTTGAAAAGAGCATCCAGAACCATGGGCCCTAGGGCGTCACGGTCCAACTCGAAGCGGTCCAGGCGCGGCTGGTCCGGCGTTTCAGGATCGAAGCGATAAACCTCGACAACCAGAATATTTTGAATTTCCTTTGCAGCGGGATAGGTTTTGCCGGGCCCGACACGGGCATCCTTGGGGAGTGAGAATTCGACCATGATTTGCAATCGCCTCAATAGACCCGGGGGGCCGGTGGCACGGGATCGACATCAGCCGAGAGTGGTTGCAGGTGCACCGGTCTTAAGGACTCAGTAATCGTGCCCTTCGCATCAATCCATGTCATGGAGTGGTTCAGCCAGTGCGCATCATCCCGCTCGGGATAGTCCTCCCGAGCGTGTGCCCCGCGGCTTTCGGTGCGTTGTCTTGCGGCAGACATCGTGACCTGAGCCTGACCGATCAGATTATCGAGCTCGAGGGTTTCTGCAAGATCGGTATTAAAGATCAGCCCATGATCCTGAATTCCAATCTCCTTAAACCGCATTGCGACGTCCTTCAGGAGCGTTTCACCCTCTTCAAGCACATCCCCTCGTCTGAAGACGCTGGCATGAGACTGCATGACGCGCTGCATCGCAAGACGCACCTCCGCAGTCGGATGCTTGCCAGAGGCCCAGCGCAGCTGGTCAAAGCGGGCGATCAGAGGATCCACAGATGAAACGGGAAGATCCGCATGGGGCTTGCCGGGTGCGAGGATTTCAGCGCAGCGAAGACCGGCTGCGCGGCCGAATACAACCAGATCGAGAAGGGAATTGGATCCCAGGCGATTCGCCCCGTGCACGGAGACGCAGGCGCCTTCGCCAATGGCCATCAGGCCGGGAACGACCGCTTCGGGGTCCCCATCCCGCAAGGTCACAACCTCGGTTTTATAGTTCGTTGGGATCCCCCCCATGTTGTAGTGCACCGTAGGAAGGACCGGGATCGGTTCCTTTCGAACGTCAATGCCGCCGAAAATCCGGGCGGTTTCGGCAATTCCGGGCAGCCGCTCGTCGATGACCTTGGGGTCGAGATGTTCGAGATGGAGATGAACAAAATCCTTGTGGGGTCCAATTCCGCGACCCTCACGGATTTCCACCGTGATCGCCCGGCTGACCACGTCTCTGGACGCGAGGTCCTTGGCGTGCGGCGCGTAGCGGGGCATGAAACGTTCGCCCTCGGAGTTGGTGAGATAGCCGCCTTCACCCCGTGCCCCCTCGGTAATTAAACACCCGGAACCATAGATGCCGGTGGGGTGGAACTGCACGAACTCCATGTCCTGGAGCGGGAGGCCCGCCCGAAGGATCATGCCATTTCCATCCCCGGTGCAGGTATGCGCCGAAGTTGAAGAAAGATAGCAGCGACCATAGCCGCCGGTGGCAAGAATGACCTGGTGAGCCTTAAAGAGATGCAGCGTGCCGTCTTCAAGCGACCAGGCCAAGACGCCCCGACAGGCGCCATCGACCATGATGAGGTCCAGCGTGATGAATTCGACAAAGAACTGGACCTTTCTTTTGAGCGATTGCTGGTAAAGGGTATGGAGAATCGCATGACCGGTCTGGTCAGCAGCCGCGCAGGTTCTTTTCGCTTGACCCTCGCCAAAGCGCGTCGTCATGCCTCCGAAGGAGCGCTGATAAATGCGACCATCTTCGGTTCGTGAAAAAGGGACGCCATAGCGCTCAAGTTCGAGGACTGCAGGAATGGCTTCCCGACACAGAACTTCGATGGCGTCCTGATCGCCAAGCCAATCGGACCCTTTGATGGTGTCATACATGTGCCAACGCCAGTCATCTTCACCCATGTTTCCCAGAGCGGCGCTGATGCCGCCTTGCGCCGCAACAGTATGGCTTCGCGTGGGAAAGACCTTGGTAATGCAGGCCGTATTAAAACCTTGCTCGGCCAGCGCCAGCGAGGCGCGAAGCCCCGCACCACCGGCACCGACCACCACGACGTCCAGTGCATGTTCGATCAGGGGGTAGGTTGATTTCATGGGGCGACTCCGGTGTGAAGAACCCAAAGCGCACCGAGTCCAGTCACGGAGGAAAAAACCAGAAGAATTCGAGTGATGAGTAAAGAGAGTCCCCGCAGCGAGGGGGTGGCGATGTAATCCATCAGGATCGAGCGAATCCCAAGGCCTGCGTGCAGGGCGGCCATCACGATGAGGCTGGCCAGAGCGATGGCATTCCAAGGCGAATGAACCCACTCCACCAGACGACCCTGATTCAAACCTGGAAGAAAGGCAAGGTGGAGGCCCAGCCAGGGAATCAGGAACATCAACACCAGTGCGGTTCCGCGCTCAAGAAGCCAGTCTGTTCGCCCCCTCTCGTGGGTATAGACGGGATGGTGCTTCATGGGGCGCCCCCGGTTCCAAGAAAGTCAGGCGCAAAGACCATCAGAGCCGTTAAGCCCAGTGCGGCAACAATCTCCATCACGCCAAAGGCGGTCTGCTTTGATCGTGTAAATCCCAGGCTGAGGTCCCAGAGGAGATGCCTGATGCCATGGACCCAGTGGTAGTTAAAAAGCAGCAGCCATCCCGCAATCAAAATCCTCCCGAGGGGATGCGTCAGCCAACCGGTCAGAGATTCGAACGTTTGGGCATTGGTGGCGGCGGTAGCCAGAAGAAGGTTTCCAATGACGAAACCCAGAGCCAACAAAGCCCCACTGATTCGGTGAGAGATGGAGAGCAGGGCGGTGAGCGGAAGTCGATAAATCTGAAGGTGGGGTGACAGAACCCTTCTTGGTTTCTCGGGTGTGGTGGAGTCGATGTGCATGACCAATCGTTCAGCCTAAAAATCGATGCATCGTCCTGCCCGTTCCCAATCCCCGAAACGGGTCGGTTCAACGGCGTGTTGGGGGGAATTCACCGGCGCATTTTCCTGATCTTTCTGGGGGGAATCGGGAGGCGTGTCGCAGTCCCCTTTCAAGGGTTTTTCTGCCAATGCGGTCCGCTGCTCAATGCTCATAGCTGCAAGATAGTCGATCTTATTGAACAAGGGGAGGGGTTCCATCCACAAATTACTACAAAAATCCTGAAGCCCCCGTCATTCCTCGATTTGAGGGCATCGCTTTTCAGGAAATAGTATGTCACTTAAAGCCTCGGGTGAAGGAATGGGGAATTTGATAGGCTCTCGGTCTGTAGAATAGGCGACTAAATCCAGTATTGGCCTCCTCCACTCGAGCACTTTCCGTTGATCAAAAAGACTTCCGCGGCCATTGTCGGCCTGCTGGTTTTGGCCAGCCCCCTGGTGCTGACCTTGCCCTGGAGGGAATGGCTGACCTATGGCAATCTCCTGAGAGCCACTGTCAGTGAATTGGGTGAATGGGCCCCTGTCATCTTCGCTCTGGTCACGGCATTAGGGACGGCTCTTGGTCTTCCCCGGTTGATCTTCTGTACCGCCGGAGGCTGGCTGTTTGGATTCGAGTGGGGTTTCGCCTGGAGCCACGTTGGAAGTCTTGCGGGAGCCTATGGGCTTTTCATCATTGCCCGACATACCCGCCCGGAGACGCTGCTTCATCGTTATCCCAAACTCAAGGCGCTGAGTGCGCCGGTGGGGCGGGGGTGGTTTTCGGTCCTGGTGGTCCGGCAATTACCTCTGGCCGGGCTCTATAACGACATTTTGCTAGCCTGGAGTCCAGTGAGCCACCGCGACTTCTGGATTGGAAGCTTCATCGGCTTTCTCCCTCTAGGTCTGACGGCAAGTCTCGTCGGTGCCGGAATCATTGAAGCCGATATGGGACGGATGGGCACCTACCTTGCAGCCGCAACACTTGCCTTTGTCCTGCTCAGCTTTGGAGTTCGCTGGCTCATTCAGCGGAAAGGCCAGGAGCCCGGTTGAGGCTGAATCGGGCGGGTTCTCAATCCGTCGGGCACTGCTTCAGGAAATCGTAGAATTTGTCGCGGGTTCCCACACTCAAAATCGTCGTCAGCATGTAGGGGCCGACTTGAATCTGGAGTTGCTCCATCTCGGGCGCGGTGGCCCGTAACAACACCTCGCGCATCCCCTCAAAGCCCTCGATATCGAGGCCAAAGTTCTCAATCACTGAATCATCCCCGATCTGACTGGTAATGCGGCGCGCGCGCAAAGCCTCGTCTCCCTGAATGGTCGTGACGAGAACTTGATCGTGTTTCATCAAATCCGAGAGTATCCGTCCTCGTTCCTGCCGATCGAAAGGGCCGACGCTGAGCCCATGCACTTCATGACTGCAAATGAGTGTCAGGTTGGTTGCTTCCTGGTAACACTGCGTCGGACAGTTCACATGCTGGGGCGTGAGACAGGGGTAACAGGGCGAGTTGGGATTGCCGAAGTCTTCTTTTCGAAAAAATTCGAGCCGAGACCCCCGGTGAATCAAAGTATCAAAGGCAATAAAGCTGAATCCGGTCTTGGGGATAGCATCTGGAATGGGGCCCTCAGCAAAGACCCCGCCGATTGAGGTCAGAGCTGCGAGCACCCAGCCCATGAGGATGATGAGTTTGCGGCGGCATCGGAAGAGAGGGGCGAAGTTCGAGCGCATCAGGCAAAGAATATCAGCGTTTGTCTTTCTATCGATGGTAGGATCGGGTTTCTGACTTTCCTGAGCCTCTCTCCGTGGCCCAAAAACCCATCTCTCGGTCTCAAAAGCCGCTCGCTAAGACCAAGCCTCAAAAACCGGTCACCGCCCGGCGCCCCCCCCGAAAGCGGGGAGCCAAACGGCCAGCGCCATCATCACAACCCATTTTGTTTCTCGGCCTTGAAGTGCTGGCCCTGATGGTGAGTGGTCTGATTGGCACGATATCGGTTTTAGGGCGCGCTGCAGGCTGGTTTGGGGGGACAGATCTGACTCAAAGTCTGTTGCCTTTTGCCGGAACCGTTCTCATTCTTGGAATTTTGAGTTCCCTTTTTTTGGCCGGTTGGCTGCTCTATCGGCGAAAAATCAAGGAATGGACCGCCAATGGCCCGGCACTCTCAGCCCTGGTGATTTTTATTTTGAGCATGGTTTACGCGGGTTTCCCCGGGTTTCAGTCGGATCTCAGCCGCTTGAGAGGCCTCGTTGGGGGCGCTGAGCAGGCAGGACGTGACAGCATCGCGCATCAGGTTTACGCCGCATACCGTCGGGCAAATCACGAGGATTTGGCTCTGATCCTCTCCCGAGTGAAGCCTTATGAGGCTGAGATCCATGCCGCTGCGGCGCACTTTAAGGTGGATCCTGAAGTTCTGGTCGGTATCGGAGTGGCGGAGTCCTCCTTCCTGCCGCGAGACAGTAAGGATGGCGGGCGAGGCTTGTTTCAGATTACCGCCGTGCCTCAGCGCATCACCAAAGAGGTTGCCCGTCTCCTATCCATTGAGAAACCAGATCCTCAAACCTCCCGCGATAACATCTATTTGGCGGCGGCAACCTTTCAGCATTATCTCGTCGAGATGAAAGGCGACCTTTTTCTCGGGCTTTTGGCCTACAACATAGGTCCAAGGAACGGGGGGTTGGCCTCGATCATGGCCCAGTATGGTGCCCGTGATTTTTTTACGATCCAGCCTTATCTGAAGGATCTGCCTCGAGACTATCCGATCCGGGTGCTTTCGGCCGCGCTGGCCTATCGCTTGATGCGGCATGAGGGGGGATTGCCTCCCTATCAGGAGGGGGAGAATGCCAAAGCCATACAGGCTCTGGGGATTCCGGGGCTTGATGTGTGGTGAGCGGAACTTCTCTCTGGGGTGACGATTCCAACTAAGGAACCTACCCTTTGCCTGGCGAGACGTCATGTTCGGTCGCTCCTTAGCTCTCCTCTGTTCTCTTTTGTTGGTTGCTTCCGGCGCTAACTCTGCACAACCAGACCACCGGATCTCCAATAGCGTCGTCCAGATTCAGGGCGCTGAAGAAGGGGGCCGTCTCTATTTCGGGTCCGGGGTGATCGTCGCCCCCCATATCGTTGCAACCAATTGTCACGTGGTTCGAACCGGTGGCCGGCTGGGTATCTTTCGGGGCTATCGCAGTTACCGGGTGGAAGGCGTCAGAGCCGATGTCAAAAGTGACCTTTGCCTTCTTGATGTGCCGGCTTTGGACCTTCATCCGGCCCGAGTTGCAGGCATTGGATCCCTCAAAAAGGGCGATGCACTCTATTTTTATGGATTTCCAAGAGCGCTAGGGCTTTCTTACACTGACGGTAAGGTCTTGCGAACCCGCTATCAGAATGGACTTCCCCTGATCGAAACTTCGGCGTTTTTTACCCTAGGAGGTAGCGGAGGGGGGCTATTTGATCGTCGTGGTCGGTTGGTGGGACTTGCAACCTACATCGATCGTGGGCACGGGGGCGGCTATTACGCGATTGGAAGCGATCTGATCGGGAGCGTCATGAAGCGTCCAAGCCTTCCTATCGCACCCCTTTCAGGTTCTGCCTTCTGGGAAACGCAGGCACCTCCCCAAAAAGAGCGTCGGTAAAGGGGTAAAGGAGAACTGCTCCGAGACTGCGGTGCGGTTTACGGCAAGGATGGATAGCGCTATCGTATCTTTGCTTGGAACCTGCAATTAGCATCCAAACTTCTGGGTCAGCCCGAGATCTTCGTGTTGTGGCCTCCAAAGGCACTGCGTTGGCAGACCTTATGAAAGCAGGAAAAGAATGCCCTTTCTTCAGGAGGGGCTGGCTCTGAGCTCAAGTTACATGCCCTGAAAACGTCCGACCCAAACGAGTGCCCCATGTCCCGTCTTTTGCCCTTTTTTATGGTCCTCATGCTGAGCCTGTCTTTCTGCCCCATGACATCTGCAGAGCCCAACACAGCGGCTTCTGTCTATGATGACAGCGGAAATTACGGGGATAATCAGGGGTATGGCCGTGGCCGAAGTCTTGGTTTTCCGGGCGTATTGGCCGACATTATCCTGCTCCGGCCGTTTGGGGTTGGGTTTGCGGCGGCCGGAGCGGCGCTTTTTGTTGCGACCACCCCACTGGTGGCCATTGCAGATATTCCGCCCCCCCACGATGCCTTCGAGCGAGCCGGAACCATCATGGTTCTGGGTCCCGCTGGCTTTGCCTTCAATCGTCCGTTGGGCGAAATGACGTATCACCCAGATGGCGTCTATCCGAATCTCACGCGTCCTCAGGATAGAAAATTTGCAGCGCCTGTGCCGGTCGTGACGGAGACCACCGTCATGCCGTTACCGCCCGCCAAAGCCCCCAAAGCACACTAGGTCGGGTTTAGCCCGGCTGGATTCCGCCTTCCGTGAGCGCCCGGGGATCCAGAAGCTTTTCAAGCGTAGCGCGGGGGATATCGGTCATCTCCTCGGCAACATCGAGAATCGGACGTTTCGATGCATACGCTTTCTTGGCGATTTCAGCGGCCTTGAGGTAACCGATCACCGGGTTGAGAGCCGTCACCAAGATGGGGTTCAAGGCAAGCGCCTTTTGAAGATTTTCCTCCCTGACGGTGAATCCTTGGATGGCCTTCTGTGTCAGTAGCCTTGCCGCGTTGGCCAGGAGTTCAATGCTTTGGAGCAGGTTGTAGGTGACGACCGGCAACATGACATTGAGCTGAAAATTCCCGGACTGGCCGGCAATCGTGATGGTGGTATCGTTCCCAATGACTTGGGCTCCGACCATGGCGACGGCTTCAGGAATGACCGGATTGACCTTGCCGGGCATGATTGAACTTCCAGGTTGCAGTGCCGGGAGTTCGATTTCTCCAAGTCCTGCAAGAGGTCCTGAATTCATCCAGCGAAGATCGTTGGCAATTTTGATCAGGCTCACCGCAATGGTCTTGAGCTGGCCTGAGAGTTCAACTGCGGCATCCTGCGTACT
Source organism: Methylococcaceae bacterium (assembly GCA_044350805.1). Lineage (GTDB taxonomy): Bacteria > Pseudomonadota > Gammaproteobacteria > Methylococcales > Methylococcaceae > UBA6136. The sequence goes on from JBILGU010000009.1 coordinate 37,983, forward strand.
CAGACTCTCGAAAAAAGACGCGCTGGGCGAGAAATTCATGCCGGTCCGCCGTGAGAGGGCTGAGGCGATTCGGCCAGCAAATTCGGGATGCGCATTAATGCCGGTGCCCACAGCGGTTCCGCCCTGAGCGAGCTGGGAGATCCGGGCTTGCGTCGATTCAATCCGTTCGATTCCGTTTCGGATTTGCCGTGCCCAACCGCGAAGTTCCTGGCCCAAAGAAATCGGCATGGCATCCATCAAGTGCGTACGCCCGGTCTTGATGACGTTCTCTAGTTGCTCGGCGCGGTTTTCGATGGTCGCAGCAAGGAGATCCAGCGAAGGCACTAGCCGGTTCTTGCATTCAATAGCAGCACTGAGATGAATGGCGGTTGGAATCGTGTCATTACTGCTTTGGCCCATGTTGACATGATCATTCGGGCTGACCTTTTGGCCTGAGACCCGACTTGCAAGGGTGGCCACCACCTCGTTCACGTTCATGTTGGTGCTGGTGCCGGAGCCTGTCTGGAAGACATCAATCGGGAACTGCTCTAGATGTCGCCCCTCGAGAATTTCGGCTGCCGCCGATTGAATGGCGCCAGAAATTGCAGGATCCAGTAGACCGAGACCCTCGTTCACTTCGGCGGCGCAGAGCTTGATCAAGGCCACGGCCTTGATGAAGGCTTCAGGCATGGTCAGGCCGCTGACCGGAAAGTTCTCAACCGCGCGCTGGGTCTGGGCGGCGTAGAGGGCCTCTTCGGGGACTTTGAGTTCACCCATGCTGTCCTGTTCAATGCGAAACCCCTTACTCATCATCGGTTCTCCGAGGTCATTTAATGGGGATCGGCGACGGGCGCCGAGAGAAAGTTGGCCACGTCGTCCGCGGTGAAGGGCCAGTTAAGGCACCTCTCACCCCAGCGAAGGACGGGTATCTGGAGACCAAAGGCCTCCATGAGATCAGGATCGTCGGCAATCTCGACCAGCGTCAGATCATAGGCGACATGGGCCATCTTGAGGACTTCATCTACGATCGCTTCAGCCTCCTCACAGAGGTGACAACCGGACGTTCCCAAAAGTGCTAGCGCCATCCGCCTCAGCGGCCCCCATCGACCAATTGAGGCGCCAGCCATCGCTCGACTTCCTCGAGCGGTCGCTCCTTTCGAATGGCATAGTCGGTGACCTGATCGCGGCCAATTTTGCCCACGTTGAAGTACCGGGCTGAAGGATGCGAGAAGTACCATCCGCTCACAGAAGAGGCCGGATACATCGCAAAGGATTCGGTCAGCTCAATGCCCGTCGATGCTTCGACGGAAAGAAGCTTGAAGAGCGTGGCTTTCTCCGTGTGATCGGGGCAAGCGGGATACCCTGGTGCTGGACGAATGCCCTGGTATTCCTCCCGGATGAGCGAATCGTTACCGAGGGTTTCCTCAGGGTCATAGCCCCAGAACTCTGTCCGGACCCTTCGATGCAGACACTCGGCAAAGGCTTCGGCCAATCGGTCCGCGAGGGCCTTGAGGAGAATGCTGCTGTAGTCATCATGGGATTTTTCGAAGCGGTCAAGGTGAGCTTCGATGCCGATCCCGGTCGTTACGGCAAAGCCGCCGACATAATCAACGAGACCCGAACTGTTGGGGGCGATAAAGTCTGCCAGCGCATAGTTAGGCTGCCCTGGCGGTTTGCTGGCCTGTTGGCGAAGATGATGGAGACGGGTCAGGGGTCTGGTCAGCGCTTCGTCCTCAAAGACCAGAATGTCGTCGCCCTCGGCTACCGCAGGGAAGAATCCGATCACGGCGCGGGCCTTCAGCCAGTTCCCCTCAACAATGAGCTGCAGCATAGCCTTGGCATCATCCAGAAGCTGGCGAGCTTCCTTTCCGACGATTTCATCATCAAGGATCTTCGGATAGCTTCCGGCGAGCTCCCAGGTATGGAAGAAGGGCGTCCAGTCGATAAAGTCGACCAAATCGGCCAGGGGGTAGCCATCGAACTCTCGGACGCCGAGCGATTTGGGTTTCGGAGGCTGATAGTGCTGCCACTCGCCCTTGAAGGCATTGGCCCTCGCTTCCTCGATGCTGAGAAGGTTAATCACCTGACGGCGTGCACCGTGATGCACCCTGACCTCGGCATACTCCTGACGCACTTTCTCCACATACTGATCCCGGAGCTCGTCGCTCAGGAGGCTCCCGGCAACGCCGACGGCCCTTGAAGCGTCGGTGACATAGAGCGTGGGTCCGTTCGTGTAGTTGGGTTCGATCTTGACGGCGGTATGCGCGCGCGAGGTGGTGGCGCCACCAATCATGAGAGGAATCGTGAAGCCGAGGCGCTGCATTTCCCGGGCGACATGCACCATTTCGTCAAGCGAGGGAGTGATGAGCCCGGAGAGGCCGATGATGTCGACCTGATGCTCTCTGGCAGCATCAAGAATTTTTTCGCAGGGTTGCATCACACCCAGATCCACAACGTCAAAGCCGTTGCACTGCAGGACGACACCGACGATATTCTTGCCAATATCATGGACATCACCCTTGACCGTGGCCATCAGAATCTTTCCGTTGGACTTCGGGTTCGGATTTTCGGCTTTTTCAGCCTCCATGAAAGGCATGAGGTACGCCACGGATTTTTTCATGACCCGGGCGGACTTGACGACTTGAGGGAGAAACATTTTTCCCGCGCCAAACAGGTCGCCGACGACGTTCATGCCGGCCATGAGCGGGCCTTCAATCACATGGAGTGGACGGGCGACCTGCTGACGGGCCTCTTCGGTATCGATCTCGATGAATTCATCGATTCCCTTGATCAGCGCATGTTCGAGCCGTTTTTCGACCGGAAGGTTGCGCCAGGCATGATCCTCCTTGCGTTCCTGCCCTTGGCCTTCAGCGCGATATTTTTCGGCGATTTCAAGAAGGCGATCCGTGCCATCGCCATGTCGGTTGAGAATGACGTCTTCAATGGCTCTTCGGAGTTCCTCGGGAATATCCTCGTAGATGGCGAGCTGTCCGGCATTCACGATACCCATATCCATGCCGTTGCGAATGGCGTGGTACAGGAAGACGGCATGAATCGCCTCGCGAACAAAATTGTTGCCGCGGAAGGAGAATGAAACGTTCGAGACGCCGCCGGAGATCAGTGCATGGGGCAGGGTGGCCTTGATGTTTTTGACCGCTTCGATGAAATCGAGCCCATAACGGTTGTGTTCTTCGATGCCGGTGGCGACCGCAAAGATGTTCGGGTCAAAAATAATGTCTTCGGCCGGAAATCCAATGCGTTCAGTCAGGAGCCGATAGGCCCGGCTGCAGATTTCAATCTTGCGTTCGACTGTATCGGCCTGGCCGACCTCATCAAACGCCATCACGATGACGGCGGCGCCATAACGGCGAACCAGGCGGGCCTGGGCGAGGAATTGTTCTTCGCCTTCCTTCATGGAGATGGAATTGACGATCCCCTTGCCTTGAAGGCACTTGAGGCCTGCCTCAAGAATCTCCCACTTGGAGGAATCGAGCATCACGGGAACCCGAGCGATATCCGGTTCTGCCGCAATCAGATTCACGAACCGAACCATGGCGGCTTTTGAATCGAGCATGCCCTCGTCCATGTTGATATCGATGATCTGGGCACCGCTATCGACTTGTTGACGTGCGACTTCGACGGCTTCTTCGTAGCGCTCCTCGCGGATCAGCCGGCGAAAGGCCGCAGATCCCGTCACATTCGTTCTTTCCCCGACATTGACGAAGAGGGTTTCAGCTCCGATGTTCAGGGGCTCAAGACCCGCAAGTCGGCAAGCCTTTGGGAGTTCGGGCACCTGTCTGGGTGCATAGCCCTGAACCGCGTCATGAATGGCCTTGATATGCGGGGGGCGTGTGCCGCAGCAACCGCCAATGATATTGAGGAATCCCGATTCGGCCCATTCCGCGATTTCTCGCGCCATCGCTTCGGGCGATTCATCGTATTCACCAAATTCGTTCGGTAGGCCCGCATTCGGATGGGCAGAGACATGGGTGTCGGCGATTTGCGAGAGTTCTTCGACGTACTGGCGAAGCTGCTTGGCGCCAAGAGCACAGTTGAAACCAAATGAAATGGGGCTGACGTGGCGGAGTGAATTCCAGAAGGCGCCGACAGTCTGGCCGGACAGGGTCCGTCCAGAGGCATCCGTGATGGTTCCTGAAATCATGACCGGGAGGCGAGTGCCGAGCCGTTCAGCAACCTCATCGACGGCGAAGGCGGCAGCTTTGGCATTGAGTGTGTCAAAAACCGTTTCGATGAGAATCAGGTCCGCCCCCCCTTCCAGAAGGGCAAAGGTGGCCTCGATATAGGTTTCGACCAACTCGTCGAAATGGACATTCCTGAAGCCCGGATCATTGACGTCGGGAGAGATCGTCGCGGTCCGGCTGGTCGGGCCGAGGACACCGGCGACAAACCGCGGCCGATCGGGCGTTTTGAGCGTCATGGCGTCACAGGCCTCACGCGCCAGTCGCGTCGCTTCCCGATTGAGTTCAGGTACCAGGGCTTCCATGCCATAGTCGATCATGCTGATCTTATTGGCGTTGAAGGTATTGGTCTCGAGAATGTCGGCACCCGCCTCAAGGTAGGCGGTATGAATCGCGCGGATGATTTCAGGCTGCGTTAGCGCCAAAAGATCATTGTTGCCCTTAAGGTCCCTCGGCCAGTCTAGAAAGCGTTTACCGCGGTAATCGGCTTCTTCAAGACGGTAGGTTTGAATCATGGTTCCCATAGCGCCATCCAAAAAAAGGATGCGCTCCTTGAGAAGGCCTCGGATCAGGGTGTCAATGGCGGCGTAGTCTTTGAGCATGAGAGGAAGGATGCGCCAAAAAACCGAATATTGTAGCCCAAGGTCAGCTCTGGGAGTTACCCCGGGGGGGGTAGAGCGTGGAGAGGCGGTTCTACGCATCGGACCGTCTGGAGTGCCATGGTATACTGCGATCGCGGCCGAAGGGCTCGGTGTCCGTGCCGCTCAGACCACAATAGACCCCGAGGATCGGCAACGTCCGGAGCTCTAGACCCGGGTCCAAAATAATAATCCCAACGCTGAGGGGACACCATGGCATTGATAAAAAGTTTTCTGGCAGGGGTCATCCTTGCTGTCGCAGGTTCTGGTTTAGCCGTTGCGGATGTGGCCCTTGAGAATGCCACACCGTTAATTGGCAACTGGAAGCTTGAGTCGGTTGCGGCGGGCCTTAGCAAGCCCAAGATTGAAGAGAACCGCAACTGGGAGTTTCGTGCTGACGGCATCATTGTGACCAGTGGCTACAATCGTCATTTCAAGACGGACGATCGCCACGAGTGGGGCTACAAGGTTGAGAACGGGAAGATCATCGCTGATGACCCGGGTCGTCCCGGCCGGACGATTGATTATTCGGTCTACAAAATGGAAGGGAATGAACTCATTCTGAAAGGCGGACTCGAAGGGTTTTATTTCTTCAAAAAACAATAAGGAGGACCTACTGTGATTAAAGATCTTTTCAAATTCGGCAAACCGGACGTTTATCTGTGGTCGGGCGTGGGTGCTTTCAGCATCATCCTGATTGTCGCCTTCAGTCTGTTCTCCAGTGGCGGCGGCCTTGTTGTCAAGGATCTCTTCGGTATGGCCGTGGTTCTGATTCTTCCGGGTTACGTGATCTTCAAGCTGTATCTGAACAACCTTCAGATCACTGAAAATCTGACTCAGAATGAAGACATCAATCGTGCGATTGATATGCTGATTGTGTCGATTGCCCTCAGTGTTTGCACCATCATTCCAATGAATTTCGTATGGAACTACCTCCTGACCATGGGCGGTGGAGAAGAATCGACGGCAGGTGGCGCCAGCAACCTTTGGGGTAATGTCGACGAAGAAGAAATCTATTCTGGCAGTGCAAGCTTCCGCTCCATATTCACGGTGATCGTGGTCGTGGGTCTTGCCATCGGCTACAAGATTTTCGAAGCCAAGCGCAAGGAAAAGCAGTAAGCCTGTGATGCCGCAAGAAAAACCCGGATTTTTTGATATCGTCAGCAGCGTGGTTTCCGCTGCTTTCGGTGTGCAGAGTTCCAAAAATCGGGTCAGAGACTTCTCTGGGGGGTCTGCAACCCCCTACATCGTGGGCGGTATCATCTTTACTGTCCTTTTTATCCTGGCCATCGTTGCGGTGGTCAAACTGGTGGTTGCGCACTAGACTATTGCCGTGAAGGGGCTGTTTCAAAGACGGCCCCTTCATCAACTCTCAAGTTTTCACGTCTCAGACGACTGCTCTCAATGACTGCCCAGTTACGATTGCGTCTCCTCACCTTATCTCTTGCTGTCACCCCCTTGGCGGGCGGTGGTCTCCTGTTACAAGCTTGCCAAGCCGGTAGCGAAATCACAGAGTACCAGGCCCCGGCTCAAATCCTTCGGAGCTTTCGCACCGAGCATCCCGCGGCTCAGGCAGCGTCCTATCGTCAGATGACGAAGGACGGCTTCAAGGTCTACCAGGTTCAGTACCTTGAGGGTGAGGAAGAGAAAGAAGCTTGGTATAACGTTCAGGGTAAGCCTTTCGTCTCCAAAGCGGAGCGCCGCGTGGTTGAGCAGGAACGGCTCAAACAACAGGAGGAGAAGGAGGCCAAGTCCAAGGAGGATTCGGAGGAAAGCGCGGTCGAGGTCACTGACAAGACGTCAGAACATCGAACGCACAAGGGGACTCCCGAAACGACTCCGTCATCTCCCGGCCATCAGTCCGTGCCATAATCTATTTGCGATCTCTGGAAGGGTGTCTACACCTTCACTATGCTGACGTTCGAACCCCTGTTTTACAGGTCTGTATCAATGGATGGCGCCACACAGGAGAATGCGGGTCGAGTTACCATCCCTCCCGGTTTGACCGGATCCCCGCGACATCACCGATGATACGATTCAGTCGTTTTATTCTGGCTTTTTCTCTTTTGACTGTCATGGGTCATGCCATGGCGGGTCTCGAAAACAGTACACCGGCGCAACGTGCGCAGCTCATGACTACCTTCATGAAGGATCAGCTTAAGTTTGATGCAGCCGTCCTTCCCAAGGTTCAGGCCCTGAATAGCAAGTATGCCGAGTTGGCCGAGCCTGTCCTCAAGGGCGATGACAACATCTTCACAAAACGCTCCAAGATGCATGAGATCATGGAGGCTAAGGACAAGGAGCTGAAGGCCGTCTTGAGCAAGGAGCAGTTCGAGCTTTATGACAGCAAAAAAGATGAATTAAAGGACTACATGAATAGTCATCTTTGATTTAGAGGCCATCAGGCGGGCAGCATGGGTTGCCCACAAAAAAGGGGGCAAAAATGCCCCCTTTTTTGTGCCTGAGAGATCCCAATTAGCGCTTCATCATGTCGAAGAATTCCTGATTGGTCTTGGTGTCCTTGAGCTTTCCCAGAAGGAACTCGCTGGCGGCCATTTCATCCATCGGCTGGAGAATCTTTCTCAGAATCCAGCACTTCTGAAGCTCATCCGGTGGGACCAGATATTCTTCGCGACGGGTTCCTGAACGGTTGATGTTGATGGCGGGGTATATCCGCTTTTCAGCGATTTTTCGTTCCAGATGCAGTTCGCAGTTGCCTGTTCCTTTGAATTCTTCGTAGATGACTTCGTCCATCCGCGAACCCGTATCGATCAGCGCCGTTGCGATAATCGTGAGGCTTCCGCCCTCCTCGATGTTACGCGCCGCACCGAAGAAGCGCTTGGGACGCTCAAGTGCATTGGCATCGACACCGCCAGTCAGAATCTTGCCTGAGGCCGGAACGACGGTGTTGTAGGCGCGAGCCAGTCGGGTGATGGAGTCGAGCAGGATGACCACGTCACGCTTGTGTTCAACGAGTCGCTTGGCCTTCTCGAGGATCATCTCAGCCACTTGAACATGACGGGCCGGCGGTTCATCGAAGGTGCTCGAAATGACCTCGCCTTTGACACTGCGCTGCATTTCGGTGACTTCTTCGGGTCGTTCGTCAATCAAAAGTACGATGAGGTAGCACTCAGGATAGCGTTCGGCAATCGAGTGGGCCAGGTTCTGCAAGATCATGGTCTTACCGGCTTTGGGCGGTGAGACGATCAGGGCGCGCTGACCTTTTCCAATGGGAGCCACGAGATCCATGACGCGACCGGTCAGGTCTTCGGTGGTGCCATTGCCAATCTCAAGCTGCAAGCGAGATTTTGGGAAAAGGGGCGTCAGGTTGGAAAAGAGGACCTTATGTTTTGCGTTTTCTGGTGGCTCGTAATTGATCTGTTCGACCTTGAGCATGGCGAAGTAACGCTCGCCCTCCTTGGGGGGGCGAATCTTCCCAGAAATGGTGTCTCCTGTCCGCAAGCTAAAGCGACGGATCTGGCTTGGGGAGACATAAATGTCATCGGCGCCAGCTAAAAAAGAGCTGTCAGGAGACCTGAGGAAGCCGTAACCATCGGACAGGATTTCAAGCACCCCGTCTCCAAAGATATCTTCGCCACCTTTGGACTGCTTCTTCAGGATCGAGAAGATCAGGTCCTGTTTTCGGGTTCGGGCGACGCCCTCGATTTCGAGCTGTTCAGAGATGGCAATCAGTTCTGCGACGGGTTTACGCTTGAGGTCAGTAAGATTCATGGATTGGATGGAGGAGGGTGATTGAGGGGTGGTGGTTGTAGGTTCCAATCGCAGTCCGGCACTTTTGGGACGAAGGGAGCGGGCGGAGAGTTTTCACCGCCTGTGACTGGCGGCAGGAAAGGATTGGAGGGGTTGGCGATAAAGGGGGTGAGAAATCAGTGGGTGATGCGATGGCTTTGGCATCACCCGGCAATTAATTATTGTTCTTCTTCTTTATGGGATCGATGGCGATCCGCTTTGCTTAGAGATTCTGGTCGAGGAAGGCTGCCAACTGCGACTTAGCGAGGGCGCCGACCTTGGTTGCATGGACTTCGCCATCCTTAAACAGGATCAGGGTCGGGATACCGCGAACGCCATAGGCCTGAGGCGTTGCAGGATTATTATCGATATTGACCTTGGCGACAATCACCTTTCCCGCGTATTCGACGGCAATGTCTTCAAGGATCGGTGCAATCATCTTGCACGGGCCACACCATTCAGCCCAAAAGTCAACGAGGACTGGGGTAGAAGACTTCAAAACCTTGGCATCAAATTCAGCATCGCTGACTTGAAGGACATTATCACTCACAAAAGCCTCCGCTTAACGGGGTCAATGAATCAGGGGAATTATTTAAGAATCCGAGAATCCGGGGCGGAACCGCCCCGCGACATGTGTGGTAAATCCACAGAGATACATTTGAGCCCAAAGACCGGCGAATTGCAAGCCCTTGTTTGGCTCGAAGACCAGTTTCAGGTTCCAATCCGAGCCCTCAGTTCAGGACGAAGGTGCGAGCGGTCGCCTAAACGGTCCAGACGCGGCCCATGATCATTGAATTGGATGATCGACAATGCACAGACCGAGATGCCGATTCGATCGCGATAGCCGCCGACATCAATTCCCAGAACCGCGCAGATCAGAATCCGAATCGTGGCCTTGTGCGAAACGACGAGGATGTCCCCGGTCTCATGGGCAGCTTGGATTTCATCCAGAACCAGAAGGGCACGGCGTGCCACATCGATTCCGCGCTCACCGCCAGGTGGGCCATTCCAGCCGGCATCCGTACTCCAGCGCAGGTATTCCTGAGGATATTTAGCCTTTACCTCTTCCGTCGTTTTACCTTCCCACTCACCAAAGGACACCTCACTGAGACCGGGCCTGATGTTCATCTCGAGTCCATTGGCCGAACACAGTGGCGCTGCGGTTTTGCGCGCCCGCTGCATGGGGCTGACATAGGCAGCCTTGAAAGGATGTCCTGCGTAGGCTTTCCCAAAATCCTCGGCCATCAGATGACCTTCGGGGGTGAGGTCGGGATCAATGGAGCCACAGAAGCCTCCAGACGCGCTGGATGCCGTTTCACCGTGCCTGAGGAGATAGAGGGTAAGTGCCATGGTCTATTCCGAATGATGAGGGGATCTGGCGACGATAACCCTTCCCGGGGTCCCCAGCAAGGAGAATTACGTATGGATTGAAAAGGTTTCCAATTTTCTTACGTCGGGGACTTCGTTGCCCTGGGTTTTCTGGGTTTTGAGGGCTTTTCTTCTTCTTCAAGATGCCGATCAATGTCAGCCTTCGTGAATCCGATTCTTGCAGCCACCTTATCGGCATGACTCACCCTTGAGATCCCCGAAACCAATCTGAAGGTTGGCTTGCCCCCGGCAAACTCAACTTGCCGGGTCAAGGCTTCAGAGCGCCCGGCATATTGGTCCACGAGGGCGTGGTTATGCGTGATCAAGAGGGTACTACTGCCCTTTTTGGCAAAGCCATCAAGGATGTTCATCGAGATTTCGATTTTCTCCTCGTGCGTTGTTCCCTCCGAAAGCTCATCCATGATCACCAGGCTTTTTGCGCTGGATGCCATGAAAATGGCCTTGGTTCTCCGAAGCTCGGTTCCAAAACGGCCCTCGCCATCGGCCAATTGGCTGATCTCCGGGGCCTGATGAAAGATACGGTCGGCAACCGTCATGGCCGCTTTTTTGGCCACCACGAATGCACCGGTTTGGGCGAGAAGCTGGGTTTGTGCAAGCGTCTTGCAGAAGGCCGTCTTGCCCCCACTGTTAGGTCCTGTAATCAAGGTCAGTCGGCAGTTGGCCAGATCAATATCGTTTCCGACATAGTCCGCATTCTCGGTGGCAAGGATGGGATTCCTGACCCCTTCAAGTTCAATGGCGTGATGCTTTGCGGTCTTGAGGACCGGGAGAGTGCTTGGATGTTTCAACCCCTCTGCATAGGCCAGAAGGGACAAAAGCTCGTCCAGTCTCCCGATATCGTCAAGGAGGCGATGGACTTCAGGGGCCCGCTTCAGGACGTCACGGAAGGGATAGATGCAGCCGTCGCGATCGAACCCTCCGACGATCGGGATGTAAAGGAGTGCCAGGGGGAAGAGGAAAATCCAGAACGTGCCCAACATGCTCGTGACCATCTCGAGGAGTAAGGGGACAAACTCCGAGACCACGAGGATCATCGCAATGAACACAAGCATGCCAACCGGCTTGAAAAGGGAGGGGTTAAAGCGCACGCAAGGCGTCCACCACTGCTTTTCTTCCCGGGGAATCACCCCTTTTTCGGTGCGGTACACCGGTCCGCGCGCCAGCCGGTAAGAACGCGTTTCTTTAAAATTTCGGATGGACTCCAGGACGGCATCCAGGTAATCAAGGCCGGTCGGTTTGAAAGCATGGGCGCCGTGAGTTGCTTGGGTCAGAAACTCGGTGCCCTGGATAAAGGCGTCATAACCGAATCCTTCACATTCAAGGTCGTTGGATTTGGAGCCGAATAAGCCAAGAAACGTCCCGTAAAGAAGCCGGTAGAGCGAACCTTCGCGCTTTGCCAGCTGGCCGACATAGCTTTCGAGGTGGCTTTTGAGTGCAGAATCTTTCTGAAGAGCCCCAAGGGTTTCTTGCTTGGCCTTGATTTCATCGATCTCGACCAGGGGATTGGCAAGGCTTCTAAGAAGCACCGATGCGCCAATTTGGGTTTTGGTGCGGTTCAAAACGCTGAAAAGTCTGGGAACCTCAAGGCTCTGATACGTTTCTTGGTCCATGACCCCCGTGGTATCAAGGCGGGGATTCAATGTGTCAGCTTCAGGGGGTCGGACTGAGGATGCATCGAGAATCGTCGGAAAGGAGGTCTTGAGAATGTCTTTCATGGGCGGCGAGCCTTTTTCATTAGTTACGTTATTGGAATGCCGCTGGGGCAAATGGTTCAGCAGGTCATGATCGAAGCATGGCCCTGAGCTCGTTTCCATGCAAGTGGGTAGGTCTTTAGAGCGAAAGACCTACCTTTCGACGTGCGGCAAGACAGTTTTCGCTTCCCTGGGTGAAGTCGCGGCAGGTTCTGGGACGACCTGAATAGATCGAGCAGGAATAGGGTTCCTGGGCGGTGCGTCCTCCTGCAAGGGCGGCGCAACGCGTATTTTCGCGGCGAAGCTTCAATCGTCCCCCTTGTCGAATGACCATCTCAGGGTGGGATTTTCGCACCGGATCTCTTACGCTGACTTCGACACTGTCATAAGCCTCCCGACAGCAAGCGCCGCAGGTCTGACAATCCAGACGAGTCTTCGACTCAAAGGCAGCACATGCCGGTTCATTGGGGCTGAGTCGGATTTGCGGCGCGTGACGGCAACGAAGCGCCCCGCGGCGGTGAAATGACCAGGCACAGGCCACACACCCGGGATTCTGGGTGGTCGGGAGGATGGCTGCGATTCCAACGGAATGACGGGTTGGCCCTTCCTTGAAGGTCGACCAGAGTGAGGGCAGGGTATCCGGGCCTGACGCTGACGAGGGCGCTTCGGATAGGACCCTTGCGATCTGTTGTGTTTGCAACAGAGCCTCTTCGAGGGGCTGACGCCATCGGGGCAGCTGCGAACGGGTGAGGGCGAGACGCGCAGCCACGACGCTACGTTCTCTGAATCCACCTTCTGTCTCCGGCGCGTCCAGGGGATTGTCCCCCAGCCTATTCCAGAAACTCACACGGTAATCGGTGGTCGGTGCAAGAAATTCCCGAAGACCATACTGGTCGCCGAGCCAGGCCTGGGCTCTGAGGCATGCATGCTCGCGCCAGGGGTGACCGATCCGGGTGTTATCGAGCCCCCAATCGACCTCTAATTCTCCTTCTTCCCCCTGCACAAGGGCATGGCAGAGCTCATGAAAAATCATCTGCCCCAGATTGTCGTCCGGATCAAATTGATCGGCTGTCGCGATCAGAATGCGACCTTTCCCATCAAAAGAAGCATAAGCCTCAGGGGTTCGGATGATCTCAAATCCAATTCGCTGCGCACAGCGAATCCAGATGTGTTCGAGGGGGTCCTGATAGGCGTGAGTGGCGGAGCGAACGAACATCAAAGGGGGATGAGGACCCGGCAGAGTCAATTCAGCCGGGGTTCTTCAAGAATGATGATGGATTTAAGGATCTCGAGTTCCGCGGTGGATTCGATGTCGATGTCAATCTCGGCGAGCATGAGGAGTTCCGTACTCGATTCGGGTTGTTCATCCTGTTCGAGGCTCTCAGGGTCGGGAAGCACCAGCGTCCAGCTGAGCTCATTAAGAACATGTCCCTGTTCCAGCGCGGCCTCACAGACGCGAGGTGCCAAGCGAAAGGTGATGAACATGAAAAGAATGTTGGCTTCATCAACCGAGTGATCAATCTCCTCTTCCCACATCTCCTCGAATTGAACGCAATCCACGATCCGCCGGCTCGCGACGGCCAAGGTCGTGTCTTCCAGAAGGTCCTGAATGTCTTCGGATTCGTGGGCATTGCGCGCCAGGGCGCTCAATGTGATGGCTTTGAGAAACTCTTGCAATGTATCCAAGGGACGGCTTCCGAGTTGGAGGAGAGGGCGCGTCCTGAAGGCAATTCAAGAAGCGTGTATTTATCTTGCAGATTTGTTGAGCTGAGTCTAAGCGCTGTGAAGTCAGGCGCGCAATAGTAAAGCCGCGAATCAACAAATACGCGGGAGGTGTTCACCCATGAGCCAGTCGACCAGTCGGCGTCCACCCCAAGGGGTCTTCATTTCAACATAAGGTCTTGAAGAGGGAATGACCTGACCGATTCGGGCGCTGTCTTTACCCAAGGGGTGGCTGCGCATCAGCGCAAGGAGCGTGTCCGCAACGTCTTCTTCACAGATGAGAACCAGTTTGCCCTCGTTGGCGAGATAGAGGGGGTCAAGACCCAAAAGCTCTGCAGCTGCCAAGACCTCAGGCCGAATGGGAAGGCAGCGTTCGTCAATTTCGATGGCCACACCCGATTGGTGTGCGATTTCGTTAAGGACGGTCGCCAGTCCGCCGCGCGTGGGATCTCTTAACACATGGATAGAGTCTGGATTTTGGGCCAATAGCTGGGCCACAAGACCGTGAAGTGCGGCGGTGTCTGAAAGCAGGGGCGATCCGAAGGTCAGTCCATTACGCTCGGCCATGAGCGCGATGGCATGGTCCCCCAACGTGCCCGAAATAAGAATGGCATCTCCGGGTCTGGCGCGACGACCACTGCAATGGACCCCTGGCGGGACCCATCCGAATCCTGTGGTTGTGATGAAAACCCCGTCGGCCTTGCCTCGTTCTACGACCTTGGTGTCGCCGGCAACGACGGGGACCCCGGCAGTCTTTGAAGCCATCGCCATGGAGGCAACCACCTGATCCAGGAGTTCAATCGAAAGACCTTCCTCCAGAATGAAGGCGGCCGTCAGATAGCGGGGTGCGGCGCCCATCATGGCAAGATCGTTGAGTGTCCCATTGATGGCCAGATGACCAATATCCCCCCCTGGAAAGAAGAGGGGAGTGACGACATGGGCGTCGGTGCTTGTTACCCATCGGCCACTGAGCTCCCGACTCCCCAAAGATTCGAGGACAGCTCCGTCATCTCCCTCTAAGAGATAGGGGTTAGCGAGATGGAAAACGAAGATATCCTGGATCAGTTGATGGCTGGCCCGGCCTCCTGCACCATGGGCCAGGGTAATGTTGCCTTTGAAAGAGCGGCTCACCCGGAGGTTCTCAGGTTTCGTCCATAGGTGTAATAGGCGGCGCAAGCGCCTTCGCTTGAGACCATGCAGGCGCCCAAAGGGGTCTCTGGCGTGCATGCCGTTCCGAAGACCTTGCAGTCCTTGGGCTCTCTCTGACCCCGGAGGACAGCTGCACATTCACAGGCCTTGTGATCGGCGACGGTCTGGTACTCCATGCTGTATCTGCGTTCGGCATCTAAGTCCGCGTAGGACTTGCTGAGCCTTAGTCCCGATGCGGGGATACTCCCGAGCCCACGCCATTCAAAGCTGTCTCGGACTTCGAACGTCTCCTGCATGGCCTCAAGCGCCCTCAGGTTTCCTCCCGGGACGACGGCGCGGGTGTATTCGTTCTCAACGGTATGACGCCCATCGTTCACCTGCCGAATCAACATCAGGATGGCCTGAAGGACATCGAGCGGTTCAAAACCTGCGATCACAATGGGCATCTTGTAGCTCTCGGCAAGAGGGTGATAGGGCGCGGAGCCAATCACGACGCTGACATGAGCCGGGCCCACCAGGCCATCAAGACCTGGGCCTTCGGCCGAGTCCTCGAGGATGGATCGAATCGCCGGAGGGGTCAGTACATGGTTGCAGAGAACGCTGACTCGGGTCAGGCCTCTTCGCCGAATTTCGAGAAGAAGATGGGCGGTGGGGGGTGTTGTGGTTTCAAATCCGATCGCAAAAAAGATTACATCCTGAGAGGGGCATTGTTCGGCAATGGCGAGGGCTTCACCCGCCGAATAGACCATACGAACATCCGCGCCATCGGCTCTGGCTTTCTGTAGGGAGTTTCCATCAGAACCGGGAACGCGAAGGGTGTCGCCATAACAGCAAAGAATCACGCCGGGCTGCATGGCCATTGCAATGGCCATATCCAGTCGACCGATTGGAAGGACACAGACAGGGCAGCCCGGGCCATGAATCATTTGAACATTTTGCGGCAAAAGACCGTGGAGGCCAAAGCGGGAGATGGCGTGCGTGTGACCACCGCAAAACTCCATGAACCGGTAATGCCGTGAGGGATCTACAGTTTGATGAATTCGATCGATGACCCTTGCGGCTACCTCAGGATCACGGTACTCCGCGTGATGCTTCATGGAGGGGATTTTGACTCAAGTTCCTCGAAAAGCGACAGCGTTATCGCCGCCTCTTCAGGATCAAGAACCCCAATGGCATAGCCGACGTGGAGAATGACGAAGCTTCCGATCTCAATGGGTCCCACAAAGGCCAGAGAGATCTCCTTTTCCAGCCCGTCGAGTTCCACCCGTGCTCTTTGGTCAGGGAGAAGCGCTGTCACTCTGCAGGGAATCGCAAGACACATCAGTCAGGCCTCATCCGCTTTCTTGGAGCGTAGCGCGGGCAGCCGCAAGTTCGGCCTCCAGCATGGCGATGCGGTCAAGAAGACCGGTCTGATCTTTTCTGGGGGATTGTGCGGCGTTCCGTTTCTCAAGAAGCCAATCCAACCAGTCACTCATGCCTTCGCCCGTTGTGGCTGAGATCTCAATGGCGTCAAGGCTGGGGTGGATGCTGCGGGCCCATTTCAGGGCGCGCTTTGGATCAAAGTCGACATGGGGTAACAGATCGATTTTGTTAATCAGAAGCAGGTCTGCTTTATCGAACATGTCGGGATATTTTAAGGGCTTGTCCTCGCCTTCGGTCACGGAGAGGATGACCACCTTGGCATCTTCCCCAAGATCCCAAAGGGCAGGACAAACCAAATTACCGACATTCTCAATGAAAAGAAGGTGCTCACGAAGGGGTTGGAGCGAGGTCAGGGTATTCAAAGAAATGGAGGACTTGTGGGGTTTTGCGATAACCGCCGACGGATTGTAGCCATGGAGGGGTAATCTGGACGTGGCTTCGGCCACCATACGGGCATCCAGGTGGCAGCCCTTGCCGGTGTTGACTTGAATAACGGGTACGCCGGTGGTTTGAATCCTTTCGGCATCGAGACTGGTTTGCTGATCGCCCTCAATGACAGAGGTTTTTAATGCCGGAGCCACCTTTTTAAGGTCCTGAAGGGTTCTGCACAAAAGAGTGGTCTTTCCAGACCCCGGGCTCGACAGCAGATTCAGTGCCCGAATGCGGTGACTTTTGAAATAGGCTCGATTTTGCCCGGCGATTTGGTTATTCGCGGAGAGAATGTTTGTTTCGAGCGTGATTGTTCTGGCTTGATTGAGCCCGGGGAGGCTGACGCCTGCAGCCCCCTCTCCAAAATGAAGGGTCGGTGGAGGAAGCGTTGCCCCCTGCTGATCACTGCATCCGCAAACCGTGCACATAAAGCCATTCTCCGAGATGTCGGTCCATTCTAGTTCACCTCAAGATGTCGCACGCGAAGTTCTGTCCCTTCAATTGTAGAGAGCGGTTGATGGCCGCATTGGGGGCAGGGAGCCAACCTGAAATCGATGGCAACTCTTTTTTTGCAGGATGAACAATAACCACTGCCAGGGAGTTCATCCAGGTGGATGATGGCCCCATCGATGAGGGATCCAGGGGCCATGTGCGTGAGGGCAAACGAGAGGGCCTCAGGATCTACGCCAGCCAATTGCCCTATATCCAGCGTGAGGCTTTTGACTTGATTGAAACCCTCACTTACCGACGATTCTTCAATCAACCGGAGGATTTCCTCGGCGAGACTGATTTCGTGCACCTTTATTTACCCAGACCTCACTGCGAGAGGGCAGCAGATTCCGCGCCCCGAATGATGATGGGCTTCTTGGGGGCCAGCGTTTCCTGATCTACGACCAGATGATACTCCACCCGTATCGTGCTGCCCTTGATTTCATAAGCACGAATGCTCACCCCCATGGGCCCCTTGAAGTCGCCAAACTCCTCCTTGGGAGAGGCGAGTGTCTTGACACCAAAGAGGCCACGGGTTCCGGGGGTATTAACGATTTTGGCGCTGATGACGGGTTCATACTGGTACTCGAGGCTCTTGCCATCATCGATGATTTCGACCGGCGCCGCATGGGGGTAGCCGACGATCAGGATGCCTTGACCCACAATCATATAGCGCATCTTCAGCGTAGCCGCCTTGGCGCCCTTGGGTTTTACCGAGAGCATCCAGACACTGAAAAGGTCGTATTTTGCATTAATCCGTTCGAGCAAAGTCTGATCCAGAAGAAGGGCGGGGGCCTTGGCGTCTGCAAGCTCGCCCGTCGTGAAAAGCTCGAGAATACCCATTTTTGAGCTCACGGCCTGTTCAAGGACCGGGTCAATATGGTCAAAATCAGCTTTGTGGATGCGGGCTGGCTCAAGCCCCGTCTTGAAGACCACTTCGGTCCACTCCTTTCCCAGCACCGACTCAAGCGAGCCACGCTCAATCAAAGGCAGGGATTTGGCAAAACCATGGAACCCCTTTTCACCCCAGAGTTCAGCCGCTTCAACGGGGATGATCAGACCAAAGAAAAAAACAACCGTGATCAGTCTTGACAGTGTGGACATGCTGGGAATCGGGGAAAGAGGTCAAAAAACTTCAATTCTATGAAGGCAGTCTGACCGTTCCATGACGATCGGCGCTTGAAGAGAAAAAATTAGTGCTTGCAATAACCAAGCAAAATGCTAGGTTATTAGTGCTGGCCGTCCGAATCCAACTGGGGCTCGATTTCCCCCACCTCTTTCGAGTTCCTTCCCATCCGCCTGGTTCTCGGGCGGCCAGCATCCCACTAAGCTCACAAATCTCCAACTCTTGAGCGGGCCCTGAAAGGTTTTTAGATGGACTCTTGGAGGCCTTTGGAGGCGCTAGGCTCAGGATTCCGGCGAAAAAGGCTCTGAGAGTTCTTGTCATTTTCGTAACCTTTAGTCAAATGGATTGGAAGCTTCCCGAGTCACGAGCTTCTGGGCTTTGCGGTTTAGGTTTCCATTGGCGCGCTTCAGAAATCTCAAGAATTTTAAGGGATGGAAAGGGGGGGCGTAGTCGAACTGTAATAATTTTGACATGAATGGCTGTTAGCCTCGTCACGAGTTGTCAGGGTCCTAGGGCATGGTCGCTGATCAGAGCAAGGCGCTCAATTACAGTTCTCCCAAGATCTTTCCAGTGCCTCTGATTTTCCCATTGCGCTCCTGGCCGCCGATTCCCAATTACTCGGCTAATTAAAAGCAGCCGGGATGGCTCTCATCGGAACATTTCTCAACATTTGCGAGATCGTTTATGAAAGTGATGAAAAACCTTCTGCTGGCGAGCATGCTGGCAGCCTCTTATGAGGCGGGCGCTGCAATTAGTGCAGAAACTTCAAAGCCGGGTGAACTTTTCCTGGTCGTATACCAGGCTTCGACGGGTACTACCTATTACAAGGATCTTGGCTTGACCGCTGACAAATTCTTGGCCTCAACCCCCGGTGCTTGTCTGGAGGGCAATATCGCCTCAGACCCCAACTACAAGGGTTTTCAGTCGGCTTCAGCTGGGGATTTAACATATGTAGTCGCAGCTGTGAATGGCAATGATCGATTGGGTGTGGATTGGGGTTATCTTGCGACCAGTCCAGCGCAGGATAGTATTTTTGTTAAGACTCCCGTCGGCGTTGATCGAACCCTTCAGGCAATTCAGGGTTACGACGTGGCACTCAATGGGACCAATCCTTATGACGTTTCAAAGAATCTCTCGGGTGTCATACTTTCGACGGGTAACAAATTTGCCAACTTTAACGGTGGGTTTTTTGGTCCCACGATGAACAAGACTTTGCTCGGTTCTGCCGCTGGGTCTCCTGCTTCAAACCCGCAGTTTTTTTTCGTGAGCGGTAAGGACAGCAAGGCGACTCTTTTGGGTAACTTTAACCTTTCGGCTGGGGTTCTGACGTTCACCTCTACCAGTGGTAAGGGCATCACTGCAATTTGCGGTGGTGCGCCTGCCCCGACCCCGACCCCGACCCCGACCCCGACCCCGGCTCCGGTCACGCCTGATGTGGGCGTCTCGGTATCGCCGTCAACCACCAAATTCGGAAAGGTTGTCAGGATATCGGTTAGCCCGAAAGATAAGACCAAGAAGACCGTCCTTGCTTATTCTAAGGATGGTGGCCCGTTCGTCACTTTCAAGACTCTTAACAAGGGTCTGACCTCAACGACCTGGAAGCCCACGTTGCCGAAGGTTGGAAAGGGTGTCATCCGGGCGTGTGCGTCCGGGAGTACCTCTAATTGTGGTACAGCCAACCTCACCGTGACCAAGTAATCTTG
The DNA here is from genome assembly GCA_044350805.1 of Methylococcaceae bacterium. Taxonomy (GTDB): domain Bacteria; phylum Pseudomonadota; class Gammaproteobacteria; order Methylococcales; family Methylococcaceae; genus UBA6136. Next base: position 57,669 of record JBILGU010000009.1, read on the forward strand.
AGTCCGAGAAACAGTTAGTAATCCATGAATAGTGATCGGAGTTTGATCATGAAGAAATCTCAGTTAACCCTCACTGCGGCCCTTATCGGTGCGCTTTGTGGTTCTCAGGCAAATGCCTCAGCCATCACCGAGCCTGCTGACACAATTGTCTATTTTGCCGGTTCGACGGCAGCTTCGGCAGCAGTCCTCAACTCAGTTAAGTCGGTATGCGACACCGCAACATTCGAAACTTGGGTAGACAAGTCGACCAATGGCAGCAACCTCAAAACCTATTTTTGTAAGTCAAAAGGGGTCACTGGCCTGAATGACGGAACCAAAATTCAGGTTCGCTTTAGCCTCGCGACTAATGTGGTCGGAGACAACAAGTACACGACGGCTGTCGGCGGTTCGATGCTGGGTGTCGGTCCAGTGGCATACAAGCTGAAGCTGAATTTTTTAGCGGTTTCACCTTCGATTGCCGCTCTTTGTTCGGGTGATCCTCTTGCTTCGGCTGGTGCTGCTTGCGACGAAGCGGCTGTCGGTGTCGTGGCGCCTTACGTCCCCCAGTTTGGTCTCAGCGATCTTTACCCCTCAGCCTTCGTATTGCAGAATGCGCCGGCCTCAATCGGTGGTATAGGCTCTGATGCCATCTCAACCCTCAAGATTTCTCCGTCGACGATCGTCATCTTTAACACTCCGGTGACAAAATCCTTGAGAAACGCCCTGCAGGATGCCCAATTTGCCGCCGGAAAACTGGATGCGGCTTGCACATCGCTGTCTAACCGCGAGCTTGGAGTATGTACGCCAAGTCTCACTGGTGATGATCTTGCAAAAATCTTTGGAGGTCAGGTCAGCAACTGGGGTGACATTCAGGCGGGTATTGCAAGCAACAAGCCGATCAAAATTATTCGTCGCGAGATCGGTTCCGGTACTCAGGCTACACTTAACCTTGTTGCCATGAGCTCTCAGTATGCAAAGCCCGAGAATGCATACCCCTGTGTCGGCGGAGCTCAGCCTGAGGTTCATGAGCTGGATAGTGTTAAAATCGTGACGACGAGTGGCGCGATGGTGACTGCGCTCAACGCTGCAGAAACTGCTGGCGACTTTTCCATAGGCTTTCTGGATACCACTCGAAACGGTGCGGGCTCCAACACAGCCCCCTCGGGGGAGTTCCGTTACATCAAAATCAATGGGGTTGCTCCGACCCTCTCTAATGTTGCTAACGGGACTTACAAGCTGATTGGTCAGGCTACTGTCAATCGTCTGGCGGCTTGGGGTGGTACCGCGCAGGAATTGGCGGTGGTTGATGCGATAACTCGATCTCTGAATGATCCTGCTATCGTGGCAAAGGGTAATACCAGTTCGTCCTTAAAGCAGAACTTTGGTCAAAGTGGCTTCATGGTGGTGGGCAACACGTCTTGCACAGATGATACGAATTGTGCGGCTAACCCAGTTACAGCCTACCGATTTGCTTCAAATCCTGCCGACGCGCCAGTTGGTTTCTGCAACGCACCCAAAGCCGTTTGGTAGAAAAAACGGTGACTTGGCGCGATTGCTAGTCAACTTTGAAGCTCAGAGAGCCGGTGGGATTCCCATCGGCTCTCACATTTTGTAATGTAGGAAAGATAACCTACATAGAGTTTTTCGGTAAAAGTCAATGCGCTTTAATGCATCTTTCAGTAGCGCAAATGGTTTTTACTCGACCCCCTAAGAATTAAATGTCTGCTGTTATCATTAAAACCATGACGCAATCCATCAGACTCTTGCTGGCCTTAATAATCATCAGCAAGACTGCGGGTGTGATGGCTGCGGCTGATGTTAAGCCAAGCTCCGATCAGGCCGGTGCTCAGGTCTTTGACGTTTGGGAATATCGAGTCGAAGGCAATACTGTTTTAGATCAGCAGCTTATTGAAAAGACGGTTTACGGATTTTTAGGCCCATCTAAAACCATAACCAACATTGAAGATGCCCGTACAGCGCTGGAAGCAGCCTATCATCAGGCGGGCTATCAGGCTGCAGGCGTCGATATTCCCGAGCAGGATGTGCGCGAGGGGATTGTCGTGCTTCAGGTTCATGAAGGAACGGTGGATAAAGTCAGGGTCGTCGGGTCTCGTTTCTTCTCGCCGGGTCATATCAAGGAAGAAGTCCCCGCCTTGGCAGAGGGGAAGCCACTGAACGTGGCTCAGGCTCAAAAAGAGTTGGCCAAGGTGGCATCAGAAAGTCCTGATCGTCAGGTTACCCCGGTGATGCGAGCAGGAACCACGCCTGGGACTATCGACATTGATCTTGAGGTCAAGGACGAGCTCCCATTCCACGGCTCAACCGAAATCAATGCCCGAAACAGTATCAACACGACCCGACTACGAATACCGGTCATGCTGCGATACGACAATTTGTTCCAGATGGGCCACAGTGCATCCCTGCAATATCAGGTATCCCCTGAGGATACTGCCAACGTTCAGGTTTGGTCAGGTACCTATGCTTTGCCTATAGAAAGCATTGACTCTCATTTGGCGCTCTACGGCATCGGGCTCGACTCCTCGAGTGACGTGACCACGGCGGGCACTTTAAATGTTGTGGGTAACGGCAACATCTTTGGCGCGCGTCTGGTCAAGGCGTTGGGCACCTTTGGTGGTATCAGCCAGAGCGTGACCTTTGGCTGGGATTACAAGGACTTTGGCCAAAACATCACCAGTACACAGGCCACCCAAAGATCACCGGTCCAGTATTCGCCCTTCCAATTGGGATATTCCGCCTCAAAGTACTATGAGGGCGGTTCCTTAACCCAGTTGAATACAGAGATCAATTTTAACTTTGCCGGGATGGGAAGTAGCTACGAGCAGTTTGCCAAGCGGCGCTATGGCGCGACACCCAACTATCTCTACCTTGAGGGCGAGGTGAAACACCGTCAGGCTCTGCCTGAGGATCTGGCCGTCCAGGTTCGTCTGGGAGGTCAGGTCGCCGATTCGCCTTTGATCAGTAACGAACAGATGGGGGCCGGCGGCATGCTCACGGTTCGTGGCTATCACGAAGTGGAACGCCTCGGTGACAACGGTGTGATGGGCTCTTTTGAGTTCTGGAGTCCCGATTTTGGCGATATGGGTCTGGACGGATTTGAATATTTGAACGATTTCAGAATGCTCGCGTTCACCGATGCGGCTCAACTCTGGCTGATCAAAGCACTCCCCAGCACGGCAAGTGCTTATAACCTTTGGAGTACAGGTACTGGATTCAGGATGCGTGCATTCAAGAATCTTCTGAGCGAATTTTATTGGGAGTATCCCTTTATCAGCACCGAATATGTGCAAGCGGGTCAACAACGTCTCGACTTCAGAGTGGCTTATGAATTTTGAGGCCCAATTGAATAGTATCTACGGGTCTGTTTCCTAACTGATGTGTTGCAAAGCTCCAGTGATAATCATGGAAAAGATGAAAGTTTTAGTTAAGAAGCAGGCTATGCCCGGACCTCGAGCAGAACTCCGTTGGCAATCGACGTTGGCTGTGGCTCTTTTGTGCGTGATGACAACTGAACCTACCGTATCGGGCGAGCTCCCGGTGCCTGCAGCTGCTCTTGCGACTTTGGGTCGGGCAGATCTTGCCTTTTCCGGCAATAATCTGATTATCAATCAGTCAACGAAACAGGCCATTCTCAACTGGAAGTCCTTCAATATCGGTGCCGATAGTTCAGTCCAGTTCAAACAGCCCGACGCTTCCTCGGTTGCCCTGAACAACATTTATCAGAACGATCCATCCCAGATTCTGGGGAAACTGAGTGCGAACGGCCAGGTTTATCTGATTAATCAGAATGGATTTGTGTTCGGTAAAGGTTCACAGGTCGACGTCAATACTCTCCTGGTGAGTAGCCTTTCGGTCAGCGATGAGACGTTACAGCGCGGTATCACCAAGGTTTTGGGGCAGGATGGCCGCGCCGCTCTTGTGGGTAAGGGCGAAATCTACCAAAAGGATGCGGATGGTAATTTCATCCTGGATCCCAACGGAAACAAGCAGAAGGTCTCGATTCAGTTTCTTGAAGGGTCGAAGATCAATGCAGCAACCAACGGTCGAATCATCGCCGCGGCACCCAATGTCGAAAATGCAGGCTCCCTGAACGCGACGGATGGCCAGATCATGATGGTGGCGGCAACCGACAAGGTCTACCTTCAGGAGGCCAGCGGTGATCCGTCGCTTCGCGGCCTGATCGTCGAAGTGAAGACCGGCGGCAGTGTCACCAATACCGGAGAGATCAACTCACCCAAGGGCAACGCAACCCTTTTGGGCTTTGCCGTCAATCAGGCCGGCCGCATCTCTGCCAATACCAGTGTTTCTGCGAATGGTTCCATTCGCCTCCTGGCCCGAGAGGGCGCTACGGTCCTTAACACCGTCAATGGTTACACCCTCGCCCCAGGCTCGACGACCCGATCCGCAGCGACGGAGGACGGTCTTGGGACCGAGGCCAAGGTGATCCTCAAGAGTGACAGTCAAACGATTGCCACGCCTGATATTGCCGACAAGGCAACGGCAGTCGATGCGCAGAACCAGACGCCATCGAAGATTGAAGTCATGGGGCATGCCATTGAGGTACAAAAAGACGCTCTGGTTCGGTCAAACTCCGGAAAAGTCTCGCTGGTTGCGACTGATAACCCTGTTCAGCCCCTCACGCCTGGCATCAAGAATGACAGTAAGCTTTCCATTGACCCCGGCGCGGTGATTGATGTTTCGGGCATCAAAGATGTCACCCTTCCTGTGTCTCGTAATGTGGTGACGGTCGAATTAAGAAGCAACGAGCTTCGTGATTCACCCCTCCAGAAAAAAGGCAGTCTTTACGGCAAGAAGATCCAGGTTGATATTCGTAAGGGGACTCCATTAGCCGATATTTCCGGTGCCGTTGCCCGTATTGAGAGAACGGTAGCCGAGAGGAGCACAGGCGGGGGTACCATTAATCTGTCATCCGAGGGATCTGTAGAGGTAGGGAAGGGCGCAAAACTCGATTTCTCCGGTGGCAATGTCAGGTTCACATCGGGATTTGTTAATACGACGCAGTTGATCAGACCGGATGGGCGTACGGTGGATATCGGGAGCGCTGATCCGAACGCAACCTATCAGGGGATTGCAGGACCTATTGAGCAGAAGTTCAAGGATTTTAATGTCAATCAGGTCTTTAATCGGGGTGGAACGATCCCCGGACTGGGTCGATTTGAGCAGGGTTACACTGACGGCAAGTCTGCTGGGGACCTGAATATCAAAGCTGCGGTGGCTGAACTCAAGGGCGAAATCGAAGCGGCTTCCTTTGCTGGAGCAAATCAAAGAACTCCTGAGCTTGCTCCAGCAGGCGGGACCCTGAATATCGATCTAGCCCGAACCGTCGATAACAATCAGTCGGTCATGTTTGTTCAGGACTATAGCGCCGGACCCCTGCCTTCCCAGTTGACTGCGGCAACCCCCCTTGAAATCAAGGCGGATTCCATCAAAGGATCAGGGATTCGCAATCTGTTCGTTCATACCAATGCCAGGATCGATGTTGCCAGTGATGCCCAGCTGAACTTGCTGGAAGGCAGTAAATTGGAACTCGTCGGTGGCGAGATTTCAAATGCGGGGTCGATCGTCTCGCACGCTGGTCAAGTCGCGCTCAAGACGGTTTTCGATCCTTCTGGTGCGTCCAACGGAAAGATCACTCTGGCTTCAGGCAGTCGGTTTGATCTGAGTGGGAAATGGAGCAATGACAAACCCGCCAAGGCGGCCAATAACAGCCTGTCGGATACCTCTCCCGTCTGGAAGAACGGCGGAAGCCTCAACGTTGTGGCTCAGGGCGACATTCTGGTTGATCAGGGGAGCGAAATTGATGTCAGTGGCGGTGCTCAACGGACTCAGGATGGCATCATCCACGCCGGCAACGCTGGAAGTATCAACCTGAGTGCCGAGGGGATCAACGGGTCTGACCTTTCCTATGCCGGGACGGCCTATGGCTTTGCGCTCAGTGGGGGCAAGGGGGGCAAGTTATCACTTGCATCCAATGAGGTGATCCTGGGGACCCCGGAAACATCGGACGCAGCCACGAATCGTGCGCCATTAATCATCGATCCGAGCCTGCTGACGGAGGGGGGCTTCCAGAGCTATCACTTCAGTTCAAATAAAAGCGGGCTGCTTGTCGCGCCGGGGACTTTTGCCAGTGTCCAGGTCAAGACGCGACAGCTCGACCCAACCGCGGTCACGCGTCAATCCGGTGCCGACATCAAATCATTCAGCCAAGTGAGTCTTGAACCTGAGTTGAGTCGCCCGGCAGGAGAGCTCAATCTTTCGCTGGCACTCAAGGCGCAGCTTCCAGATAAGAATGCCATGCTGATGGTTGGAAAAGATTCTCTGTTGACCACCGATGCGGGTGGAAAAATCAACCTGACGTCCGATGCAAGCATACTGGTCGATGGAACAATTGTAACACCCGCAGGGACCATTAACCTTCACATCACCCCCCCTGCAGAGCAGGGTGAATTTGGATTCCTTCCCAACCAGGGTATTTGGCTATCGGATACCTCAACCCTTAATGCGGTTGGAAAGCCAATGATTTATCCCAACGGCCTTGGGCGAATTCGGGGTAATGTTCTTGACGGTGGTTCGATCAACTTGATTGCTGATCGCGGATTCATTGAGGTCGCCTCCAGCGCTCAAGTTGATGTCTCTGGCGCCTCTGCCCGTATTGATGTTCCTCAGCCTGGTCCCAGTGGGGGGATTGCCTATGTTCGGACTGAGGTTGGCTCATCAGGTGGAACGATCAAGATGACTGCTGCAGAGGGGATGGAGATTCTTGGTAATCTTCAAGGCCAACCCGGGAAAGGAAAAGGCGTTTCGGGAGGAAGCCTATCCCTGGAGCTCAATACACTCAACAGACGTCCTCCATCCGTGCCTGGCTCTGGCCAGTTGCCATTTCCGGAGGCCAAATCGATCTTTGAGGTTTCACAGGAGATTCCTACCAATATTACTGGGAATCAAATTGGAACGGGTGTACCCAAAAGTGAATACGGCCTTGCAAAATTGTCATCCAGCCAAGTCTCGAATGGGGGTTTTTCGAGTCTAAAGCTAACCACTCCTGATTTAATTCGATCACTTGGCGAAGTAACGTTATCAACGCAACGTGCAATCGAGCTTAATGCGCCAGTCCTTGAATCTGCAATTGATGCTGCCACCGGACAGTATGGGAACCTTGCCATTACATCGCCATATGTGGCTTTTGGATCTACCCTTGTGAGGCCGGGTCGGAATGAACCAGTCACTGGAATATCGAGCCTTAGTGTGGACTCGAGCCTAATTGATGTTAGGGGGCAGGCGACTCTGAACAGGTTTGCGAAGACTGTCCTAAATAGTTCTGGTGACCTCAGATTACAAGGTATTAGACTATTAGAAAGTGATCGGGATTTCACGGGAGCCATTCTCACAGCGGGCGATTTGTTACTTAGCGCAACCCAGATTTATCCGACAACACTCAGTGATTTTAAAATTTCGATTTTAGGAAATCCTGAAGGAAAGATTTCTATTGAAGGAGGCGTAAATTCCAGCACACCTCCGGCCTTAAGTGCGGCAGGAAAACTGACCCTTGAGGCACCTTACATCGATCAAGGCGGGACGATCAGAGCGCCGATGGGCGAGATCAATTTCAAGGCTGGGAATACCCTAGATCTCAAGCCGGGAAGCTTAACCTCGGTTAGCGCGGCGGGCATGACCATCCCCTTCGGTCGACTGCAGGCGGGCTTGGAGTGGATCTACCCCCTAGGATCTCAGAATCTAGTCTTCGATACCCCACCTGAAAAAAAGATTTCTCTTTCAGCGTCCTCTTTGAACATCCAGGAAGGCTCCATCGTGGACCTCAAGGGTGGCGGTGATCTTCAGGCCTTTGAATTTCTTCCCGGGCCTGGTGGGTCATTTGATCGATTAGATCCCTCAAGTCCTGGTTATGTGAAATCGTTTGCCGTGATTCCGACGCTGACTAACGGTTCAGCGCCGTTAGATCCATTGGAGACGCCTTCATCAGGGCTCAAAGCAGGGGATAGCGTCTATTTATCCGGTGGTGGCGGGCTCAAGGCAGGAAATTACGTCTTGATGCCTGCACACTATGCATTGCTCCCCGGGGCCTATTTAGTGACCCCGCAGCCTGGAGGTACAACAGTTGTTCCCGGCAGAAAAGTGTTGAGAGGTGATGGAGCCACGATTGTTGCGGGTGCCTACACCGTCTCCGGAACCGATATCCGCTCACCCATCTGGACTGGATTTGCTGTAGAAAAAGGCCAACGCGCATTGACACGCTCTGAGTTTGGCATCAATACGGCAAATAGCTTCTACTCGTCCAAAGAAGCCAAAGTGCCAGGGTTTATGGCCGCACTCCCGCAAGATGGCGGTGCCTTACAGATTGATGCGCAATCAGCACTCGACTTGAAGGGCACTATCGAGGCGGCTGGAAATGGCAAGGGCAAGGCGGGCCAACTGGATATCGCCGCGAATAACATCAACGTTCTGAGCCCCACGGACGCCGGCCAGACGGCAGGTGGCAGTATCGTCATCAGCTCAGACATCCTGAGCAATCTTGATGTCTCCAGTCTTTCGATTGGCGCATTGCGCTCCAAGGTTGATGGCGCCACCACGCTCGATGTGAAGTCATCGAATGTAACGATCGGCAAGGATGTCACCCTGAAAGGTGCTGAAATCCTGCTGGCGGCCAAAGATAAGGTTGAAGTTGATTCGGGTGCCAGTCTGACTGCCAAGAGCGATGCCGTTAACGGAAGTGGCGAAAGGCTCACGGTTGAAGGGGATGCGGCCCTTGTTCGACTCTCCTCGGGCGGCCAAGCGGATCTTTATCGCACGAATGCCTCGGGCACGTCAGGTTCCATCGCGATTCAAAAAGGAGCCACACTTGCGGTATCCGGTGCACTTTTGCTGGATGCAACGGCTGAGAACACACTTGCTGGAACGATCGTTGTAAACGGAGCCTCTCTGGCCCTTGGAGCCGGTCGAATTAGTTTGGGTGAGGATTCTCGTGCCAGTGGTTTGGTGCTTTCAAACGCCTTGTTGTCATCGCTGACACCAAGTGAATTGATTCTTTCAAGCGGATCTGACATCGGTATTTTTGGTGCCCCTTCCATCAATGCCAAAAGTCTGACCATGCATACCGGCGGTTTGACAGGTTACGCGGGGTCGGTGTCAGGGGCATCGCTTACCGCCGATACCATCACTCTCGACAACCGAAACAACGCATTGCTGGCGGGCGCGGGCGATGGCACGAGTTCTCTCGCATTCAATGCCAAGTCACTCACCTTGGGTTCCGGTGCTTACGGGTTCTCTGGATTCAGTGCCGTCAACCTCAATGCTTCCCAGGGCCTCACCGCTCAGGGAAATATCGATCTCAAGGCAGCATCTAACCTTAATATCACGACGCCGTATGTCACCGCAGGCCGGAGTACCAATGCGAAGATCGACGCATCGGGTTATGCCATGCAGCTCCTCGGGACGGGATCCTCGGCGAAGCCTGCCAGCGAAGCTTTCGGTGCACGGCTTGACTTGACCGCTGATTCGATTGTCAACTCCACCTCGATTAATCTTCCGTCTGGTGCGGTGACCTTGGCTGCCAAGAACGGCAATCTCACTCTGGCATCGGGGTCAAAGATTGATGTTTCAGGACGGAGCGTTAGCATCGGAACCCAAAACATTGCTACCGATGGGGGTCTGATTGGCCTTTCCGCAACCAATGGCTCCGTTAGTCTTGCAAACAATGCCGCGTTGGCTCTTGGGGGCGACCGTGGGGGAGTTCTCAAGGTGGCGGTGCCGCAAGGTCGCTTTGATTGGCAAGGAACGATTGATGGGAAGGGAGCCAGCAGTGGTTCTTCTTTCGATCTGACCTTAGGGGCTGCCGCCGATTTGGGAAGTCTGGGCGCCTTGGGATCGCGACTTAAACAGTCTGGCTTTACTGATGCAGTCAGGCTCGATGCGGCTACGGGTGATTTGATCCTTGCCGCCGGGGATACCCTTGAAGCACGGTTGGTTTCGCTTGTGGCTGAAAAGGGCGGGATGGATGTCTCAGGCACCATCTTGAGCCAAGGTAAGAATGCAGAAATTGACCTCCTCGCCGCGCGTCAGATCAATCTAAATAGCTCGGCCAATTTGGTCGCCCAGGGAATACTGGGCGGTGGTGGCCGCGTTGTCATGGATACGGTGACCCTCAATCCCGGCAATACCCAGGGAGTTGCCGTCGCGGGTGGAGCGGTTATCAATACGACCTCTTCGACTGGAAATGCCAACGGGTCCGTTCTTTTCAAGGTTCAACGGGGCGATTCGAGCATCGCGCTTACGGGCCCCGTCGGTTCGGCGATATCCGGTGCAGCCAATACGGTGGTCGAGGCCGACAAGGTATACAACGTGGGCAGTACGATCGGGACAGCTGATGCAGAGGCTTGGAAGGCGGATGCGCTCCAGTTCATGTCTTCCCAGGCTTCAGCTTATGAATCGCAATTCGGGATCAAGGGCGAGGTCAAGGCCGGTGTATTCCTGAATGCCACGGGTAATCTCAGCCTCGACTCTACGGGCCTTGATCTTGCGACCTGGCATGTTGGAGATCGGTCAGGTGTTCTTACCTTTAACGCCGGTGGAAACGTCTCCTTCCTCGGGTCTTTGTCGGATGGGTTTATCAATAATCCTGACGTCCTGACGCTTGCCGATGGCAAGAAGGTGGGCGTGACGGATCAGTTGCAGGACTTCAATTCATGGTCCTACCGGATTCTGGCAGGCAATGACGTCATCATCTCACCCGACCATTACGTGAGGACGGGCACGGGCGATATCGAAATCAATGCAGTTCATGATATTTCGCTTGGAAATGCAGGTTCAGCGATTTACACCATGGGTAAGGCCACAACGCTGAATCGCTTTGGCGGTGCCAGCGATGTTGCCGCTCTCCAGAATGCTCTGGGCGAATACCCCATTAATGGCGGCAGCATTAAGCTCAATGCAGGACATGATGTCATCGGCGCTCTGACCGGGCAGTTTTTCGATGGCTGGATGACGCGGGCCGGCAATTGGTCCAATGCGGCTGACCACAGTCTTGAAACACCGACATCTTGGGCTGTCCACGTGGGTGGTTTGGACAATGGACCCCAGGTTACCTTCCAGCAAAATGTCGGCGCCTTGGGTGGCGGCAATGTCTCGGTTGTGGCTGGAAACGACCTTAGAAATCTGTCTGTGGTGGTTGCGACAACCGGAAAGCCGGTGGGCGAACTGGCCAACCCGAAGGACCCTGCAAGCAAGGCTTATCTGACCAATGAGGTTCTGGTTCAAGGCGGCGGTGATATTCGCCTGGAATCAGGCAACGACATTCTGGGTGGTGCGGTATACACCGGCAGGGGTGTAGCAGACCTCAAGGCAGTGGGTTCTGTTCGTGCATCCGAGCAGACCGGGATTGGCACCGTTTTGGCGACCGGGGCAGGGCAGTTCAACGTCAGGGCGAATGACCGAATCGAAATTGGGGCAGCATTGAACCCCACGGTCATTGCTGATGCAAAAAGTAATAACTACTTTTTTACATACTCTCCAGAGAGTTCGCTCAATCTAAGGACGCTTTCAGGGGATGTCTTGTTCCAAAACGATATCGATGGGTTGGTCAATCATTTAAACAAGCTAAGGCCTGTTTCTGACCGGCTGCTTTTCCCGGGACTTTCTGCTGATGCTCTCAGGGTATACCCATCGAGTCTTCTTGCAACCGCGGTCCAGGGCAACATAGTGATCAATCGGTCACTGGTTATGTACCCTTCGGCCTCAGGAAGCTTGAATCTTGGTGCGGGTTCAAATATTCAGTCTGAAGCGCTAAATAATCTTGTCTACCTCACCATGTCGGATGCTGATCCTGAGTTACTGCCTTCATTAAGTAACCCGACGGCCAGCTATGACGATGCAAGCCGGAGATTACAACCCTTCGGTCCAGCAAACTTCATTCATGCGCAGGTTCCTGTTCATAAGAACGATACCCAACTGGCTCAGATTAATGCGAACGGCTCCATTCTCGGAAAGGATCCTCTCACCTTTACATTACCGACCGGTGCAAACGTTCGGGCGGGTACTGACATCCGGGATGTAAGCTTTAGCCTTCAGCATTCAAACTATGCTTTGTCTTCGATTACGGCAGGCAGGGATCTTCTGTTTGAACAGCCCAGAAATAAGTTAGGAAATCTAATCAACTCTTCAGGTCAGATCGCACTGGCAGGTCCGGGGCAACTTCTCGCATCGGCAGGACGCAATATTGACCTGGGTGCATCCGTGGGGATGTTCACCACTGGTAATGCCGTTAATAGCGCGCTTCCGGCGGGTAATGGGGCAATTACGGTCCTTGCGGGCATGGGTGAGCAGGGTCCTCAATACGCGGCATTCGCCAAGAAATATGATCCGCTTTCAAAGCCCTATCAGGATCTTCTGGTGGCCTTTGTGGGCAAGATAGCGGGTACGACGACGGTGGCTGCGAATGTGGCTCAGGGTGACTCGGGGCAAAAGCTTCAGTCTAAAGCCGTCCCTGACTTCAATGCTGCCCAGGCAAAGTTCAAAAGCTTGACACTGGCCGAGCAGAATCTGTTCCTGTTTGACATTCTCTTTAATGAGATTCGCCAATCGGCCTCTGCCGCTGCGAAGTCCGGAAAGTCCAGCGACTACGCCCAGGGATATGCCGCGATTGACACGATGTTCCCGGGCGCGGGCAGCAAGGACTCACCGTATGCCGGTGACCTCTCCTTGTTCTTCAGCAAGATTTCGACCCTCTCAGGCGGTGACGTGAACATGCTGGCGCCTGGCGGCTCTATCAACGCAGGTCTTGCCTCCTCCTTTACGGGCTCCAAGACCTCTGCGGACTTGGGTGTGGTTGTTCAAGGCAGCGGTTCCATCAACGCCCAGGTCAATAGTGACTTCATGGTGAACCAGTCGCGTGTCTTTGCGCTGAATGGCGGCGACATCACGATCTGGTCATCCAATGGGAATATCGACGCTGGCCGAGGTGCGAAATCGGCTCTGACGATTCCGCCCCCCGAAGTCAGCTTTGATGCGGCCGGTAACCTCAAGATCATTTATCCGCCTGCGGTCTCGGGCAGTGGTATTCGAACCGCGGCCAGCATTGGTGGAAGGCCGGGTGACGTTTACCTTGCTGCACCCAAGGGCGTCGTTGATGCGGGCGAGGCGGGGATCGGCGGTTCCAATATCACGATTGCTGCAACGGCTGTTCTGGGTGCCAATAACATTCAGGTCAGCGGGACCTCAACGGGTGTCCCGGTGGCGGGTGCTTCGGTACCGATTGCACCGGCCGGTGCCGCAGCGGCAGCAACAGCGGCGGCGAATACCGCCGAGTCGGCAGTGAACAACGACACCAATCAGGCCAAGGAACGTAATTCCATGGCTGACAATGCCATGAACCCCTTGTCCGTCGATATTCTCGGCTTTGGCGAATGTGGTGTGGCGGATGTCCGGGAAGGAAAACCCGGCTGCGTATGAGATTGATTTCGTTTGAAAAGGGTATCTGCTCTGTCATGGGCCACTCGGATACCCCGCGTTTCATCTAAAGAATCTTTAGGGTCGATTTTTTCTTAATCATTGGGGTTTCCATGTTTTCCCGTAAGTCTCTGCTACTGATATCAATCCTGCTATGTCCGATTACGGCATCTGCATGGTGGAACGGTGATTGGTCATCAAGGAAAAAGGTGACGATCGATGCGAGTGTCACCGGCTCTGACCTCAAAGAGGCGTTAACAGATGTTCCGGTCCTCGTCCGTCTTCACAACGGCAATTTCGGCTACTTCAGTGAAATGGCTGAGGATGGCAAAGACGTTCGGGCCATGAAGGACGACAAGACCCCATTGAAGTTCCAGATCGAAAAGTTCGATGCGGTCAACGAAATGGCGCTGGTTTGGGTCAAGTATCCTGTGGTTCAGTCTGGCAGTGCCTCTGAAGACTTTAATCTTTATTACGGAAACGACGACGCCCCCCCCCCGGACGGCGGCGCAGGCACCTTCAATGATGATTTTGCTGCGGTCTTCCATTTTGATGAAAAAAAGCCGCTGCTGCAGGATTACACCGCTTACGGCAATAATGCCGAGGGGGCAGGTGCGGTCGCTGATAACGCGGGCTGGATCGGCACGGCGGCCCGCTTCAATGGTGCCGGCAGCATTGAAATCAAGGCCAATCCTTCACTGGCTTTGGATCCTGCGAAAGGCTACACCCTCACCGCATGGGTCAAGGCAGATCAGGCGACAGGTCAGCTGGCTCTTTTCGACGCTCGCGATGGCGGGAACAGCTTTGGGTTGTGGTTGGTCGAAGGAAAGCTGGTCGCTCGCGCTGCCATGAATGGTGTGTCCGTTGAAACGGCGCCTGCGGATCTGGGTCCTCCTGGGCAGTGGCGTCACGTCGGTCTGATCGTTCGTGCTGACAAGGTCGAGCTCTTCCTCGATGGCGTTAACAGTTCCAATATTCCGGTAACGACCGTAGCCATGAATCCGGTGATCTCGGTGGGTGGCTCGCAGGGAGCCTCCTTCTTCCTGGGTTCCATGGATGAGCTTCAGATTTCACACGTCGCTCGCCCAACGGACTGGATGAAGTTTGCCCATCACAGCCAAAGCCCTGACTTTACTGTGGTTTCATTGGGCCAGGATGAGTCTGCGGACAGTGGCGGTGGGACCAGCTCCTTCCTCATCATCATTCAGAGCGTCACGATTGACGGCTGGGTGGTCATCGCCCTGACCGGCGTGATGTTTGTTCTGGCCATGGTGGTCATGGTGGTCAAGGTCATGGTCCTGCGTCAGATCCGTCGCGATAACAAGGCGTTCATGGAGGATTACAACGCCCTGAGCCTTGATGCGAACATCGGTGAATTGGATCGCGAAGAATCCAATGAAGAAAAGGAACTCGAGGGCAGTAGCTTCCTGACGGCGATGGTCGGCGAACATGATCACTATCAAAGTTCACCGCTTTACCACATCTACCACACCGGGGTTCGAGAATTCAGAAAGCGTCTTGACCGCAACGTCAATGAGCCCATTTCGTCAGAAGCGATCGAGTCGATTCGCGCCATGCTCGACTCCATCTCGGTGCGTGAAACGCAAAAGCTGAACGACAAGATGGTGTTGCTGACCATTTGTATCGCCGGTGGACCCTTCCTGGGTCTTCTGGGTACGGTTGTCGGGGTCATGATCACCTTCGCGGTCATCGCGGCCAGCGGCGACGTCAACATCAACTCGATCGCACCGGGTATCGCTGCGGCGCTGCTGGCGACGGTCGCAGGTCTTGCGGTCGCTATTCCGTCGCTGTTCGCTTACAACTATCTGCTGGTCCAGATCAAGGACATCCTCGCGGATATGCGGGTCTTTGCAGACGAGTTTCTTGCGATCCTGACCGAGCGCGCGGCAGATGAATATCGCATGAGGTCTAGCCGATGAAAGTCGAATCAGAAGAAAAACCGTATGACGACATCAACATCACCCCGATGCTTGATGTCGCCTATGTACTGCTGCTGATCTTTATCATCATGACGACCGCGACGGTCCAGGGCATCACCGTTAATTTGCCCAAGGCCAGTTCGACGCCTTCGCTTTCAAAGCCTAAAACGAAAGCAGTCTCGATCACGGCGGATGGCACCTTGTACCTGGATACCTATCCGGTGACTATTCAGGAACTTGAGACCCGATTGGGGCAATACAAGGCAGCAAATCCCGATTTGCCGGTGGTCTTGAAGGCGGATGCCGGTATTCAGTATCAAAAGGTGGTCGAGGTCCTGGATGTCGTGACACGACTTGAAATTAGCCAGCTGGGTTTGGTGACTCAGAAACTGGTCAAATAATCGCGGCACAGATTCGGCAAGGGCAGACGACGTTTTATGACTTCCAAGAATTGGAAAAGATATCTTCCACACATGATTGGCGGCGGAATGCTGCTGATTGTCATTGTGTTGGTCGCGATCTTCCATGAGTATTTCGAGAAGCCGGTTCAGGGCAAGAAACAGGTTCAGCAGGTGATGGTGATGCAGGCGCCTCCCGCACCGCCTCCTCCGCCGCCGCCACCGCCTGAAATCAAGCCGCCACCGGAGGAAAAGCCGGAGCCGATGGATGAGCCGGAACCCGAGCCGGAACAGGCAGAAGAACCGCCTCCCGGTGAGAACCTTGGGGTCGACGCCGATGGGGCTGCCGGCGGGGACTCCTTCGGCCTCGTTGGAAAGAAAGGGGGCTCAGGCTTCCTGGGTGGGGGTGGTAATGCCATCATCTTTTATGGACAGCACGTTCAAAAAGAGTTGGTCAGCGAGCTGCAGCGTTCGCTTCGAGACAAGGCGCGCAATTCCCGTTACACCGCTGTCGTTCATCTGTGGATTTCTCCCTCCGGGGACATTACCCGGGTGGAGGTCGAGAATTCCAGTGGCAACGTGGATATCGACGTGGCCCTCAAAACCGCGATCAGTCAGATGAAGGGACGCCTCAAGCCACCGCCGGAGAAATTCCCGCAACCTTTGAAAATCAGAATCAAATCCTGATTCATTTAGTTGTAACATTACGCCTTTAACCTTCCCGGACCGGGTATTTTGTCTGCTGGTGATACATGCCTGCGAATATGGCATGACCAGAGGGACTCTGTTGGATTAAAAAATCCCTCGAATGCGGGGGTCTTTGACGAACCACGCTTAAAAGATTATCGACATCTGAAGACTATGGCTTACAAGAGAAAACTTCTGGCAGTTTGCATGGCGGGGTTGCTGTTACCCTCGATGGCTCAGGCGACCGTCAGCGAGAAGGAAGAACTTCTCAAATTGAAGAATACGACGCTGAACCTCATTGATATGCTGGTTCAGGAGGGGATTCTCGATAAGAAGAAGGCCTCTAACATGGTCAAAAATGCCGAGAAGAAGGCCAGCGACGAGGCCAAGTCTGAAGTCTCCAAGGATGAGGCTCTTTCCAAGGCCGAAGCAGACAAGGCCAAGGGCAATGGCAAGACCGCCCCGGTTCGCATTACTTATGTTCCGGATTTCGTCAAGGATGAGATTCGAAAGGATGTTCGCAAGGAACTGAAGGATGAGGTGGTCAAGGAAGTCAAGGCCAATGCCAAGCAGGAAGGATGGGGTATCCCCGGCTCACTGCCTGAATGGGTCAATCGGATCAAGCCCTATGCGGATATCCGCTTGCGCTTTGAGGATGATTTCTTCGGCCCGAACAATATTCAGAATGCCTATTACAACTGGCCTTTGATCAATGCCAAAGGGGGTTTGACCAATACCCCCAATCCCTATCTCAATACCACGCAAGATCGTGACCGATTCCGCGTTCGATTCCGCTTTGGTGCTGAAACCCAGATTATTGAAGGCCTGAAAGCCAATTTCAGGGTCACGACCTCAAACGATTATTCTCCGACCTCCACCAACCAGACCTTGGGAAATTATTTCCAGGGCTATATGGTGCAGTTGGATCGTGCGTTCCTGCAGTACGATTACCTCGACGATCAGGGTCACGACTGGTTCACCCTCTGGGGCGGTCGTACCCCGAACCCGTATTTCAGTACCGACAACCTCTGGTACACCGATGTCCAGATGGAAGGCTTCTCAGGAACCTTCCGTCTCCCGTTCGGACAGGATAATCCGGAAGTCCGAGGTTATAACGCTCCGAACACGGCGGGTCGTCTCTGGTTTACCAACCTCAATCAGGGTTTCACCAAGCCGAACGAGTTTTACCTGACCGGTGGCTGGTATCCGTTGCAGGAAGTCCAGCTGTCCTCCTCGGACAAGTGGCTGGGTGCGGCGCAGACCGGTTTTGACTGGTTGCTGGCCTCCGACTCACGCGTCAAATCGGGTGTCGCTTACTACTATTATCAGAACACTCAGGCGGTCAAAAATCCCCTGGGAAGCCAGCAGAACAACTGGTCTGCCCCTCAATCATTTACTCAGGGTAATAGCCTTGCGGTCATCAGTAACCCGATCGATCCGGCGTTACAGCCCCAGTTGGTGGGTCTTGCCTCACGGTTCGAGATTCTGGATGCGATGCTCCAGTACGACTACACGGGATTCGGGAACAATCACGTGATGCTGACCGGCAACTACACCAAGAACTTCGGGTTTGATCAGCAGGAGATCTATCAGAACCTGGGTGAATTGATCCAGCCTCAGACCACGGCCTATCAGGTGCGTCTGGATCTTGGGCGCCCCGACCTTCTGACCTTTGGTGATTGGAACGCCTGGGTGGCCTACAAGTACACCCAACGAGATGCGGTCATGGATGCCTTCAATGACTCGAACTTCCATTTGGGTGGAACGAATAACAAGGGTTACGTCCTGGGCGCGAATATGGCCCTGGCAAACAACGTCTGGACCAATGTTCGCTGGTTATCGTCCCAGGTCGTCACCGGTCCGACCTATGACGTGAATGTCCTTCTGGTTGACTTGAATGCCCGTTACTAATCCATTGCGAAACAGCTCCTCGGTTATGTGCACGAAAGCGCTTGCAGGTCTGATACTCGGTCTGGTGATGGTGCAGGCAGCGGTTGCTGCACCGAAAGGAAATAATCAGGACGAGGTGGTTGCGACCTTGAAAAAGGCGCAAGGCATGATTCGCCAGTTGGCACAAGAAAAGGCTGATCTCGAAGGCAAGCTTCAGGCGGCCGAGAAAGAGCTGAATGAAAAAAGAGGCCAGCTCGAGTCGCGAACCAAGGAGGCGGCGCATCTCCAGGGTGAGCTGTCATCAAAGCTTCCTGTGCTCAGCTCCCTTCAAAGCAATAACGAAAAGTATCGTGATCAGGTGGGTCACATGACGGCGCTTTTGCAGAAAACGCAGGCGGATAACCAGCTTCTGGTCCGGATGGTGGACGAGCGCAGCGCCTGGATCAGTAAATGCGAAACGAAGAATCATGAAATGAACGCCATGATTTCTCAGATTTTGTCCGAGTACCAAGAGTCCGATTTTCTTGATAAGGTGAAGACGCTCGAACCTTTGACGGGGATCGGCTCGGTTGAAAAAGAAAACAAGGCCGTGGAGTATCAGTACAAGCTCAGTGATCTTAAGGTCACCAAGTGGAGTGAATCTTCCTCGGCAGCGCCCGCCAATTAAGGCAAAAGCGCATGATGCTCCTGCGAGGGGCTGACTTGAGGGAACCCGCCACGCCTTGGGTGGTCCCACAGGAATGTCTTGATGACCACGTGACAACGTGAACCTCCAGTCCCCCTTTGATCTCGAACCCCTAGCGTAATTTGGCAAGATTTATGTTCAAGACACCGCGCACTGCCCTTTGGATCGGTCTACTGGTCGCGACGACGGCCTGTACGACTGTACCGACCACTCTCCCGGTCAAGCTGGATCTCCAGGAGGCCAACAAGCTCTTGGCTCCGGGTCCCAATCGGATCACCGGCAGAATCAAGTTTGAGCCGGATCGCGGTCACGTACTGGCTTATCCCGATACCGTCGTGAGCTGCGAAGAGCGCGAAGTCACGCTCATCCCGCTCACCGACTATGCGCGGGAATGGGCCCTCAAGTACTATGGCAAGCCTGTAACGGATCTCGCCTACAAACTGACACATCGGGCGAAGAACATGCAGTTTGATGGGTATGAGGCCTTCATGGCAGCGACCCGGAAAACCATGTGTGATGCCGGTGGCAATTTTGCTTTCGAAAAAGTTGCCGATGGCGACTATTTTGTCTTTGCAAAGGTTCAGTGGTCCGGCAAGGATCAGGAAATGTATAAGTTTGCATTCGCTTCTGAAGACGTGGACGTTGAAGATGGCACCATCATCAAGAAGGTCTCCCTCAAAGGGGGGCAGGTGGTTGAGCTGAATGGCCCTTGGCCTTGATGGCGCGCTCTAGTAGCGAGCCATAGCCTCACCAATTCCAACGCAAACTCCAAGATCCAAGCCAAACGACCATGTCTATCACCAAGATTCTGATGATCTATTTGCCGTTATCGCTCCTTGCCGGCTGCGCCACCACGGAGTGTTTCAAGGGCGATAACCTCTACAGCCAAAACAGCAGTGACTGTTTCAGGTATTGCGCCGATCCTCAATGCAAGTATTGGGGACACTCCAGGGATGAGGCTGAAGAGGCACTAAATGATGCCCGCGTCGAGGCCAAGACCAAGGCGGACAAGAGCTGCAAGTCCATCGGGCTCAAGGAAGGAAACGCCGACTATGGCATTTGTGTGAACAACAAGCTGAAGGAGCAGAACCTGCTCGAGTACAAGCTGGGTGTTGATCAACGCATCATGACGCCGAATACGTATTACTTTGAAAAGTAAGAAAGTCGGCTAGATCGACGGCTTCGACCTCTTGAATAAAGAGGCCAAAAAAACCCGGTCATGGAAATGGCCGGGTTTTTTTTAGGGTCCTTGAAGAGGCTATTTCGAGATGCTAACGGGCATGCTGTCACAGTAGGTCGCTTTCCGTAGGCTGCTCGTCACGCAGGCCTGGAGAAACCCGCTCCCAAGAGCCATGTTGGCTTTTGGCTTCCAGACATAGCCTCCCTTCTCCGCCAGAAGCGGGCTGGCACTGATTCGGGTCCAGTGGCTCCCATCAGTGGAGTAGCGAAGGCTGACAAGGTCAGTGGCTTTTACCCAACTCTCGGCGTAGGACCACTTGACGGGTGTGTTGCCCTTGCCAAGGCGCTTATAGCTTGATCCAGCGGTCATCTTGAACGCAGTCGTATCAACACTCACGGCGCTGCTGGAGTGATCCTTGCCGTCACTGACCGTCAGTTGGAAAGTATAGGTAGACAGAGTGCTCGCTGTGAACCCGGTCGTCTGAGCACCCGTGCTGGTCAAGGTCACCGAGGGCCCGGATGTTTGCACCCAGCGATAGCTCAGGGGCGAGGGGGATTCATCCGGATCATTGCTTTTGACCCCGCTGAGCGTGACGGGTTTTCCTATCAGGACACTTTGTGTTGCTCCGGCATTTGCGATCGGGATCTGATTTTGAAGGAGCGAGTGGCCATTACTGAACTTGAGCCAGCCATCGAGCCCCAGAGTCCAGTCACCGGCTTTTCGAATCAAACCCCGAGAGGGATTTCCAGTCGCATTGGTCAGATAGTAGAAGGGCGCGGCATTCCCAGGTGTCTGAAGGCTGCTCCCCGGAAGTTTCCCCAAAAGATCGGCACTCCATTGGAGGCTGCCAAAGCCACCCGGAGCGTTTTTTTCGATCACCCCCGAATCTTCCGTCAGATAAGTGTAGAAAATTTGCAGCGTTTGTCTGAGGGCATCAATGCTGATCCAGCTGCACTCGATTCCTGAGGCTCCCTGGGGGAGTGTCAGCAGAACTCCCCAGCTTTCTGTGTTGCGTGCATCCTCCCTCAGAGGTGAAAAAGCCGTGACGTTGAATTGGATACTCGTCTTTCCGACCCATGGCGCAAAACTGGGATCGGTTGCGAGATTGATTTGTCCCGAGGGGCTTTGCAGAAAGGCGGTGTAGTCTAGCGCGAGATTTCTGTAGTACGTTGCACCCGTTGTCGGATCAAAGGCAGAAAAAATGAATGAGGAGGGTGCTCCGTCATAGCCCAGTTGAACCTGTGCCTGCAGAGCGCCGGGAATATACGGGAGGATCAGGAGACTTGCGGTCAGAATGATGTCTTTCATTGTTGGGACACCCTGCGACAGTTTTCAAGGGTTTGGCCTTTGGGCTGATGGGTCCAGGATGTGACCGGATTCACAGGATCAAAGCTTGTCGGGGCCGGATAGCCCTGACCTGTTGTCCCAATAAAGCTTCCGATTCCCCAGGGCTGAACAGTCTTTGCATTGATGACGCCATGCATCTGCGGCGTGGCTGCTGCGACAATCAGATATTTCATCAAGGTGAGCGTATCCCCGGTCGGAGTGGGGGCTTGCTTGCGCCAGAGGTAAGCCGCTTCGGTAAAGTAGGTGTACTTTCCGTTGAAGACTTCCTGTGGAGTAGGGGCTGCCCCATCAATCTTGATGTATCGATAGCCCAGTGACAGGGTTGTATTCCGCTCCGTAGTCAGCATGCCAATCGCCCAGGCCCTGGTGCCCATGGGGTTAAAGCTGGGATTAACGGTGCCTTTGTCCAAGCTATCAAGGCAGGTCTCTTCGAGGCTCACCTGTCCGGGAGAAAGGACCACGGGTCCATAATTTGGATTGCTAAGCGCAACGGGCATCGGACTGTTGGCTTCACAAGGGGAGCGCAAGAAGAAGGCATTGATGGCAGCCTGGGTACTGGCGCCGAGATTTCTTCGACACAGGTGGACCAGCTTGCTGGAGATAGGTGTCTGGGCATAGTCTGTCAGGGGCTTGCTACCCTCTGATGTCTTGACTGTGATGTCGCTCCAAGTAGCGATAGCTCCCTTGAAAATTTTGGCCAGCGTCGCTGAGTCCAGTGAAGGCATGCAGGCGAGCGTGTCCTTGCCTACACAAGTCGCATCGGTCAGGGTTCCCTCTGCAATCTGAGCTGCCTGAAGGGCATTTCTAAGCCCGAGGGACACCGGCGTGTTTTGTATTACTGCACCGGCATTGAGGATGTTCAACTTTTCGGTGACATCCGAGGCCAGAGGCTCTCTGTAGATCGCCCCGCCGGTTTCAAACTGTGGAATGAAGTTCGTATCCTTGAGCATGTAGGGATCGACATCGCTCATTCCAACATCGGGGACGGCGTTGTAAACGTCTCCTGGTTGATTGGTGGTGCAACTGTAGTTGAGCCCTCCATCCGGACTGGTGCACTGATTGCCATTGTTAATGCCCATGAATTGAATGGGTTTCGTTGGTTCCAGTAAGGGGTACGTGCCCGTCACCGCTCCGCTTTTATTGCGTTTGAGAATCAGCACTTTGGGATTTGATTGCCCGAGACCTGTCACCAAAGCGCTATCAACCCGGCAGAACCAGGCACGCCAGTAGGTGCCCTTGCCCGCCGCATCACCATCCTTGTAGCTCGAGAGCGTTCCCGGAAGACAGAGGGCCGCACCTGCCGAGCTCCCTTTGAGAAGCGTGTCGATGTTGTTGTCCTGAATGGTGGAGCCTGCAATCTTGAGCGTCAGGTCCGGGATGTCGGAGGGGGAAAGCGGGCCGGCAAGGGCGCTTTGGCAGAGGGCCAACCCCAGGGCAAATACATGACTGACAACAATCCAGCCATGGGGCAGGTAGGGGTGTGGGTCGCGCATGTCTTACCTTCTATTGTAATATAAATGCATCTACATATTAGTTCTCACGCCTACGTTGTCAATGGATTACTCCGACCCTATTGGAGTCTTTGGGTTATGATTTAGAACAAATCTCCCGGATCCCGATGGCTGAAGCTCATAATATGAAGATAAGTGAATAGATCTTGTCGATTTCCACCAAATTCGATCTACTATGGGCTGCCTGACCGTTTTTATTGATTCCGAGGACATCAAATGCTGCGTTTAATGATCTGGACGACTGCAGCACTGCTGGGCCTTCTTCCTGCGGCCCATGCGGATACTGTCCATGTGGCTGTGGCTTCAAACTTTGCCTCAGCCCTTGGGGCGATCTCAAAATCATTTGAAACAAAAACTGGGCACCAGGTGGTCATTTCTTCCGGTGCGACAGGAAAGTTCTATGCCCAGATTAAAAGTGGTGCTCCTTTCGAGGTTTTTTTGGCGGCAGATACGACGACCCCTCAGAAGCTCGAGGAGGAGGGGTATGTTGTTCGCGATTCTCGCTTTACCTATGCGATTGGCCGTTTGGTCCTTTGGAGCAGTCAACCCCACTATGTCGATCGTGAAGGCGCCGTTCTCAAAGTCGGCCACTTTGCGCATCTCAGCATGGCTAATCCTAAGACGGCACCTTATGGTCTAGCCGCTTTGGAGATTCTCAAGAAACAGGGGCTGGAAGCCACGCTCGCACCGAAGCTAGTTCAGGGAGAAAACATCGCGCAGGCGCATCAGTTTGTCGTTTCGGGCAATGCGCAATTAGGCTTCGTAGCCCTCTCCCAGGTGTACAAGGATGGGCAGCTGACCTCCGGTTCGGCATGGTTCATTCCTGATGATGCCTACTCCCCGATTCGTCAGGATGCGGCTCTGCTTCAGAAGGGAAATCAAAATTCCGCGGCGCGGGCCCTTTTGATTTATCTGAAGAGTCCCGAAGCAATTGAAATCATGACGTCTTTGGGCTACCGGTACTAAAGAGAAGCGAGTGTTGGATATCTTCAGAATGCTGACTGACGAGGATCTGGCCGCCTTGGGCTTGACGGCGAGTCTCGCTTTGATCGTCACCCTGATCCTGATGTCGCTTGGCATCCCCCTGGCCTGGTGGCTTTCAAGAACGCGATCTCGATGGAAAGGGGGTATTGAAGCCTTGATTGCTTTGCCCCTCTTTTTACCCCCCTCGGTGTTGGGTTTTTATCTTTTACAGGCCATGGGGCCCCATGGCCTGATTGGGCATCTGACCCAGAAGCTCGGCATCGGTTATCTGCCTTTTACTTTTCAAGGTCTGGTGGTGACTTCGGTCATTTATTCCTTGCCCTTTGTCGTACAACCGCTCCAGTCGACCTTCATGGGAATCAGCCCTCGTCTAATCGAAGCGGCCGAGACCCTTAGGGCAACTCCACTGGACACGTTCCTGACCATCGTGCTGCCGCTTTCACGCTCCGGTCTGATGACGGCGGCGGTTCTCGGATTTGCCCATACCGTGGGTGAATTTGGCATCGTCTTGATGATTGGGGGCAATATTCCCGGCCAGACGCGCGTTGCTTCCGTCCAGATTTACGATCACGTCGAGGCTTTGGAGTACGGTCAGGCACACTGGCTTGCAGGCATCCTGCTGGCCTTTTCATTCCTGGCGCTCTTGGCTCTTTATACCCTGAGTTCGGGTCATCGGGGACTTTGGGGGCGATCTTGAGGTCGCAGAGCGATGGGATCAGGATTGATCTCCATCGGGATTTTGGAAGATTTAGCCTGGATGTGCAGCTTTCGCTGCCAGGAAAGGGCGTCAGCATCCTTTTTGGGCCCTCCGGCTGTGGTAAAACCACCCTTCTAAGGGGAGTCGCAGGCCTTGACGCTGAAATGAAGGGGCATATCTCCCTTAACGGAGAAGTCTGGCAGGATACAAAAACGAGTCGTTGGCTTCCGACCTTTCGAAGACCCATCGGCTTTGTATTTCAGGATGCGGCGCTTTTTCCCCATCTTCGCGTCAGGGAAAATCTGATCTACGGACAGCAGCGAGTAGGTGCTCCGACCGAGGGTGAAAAATACGACCATGTCGTGAGGCTTTTGGATTTGGGCGTTCTCCTTGAGCGCTACCCTGAGAAATTATCGGGGGGGGAAACGCAACGGGTGGCCATTGCGCGCGCCCTGCTGTCACAGCCAAAGCTGCTTTTGATGGATGAGCCTTTGGCCTCGCTAGATGCGACGATCAAGCGGGAATTTCTGCCCTATCTGGAACGCCTTCATCAGGAGCTAGACATTCCCGTGATCTACGTCACGCATGATCCCGATGAAGTGTTGCGATTGGCTGATTTTGTTGCAATTCTCGAGCAGGGCGCGCTTTCTGCTGCAGGCCACTTGCAAGAGATGCTCCCCATTCTGGCCTTGAAGCCTGGTTTTGGCGATAACGCAGGGACCTTAGTTCCTGCACTCATTGTGGCCCATCATCCTTCGGATGGCGTCTCTGAACTTCGCTTTCAGGGAGGCCGCCTTTGGGTTCCTCTTTTGCCGATGCGTGAGGGCAGTTCCGTGCGGTGTCGAATTTTACCGAGCGATGTGAGTCTCTCGATCCAGGCGCCGGCCTTGAGTAGCGTGCTCAATATCCTCTCTGCCAAAATCGAAGCTGTGTCTGGAATCGAGGGAGGTGCCAACGTTCTTGTGCGTTTGAACCTGAATGGGGCGATTCTTCTCTCCTCGATCACCCAAAAGTCCACCCGAGAGCTGGATCTTCGCCCGGGGCAGTCGGTTTATGCCCAGATCAAGGCAACCACGCTCTCGAAATAACGCTCGAAGACTCCATGGCCCTAAACGAACAAACACCCAGAACCAGTGAGCCACCTCAGGGGGGAGCTGGCTTGCGCGAGTTCAATATTCTGGACGCCACGTTTTCAATTGGGGGGCTTCAGAATCGGCTTTTTCAACTGTTGTCCGCGATTGATGAGGCGGGATCGCTGGTGGCGGCTTCAAAAAAGGCAGGCCTCAGTTACAAGGGGGCCTGGGACATGATTGAACGGGCCAGCCTTCTATCTCCCAGACCACTCATTGACCGAAGCCCTGGAGGAGGGGCCGACCGCGGAACCCGACTGACCGAGACCGGGCGGGCTTTGCTTGAGATTCATCGTCGGCTTGAAGTTCGAAAAAAAGACCTGTTGAAGGCGCTGAATCGAGAATTCTCGCTCGACCCGATATTGCTTCAGTGGTATCACCGCCTGATCCTCAAATCCAGTGCCCGGAATCAATGGCGGGCTGAAGTATTGAGTATCAAAATGGGGGTCATTAAAAGCGAGGTTTCTGTTCGGTTGCCGGATGGCGCGATCCTCATCGCCAACTTGGACCGAGAGAGCACGAGCCAGTTGCAGCTTGAGTTCGGGACTCACGTGATCGCCCTCGTCAAGGCGTCCATGGTGCATCTTGTGACGGAGGCAGAAGATTTTCTTTTCTCTGCCGAAAATCAGTTTGAGGGAAGAGTGTCTGAGATTCTTCAGGATGCGGTCACTGTCGAGATTTTTGTTGATTTGCCATCGGGGGACCGGATCGTGACCACGCTCTCGCTGACTGCGTTCTTGGACATGGGTGTTGAAGAAGGCGATAGAGTGACCATTTTCTTCGATTCAGAAGCGGTCATTCTGGCATCACTTCCCAAAGACGCATCATCCTGAGTTAAGAGCATTGAGGCTTTAACAGTGAACTCCAGCGCAAGAAACCAATGGGCCGGAAAGGTCGTCAGCGTGCATTTTGGCGCGGTCACAGCAGAAATTCTGGTTTGCCTGAATGGTGGAGCCGAGATTGTCGCGTCCACTACAATGAGCTCTGCCAGGCGACTGGGGCTTGAGAGTGGTCAGGCGGTTTTGGTTTTGATGAAGGCGTCCATGGTGATTCTGGCGCTCGATTTTGAGGGCTATGCTCTTTCGGCGCGTAACCAACTCGCTGGTGACATTATCGAAATCAAACTGGGCGATATTACGGCAGACGTGACTTTGAAGTTGGAAGGCGGGGATCTTGTGACTGCATCA
Organism: Methylococcaceae bacterium; assembly: GCA_044350805.1. GTDB lineage: Bacteria > Pseudomonadota > Gammaproteobacteria > Methylococcales > Methylococcaceae > UBA6136. Next base: position 84,781 of record JBILGU010000009.1, read on the forward strand.
ATCACCCGCGAAAGCTGTCAGACCCTGGGGCTGGCGGTGGGTCAATCCGCACTGGCGCTCTTTAAGTCGGGCTCAGTGGTTCTGGCTACCCGACGGTAAATCAACACCAAGGATTGAACTTCAGGAGCAGTGGCGTATTCTGAAGCATTGAGAGTAACTTCATTACACAGAGACACACATGAAAGGTGACAAAGAAATCATCAAGCATTTGAATCGGGTACTCCTGAATGAGCTCACCGCCATCAATCAGTACTTTCTTCATGCACGGATGTTCAAAAACTGGGGTTTTCACAAGCTCAACGAGAAGGAATATCACGAGTCCATCGACGAGATGAAGCATGCGGACCTGGTGATTGAGCGGATCCTTTTCCTCGAAGGTCTTCCCAATCTTCAGGACATTGGAAAGATTCGAATTGGTGAAAATGTTGAAGAGTGCCTCAAGGCCGATCTTGCCCTTGAAATGGATGCGCTGCCTTGTCTCAAGCAGGGCGTCGTGGATGCCGAAAAGCTCGGAGACTTTGTGAGCCGCGACCTCTTCCAGAAGATTCTCGACAGTGAAGAAGAGCATGTGGACTGGCTGGAAACGCAGCTCGGCCTGATCGAGAAAGTGGGAATTCAGAACTTTCTCCAGTCCGCCATCTAGGCCCGGTCTTTGACGAAAGGCTGACCAAGGAATGCCTAATCCAAGGAAGTCGGGGGGCCTTGTTCCAAGAATCGATGAAAAGAGCGATCAGGGCCAATGACCCCATCACCCCGACGGGCATTCTCTTGCGTGGGAGGTCATTTTTGGACTTCTCGCTTTGATACTGCGCTCAAAACCCTCTGGGTCGGGCGTTGATGCCGCCGGCGATTTAAATGATCGGTGGCGGGTGATGGAAGGATGAGTGGAGTTGATTGATAGTCCGTCGTTTAGATACCAATTGATGTATCCATGGAAATCTTCTACAAAATTTACGATCTGAAGAATATTGAAATGGCCCTGCTGTTCATTTCCTTATTCGTCTCGTTTGCCTTGGCCGGTTCCTTGCTGTTTCGCGTTCGATTCCAACGGGCCTTACGCTTGAATCATGAATCGAATGAAGCCATTAATTTCGTAGGGCAAATGATTGGAGTCGTCTATGGGATTTTAACGGGTCTTATTATTGTGACGGCGTGGGAAGGCTTCGATACCGTGGTCGATTCTGTCGCGGATGAGGCCGCAAGTATTCGCTCCTACCAACGCGCACTCAACTATTTGAATCCCTCAGAACGGGAGCCACTGACATTGATGAACATCGCCTACGTGGATGACATCATTCAGAAAGAGTGGCCGGCTTACGCGAGAGGGGATGATCCTGTCATCAGTCATTCGGGATTGCGTGACATGGAAAAAATGCTCTACGCCATCTCGGGTAAGAACGAAAATCAACGCGCCGAGGTTTCTCAAACTCTCGCAAAGCTGGAACGGGTGAGTGACGCAAGAGAGCGAAGAATAGAGACCTATATCAACACGGGGATTCCCTCGGTTTTTTGGGTCATCCTCATTGCTGGTGCAGTCATGACGCTGATTTTGACTTTCTTTGTGCACTTTGAGTCCTTTGTGCTTCAGATCAGTTTGACCACCATCTATGCCATTGCCTTGGGATTGGTGTTTTTTTTGATGGCAGCCATTGATAACCCCTATCGGGGTGAGGTCCATGTGAGTTCAGAGCCTTATGAAGCACTCAAGACGAATTTGCTCGATGGCGTCTATTAAGAGCGAAGCACGCTAGATCAGGTTTTGATGAAGGCCCAATCCAGGGGGCGGGTGTATCGACGGTCCTTCGCACCCAACAAACCCGATGCCGAAAAGTTCCGCCATCCGCTGATGCTCTCAACTACGCGCTGTAATCATTGGTCAGGTGGTGCCGGTAAGGTGCTGCTCGTTGAGGTTGAGGCCCCCCTTCGTGAAAGGTCAATGCTTTTTGTCCGAAGTGAGGCCACTTGCACCGATACTGTGCAACCTCCGGATTCTTGAATCCAATAAAATCTCCGGTCCTGCATTTTGAGTGGGGTGGTCAAAAGCCTTCCCTCTCCAATGGTCCCCAGTAAGGTCAGGTAGCGCCCGGGGTTTTGCTGGATTCGGGGCGGTGTTAGGCCCTGGTATCCCAGGGAAACAGCGTATCCCGGCGTCTGGAAAAAAATCCATTCGAGTCTATATTGCGTTGTGGCATGCGATCCACATTTCGAAGACCGTCAATTCCTGCTTTTCTTGGAAGAATCTCGCATGCACGATGCCAATCAATCGTTTTGCAGGGATTGATCACCTTGACCACCCATTTTCGAATTTCAGACGGGGCGTCACCTGATCTAACCGACAAATCATGATGCTATTTTCCTCATGGCATCATCCGTGCTTGTGATTCAGCAAGGAAAGCCGAGACCACAAGAGCCTCTCTTTTAGGGGCTCATTAAAAATGCCCGAGGTGAATGTGATGCGTCAAAAGCGCCCCAGTGGGTCTGCAATGATCGTATTCGTTGGGTCTCAGGCAAAATGCAGCTCAAAACCCGGGGCAGTCTTCGGGCCCCCTGAGTGGAGCAGCCCTCCGGGCTCTTAAAGCGCAGGGAAAACTCGTTTGATCTCAGCCTCATTTCAAGACACGGTGTCATCTATGTTTCAAGCGAGGCACTTGGGGTTTCCTCGAAGGGGGCCTGCAATTCGGCTCATGAGTCACTGAGGATAAGATCATGCAAATGGTGTTCAGGGACCTCGACCAGGCCTTCATCTGCACTTCAGAAATCGGACTGGACTCGTTTCGAAATGGCACGGGCGGGTCTGACTTCGGCCTTTCCAAAGATTTTTCAGGGCATCAGGCCATCCAGGAGAATGGCCCAAGCAAGACGACTGAAACGCTAGAGGCGCTTCACGAGAAGCTCATGTTTTTGGCGCGAGACGAGCGTTACCCCGAAGCGTTGGTCGTCATTCAGAAAATGATGGATCTTGTCACCCTGGAGCTAGGGATCAGCCGAGATGCCTCCAAGCTCAACACGAGTCATGTCGGCCATGCGGTCATGAAATCCATGTCCCTTTTCAGGTTTCATCTTTTGCTACTGAAGACCGAGGCCTACCTCCATAGCCAAACCGGCAATCTGGATCTTGCAAAAATCTCACTCGAAAAGGTCCTTGAGTTTGATGGGAGCAATCGGTTGGGTGCGCGCGAGTTGCTGGAGTCATTGCCCAAGCACCTCAATAGCTGATCCACCCGTTTTCTTCGTTAGAGCCCCTTTCAAAGGCTAACGCGCGGATTGGGGATCTTTCGATCGAGAAGCCGTGCTAATCTTTTCCCCAGTTTTTTCTCCTGATGAAATCGAAAGGGTTAAACCCCTGAATAGGGCTTCTCCTGATTGTTTAATGGACCGCATTCACGTCTGATCCGAGGGTTCCTTTGAAACGTCTATTTCTCATCCTGATGCTGGTTTCATTGCCCAGCCTGGCGGCCGTTCAGCACCCGCTGGCGGCAGTGGATACCTCCAGCCCTCGAAGCCTTCTCATCGGCTATATCACTTTGACCAATGATCTCTATCGAAGTGGGTCGGAAATTGTTCAGCATTACAGAGAATCTGGACGTCTCTATCTGTCCGATGAGGAGCGCGAAGGGCTTTACCGAACCAAGGATCAGGCATTCAAGCTCACTCCTGCGTTCGATTTTTCCGTGTTGCCCTCCATCACGCGTCAGGAATCCGAGCGACGGATGGTGATTCAGTTAAAAGAGGTTCTCGATCGGGTCGCGCTTCCCCCCCAAAGCGAGATTCCGGATGCAAAGGCCATGAAAGAGCAAGGGAAGACCCGTTGGCAGATTCCGGGAACGGAAATCGCAATCCAGCAAATTGAATCGGGACCGCGAAAGGGAGATTACATTTTCGCTCCCGATTCGATCGAACGTCTCCCCGAAATGTATGAAGTCGCGAAGGAGCTTCCCTACGTCGATACCTCGACAGAAAACTGGTACCTCAAGCAGATTAAATATCCCATCGGGCCGATGTTTGCCCTGGCCAAGGTCATCCCGTCGCGCTGGATTCTCAATGAGGCGACGATAGCATCCTCCAAAATCACTTTTCTGCAGCAACCGCTTTGGCGATGGATTGGAATCGTTTTGATTGGTCTGATCGTCGGGAGCATCGGTCGCTCCATGTTCCGGCTCAGCGTTCGATTGCAGGAAAGGTATGCCGATTCCCTCGGGTTTACCACCTTGATTCGTCCCCTGACGGTGACAATATTGTCAGCCATCAGTTCACGGCTTCTGGCCGATGTCCTTCGGATATCCGACGCGGTGTTCCTGACGCTGATCCCCTCCCTTTGGGCCCTGTTCTTTATTTCGTTGTCCTGGCTTTTCTGGAACCTCGGCGATGTGGTGTCAGAGGCCATCATCGCCTCTGAACGCATGATCAAGGGCAGCATCAACAGTCAGTTGACGCGGTTCGTCATGCGGTTGATGACGTTCACTCTCGTGGTCGCCACTCTCGTCATCGGTGGCCAGAGTTTGGGGCTTCCGGCTTATTCGATTATTGCCAGTATCGGTGTTGGCGGCTTGGCGGTCGCCTTGGCGGCACAGCACACCCTGGCCAATCTCCTGGCTTCGTTGATCATCATGTTCGAAAAGCCTTTCATCATTGGAAGCCGAGTGAAGGTCAGCGGACAGGGGGGCACGGTGAGTTCAGTAGGTTTTCGCAGTACCCAGATCCTGACGGATCAAGGTGCCACCATATCGATTCCCAATGACAAGGTCATCAGTGGTCCGATTGAAGCGGACAATACCCGCCCGCAAAACCATGTCTCCGCGACTTTGAGTGTCCCCTCTCGAAGCCCTGTCGGGGTTATTCGAAACTTCCTGACGCTGGCCAGAGACCATCTCAAGGCCGCAGAAATGGTCGAAACCCCCTCTATCAATGTGGGTGTTTCCGGGCTTCAGGGGGACAAGGTCGAGATTCATATCGAGTTTATTCTGACGGGCCCCTTTGGCGAGCGGGTGCAAGAGCGAAAGAACCACATCTTGCTGGAGCTTCTGGAGATCGGGCATCAAAGTGGGATCGTCGGGAATGGTGAGGCCATCGCCCAGAAGAACTGATCCGCGAGCTTAAAGCTCACGGACTGGATAGCGATTCAGATCCCTCAGCCCATCGCGCTTCCATTGACCCCCTGTTGTTCAACCTTCGGTCCCCAAGGATCTTGATCATGCACCCCTTCCAAGCCGTTTCCTCGGGCTCCCACTGGATCCTTCGCATCATTTTGAGCCTGATCTTCGGTGTGGGCTTATTCGTTGCGGCGAAGGGGGTCACCGCCGCGGCAAGGTCGGAGGCGATTCTTGAAACAGCCGATACTTCAAGCCCTCGTGCGACCTTGAATGGATTTATGGGGGTCATGAGGGAGCGCTATGACGCCACGATGGGGCCTAACAGTGTCTTTCAGACCTACCTTCGTTCTGCCCGTCTTTTCCCCGAAAAATTCGACATCAAGGAAACCCTCGGAATGATCGAGAGGGATCGGGCGATGTCGGCCAAATTCCTGGATCTCAGCGATATTCCGGAGGCCATCGCAGAGCAGAGTGCCTGGCGTCTCACGCTGCAGCTGTTGGAGATCTTCAACCACATTCCCATGCCCCCATCCAGTGAAATACCGGATGCCAGCGCGATTCAGGGGGAGCCCTTCAAACGATGGACGGTCCCGGGGACAGAGATCCGGATTGGCCTCATTGAATCAGGTCCCAAAGCGGGCCAATTTCTTTTTACCAAGGAGACCGTCGCGCAGATCCCGGTTTTTTTTGAGCGGGTCCGAAAGGCTCATTATCCCGAAGGGACCCCTGAATTCATGTTCGACAAGGTCTTCAACCTTCCGACCGGGATCGCGACCTATCTGGCCTATGTGGTTCCTCCTCGCTGGTTTATCTTCTTGCCATCCCCATTCATCCACACCTTCTTTGGTGAGCCGATCTGGCGCTGGCTGGCCTTACTGATCTTGTTCTCATGCGTCAGTTGGCTTTTATGGAAAAGTATTCGACTGTCCCGAAGAGCTGTGCATAACTTCGGGGTAAGGGCCGTTGCATGGCGCCTCTTACCGGCCCTCACCCTGGTTCTTCTTGTACCCTCCCTCTGCTTTATCCTAGGGGAGGTGCTCCGAGTGACTCCCCATCTTTTCGGGCGCCTCACGCTGACCCTTTGGGGACTTTTTTATCTGGCGCTGACCTGGGTAGTCTGGGGCACTGGGGAAATGATCGCCGAATGGATCATCGGGCTTGAGCGCATTCAAACCGACAGCACAGACAGCCAGTTGGTGCGACTGACGGCCCGTTTGATCTCGATGGGCTTTGGGGTCGGCATCCTGATTGAGGGAGCCAATCGCATTGGGCTTCCCTCCTATTCGATCATTGCAGGCCTTGGCGTTGGGGGTCTTGCGGTGGCGCTTGCAGGGCAGCAGGCGCTGGGTAACCTTCTGGGTTCTCTCATCATCATGTTTGAAAAACCCTTCCGGATCGGGCACAAGATCAGGACCGGTGGTATTGAAGGCACCGTGGAGAACATCGGTTTTCGAACGGCCAAGCTTCGCACCTCGGAAGGCGCCTTGCTGATTGCGCCAAGCAGCGAGCTGATCCGACATTCGATTGAGAACATGACGCTCAGGGATGCCTGGCGGATCAAAAAGACCCTTTATTTCAGCCTGGAAAGTCCGATCGACGAGGTGAGGGGTTTTAAGGAGGAGGCCTTGGCACTCCTAAAGGATGATTTTGATGTGCTGGAACTCAATCAACGGGTTGCCCTGATCGCGATCGGGCCGCAGGGCTACGAGATGCTGATCGAATTTGTGCTTGGAACTTCGGAGTACGACAAGCAACTAACGGCCTGTGACCGGATTCTCTCCGGCTTGGCCACCTTGGCCGAAAATCGGCAACTCCGTTTCATGAAGTCTCCTGACTAGAAAGCGATCCAAGTGCTATATGATGGGGGCTTTCGAGTGGCATCGATCAAGCCAAAACGACATCCTCCAAGTGGCATCAAGACCGCGTGATAAAAATCAATGAATAACGGCTCGGTATCGCAAGCACCTCTCTTACAGGTCATCTACGAAAGTAAGGCTTCGAGGTCCTTTTCAGAAGCAGAAGTGGAGGCTTTGCTAGCGGCTTCTAGAACGTCGAACACCCGAAAAGGAATTACCGGAATTTTGCTCTACCGCAATGGCACCTTTACTCAGGTGCTGGAAGGGGGGGAGCTCGAAGTTCGAGCGCTTCTTGAAAAGATCCAGCGTGATCCCCGGCATCAGAATTTCTCCATCAGGCTGGAGCAATTCATCGAGTACCGAAGCTTTCCGAACTGGTCCATGGCCTATTCCCGCCGAGATCTCTCCGAATTCATGCAGCGTTGAGCGATGTTGCTCCTGTCAATGATGACCCCGGGGCAATGATGCTGTGCCTTCCCAAGGGGGGGGGCTCTTACGGAAGTCTGACCTCAAAAAAACATGAAGCCTAAGACCGCCACCACACCAGCCACAAGACTAATTATGCCCATTGGGTTGATCTTTTTATTGGTCCTCTCCGGAATCATTTTTAGATATGACAACTATGTGCATCATGCCTCAAGCATTGATGAAATTTTAGTCCCGGTTTCCACGGAAAGTTTGCCTATCGCCTTCAATACGATAGGCGTGGGAATGGTGGCTAGTAACATCTACAACTTCGATGCGGGAAAGAAAACGTTTGATGCCGATGGGTGGGTCTGGCTGACCTGGTCACCCGAAATTGAAAAGCACATGAAGGCCCGGGCGATGAGCGCTCCGGACCTCTTCTTCTTCAACGGAGTCGATGATTACGATTTTTCATTGGTGCCAGACAGCACTGCGCCCTTACGCTTTCCGGATGGCCGTTACTATCAAAAGTACCGCTATTCCGGGCATTTCTATGCCCATGATCTTAATTTCAGGCGGTATCCCTTTCAGACGATCAGCCTGCCTCTGGCGCTTGAGCTGAAATCCATTGACCTTCTTGGGACAGAGACACCCCTCAGCGTGGTCCTGGATCATGAGCATTCGGGCGTCGGGTCATACATTGAGATTGCGGGATACGTGAAGGAGGGCTTTACCTTTTCAAGCTATCTTCATAAATACATCAGCTCTCAGGGCGAGCCGGGCCTGCTCAATGGCGTTCGCAGCCTGTATCAAGCCCGCATGGAAGTCGCCTATGGCAAGGCCCCCATGGCGACGGTCATCAAACTGCTGATACCACTGATTACGGTGATGGCCATCATCCTTCTTTCCACATTAATTCCGCTGAAAGGCTGGGAAGTGCGATTGGCTATTCCGCCGACTGTGATACTGACCTTGATCTTCCTGCAGCAGGCCTACCAGGCGAACTTGCCGGACCTTCCCTACATCACCTTCCTCGATTGTCTTTACAACATGAGTTATCTGAGTGCTCTTATGATTTTTGGTCTCTATCTGTGGGGCAGCATGGAATATCATATTTCGGCGGAAGAGGATCCTGAGAAGACCATGGTCAGGATTCAAAAGGTCGACAGGCAGGTTCTTTTGGCGCTCACCATTTTTTTTCCCATCGGAACCTGGGTCAACTGGACTGCCATGGGGCTCCCCTGGCATTGAGCCATCCTCCTTCTTTCATTCCTGACGAGAGACGCATCGATGTCGCATCTGCGGAGTCAATCACGAGGCCACGGGGTCATCCTGTTTTATGGGATCTTCATCCTTCTTGTGACCATCTCTGCGGTCAGTTGGCGCTTCTATAACGCCACGCATCCCCCCAAGACGTATCAGGAGCAGTTGATTCCTCAATCCGAAGGGCAGGGAGGGCAGGCTCAAGTCAGTGTCGGGGTCGGCATGCTGATCAACAATATCTACAATTTTGAGCCGGATCAGAAGACCTTTGATGCAGATGGCTGGGTCTGGCTGAAATGGCCTCCTGAAGTGGAGCAAGCGATGCAAAAGAACGCGGTTCACCCGCAGGATCTTTTCTATTTCTTCAATCAGGTGAATGGATACGACTCTATTTTGGTTCCAGCCGATCTAGCGCCAAAGCGCACCCCGGACGGCGATTACTACGCTAAGTTTCAATTCTCGGGCCATTTTTTTGCCAATGCGCTCGATTTCAGGAAATTTCCGTTCCAGACCCTGACGTTTCCGATGGCCCTCGAACTTCGGACGGCAGAGCGTCTCGGACTCGATTACCCCTTAGGGATGCGAATTGATTATCAAAACTCAGGGATTGGCGCCTATATCGATTTGGGGGGATACAAAACCGAGGGCTTTACCTTGGCGCTCTATACCCATGTCTATGAGAGTTCCCTCGGGGATCCTGATTTTGGCAAGGAGCCACGACAGGTTTCTCAGGCACGCCTTGAAATCTCCTACAAGAAGACCCCCGTCGCCACTGTGCTTAAAATCCTCTTGCCGCTCATGGCCGTGATGGCGCTTTCTCTCCTTTCTCCCTCGATCTCTGCCACCGGTTGGGATGTCAGGGTGGGTATCCCGCCGACGGCGCTCCTCAGCCTCATCTTTCTCCAGCAGACCTATCAGACCTGGATTCCAGAGCTTCCCTACATCACGTTTCTGGATACGGTCTACAACGTGTGTTACATGACCAATCTGATTCTCTTTGGCCTTTTTCTCTGGGGCACCAACACCTACAGTCAGTGCTCCGATGAAGAAAGGCCTGCCGTGGTGGCTCGCATCGATAAGCTGGACAGCTATTTTCAGAAGGGACTGCTCGTGATCATTATCGTGGCCGTCTCGATCAACTGGAATTTGATGGGCCTTGGACACTGAGCCACGCCGAAAGGCGGGCCCTGATGCTCAAGCCCTCTGATATCCCCGAGGTCTACTCAGCGAAGGCATATTGGTAGACAGGATCTATGGGATGGTTGGCATCGAGCCGAATGATTTCCTTGATCCGTCCATCATCAATACCGTAGACGCAACCGTGCAGCGTGGGAGATCCCCGGGATGCCCAGGCGGCCTGAATAATGGATGTATGCGCAATGTTGAAGATTTGCTGGGAGACGTTGAGCTCCACAAGTCGGTGATAGGCGTCATCGTCCCCAAGACCGCCTTCAAATTGCGTTCGGTTAGCCACGTACAGATCCTTGATGTGCTTGAGCCACTTGTTGACCATCAAAAGCCTGGGGGACTGGCTTTCCATGGCGGCCCTGATCCCTCCACAGTTGTAATGGCCGCAGACCACCACATGACCCACTTTGAGAACATCGACGGCATATTGCAGAACACTCAATGAGTTGAAGTCGGTTGATATGAACTGATTTGCGATATTGCGGTGGACAAACATTTCACCAGGCTCCGCATTGACGACGATTTCGGAGGGAACGCGGCTATCGGAGCAACCAATCCAGAGTACTTCGGGGGTTTGTTGATGGCTGAGACGCTTGAAAAAGTCTGGCGTGGATTCGATCTTGTCTTCAGCCCAGGCTTCGTTATCAAGAAGCATCTTTTCAAAAATATCCATTTAGGTCTCCTTTGCATTGCTGTTGATTTTCATGAAGCCGGCATCCAGCTCGCCCGAATAGCCAAGAACATTTCTAAGCTCCACCGAGAGCCCCTTGGCTTCCATGCCCTCGTGGAAATCGATGATGCAATCCAGAATGTCCCGATCAATGAATCGCGCATGGCTCCCATCGATGAGGACGCAGCTTTGAGGTTCGACTGCGTTCAAAATCTCCCTGAATTTCTGCTTGTTGAGAAACGTGACGTCTTTCCTGAACCGGATCAGGTAATTTGCATCTTTTCGGGTGAATGCGATGGCTGAATGAAAGTTGGAGCGAATCACAAAGAGAAGGCCGATGGTCGTTCCAATCAGGATGCCTTTCAAAAGGTCATCGATCAGGATTGCGGTGATGGTGATGATGAAGGGAATGAACTGATCGGTCCCCCGGCGATACATGTCGATGAATATGGCGGGTTTGGCCAGTTTGAAACCCGTCAGCAACAAAATGGCAGCGAGTGTGGCCAGGGGAATCTCATTCATGAGGTCGGCTAAAAAGAGAACGCTGACGAGGAGGAGGATGCCATGCACCATCGAAGACATCCGGGTTTTCGCGCCCGCGTTCACATTGGCTGAACTTCGGACGATCACAGAGGTGATCGGTAACCCGCCAAGGAGCGCGCTGACCATATTGCCAATCCCTTGTGCCTTGAGTTCCCGATTGGCTGGAGCCTGGCGTCTCAGGGGGTCAAGCCGGTCTACCGCCTCAAGGCTCAGCAGGGTTTCAATGCTGGCGACGATGGCGATGGTCAAGGCGGACTCATAGACCTTGGGGTTGTTCCATTGGGAAAAGTCTGGGTGAACCAGAGAAGCCATCAGGTGGCGAAGACTTTCATGCTCTGGAAGAGTGACAAAGTGCTGGTCGGGAATCTCGAGCATCGTATCGGCGGCAAAGGCCTGAAATAAAAGTCCCCAGATCACGGCCAGGAGAGGCCCCGGAACGATGCCCGCAAGCAGGAACCCCCGCCGAGCAAGCCCATCCCAGGCCAGCACAATCAGGATCGCGCCGACGCAGACTGTCGACGCACCCCAGGAAATGGAGCGGATGGCGCCTTCAATTTCATAAAGGAGTGTGACGGGTGACTCCGGCGCGTAGGTTTCGTCAACGATGAGGTCAGCGCCATAGCCGACAGCGTGCGGAATCTGCTTGATGATCAGGATAAGTCCGATGGCAACCAGCATCCCGCGAATGACCGCATTCGGAATGAACGAACCAATCGCGCCGGCGCCAAGGTAGCCGAGGACCAGCTGAATGGCACCGGCAATCAGTCCTGCCAGAAGAAAGGTATCGAAGGGTCCTAATTCCTGAATGGCGCTGAAGGTGATAGCCGTGAGGCCGGCAGCGGGTCCGGAAACACTCAGCTGGGAACCGCTCAAGGCGGAGACGATGAGGCCTCCAACGATCCCTGCAACAAGCCCGGAGAACAGGGGGGCGCCGGAGGCAAGCGCGACGCCCAGGCACAGGGGTAGGGCAACAAGAAAGACCACCACACCGGCAGGAAGGTCATGCTTGAGGTTATCCAGACGAATCAACATTCCACTCACTCGATGGGTTAGAAAAAGGGTCTGCTTGGGGAAAGCAGACAGCCATAATATCCCGTAGAGACCATGAAGTGGTTCAAAACCACAATTATTTTGGTGAGCGGTTCATTTCAACCGGCGATACGGGTGAGGGCACGTTACGCCCGGTCGACGACCCGAAAAACCCCGGGCAGTGCGCCCAGGGTTTTTGCTGAATGGGGGAGGGGAGTTACTTGTTGGGGGTCAAGCGGAAGGTCAGTGAATAGGTGTCGTCATCAGCGGGATAGATGTCAACACGGGAGTCAGGCACGACGTTTTCATCGATGATCTCGTAGTTTTTTCCTGCCGTAGCCGCAAATTGTTTGGCCTGGTCTTGTACTTGCGACTTCAGGGCCTTGAGGTCGTAGCCCCAGCCGCCCGTCTCGGTAATGTTGTAAACGTCGCCCGAAACGTGAGTCACACGCGTCATGGGGGCACAAGCGGACAGAATCAGCATGATGAAGACAGGCGATAGGAATCTTGAAAGCATGGTCTGTACTCGTTTTCTGCAAAATGGCAACGGAGCCCTTGGGCGAATGGGGCCCTCAAAAAAGGGGGGTGTCAAAGACACCCCAAGCCCTCGGAACTTGATTTGGGGCATCTCAATACATGAATGCGACGCCAATGTTGTACTGACTTGGAAGATTTTTCGCCTGTGAGTTGAAGTTCTGGTAGTCGAACTTGATGGCCACGTTGTCGATCGGTTTGTAGCTCAGGCCGGCCTGATAAATCCAGCGGTCATAAAGCCCGTCATAGTCATCAAATCCTGTCGGCACACCAGCCAGGGTGTTGTAGGACTCATAACGGAAAAAGGGTGCAAGGTACTGTTGGTTTTCAGGCCAGATGATCGGCATGATGTTGTAAGCCATTTCCGTATACCAGCCGTAATTCTGGCTGCCGATGGTTTCTCCCTTGGCAGCACTCAGCTGGGCTGCATTCCCCACAAACCCATAGGCACCGAGCGCGCGCATTTCAAGTCCATGCCAGCGCCATTGCAGGTGTCCTTCATACAATTGAGTCAGGACGCTGAGTGATTGTGAGCCATAGGCTTTGCTGGTGAACACGGTGCCCTGGCCCGAATTTCCGACCCAGGCCGATGTTCCCACCAGTAGCCCCGGGACCAGGGGGACGTCGTAATCGACCCTTCCGGTAAATGCAAAATCCTCGGCAATGGCAAATGTTCCTGATTGCCTGCCGTCTCGAATCCCGCCACTTGAAAAGCCTTCGGCATTCAACCCGTTCAGGCCATAAAAGCGGTACTGCAACCCCGGGGCAATCTCACCCCAGAGGCCGGCACCCATTTCTCGCCAGGTCGTTGGAATGATCACGCGTTCCACCTGTGGACGGTAGTTCCCGTGGAAGGTCGGACCTTCATGTATTTCGTTGATGAATCCCATCGGAACGAGCATCATGCCCGAACGGACATTGGCATAATCTTTCAACATGAAGTCAAGGTAGGCGAACTCGACCGAGACCGCTCCCTTCTGTTCTGCCCCTTTGCCGGTTGAGCCGTGCTCAAATTCGAACTCGGTATTCATCAAGATCCAGTCATTGAATTTATACCCGGCATAGAGCACCGCCCGCGCATTGTCGATTTTAGGCCTCAGGTCACTGCTGTAATCGCTGTACATCCATTCACCGTAGCCACCAATTGAAAGACCACGGTTGATGCGGTAGATCGCCGAGGCCGCCGGACCCAGGCCGTATTCTGTTTTGTATTCCCGTTTGTCCGGGATGTAGAGCTGCGTTTTTATTTTTTCCAGCTCGGAAGCCAAGATATCCGTTTTGCGATCGGTTTCGCTTTTCGGGGTATTTTTGAGTTCAGTTCGAACGGAAGTAGAGATGGCCGTTGCCCCCTGCGGTTTATCGGCCTGTGATTTCTCGGTCACAGAGGCCTGATTTTGATTCTTCTCCTGATCGGCCACTTTCTTGGTCAGGGTTTCTATCTGTCTTTGCTGTTGCTCGATCAGTTTCCACATCTCCTCGATCCGAGGATCCTTGCCTTGATTCTTGGCCTCGGTGATCGAGCTATGCGAAAACGAGAGCAGGATCACCGTCAGGGTGCTCAAAAGTGTCTTTTTTGCTGTGAAGATATCGTGGCGCATGGCGTCTCAAACTCAATGATGAAAAGCTGATGCATATGGTATTATCAATCATCTGCAAATGCAAACCATTCTCATTACGATTCGTATCGCCATGCGCCTTGCCAGTTTCTCTGTGCATACCCTCATCCCAGGGGCCCTTGCGCTGCTTTTTCAATCGACCCTTTGGCTTATGGGTGTGACTTCATGCGGGCTCCAAGACGCAGAGGCCATGACCAGGAAAGAATCGCTCGGACAAGCTCTCTTTTCCGATACCACCCTTTCGTCACCTCCCGGGCAGGCTTGCGCTACTTGTCACAGCCCTGAGCATTTTTTTGTCGATCCCGATGCAAATGTGCCGACGTCCGAAGGCGTGATCAAGGGACGTTTCGGCAATCGAAATACGCCGACCATCCTTTATGCTGCCCTGTCGCCGGTGTTTCATTTCAGCAAGCAGGAAGGGCTTTTCATTGGCGGCCAGTTTGATGATGGCCGCGCGCAGGACTTGAAGGCGCAGGCGCAAAAGCCCTTTTTTCATCCCCTGGAAATGAACAATGCATCCCCGGCGGACTTGGTCGAGAAGGTCCGTATGGCGCCGTATGCGCCCTTGTTCCGTAGCCTTTATGGACGAGCGCCCTGGATGACCCTGAAGCGGCCCTCGTTCGCATCACCGATGCCATCAGTGCTTTTGAGAAGACATCGCGATTGAGCCCCTTTTCGTCAAAGTACGATGAGTATCTCCAAGGAAGAGCCCGCTTTACGGACCAGGAAAGACGCGGGCGCGAGATTTTCGAGCGCGAGGACAAGGGAAATTGTGCGGCCTGTCATCCCAGTCGACCCTCGGGCAATGGCAAGCAGCGCCCCCTGTTGACTGACCATACTTACGATAATCTGGGTGTTCCGAAAAATCCGGCCAACCGGTTTTACCAGCAATCGCGCGAATTAAATCCCGAAGGGGATGCCTATCTCGACACGGGTTTGGGCGAACATGTCGGAAAAACGGCTGAGGCCGGAAAATTTAAGGTGCCAACGCTCAGGAACATTGCAAAAACGGCACCTTACATGCACAACGGCTATTTCAAAACTTTGCGAGGGGTCATGGATTTTTACAACAGCCGGGATATCAAGCCGGTTTGCCGAAATCCCATGGCCACTGAAGAAGAAGCCCTGGCCAGGGGCTGCTGGCCCGCGCCGGAGGTTCCGACCCACGTCAATCACGATGAGCTTGGCCACCTCGGCCTTTCAGTCCAGGAAATGGCGGATCTGGAGGCCTTCCTGCGAACGCTGACTGATCGGCCCTGAGGACTGAACCGGACCCATGAATCTTAAATTGAGCCTTGAGGCCCGGCTGAATCTGACGATTGCCTGTGTGATGCTCTGCCTCATCGCGCTGGGTTTTGCATGGACGATCAGGGATGCCCGTGATTCAGTCCGGCTAGAAGCGCAGGCGAGCGTGAGCCTTGCTCTGGGTTTGATGGATGCAACGCTTTCAGTGCAAGATATGCATTCGGGGGCCATTCACGCATGGGTCGAAAAGATTCGTCACCTGGATCGCATTCGACACTTGAGCATTGAGGTGATCCCGGGGGAGCGGGTTAAAAGTCCGGAGGACCGCCGGGGCCCAGACAACGTCGATCGCCATGTTCCCCGGTGGTTTCGTCTGGCGGTCATTTCTCCGCCCGTCCGCGCCGTGCGTGAGGTCAGCCTCGGGCAGGAGCCACCGGTATCCATTCGTATTGAATCCCTGGCCGAGGACGAGATCCTGGAGGCATGGGAGGAAGCCCGGGGCTTTCTTCTCCTTCAGGGTTTTTTGCTGATGGCCATCTATCTTTCGGTGCATCTGATCGCAGGTCGGGCACTGCGTCCTGTCGCTCGCATTCTTCAGGGCTTGAATGCCATGGAGAAGGGGGACTATGACACGCGTTTGCCCCGGTTTGGGCTCACTGAGCTCGATCGCATCTCCTCGGGCATCAACCATCTTTCATCAAGCCTCAAGGCCTCACGGGATGAGAATCGGGCACTGACCCGACATTCGCTCGCCATCCAGGAAGTCGAACGCAGAACCCTTGCCCAGGAAATTCATGATGAATTTGGCCAGAATCTGACGGCCATCAAGATGATGACGATGGTGGTGGGGAGTCACAGTCACGTGTCTTCACAACAAGCCACGGAGGAAATCCAACGGCTCTGCGACAGGCTATTTGATGTGGTCCGCTCGATGATGCGCCGTCTAAGACCCATGGTTTTGGAGGATCTTGGTTTGAACGCAGCGCTGTCCGATCTAAAGGATCATTGGTTACTCTCCAATCCGGATCTTCAGATGGTGATCCAGTGTGATCCTGCGCTGATGGAACTCAAGGGGGAGTTGAGCCTTGAGATTTACCGGATCGTTCAGGAAGCCTTGACCAATACGCACAGGCACGCTCAGGCTTCTTATGTTTGGGTGCAGATCGAGGTCACCCCCTCGCAAATGATCTCGCTGGTGGTCAAGGACAACGGAAATGGGATGACTCAATCGCAAGAATCGAAGGGATTCGGGCTGATCGGGATGAGAGAGCGGGTCGCCAGCCTTCAAGGCCACTTCAAGTTGGTTAGCGAGCCTCGAAAGGGGCTTGAAATCCGAGTCCTTCTCCCAGGGGATGTGGTCAACGGTGGGTAATGGTTTGATCCAGGTGATGCTGGTCGACGACCATGCCGTCGTTCGCAAAGGCTATCAAATGCTTCTCGAGTTGACGGGTGGATTCTCGGTGGTTGGCGAGGCTGAGACCGGGGAGGCCGCGGTCTACCATTATGATCGCTGGCGTCCTGATGTGGTGGTGATCGATCTGAATCTTCCAGGCATCAGCGGAATTGAGGCCACGCGGCAAATCCTTGCGATCGATCTCAATGCCAAGGTGCTGGCATTCAGCATTCACGATGAACCCGTCTACGTCTCCCGGGCCTTTGAGGCCGGAGCGAGGGGTTACCTTTGCAAAAGTGGTTCACCTCAAGAGATGGTCGAGGCGATTCATGAGGTTGCACGGGGCCAGCTTTATGTTGGGTCCAGTCTTTCCATTGCGCACCAAAAGCGTGAGATCTCGCTCACTGATCCGATGTCTTTCCTTTCGTCCCGGGAGTTTGAGGTCTTTCAGTTACTCGGTAAGGGCAATGATCCCAGGGAAATTGCCGACGTTCTGAATCTGACCGCAAAAACCGTTTCCAATTACCTCCTGATCATCAAGGAAAAGCTGGGGTGCGGATCAACCGCTGCGCTGATTAAAATTGCGGCGCAATTTGTGTCCGCCAGTCATCGCGTCAAGAGCTAAAAATAGTCTCTATTTCGGGAAATTTTCCCTAGAAGTCTGGCCCGCCTGACGTTAAATTTGCCCCGGGATTTGCTCTCTTCGAAGGGGAATTCCCTGAATGCCTTGGTTCATCCCCTATGATCGTCATGACGTTCAAGGTGCCCCAAACCAGGCGAAGTCCTTAAGTCCAGATTCCAGCTCCGTTCAATGAACCGTCCATATCCATCCTTTGCTCTCGGTTGTGCGTTTCTCATCGGTCTTGCTTTTACCCCGGTCAAGGCAACGGCCGAGACCGTCCGGGACAGCCAGACCCCTCTGCCACGGAAGAGCGAGATGGATTTCCCAAGCAATGAAACGGCAAACCCGAAGGCAGCCAGCGAAAAACTGGTTGATCGTGAAAAATTAAATCAGCCGGTCGATGGGGCTGTGATCGAACTGGACGAGGTCCATGTTGTGGGGGTGACCCCACTGAGTGCGCCTGAAACCGGCGTGTCCATCTACAAGATCCCTTCGCCCATCCAGAGCGTCACTTCGGATGAGCTTGACGAGACGCAAGCCTGGACCTTACCAGACTACATGAGACGCTACATGGGCAGTGTGTCTGTCAATGACGCACAAAATAATCCGATGCAGCCCGACGTTCAGTTCCGGGGTTTCTCTGCCTCCCCATTACTCGGTGTCTCTCAGGGACTATCTGTTTATCTGAATGGCGTTCGGATGAACGAAATATTCGGTGACACGGTCAACTGGAACTTCATTTCGGAGGGCGCGATTGAGCGCATGGATCTTCACTCCGGTTCTAACGCTGTTTATGGCTTGAACAGCTTAGGGGGTGCGATCTCCATGAAAACCAAAACGGGGTTTTCAGCGCCCGGGCATAAGGCCGAGGTCTATGGTGGGTCTTGGGGAAGGAATATTGAAGAAGTCAGCTCCGGTTGGAACGACGGGACCTTCGGTTACTACATTGATCTTAGAAATTTTGGCGAAAATGGTTGGCGGCAGTATTCACCAACCAGTGTCATGCAAGGGCTTGGAACGTTTAGTTGGCGGGGTGAGAAATCCGATGTGGATCTGACTCTGGCAGGAAACGGGAGCAGCATGACTGGAAATGGTACCGTCCCGATTCAGCTCTATGACGCCCAGCGCAACGCAATCTTCACCCATCCGGATAACACAGGCACACAGATGTTCCTGTCATCGATACAGGGAACCACATGGGTTACCGACAAGATCGAACTCTCGGGGACGGGCTACTTTCGTCAATCCCTGGTACCAACGTTTAATGGAGATAACTCCGATGCAGTCGCATGTACTGATCCTAATCTGTTGGGTTACCTTTGCCAGGAAGAAGGCGAGGAGTTGGAGCCCATCATCGATACCCACGGAGATCTGGTCAAGGAGACTCGCTTCAACAGTACCGGGACTCAGAACACAAGCCAGACAAACATGCGAACCGGGGGCGCTAGTGTTCAGGCCGCCTTCCTGCACGATATCTTTGGTTTCGAAAACAGATTTACCGGCGGTGGTAGCTATGATGAGGGCAATACCACCTATAGCGCGAACTCGGAATTGGGCTATCTCACACCTTCCAGAGGAACGGTCGGAAGTGGAACCTACGTTGAGGAGGCTCTGGTTCGCCTGAATACGAACACGACGTATTACGGGGTTTATTTCACGGATACCTTTAATGTCAATGAGCAACTTTCATTAACCGCGGCAGGGCGTTACAACCAGGCACGGGTGAACCTTATTGATCAGGCTGGAACCGAACTCAACGGTAATCACAACTACCAGCGCTTCAACCCTTCCGGAGGTATCACGTATGCCTTCACCGAGGAGTTGATGACCTATGCCAGCTACAACGAGGCTAACCGCGCACCAACCGCTGTTGAATTGGCCTGTGCCAATCCGCTTCGCCCATGCAGGGTCCCCAATGCGTTCCTCTCTGATCCGCCCCTTGATCAAGTGGTTGCGAAGACGGCAGAGGTCGGATTCCGTGGCACGGTAAAAAAGTTTTACGGAGGGGATTTTGACTGGAGTGCTGGATATTTCAATACCACCAGTGATAACGATATTCTTTTTATCAGTAGCGGGAATATTTCAGGAATGGGCTACTTTGATAATGTCGGTCAGACCTTGCGGCAAGGTCTTGAACTCAACCTGAACGCTGACTACAACCCGGTCCGCTTTGGTCTCAACTACATGTACCTGGATGCAACTTTTCAGTCCCCATTCATTGCCAACAGTCCTAATAATCCCTATGCAAATGATATGGGGCAGACGTTTGTAACACCGGGAAAATCATTGCCCGGTGTTCCCCAAAATGTTTTGAAGCTTTATGCAGATTGGCGCGTGTTTGAAGGTTTCACTTTCAGTACGAACATGAATTATCAAAGCTACCAGTATTTCCGGGGGGATGAGGCCAACCAGAATCCGCCGGTTCCAGGCTTTGTGATCTTCAATCTGCTTGCGGAATACCAGTACAACAAGAATTTTTCAGTCTTTGGACGCGTGGACAACCTCTTCAACAAGAACTACGGCACGTTTGGGAATTTTGGTGATGCCTCTGGAACCTTGGGACCGGCGTTCAACAACCCGAGATTCATCGGGCCAGCAGCACCCACAGGCGGATGGGTAGGGTTCAGGGTTTCTTTCTGAGAACCCCGTCACGGGGGTTCACGCTCAACGGGTTGATACTCTCAAGCCATTTCTTTCGAATGGCCATGCCTGAAGTCTACATCGTGGTGATGATCTCCGTTCGACCTTGGGTCATGTCCCGAGTGTAGCGGTAAAAGTGGTAATGGCAGGCCATCTCGACCACATAGTCAAAGTAGCGCATCGGATAGGGACGCTTTTTGGCATAGCTTAAAAGCTGGCGAAGGTAAAACCAGCGAAGACCATCCTCCGAGGCATGACGGAAGAGTCGCCCGAACAGACCGGCCGTGAAGACCAGGGACATCACCAGGTAGCGAGCCTGCGTGATGCGCGAAATGTTCGGCACACGAACGTCTTCGGCATGCTGGTAGAACCGGCGCGAGACATAAAGATCATTGAGCCGCTCAAAATAGGTTTTGGGGGAATAGATGTCCTCGATCAACCCGAGGTATCCCTCAGCCAGAACCTCTCGCGACATCCGAAGGGGGATGACATTCGTGCCAAAGTCAGGGGGATCCTTGAGATCCAGTCGGTTTTCGCGTTGCAGCCGTTCATGCAAGGGCGTCTTCGGTATCGCTGAAAGAAGTCCGACCATTGCCTGAGTGATGGCGGACTTTTCAATGAAGCGGCGCTGGATCTCAAAGATTTCCTTGGGGTCTGAGTCAAAGCCGACAATCAGGCCGCAGGTGACCTTGATGCCAAAGGATTGGATCTTGTGGATCTGCCGCAAAAGGAAGGTTTCTGCGCTGTTTTCATCCTCCTCTTGCGCTTCTTTGCGCGATCCGCGCTCAATGTTCTGCATCTTTCGCGTTTCCCGGAGGGATTCGCTATTCGGGGTTTCAATCCCGACAAAGACGGTTCGGATGTTGGCCCTCACGAAAAGCTCAAGAAGTTCATCATCATCGGCGAGGTTGATCGATGCCTCGGTGTGAAGGGCCACAAGATAGCTTTTTGACTTTTGCCATTCGGCAATGGCTTCAAGGATAGGCACCAGGGCCTTTCGATTTCCAATGACGTTGTCATCCACCAGAAAGACCGCCATGATGCCCGCTTGGTACCAGGCCTCCAGTTCCTCGATCACCTGCTCGGGTGATTTGACCCTGGGCGTCCGGCCGAAGGTCACGATGATGTCGCAGAACTCGCACAGGAAGGGACAGCCCCGGGACATCTGAATGCTACCCTGGAGGTAACGGTCAATCTTTAAAAGATCAAGCCGCTGCGCCGGGAGCTTTTTCATGTCGGTCCTTTGGGTCTGCTCATACCTTGGCTGGTGGGTTCCCTCCGCCCATTCCTTTAGAAACAGTGGCCAGGTCTCATCGGCCTCACCCACAAAAATGACGTCTGCAAGCCCTTTAAGATCGTTTTCCTGGACCGTAATCCAGGGGCCTCCGACCACAAGAAATGCGCCGAGAGACTTGAGTTCACGCGCGATTTCACGCATTCGCTCACGCTGGACGATCATGCCCGTCAGACCCACGATGTCCGCGGATGCAATGACAGCAAAATCCAGAGGTTCCACGGCCTCATCCATCAGGATGACTTCATGGGTCTCGGGGGTGAGAGCCGCCAGAAGGGGGAGTGCGGAGGTTGGAGTGACCGCCTTGCGACCGAAGATCTTGAGGGAATGATTGAAATTCCAGTAGCTGGTTTTGAATTCCGGATTGATCAGGACGATACGGGCCATAGGGTTACTCGGTAGGGCGTGGGGTCAGGATCTTCCAAAGCGTTTCTTCAAATCGCCGGTTGCGCTCAGCTGTTGCATCCCAGCCCGTCACCAGCCTTGCAATGCGCGACTCCGGGTGCACATGAAACTGCCATCCCTGACGTTGAAGTTCTGCAAGGACAGGCTCTGGAAATCTCACAAACACCATGTTGGACTCCCGAGGGCAGTGGGGTGTGATGCCACAGTTCAAAAGAGCTCTTTCAAGGTCCGCGGCCATGGCATTGGCGTTTTCGGCGTGATGGATCCAGGCATCGGATTGCAAAAGTCCGACCCAGGGCGCTGTCAGCAGACGATATTTGGAAGGGACCTGCCCCGCCTGTTTCAGGCGATGGGAAAAGCCCCGGGCCAGCGTTCGATCAAAAAAAACGACAGCATCCGCCAGACCGCCGCCGATTTTGGTGCCGCCAAGGATCAGGACATCAACACCCACCTCGGCCGATATCCTTGCGGGTGAAACCTTCAGTGCG
The DNA here is from genome assembly GCA_044350805.1 of Methylococcaceae bacterium. GTDB lineage: Bacteria > Pseudomonadota > Gammaproteobacteria > Methylococcales > Methylococcaceae > UBA6136. The sequence continues at coordinate 107,062 of JBILGU010000009.1, forward strand.
GCCGCTGCTTGCAGCAATCGAGCGCCATCCATGTGGACATGAAGTCTCTTTTCCTTCGCTGCGGAAACCAGTCCTTTCAGGGCGTCCTCCGAATAAAGGGTCCCTCGCTCGGTGGTCTGGGTCAAACTGAGGACTGCCGGGGGCTGGAATCTCAAATCTTGGGGCTGCAGGAGCGCCTCGGTGAGTTCTTTCAGGGAGATTCGGGCATCTTCGGTCTGTGAAACGGCCTTGAGGCCCGCACCTTGGCCAAAGAAACCGGGGGCTCCGCATTCATCGAGAAGGATATGCGACAAGCCATGGCAAAGGGTCGAATGGTACGGTTGGGTCAGATGCGCCAGAGCCAGGCTATTGCCTGCCGTACCTGAGGAAACAAAAAAAACTTCGGCCTCGCAGCCAAAAAGTCGCTGAATTTCCTTTTTTGCCTTTTCGGTCCATCCATCCGCGCCATAGGGGGGCTGTGAGCCCTCATTGGCAGCGACCAGGGCGTCCAGGGCTTCGGGGCAAAGCCCGGACCAGTTGTCACTGGCAAAAGAAGAATCCATGAGGCCTTCCATGGGCTAACTCTGAATCAATTGACGATGCCGGAGGGTTTGGCCGGTGTGTCCTGCCCATGGCGGCTCTTCTGGAGGCCCAGGTTTTTGGATTCCTCCTCATCATCCCCCAGTCGACGGGGTCTTGGGATCATCAGGCGGCTCACCTGGCGATTTCGAATCCATATGATGATCCGGCTCGCAAACAGCAGGCCGAGGATGAGGCCATAGAACAGGGGATCGGCCAGATTGCCCTTGAGCTGCATGATGTAGTGAAGAACGCTGGCCACAGCAGCAACGTAAATCCAGCGATGCAGTTTTTTCCACTTCTTCCCCAGTAGCTTCTTGCCTTGCTTTGGAGAGCTCAGGGCCAAAAGAAGCAGGATGAATATCGCAAGGAGTCCAGGCCATAGATAAGGTGTTTCAACCAGGTCCTGTCCGATGGTCGACCAAATCAGGGCATGGTCGATGGAGAGATAGCCATAGACATGAAGTGCTGCGTAAAAAAAGCTCGTGAGCCCGAAAAGCTGACGAAAAGGGGCCACCCCACGCCAGGCGGTCACCACCTGGAGTGGCGTAATCACGAGTGTCAGGCAAAGAAATCGCAGCGCCCAGATCCCGGTAAAAAGATGGAATGCCTCAACGGGGTTGGGTCCAAGGGCTTCAAACTGAATCAGAAACCAAAGGTAGATGCCGGGAAGGAGACTCAGGAAAAGACAGAAATTCCAAAGGTCAGAAAGCCATATCACGGCGGAGGCGAATATCGGCGAGGAAATGCCGAAGTCCAGAGGTTTGATCTGGTTCTTTTTCTTTCGAAGGACCAACTGAAAATCAACAAGGAGCGCGATGGCATCTTTTGCGAGCATCAGAAGTACCGCTTCAGGTCGAGGCCGGAATAAAGTGAGGCCACCTCTTCCTCATAGCCGTTGAAAAGACGTGTCTTCAAACGAGGCTCATGGAGCGTACTGGCAAGGGGCCTCTCGGTGGCCTGACTCCAGCGCGGGTGGGGGACTGCGGGATTCACGTTGGCATAAAACCCATACTCATCAGGCGCCTGCTGATTCCAGGTGGTGAGAGGCTGCTGCGCCGTGAGTTCGATTCGAACAATCGCCTTGATGCTCTTGAAACCATATTTCCAGGGGACAACCAGACGGAGGGGGGCGCCGTTTTGGGCCGGCAACGATTTGCCATAGAGGCCCGTAGCCAGAAGCGTCAACGGGTGCATCGCTTCATCCAGTCGCAATCCTTCCCGGTAAGGCCACTCCAACAGTTTTTTGCTGTTTTGGTTGGGCATGATTTCAGGTGCCATGATGGATGTGAAAGCGACGAAGCGGGCTGAGGGGAGGGGCATCGCTTTCAGGAGCAGGTCCCTGAGTGGGATGCCCCGCCACGGAAGAACGGCTGACCAACCTTCAACGCAACGAAAACGGTAAACCCTTTCGGTCACGCTATAACGCTTGAGGAGATCTTCGATGCTGAGCTTAAAAGGCTGTTCCACCTCGCCTGTGACCTCGAGGGTCCAGGGTTCGGTTTTCAGCGCACGGGCCAATTCCGAAGGCTCCGATTTATCGAAGGAGAACTCGTAGTAGTTGTTGTAGTGCGTCGTTGCAAATTCCGGCGTCACGCGCAATGGTGGATCAGTCCCTGGAGAATCTGAAGCACTGGGGGAGGACCCAACGGCGGCCTCCGCGAGCGGGGCATGAGTCACCAGAGCACCCGCTCCCATCAGTTTGAGGAGCCGGCGCCGGTCGGCCCAGACGTCGGGATCAGTGACCACCCGCTCGGGCAGGCCTGAGTATGGCTTCATCAAGAATGACAATTCGAAGCGAACATGGCTGGGGCACGCTCCGGCATCAGACCTTGAGCATTTCCGTCAATTTCTTGATTTCCTGATCCGCATTCACCTTGTAGGTGACGTCGTACTGAACCCCAAGGTAATACAAAAGTTCACCCTTGTGATCAAAGAGGGGCGTGACGGCCAGGTGGTTATGGAACAAGGTGCCGTCCTTCTTGTAGTTTCGAAGCGTTACGGAAACCGGCTCATGCTTTTTGATGCTTTCCCGAATTCGGTCAACTTCCGGCTGACCCTTGTCTTGGCCCTGAAGGAAGCGGCAATTCTTGCCAATGATGTCCTCGGGTCCGTAGCCGGTCAGATCTTCGAAGGCCTTGTTGGCATACACAATCGGACAGTCTTCCTGGTCAGGATCCGCAAGGGTCACTCCGTTGACACAGTGGTCGAGGATCGCGGTCAAAACCTGCGGAATCAGTCCGGTATCTTTTCTCAGAATCATGGGCATGGTGTGGGTCTCCCGTAGTAATTTTTTATCAATGAGTATTCAGGCAGGTTCGAGGAGCGAAGTCAGCGTCATCACGGTGGTTTCGACGCCTTCACTGATGGCAGACCGCAGCAACTTGACGAAGGGGCGCATGAAGAGCTCCACCTCCAAAAGCTCGAATCGGAACGTCACATTGGTTTCCGATGGCCCGAGGGATTCGATTCGGTAAATCTGCTTATAAGGCATATCGATCCCCTGGAAGGAGAAAAGATCGCTTTTCTCAAACTCCAGGACCTCAAAAGTCGAGGTCACGGGTTCTTCATTTTCCAAGCGAACCTGCCGGACCCGACTGCCCTTTTTCAACGGGACGCCGTCGAGGGGTTCGAGCTCCACCACATCGGTCATCCAGCGCTGATAGTTTTCGTGAAAATTATCGGCAATGAATTCAAAGACCTTGGCTTGATCCTGATGGACCGTGGCCGTCATCTCGGCAGCAATGGGTTCGGAAAGGCTGGGTTTGAGTTTTAGTTCCATGCGTCTTTGGCTCTCTGTGGCTGTTCAGCGACAGGGGGGCTCATGGCCCATGCGCTCAGGTTGGATTTGAGGAGGAGGGTGGATTTCAACGGCATCGGATTACTTACGACCCGCATTAGGGATGAGCCTTAGGACCCGTCGGAAATTTTTTTCCGTGAGAATTCCAAGGCACATCAACTGAATGAAATTATCGGCGATGATGACTTGGAGCCCGATTTTTTCAGGGACCACTTCGAGGCGGGTGCCAAAGATGCGATCCCAGAGCGAGAACACGATGCCATAGTTACTGTCATGCTCTGATCGGCTTTCCGAGTGATGGGCTCGGTGCAGGGAGGGCGTAATCAGAACCTTGGAGAGTTTGTCTTCGTTCGGTATCTCGGTATTTGAGTGATGGAAGAGGATAAAGACCAGCTGGATCGCCTCCATGGCGATCACGATGTGTGCGTTCACACCAATCAGGATCACAAAAAGGCACTTGTAAGGAATCTCGATCAGAAGATCGATGACGTGAAAACGAAACCCTGTGGTCACATTGAATGCTCTGTCACTGTGATGCACTTTGTGGAAGCGCCAGAGGAATTCGTTGTGGTGGTTGATGACATGCCAGACATAGATGCTGAGGTCATAGATCAAAAAGGTCAGTAACCACTTCGCGGGACCTTCTTCCATCCCATGCAGAAAGCCATGACCTGCAAACTCCTGTGCGACGAAGAAAAGGGAGGTTGCCCTAACCAGGGTCAACACCACGTTATTAAAAAAGAATGCGGTGAGATTGGTGAAGACAGATTCCTTGCTCGTCGTCTTGGTGAAGGTGACCTTGGGGTTCTTTTTCTCCAGAGCGAGAAGAATAAACAATGAGAGGAAGGCAATCGTGATAAAGATATTGCTGATCAGTTCAGCGAGTGCTTGGGTTGTCATTCATCACCTTTAATTTTTTTTGGCTAATCCTGGTGATATGTCCCAGTGGGAGAAACCGCTGCCCCGTCACTGGCGTTGTCGGCTACTGTCAGATCAGACCGCCTCACTTACTGAAAGTTCGGTGGCGGTTTTTTCTTTTGGCAACGGGTTGAGCAGTACTGGACGCTCTCCCAGTTTTTGGCCCATGATTTTCGCCAGGTCATCCAGCGGCCACAGGTTTTGCAGAGTTTTCGGGGCAGGGCGGCTTTGTTGCCCCTAAAACTATTCGCTTTGCTTAATGTGTTCGGCATGATGGCAAGTTCCCAGTCCAAAAAGAGGCGGACATGGTCTTAGGACCGTCCTTCTTATCGTTAATTCCTGATACAGGATGGTTCTTCCCCATGCGAAACCTCATTGTGATTTTGGGCGATCAGCTCAATCTGGATGCCTCGGCCTTCGATGGTTTTGATCCCTCCCAGGATCGGATCTGGATGGCCGAAGTTATGGAGGAGTCGACGCACGTTGGGTCCAGTAAGCCCAGGATTGCGGTTTTTCTCTCAGCGATGCGCCACTTCAGACAGCGTGCTCTGAAAAGAGGTTGGCCGGTCGAATATCGCGAACTCGATGATCCTCAGAACCTTGGGACGCTGGCGCAAGAGCTGGATGCCTTCATTTGCCGCGAATCGCCCGGCCATCTCATCATGACGGCGCCCGGTGACTGGCGTGTTTTTCAAGACATCAAGACCGTAGCGCGCCACCATGCGATTCCCCTTGACGTGAGGGAGGATCGGACTTTTTTCTCGACGGTTCGCGAGTTTGCGGTGTTTGCGGAAGGTCGGCGACAAATCCGCATGGAATATTGGTATCGGGGACTACGAAAGCAGCACCAGATCCTGATGGATGGGGGCCAGCCGTTGGGGGGGCAGTGGAATTTCGATGCCCAGAACCGGCAAGTCTTTGGCAAGGGAGGGCCCTCGGATCTTCCAAAGCCGGTTGCCTTCTCTCCGGATGCCTTGACCCGGGAGGTCCTTGCTTTGGTCGAAGCGCGTTTCCCGGATCATCCCGGGTCCCTCGAATCTTTTGCCTGGCCGATGACCCCGGAGGAGGCGCAACAGGCGCTCGCCGATTTTTTGAATCATCGCCTCGCGCTTTTTGGTCCCTATGAAGATGCGATGTGGCAGGGGGAGCCCTGCCTTTATCACTCCCAGCTCTCGATGGTCATGAACCTCAAGCTTCTCTCAGCAAAGGACGTGGTCAGCGCCGTGGAAGCGCACTATCTCAAAGGTGAAATTAGTCTGCCCTCTGCAGAGGGCTTCATCCGGCAGGTCCTGGGTTGGCGCGAATATGTGAGGGGAATTTATTGGACCCAGATGCCCGCCTATCTCGAGCGGAATGCGCTGGATGCCACGGAGGAGTTGCCGGCCTTCTTCTGGACCGGCGAAACCAGCATGAATTGCCTTTCTGAGTGTCTCAAGCAGAGTCTTACGATGGGCTATGCCCACCACATCCAAAGGCTTATGGTCATCGGGCTGTATGCCCTTCTCTTGGGAGTGCGACCTTCTGAAGTGCACCAGTGGTTTTTGGCCGTCTATGTGGATGCCGTCGAATGGGTCGAACTTCCCAACACCCTCGGAATGGGACAGTTCGGGGATGGAGGCTACATGGCCAGCAAGCCCTATGTCGCCAGTGGCCAGTACATTCAGCGAATGAGTAACTACTGTGAGGGCTGCGTTTATGACCCCAAAGTCCGCGTCGGTGAAAGGGCGTGCCCCTTCACCACGCTCTATTGGGACTTTCTGATTCGCCATCAGGATCGACTGGCTTCGAATCCCCGGATGGGCATGCAGTTTAAAAATCTTGCCGCCCTAGATCCTGGAGTTCGGGAGGAAGTAGAGGTTCAAGCGGCTGCTCATCGCCTCGAAGTCAAGGACAAAAAGGGGGGCTAGGTATTCGGCTTTTTGTCTCCTCGGAGGGAAACTCTTGCTGTGCCCAGGGGTCTCAAATGATAAGAAGAAAATGGAAGCGAGGCGTAAGACATGAAACCCGAAATCACGGTAAAAAATGACGATCTCAGCCCGGGTTTCAGGCTGCTAGTCAATAACCCGGTTGCCGATTCCTGGCAAAATCGGACGGTCACACCTTGGGCTCTGCCTCCAGCCGACCTCTCGCATGAGGATGCACTCGATCTTGTGGGACACACCCTGAACGGCCGTCCCATTTACAGGGCCTGGCAGCTGGCTCTCCTTCTGGGCATTTCCCCTGCGTTACTCTCGACCACCTTTGGGTCGATCCCTCCAAATTTGCGCCCTTTTGAGCTGTATGACGACGAGTACGAAGCCGTGGGTCTTCAAACGGGAGCAGCGCAGCACTCCATCTCAAGGAACGAGAGAACACAAAGCCACCAAGGGGTGTCGCTGGGAGACCTCAGACGTCTTGCGGTATTGGCCAGATCAACGGAATCATCCGGGCTTTCAGAAATTGCCGACAATGATTGGAATCAACTGATCGAGACCTTCGAAGAGTTTTAGGTTCGCACACGAATCCGTAAATGCCCCTAAAATAGACCGATCGAAGCGCAGGGCATGCGTTTTGAAGCGGTCTTTTACTTTCATGTCCGTCAAGGAAGACGAGACTTCATTTGAGGAGAGCAGATGAAATCCTTGGTTTTGGGACTGTGTCTCGCCGTTCTGGCGGGTTGTTACAGCTATTCGGGGAATGTCGGAGTGATCCGACCTGGTTTTGGTGGTTATGGCGGTGGCTGGGGCCACTACGGCGGCGGCTGGGGTCATACCAATGTGGCGGTCGTCAATAATCGTGGTTTCTACCACCCAGGAAGATGGTGATCTATGAGACGTTTAATTCCTTTGATGATGCTGGTTTCAGGTTCCGTTCTTGCGATTGATGACAACGAAGTGATCCAGAAATTGAGCCCGGCCTGGGCGAGCCTTGAACAAAAGGCGGTGGCTCTGGTCGGTCCTGACTACCAGAAGCAAATGGTGGATGCGGCGTTTGCTAGCGTTGCCGTTTCTGCCTGTCCGGGACTTGAATACAACGGCGCAGAAGTCGACAAGCGGTTCTCAAAGCTAATCAACGAGAAAGGGGGCAAGACGCCTGAAGAGCAGCAAACTTTTTCCGTCAAGGCATCGACTCTCTATGGGGCTTACCTCGGACTTCTGATTGCCGAGAGCCATCTGGATACCCCGACCTTCTGCAAATATGTCGACAAGGCCAAGGCCGGAAAGGAAGGTCCCAAGGTCTTCTGGACTCAAAAATAAGTCTGAATCGACTTGAATGAAGCGCTTTTAAAAAGCCCTTCATCCGGGATAGAAAAAAGGGGGGCCATTGGGCCCCCCTTTTTTAATCCGATCCCAGTGCTCCCGGGGATGCGTGAAGTCTCCTTCCGGGAGGTGGGTCAGTGACCTACTTTCCGTCGTTCGGAATCAGATCGATGATGGTGTGGCGGTTCTCCGCTCGGCCTTCCTTGGTGGAATTATCGGCAGCAGGCGAATATTGGCCATGACCCACGGTGGTCATCCTGGAAGGATCCACTCCTTTCTTTTGGAGATAGTTGACGACATCAGCGGCTCTTGCGGCTGCAAGTTCCCAGTTGTTCTTGTATTTGCCTTTGCTATGGGCACCGTAGGCAACATCATCGGTGTAGCCATCGACTTCGATGCGGTGATCTGAAGCCTTCTGAAGAGTCGGTACGATTTCATCAAGAACCTTCTGGCCTTGCGGGGTCAGCTGCGAATGTCCCGAAGCATAGAGGCTCCGCTCTTCGATCGTGATGCGCAGGCGATCCTTCATTTCGGTCGTCTTGAAATCACCAGGCTTACTTTCAGACTGGATCTCCTGATTCCACTGGTGCTCGTTATCGCGGTTTTTTTGCGCAGCGCAGCCTGAAACCAGCACGGCTGAAACAAGGGCGAGGGTGGCGTAATGTCGCATGATGGCTCTCTTTTGTTGTGAATGCGAGTGGATAAGCGGTGGTCGGGGGCGGTTGAAACGCATCCATTCTGAGAGATGTGTGAGAACTTTTCCGTCCCCGAAAACCCAAACCAAGATAAGTTTTGCTCAAAATTTAAATAGAAGAAAGCCCGTGGCCTGCTTTATTCTTCATTTAAATTCGTTCTTTGAAGCAAAATGGCATCCCTGAATCCTGGTGGATGCCACCAAAGGCCGGGACCGATTGAGCAAGCCATGGCCTCTCTCTGTATTTATGTTTGGCTTGGCGATCCATGACCTAGGAATCCTCGAAGGCCCTCATGGAGGGGCAAACAGATGAAACAAAACATGATGGTGATCGTGGCTTTGGGATTGCTCTCAGGATGTGGCAGCTATTACAGCTACCCCGGCATGGCCGGAGTGGATTATGGCTATGGGTATGGATATCCGCCACCCGTCAATTATGGCTATGGATACGGTTACGCCCCTTATCCCGGGCCTGCCTATGGGTATTACCCTGGGCCTGTCTATTACGGCCGTCCTTACGGCGGTTATGGCTATGGTTATGATGAGCATCCGCCAAGGCCTCCGATTAGCAACAATCAAAAGGCACTCAATTACGTTTACGATCACCGAAATCAAATCCAGCATCTGCCTCCTCAGCAACAACGACAAATACTGAGGCAGGCTGAAAAGCTGGGGCAGCAGAGCAATCATCACCGCCAAAACAAGCATCACTAGAATCAAGAGCCCCATCCTGAGATATGCATACTTATGTGCTGGACGAAGCGGATGCAATTCGGGATGATGCCCAACCCTTGGTAAGAGTCGATATCCCATTCGCTGATCTGTGACGTCAGAAATTTGGTGAGACGTGTGGGGGCCCCTGTTTTCAGATTCGAAAACCCTGGATGAGAAAAAATATGCAGAAAACGATCCTGTTCCTTTGCCTTGCGGCTGCATCCTCCGTTAGTTTTGCAGCGGGTGCGGGCAAAACCATCAAGGGTTCCGTGACCACCCCTATGGCTGGTGTCATCTGCGATAAGAAGGCCAACTTTTGCGCGGATTCGAGCGGGATCTCTGCGGGACTCACCAAGGAATTTCTTGGGGATGCTGCGCAGGCAAAACTGATGGCGATGGGTGACTTCGATATGAGTGAGTTCGTCCTCACGAATGGCGTTCGTTGCGACACCAAAACCCAAAAGTGCACGGTCAGCAAGATCAACCAGACGGTCGATGCAGCGCACACCAAGGCCTTGTTCGGAAAGTAAAGGCCATTCCCCCGCAAGAGGCAGACTCTCCATGTCAGCAATAAAAATCACATTGGCTGCTCTGTCTCTTGCTGTGAGTCTTTCTTGGAATCCGCGCCTATCATTCCGCCCTCGGCTTCCATGCCTTAGTTGGCATGATCTTGGACGATTTTAGGCTCTCGGTTCGCGCTTCATCGGGCCCCTGACAGATCCTCGGAATTGCTCCCTTCG
>JBILGU010000045.1:0-12915 GCA_044350805.1 Methylococcaceae bacterium
TCGAGATGAGAATGCAGCGAAGAACATCGCTGCATTCGCTACGGGGTCCTACCCCGGAAGCTACGGCGGGGAAACGCCGGATGTTATGCGCGTGGAGGGCCAAATCCACCCGACCCCGAAGGGAGCACAATTCCGAGGATCTGTCAGGGGCCCGATGAAGCGCGAACCGAGAGCCTAAAATCGCCCCAGATCATGCCAACTAAGGCATGGAAGCCGAGGGCGGAATGATAGGCGCGGATTCCAAAGGCTTATTTTAAAACCTGACGATTCTTCAGCGCCCCCTCATAAACAGGCATGAGCCTCCTGGCCTCTTCCTTGACATGCGCAAGGCGGGCGCGGGTGTCAGGATGTGTGCTCAGCCATTCCGGGGCGCTGGTTCCCTCGACCTGTAGCATCTTGCTCCAGAGGCTTACGGCAGCCTCCGGGTTGTATCCCGCCCTGGCCGCCAGCTTCAGCCCCACCGTATCGGCTTCAGTCTCGGCCTCCCTGCTATTGGGAAGTTGAAGCCCCACATCAGCGACTGAGTTGGCAATGGGTGCCAAACCAGAAAGGTTCATCCCGAAGAGGGTTCCAGCCAAAACGCTGGCGGATACGCCCACCTGCTGCATTCGATCTCTGGACAGTTTTTCCGCCTGATGTGAGAGCAGTGCGTGGGAGATCTCATGTCCCATGACGGCTGCAATTTCATCATCACTGGGGTTGATTTTGGTCAGAAGCCCCGTGTAGATCGCCATCTTGCCGCCGGCCATGCACCAGGCGTTGACCTCGTCCGATTTCAAAACATGCACTTCCCAATTCCAGCCTCCTGTATTGGGTCTTAGGGCAATGGCCTCTCGAATGAGAGGATCCGTAATCGCCTTGATCCGAGCCAATTGTGCGGGATCCTCATCCAATGTCCTGTTCTTTCCCGCATCACCGATGAGCTTGGTATAGGACTGGGAGGACTCAGCGGCTGCTTGCTCGTCGCTCACCACCATGGCCTGTTGACGACCCGTGATCTGATTCGTAACACAGGCAGTCAGCGCAAGGCTGGAGAGAAGAAAAAAAACACGTGGATTGAAATGCGGCATATCGGATCGAAAAAGTAGGTTGCACTGATTCAGAACAAGTTTGGATCTGGGAACGATGGAACGAAATGTCAAGGAAGCCGAGCCTCCCTAAGGCAGAAAAAAATTAGCCGGGTTAACCGATCCAAAAGGAAAAGACGAAATTGAGAACCCGTATCAGTGGCCTAGCTCAAAAGCATCTGAGCGCCCAGCGTGACCATAAGTGCACCACAAATTCGTTTGACCCAGGGAGCGTGGTGAACCCTTGTCCCGAGGCACCAACCCACGGCCTGTAAGACGGCTGTCGCTGTTAAAAACCCAAGGCCATAGGCAAGGGCACCGGAGGATGCTGGAATTTCAAGTCCATGGGCATAGCCATGCAGAACGCCCAATGCAATAGAAAGGCCGTACCCCACGGAGCGGGGAAACCATCCAGCGATCAGAACGCCCAGAAGAATGACCGAACTGGCAAGACCCGGCTCAAGCCAAAACGAGGAGGAAGGTAAAACGGCCAAGAGAGCACCCGCGATCAGGCTCAGCAGAAGCAGAACGAGCAGGCGAAACGAATACGTCTTTTCCTGACACCCAAGCCAAAAGCCGATCCCGCTCATAGCGATAAGATGATCCCTCCCAATGATTGGGTGAAGAAAGCCATCGACCACACCCAGAATCTCGCCATGCAGCAGATGGGCAGCGGCATCAAAGGAGGTCACGAGAAGCGTCAATAGAGTGACGATCGCTTGGGCATTTCTCATTTTTGGCTCCCACCAGGGTCAGGTTTTGAACCCTTTCCAGTATAGCGATCAGAATTCGGTTCGTCTGATCATTGGGGGGGCATTCAGCCCACTCGCATTTCCTGCCATCCCTGACGTAAGATTCAATCTAGATGCCCTCTTTTCCAAACCAACGGAACCTTCCCATGAAACTCCGCGCGCTGGTCACCCTTCCCCTCCTCACCCTGACCTTAGGGTGTGCAAGCCAGACGCCGCTTTCGATCGAACATCGAACCGCCAGTAAATCCCAGAAAATCAGCGAAGCACCGCATCTCCTTCGGGAAGTCACGGATGAATCCATGGTCCGCATCGTTTCGGTTGAACGAACAGGCATCGATGGGATGATCGTCCACACCAAGACGCAGGACACTACCACCTATACCGATGCCTCAAGAGTTCAGAACACCATGCTGGTCGATTATGACTGCGAACATCGCTTTTTCCGTGATGCCAGTGTGACCATCGTCCATACGTTCAAGAAGTCAGCGACCCAGAAACCGATCAGTTATCCCCTCGACAACCAGTGGGTGTCCATCGACGGGCCTGATGCCAGTGCCGACAAGAAACTGGCCTTGCAACTGGTGTGTGGGCAGGACTAGGCGTCCTTGCCCAGAGGCCAATATGCACTTGAGTGCGACCCCCTTGATTTAAATTGGAGCCACCCCACATCGGTCTCGTGAAGGGAGCAGATCCCTGCTCTTAAGATACAAGGAGACCCCCATGAGCGCACTACTTGCACGCACCCTGTTCGATGACATCTTCAAGGATGTCCCTCCGAGCTATTTTGTTCGCCCTGTCCAGGGCGATCGTGTCCAGAATCCCGACCAGATCCGTCTCGACGTCCAGGAGTCAGGTCCTGACTACATTGTCAACGCTGATATCCCGGGCGTTCGCCGTGAAGACATTGATGTCAGTATCGATGGAAACAAGGTCACCCTGTCCGCAGTGTTCCGGTCGGATGATCGAAAGATCGAGGACAGCAAGGTCCTTCATTCAGAGCGGTATTCAGGCACCGTGACCCGGGCATTCAGACTCCCGAGTGAAATCGATCAGACTACGGCGAAAGCCCGTTATCAGGATGGCGTCCTGACGCTCACCCTGCCGAAGGCGAGCGCCCGTAACACGCGTCTTGTGATCGAGTAATCACCGTGGATCCCGGGCCTTATCCTTTGGATTGGGCCTGGATTCGCCGATGGACTGGAACACCTCAACATATCCATAAGTATTTCTTGCGCAAAACATACGAAATACTGATTGGACCTTATGAGAGGAGATCATTAATCTGACGGTGAAGGTGCTTATTTTTTGTCTCCTCCTCAGCCGCGCTAGAGCATTGCTCGCGCGGTTTTTTTTGTCTTTTTTTAATTCGAGCGGATATCTTTGCCCTGAGATCCGGTGCGTTTTGACCCAAAACCCCTCAAAAACAGGATCAGGGCAGCGAAGAGGGTCTTGCTGTCATCCAGGATCGTGAAGACGGGTGGAATCACGATCAGGCTCAGGACCGTCGAGGTCACAAGACCGCCTAGTACCGCAAAGGCCATCGGACTTCGAAACGATGTATCCGCCTCACCAAGACCCAAGGCGATTGGCAACATCCCTGCCCCCATGGCAATGGTCGTCATGACGACGGGTCGTGCCCTTTTGCTGCAGGCATCCACCAAAGCAGAAAATCGATCCATACCATGATCACGTCGGGCCACGATGGCGTATTCCACCAGCAGGATCGAATTTTTGACCGCAATCCCCATCAACATCACAAGACCAATGAGGGAGGGCATTGAGAATGCCTTTCCCGCAAGGAGCAGCGCCACAAAACCGCCGCCAAAGGCCGTTGGAAGGGCTGCCAGAATACTCACCGGCTGAATGAGATCCTTGAACAAAAGGACCAGCACGACAAAAATGCAGACTACCCCGGTCAGCATGGCCAGTCCGAAGCTACCGAAGAGTTCCGCCATCATTTCGGCGTCACCGACATCCACCCGTTGAACGCCCGGTGGCAGTGAGCGAAGGCTCGGAAGCTGGGAAACCGCTTCGGTCACATCCCCTAGCGGTAACCCCGAAAGTTCAATTTCGAAATTGATGTTCCTGACTCGATCATAGCGACGAATAACCTGGGGACCACTGGAAAGCTCAAGCTTTGCCACCTGCCCCAAAAGGACAGACCCGACGCCGGGCTTGGTCGAAGGGACCGGGAGCCTTGCAAGAACATCAAGGTCATTGCGACCGGATTCATCCAGTCTGACCATCACCGGCACCTGACGACGAGCAAGATTGAGCTTCGGCAATGACCAGTCATAGTCCCCAAGGGTGGCGATTCTCAAGGTTTCCGAAATGGCGGCGGCTGTGACGCCCAAATCTGCAGCCGTCTCAAAATCAGGATGAACGGCAATTTCAGGACGCGTCAGGGCGGCACTCGAAGCAACGCTCCCTACCCCCTCGATCGTTCGCAGTTCCCGTTCGACATTCCGAGCCACATCGGAGAGCTGCCGGGCATCATCCCCGCTCAGCGTCAGAATGTATTTCTCCCCGGAACCTCCGAGGCCGACTTTGGTTCTCACCCCTGGAAGATGCTCAAGGCGAGCGCGAATGGCTTTTTCGATCACCTGCTTTCTGACCGAACGTTCGCTCCGATTGGCCAGGGTAATGGTCAAGGTGGCTTTTCGAACTTCAGCTTCCGCCTGCCCCCCCATGGGATCACTGCCGGCAGCTCCCCCCCCAATGGTGGTGTAGACATTTCGAATTTCAGGGAGATCCGCCAAAAGTTCACGCGCCCTTTCAGCGCTGGATCTTGTTTGTTCCAGCGTCGAACCTGGCGGAAGTTCGACGAAAACCTGGGTCTGGGGGTTGTCGTCCGCGGGAATGAAGCCCTGGGGCAAGAGAGGAATCAGCATCAATGAGCCAATGAAAAATAGACCCGTCCCCCCCAAAGTGGCCCAGCGGTGGCGAAGGCAGTAACGCACGGCATCAAGGTACCGTGGCATCAACCATCCCGGGGATTCCTCTTCGGGGGGACTGGGTTTGAGCAGATAAGCCGCCATCATGGGCGTCAGCATGCGAGCAACGACCAGAGAGGCAAACACGGCCAGAGCAGCAGTCCAGCCAAATTGCTTGAAGAAGCGCCCGACAATCCCGCTCATGAAAGCGGTCGGAAGAAAGACCGAGATCAGGGCAAAGGTGGTGGCTACCACTGCAAGTCCGATTTCATCGGCCGCTTCCATGGCCGCATCGTATGGCGTTTTCCCCATCCGAAGATGGCGAACGATGTTTTCGACCTCAACAATCGCATCATCCACTAGGATGCCTACGACCAGGGAGAGTGCCAGAAGTGAGACAACGTTCAGGCTAAAGTCAAAGGCATACATGCCAATAAAGGTCGGTATGGCTGACAAGGGCAAGGCCACCGCGGAGACAAACGTCGCTCGAAAGTCCCGAAGGAACAACCAGACCACAAGGACCGCCAGAGCAGCGCCCTCATAAAGGAGCGCCATCGAGGCATTGAATTCTTCCTGAACCGGCTGGACAAAATTGAAGGCTTCGGTCAGGACCAGGTCAGGATCCTTGGCCTTGATCTCATCGAGGACGCGATGGACGCCGGCGCCCACTTCAATCTCGCTCGCGCCCCGACTTCGACTGATTTCAAAACCGACAACGTCTTCCCCATTGAGGAGAGCCAATTGCCGATGAGTGGCTACCGTATCGCGGATTTCGGCCAACTGATCCAGTTCAATGCGTCGACCATCCGGGAGAACGATCGGGAGCGATCTGAATTCACTGGCGCTTCCAAGGTTAGCCAGTGTCCTGACCGGTTGTTCACCGCCCCCAAGTTCCGCTCGCCCTCCGGCGCCTTCCCTTTGAGTCAGGCGAAGCTGGCGGGAGACATCGGCTGCACTGAGACCCAGTGACTGGAGCTTTAAAGGATCAAGCCGAATCGCGATCTCCCGATTGCCGCCCCCAACGCGCGTCACTGCACCGACGCCGGGGACCGCCAGCAGCTTTCTGACAATGACGTCATCCACAAGCCACGAGAGGGATTCTTCATCCCGATCCTTTGAATCAATCGTGTAGGCCAGAATCGGCGCGGCCACAACGTCCAGCTTGGTGACTACCGGATCCCGAAGGTCGCTTGGAAGATCGGCACGGATCTTGGAGACCGCAGATCGCGTGTCATCCAGAGCCTCATCCAAGGGTTTCTCCAATCGAAATTCCAGCGTCACGATGACGCTGCCATCCTGAATCTGCGTGGTGGTGTGCTTGAGCTTTTGAAGGGTTGCGACTGCGTTTTCAATCTTCCGGGCAACCTCCGTCTCCAGTTGCGGAGGAGAGGCTCCGGGAAGGCTGGCCGTGATGCTCACCGTCGGAAAATCCAGATCCGGAAAGTTCTGGATCTTCATCATCTTGAAGCAGTAGATTCCGCCCAGAGTCAAAAGGACAAACAGCATGATCGCCGGAAGCGGCGTCCGGATGCAGCCTGCCGAGATATTCATGGGGACATCCTGACGCGGTCCCCATCGGCGAGAAAGGCACCCCCTGCCCTGACAACACGATCCTCAGACGCGATCCCCTGAAGGACTTCAATCGATTCACCGACACTGCGCCCGAGTTCCAGTTTGATCTCTTCGACCCGTGCAAAGCCATCCTTTGCATCGACGACCTTGAAGGCATAGCTGAAGCCATCACGGAGCGTGATCGCCGTTCGAGGGATCGTCAGCCCTGACCCCGTCCCAAGCTCAAAATCGCCATGGGCGTACATGCCGGACTTGAAACCATGATCGGTGGCACCGGGAAGATCAACGTAAATGATTCCGAATCGGCTGGCAGGATCCAGTCCCGGGCCGACCATACGGACGACGCCCACAAGGGTCCCGACATCCGGTACCCGGACGTTGACTTTGGTCCCGATGCGGATTTTGGGAAGTTCGGTCGCCGTCACTTCGGCTCGCCATTCAAGGCGCTGCTGACGAATCAGCCGGAAGAGTTCCTGACCTTCGGCCGTCACCCCGCCGAGAACCGCGGAGCGTGCTGTAACAATGCCATCGTCATTGGCAAGCACCTGTGTATGACGCATCCTGAGCTTTTGGATTTCAACCTGGGCCTTGGCGGCTCGCATCCGGGCCTCTGCGGTCTTTTCTCCGGTGAGATATTGGCCGGCCTGAAGGGCGCTCAAGGCCCCTTCATCAATGATCTGCCGGACCCTTCGGGCATTGTCTCTTGCTTCCTGGAGTGTCGCTTCCGCTTCAGCCAGAACCGCCTCGCTGTTTTCAAGATCCGAGGCCACCCGCTCTCGATCAAAGAGTGCCAGAACCTGACCTTTTTTTACCCGATCACCAACCTGAGCCTGAATCTCAACCAGTCGAATGCCGGAGAGTTCTGCACTGATGACCGCCTCCTGCCAGGCACTGACCGAGCCATTGGCTGCCAGCGTGATCGGAAGTTCGGAGGTGACAGGCGCCACCCATTCGACGGTGAGGGCTGCCTTACTGCTGGGGGGAGCCACCGCTTCGCCACGGGGCTTGAAGAGCCATCCCACGAACAGAACCAGGACACCCAGAAGACCCAGGCGCATAAGAACTGAGGTTTGCCGAATCCAATCCATCACGGTTTATAGTCCTCTGCTTTCTGGCCGGTCACCGGATTATGGGGATCCTCTCGAACCGGGATGGCGGGCGCCCCTCCCTCAGGATCCTGCCAGCCACCCCCCGCCGCTCGGTAAAGGGCGACCCAGGCCAAGACCTGTTCCTGCTCAAGATCGGCCACCGTGCGCCGGGCGACCAGGGTCTGCCGCCGGGCCTGCTCAAGCTCCAACAAGTTACCAAATCCGGCACGATAGAGATGATCGATGGCTGTAAAGTTCTTTTCATAGCCCTTTAGGGCCTCGCGGGTCTTGGGTAGGCGCTCCTCGGCGGTCTTGAGCCTGACCAGCGCGACCTCGACTTCCTTGACGGCCGTTCGAACGGTCGACTGAAAACGCGTCTTGGCGGCTTCAAACTGAATACGCGCCGCCTCGACCTCCGCAAGCCGCTTGCCGGCATCAAAAATCGGCATGGTCAGGGTGGGTCCAAAAGACCAGGTGTTGGCAAAATAGGTCGCGGCAGCCCCCGCTCCGGCGGCATAGGGGCTGAAAGCGCTCATGCCACTGACGGTCTGAAGCTGGGGGGTAATGTTGCCCGTCAGACTAAGCCTTGGATATCGCTTGGCTTCCTCAATCCCAATCCGCGCACTGGCTTCGGCAACCTGCTCCTCGGCCGCCGCCACATCCGGGCGCTGAAGCAAGGTCTCGGCGGGAAGACCCTTGAGTCTAAACGGGGGGGGCGTCGGCAGTTGGGCCTGCCGCTCGGGTTTTTGATTAAGCCGATAACGCACTTCAATTTCAGTTATTCCGGTCAGCGCCACGAGACCCTTGATGGAACGGTCACACAGGCCCTGTTGACGCATCAGGTTTTCTTCCGCATCGGCATAGGAGGCCTTGGCCAGTGCCACGTCGGCAGGCGGCCGAAGTCCCGCCACGCCAGCCAGATCCACCAGGCGTGCCGACTCCCGACGAGAAATCACATCTTTCTCGGCGATCTGCATCAGGGCCTGACAATAGCGAAAGTCGATATAGGCATTGGCGACCTCGACCGCCAGCGACACCCGCGCATCGTGCCAGGCGCTGTGCCGTGAAGCGAGATTGCCTTCGGCCGCCTCCCGTTGCCGCGAAATCCCGCCAAAAAGGTCGATTTCCCAATTGGCCTGAAGACCCGCCTGGTAGCGTGTCCAGTCAAAAGGGGGACCACCAAAGGTGGAGCGGGACTTCAACATATCTACTTGCGTGTCGAGTTTTGGAAGGCCATTGGCCATCGCAGTGACCATCTCCACCCGTGCCGTTTCAATCCGCGCCCTTGCATCTGCAACGGAGGAACTGACTCTCTGGGCTTCGGTCAGGAAGCGAAAGAAGTCGGGATCCTTGAACTGAAGCCACCAATCACGCAGGTCCGATGGCATGGCAGCATGAGCTTCGGAGACACCGGGCTGTTCAGATTGCCAGGTCTTGGCTGCCGCAGTTTCCGGCTGGACGTAGTCGGGACCCACCGTGGTGAGAAGCCCCCGGGTACATCCACTGAGGAGCAGGAGAGTCCAAAGCGCAAATCTGCGACGGGTCGAATGTGGAGCCAAGGGGGTGGGTGCCGTATCTCAAACCGCTGAGGATACCACTCAGAACGCTCCTCCTGACCAACTTGGAGGGATTTCAACCCGGAAACGAAATCGATTCCGGCATGTCCTCGGGGTCGTGAAATGTCACCTTTTCTGCGATCCGGGTCGATTCCATTTCGTCCAATGTCGGGGCCCCGGATTCTGAGACTGGCCGTGATCGGACGGCCGATTCAATCGCCGCGATTCGCCGAGCAATCCGGAGGATGCGTTGCTGCCATTGATAGGCAGCCTCGGAGCGATGGCGATTGGTCAAAAGCCCTGATAGCCAGAGACTGTCGATCAGGACCATCAACTCATCGAGCCCCTCGACCATGGCCAGAAAATCAAGGGCTCTCGGACAGAGGATTCGGACCGAAAGCTCACCCGGGTGGCTGTAGCAGGGAATCACCGTAACCCCTTCGGTTTCCCTAATGGCCGATACGCGAGCAATTTCAAGGGCCAGGGCCTGAGCGCCCTCCTCGATCAGCGCACCGGATTCGGCTTCGATCCGATCAGCGATCTCGACCGGCAGGGTTGCCCTGAACACCACCGCAATGGCGTGAAGAGAGCGCAAGACTCGATCCCCCTCGCGGGCCATGATGCGTTGGGCCTGCTCGCTTCGAAGGATCGCTGTCCGTTCGAGAACCGGACGACTGTAGGGTCTGGGATTGCTACTGGCCATGGCGGGACTCCTTTGTCTTGGGAAAACCCTGAGCCTAGCTTCACTGGCCAGGAAAGAGACCTTTCAAGATGCGGGAATTGTGATGTTTGAACGGGCGAACGATCCCCGCCCAGAATCAAGCGAGCCCCGGGTGCCCGAAAGGCTCCTCAGGCGCAAACCGGATTCCGGAAATGCGTGCCAGATCGACAATGTGTGTCAGTACGATATCAGCCAGCCGCAGCTGCTCTGCGCCATTTTTGGCTTCCAGCGTAAATTCAATCCGCAGTTCAAGACCCTCGGTCAGAATCTCCGTCAGTGAAATTCGAATGCTTTTCTCATTCACCCCCGGCGTTTCTTTCAGCAGAGTTTCAATCCCGGTTTTGAAGCCTGAGAGGGCCTCCAGAGAGGTCGAAAGGCCGACCTTGAGGGTCTTTCGGACCCGCCAGTGTTTTCTGAGCGTGAGGTTTTCGATCGGGGTCCGAATGATTTCACTGCTCGGCACAATCAGGGTCGTGCCATCAGCGGTCCGAAGTTGTGTTGTTCTGAAACCGATGTTCTCCACCTGTCCTTCGATGGAACCGGTCTTGATGCTGTGGCCGATGCGAAAGGGTTTCTCAAACATGATGATGAGCGACCCCAGAAGATTGGCGAGGGCCTGTTGTCCCGCCAAAGCGACCGCAAGGCCGCCAATCCCGAGCCCCGCCATGATCGAATACGAAGGAAGACCAATCCGGTTGGCTCCTTCGATCAGGATAGCGATGGCGATAGCCAGAGCCAGAAGACGACTGCCCAGCCGAATCAACTGGCTGTCGGTACTATCCGTTTTCAGGCGCTCGAGCTTGATGACCCACTCGGTCAACCAACGGAACCCCCCCCAGACCAGAGTCGTCAGGGCGATGTAGTTCAGACCCCAGAGCCCCTCCGTCAGGAGGGAATAAAGCTTCGGGGTGAAAAAAAGAACATTCCCCAGAAGGTAGACCACGGTCGGAATCATGACGATGAGAGAGAGGGAGGGTAAAAATACCCAAGGCACATGTGTGGGCGATTTGCGCCCGGAAGATTTTTCGCTGAGTCGGAAAGAGCCCCAGAAAACGCCGCCCATCACGCCCAACAGCGTCAAAAGTGCGATCCAGCGCCAGATGGGTTCACCCAAAACAGGTCGATTCGTCCATGAATCGCCCTCCAGAAGCCATCGGGAGGGAATCACCTGGGCTGTCATGATCGCAATACCCGCCGGCTTCATGAATAGGAAGTCGTAAATTCCGACGGAGGCCTCAATGCGTCGAGGCTCTGCCTTGATGGCGTCATAAAGAGAAGGCACCTGATCCACCGTCTCCGGGGTGAAAAGATATTCACCTGCCCGGGGGCCAGATTCCACCAGTGCGATCGTGAGATCGGAATCGGGGATTTTCCATTTCTTAAAAGTCCGTCCCTGCATAGCCTCCGCATCCGGCACTTCCTGGATCGCGGGTAAAGGCATGCGATCGAGTATCTCCTTGAGCTGAATCGTCAGTCGCCAGGATTGCTGTTCGAGTATCGCGATGGGGATGCGACTGAGATCCAGATAATGGGCCGTCAACTTCCGGGTCTTGGAGAGCCGCGTCATGTGACTTTGGGTGACTGCCCTGTCGAGAAAGAGACGTGAGGACTGAAGATAGGTCGTCACTAGCCCCTCAGGCCCCAGAAGAGAGTTGCATCGCTCATCCATCGTGGCGATGAATCCAAAGAGCGTGCTTCTTGGACTGGACGTATCCGCTGCCAGCAAGGGCGCGGACGGCGCAGCCCCAAGCGCCTTTGAAAAGCAGGCCACAAGAAGCAGAAGGATCGGGGCGAATCGATGATGCATGGATCAAATTATGGCGGGCAAAGGGGGATCAAACAACGAAAAACCCCGAACATGATCGATTTCTGCATCTTGAAGGGTGCCCGCCCATTGCTTTTGAGCTCATCCTTCGGGCATCAACTCGAGCCCGCGCTTCCGCTGGTTTCATTGATTTCCTTGACCTCACGCCAGAAAGCCTGGGGTTGAAGGCCAGCTGGGCGCCCTCAAGGCAAGCAGCCGATCCATGCCGCAGCCCTCTGCGGCCAAGACCCATCGCGGGATTCCCATGATCCCGAAAGGGTCCTTGTGGGTTCTCCCTCGATCCTTCCCCTGACCGCACCACGGGAAGTCTTTCTCCATTTCTCCCGCGTGCGGCGGGTGGAGTCATGATCATGTTGAATCGGGCAGAACTCATCGGACGTCTGGGGCGTGACCCGGATGTCCGCTACACTCAGGAAGGCAAGGCCATTGCCAACCTGGCGCTTGCCACCACCGATGCCTTCAAGGACCATGCGTCCGGTCGAAAGAAGGAACATACGGAATGGCACCGCGTCGTCCTTTTTGGACGCCAGGCGGAAATTGCCGGGGAATATCTCAAGAAAGGCTCGCTCGCCTATGTCGACGGCCGTCTTCGGACCCGGCGCTGGAAAAACAAGGAAGGCATCGAGATTTCGACCACCGAACTGGTCGGAAGCAGCCTGACCCTGCTGGACCGTGCGCCCAAGCAAAAGACCCCAGAATCGGCAGCCGCTAACCCCCAAAGCGAGCTTCACGCCGACGATGGTTTCCTGGATTTTCCGGATCCGCCCTTCTAGACCTTAAACGACGGCGCCCCTAAGGGGTGCCGTCATTTCCTCATATTGAATTCATTGCCAGGATGTCGGAAGGGCCAAAACATGCAGAGGACCTTGACGTCACGCATCCTTTAAAAGCGGAAGGCCGCCCTTCGGCGGCCTTCCCTGATGACGTTTCTAGGACTTAGGCATTAGTTGGGATGCGCCTGATAGTTACCGTTGTTGAGGACACCACTGGCCTCCATCACAATCTGGCCGGACGCATCAAATACACGGATGTAGCCAGAATCATTGAATCCAGGCTCCCCGGCATCGACGAATTCGAATTCGACCGTGGCCCCGGGTTGTCCGTTGAATTGACCTACCCCTTTGCCCTTGATGGTATCGAAGCCAGCCACCGGCTTATCCTCGCCCACGCCTTTGGTATCTGAACATTTGGCATAGGTGAGCGTATCCAGCTTGAAGCGCTTGCCTTTACCGCCATTCAACTGCAAATTGTTGGGTTGAATGCCGGAGGCGCAATGCATTGAAGGAGTGCACGGAAGCACGACGACCCCCGAGACGGAGAGCCATTGCGTCGCAGGGCGTTCGAGGGCATTTTCGGTATTGATCCGCGCCGTTTCATCCGCAATTTATTCTCTCGTGTGAG
>JBILGU010000046.1:0-12866 GCA_044350805.1 Methylococcaceae bacterium
ACGAATCCGGCCTTCTTGGCTTCATAGGAGGCTTTGATGTGTTCGAGCGATCGGTTATAGACAAACCGGCAGGCGCCCTCCGTTCGGGCAAAAAGGCGCTTCTGATCCTGGGTCGGATAGACGATATTTTGAAGGCGCGATGGACTGTGTTCACAGGCGCTAATTTAGCGTCTGCAATCATGCTCCGTCAATCACTCAACTGCGTTAAAACACGTGCCTTTTCATCGGAATGGTGAGAAATACACCCCAAACGTCATCCCCGTCCCAACCATAGGTTGGGCGCTCACACGAGAGAATAAATTGCGGATGAAACGGCGCGGATCAATACCGAAAATGCCCTCGAACGCCCTGCGACGGAATGGCTCTCCGTCTCGGGGGTCGTCGTGCTTCCGTGCACTCCTTCCATGTTAGCCTGAACAGGCAGTGGACAAAAAAAGGCGCACCCCCCACGGCGGGGAGGTGCGCCTTTTATGCGTTAGAGGGAGATTAGTCCTTCTGTGCGTTGCGTTCCTGAACTTCCTTGATGACCGCATCTGCAACCTGCTTGGGGCAGGGGTTGTAGTGCGAGAACTCCATGGAGAACTGGCCACGGCCGGAAGTCATCGTGCGAAGGTCGCCAATGTAGCCGAACATTTCGGAAAGCGGGACTTCCGACTTGATGCGAACACCGGTCGCACCTGCTTCCTGCGACTTGATCATTCCACGGCGGCGATTAAGGTCGCCAATGACGTCACCTACGTTGGCGTCCGGGCTAAAGGTGTCGACCTTCATGATCGGCTCCATCAGCTGCGGTGCACACTTCGGCATGGTCTGGCGGAATGCCGCCTTGGCTGCAATTTCAAACGCGATGGACGAGGAGTCGACCGCGTGGAAGCCACCGTCGGTCAGGTTGACGGAAAAGTCAACGACCGGGAAGCCTGCCATGGTGCCCTTGTCGACCATGCTCTTGAAGCCCTTTTCGACCGCAGGCCAGAATTCGCGCGGAACATTACCGCCGGTGACCGTGGACTGGAAGGTGAAGCCGGAACCGGGTTCGCCGGGTTCGATGGTGTAGTTGATCTTTGCGTACTGACCTGAACCACCGGACTGCTTCTTGTGGGTGTATTCGTCTTCGACCAGGCGGGTAATGGTTTCGCGGTAAGCCACCTGTGGCTTTCCGACGACGACTTCTACGCCATGGGTCCGCTTCAGGATGTCGATCTTGATGTCGAGATGCAGTTCGCCCATGCCCTTGAGGATGGTTTCGCCACTTTCTTCGTCAGTTGAGACGTGGAAAGACGGATCTTCCTGAACCATCTTGCCGAGCGCGATGCCCATCTTTTCGTTGCCGGCCTTGTCCTTGGGCGCAATCGCAACCGAGATAACCGGATCGGGGAATACCATCGGTTCGAGAGTTGCCGGATTGTTCTGATCCGCCAGAGTGTGACCGGTTTGAACGTTCTTCATGCCGAGGACGGCCACAATGTCACCGGCCTGACACGCGTCAAGTTCCTGACGGTTGTTGGCATGCATTTCAACGATACGTCCAATGCGCTCGGTCTTGCCGGTCGCGGTGTTGAGGACCGTATCGCCTTTCTTGAGCGTGCCGGAATAGATGCGCAGGAAGGTCAATGCGCCAAAACGGTCGTCCATGATCTTGAATGCAAGGGCGCGGAACGGCTTGGCCGGATCAACGATGGCGAAGTTGCCGGTTTCGTTGCCTTCAAGGTCGACTTCAGGCTGCGGGTTGACTTCGGTCGGGTTCGGAAGGTAATCGATGACGGCATCGAGCACCAGTTGAACGCCCTTGTTCTTGAACGAGGAACCACAGTAGGTCGGGAAGAAATCAAGCTTGATGGTGCCCTTGCGGATCAGGCGCTTGAGGGTATCGACATCGGGCTCTTCGCCTTCAAGATACTTTTCCATGACGTCATCATCCTGATCGACAACCTTTTCGATCAGTTCCGCGCGCCAGGTTTCAACGTCGTCCACCATGTCAGCCGGCGGTTCACCGACGGTGAACTTCATCGGATCCCCAGAGTCGTCCCAGATGTAGGACTTGCGGCTCAGGAGGTCAACGACACCAACAAAACCATCTTCACGACCGATCGGAAGAGTCATGACCAGTGGCTCGGCAGCCAGGACATCCTTGATCTGCTTGACCACACGGTAGAAGTCCGCACCGATACGGTCCAGTTTATTGACGTAAATGACGCGAGCAACCTTCGAGTCGTTCGCATAACGCCAGTTGGTTTCGGACTGGGGCTCAACGCCGCCGGAACCGCAGAATACGCCGACGCCGCCATCCAGAACCTTCAGCGAACGATACACTTCAATGGTGAAGTCAACGTGGCCGGGGGTGTCGATGATGTTGAAGCGATGGTCATTCCAGAAACAGGTGGTCGCTGCCGACTGAATCGTGATGCCGCGCTCCTGCTCCTGTTCCATGAAGTCCGTGGTGGCAGCACCATCATGCACCTCGCCGATCTTGTGGATCTTGCCGGTGAGCTTGAGGATGCGCTCGGTGGTCGTGGTCTTGCCGGCGTCGACGTGAGCGAAGATGCCGATGTTGCGATAGAGCGATAAATCAGTCATGACGGTGTCTTGAAGGGTTTGGAACGGGTTGGATCGTCGGGTGATTTCGAAAGTCGAGGTCCTGGCCTGAGCCATGGCGACGGTCGGCATGGAAGGATCAGGGCCGGACGAAGTCGCGATCAGTCTTCATCCGAGTTAATCCACAATTGTACCCTTTGAATGTTACAGGATCAATTTAGATGTCCTGATCTCAGTCGAGGGCTGCAAATGCCTGAGCGAGTTGGCAGAGCGCAAGGTCTGAACCTTGGGGACCTACCAGCGAGATCCCGATGGGTAATCCATTCACCTTGAGGGCAGGAACGCTCGCTTCGGGGCGGGAGAACAGGCTCGCTGGGGCAAGTTGTCGAACCAGGGCCGTGCGGTGAACTTCGAGTGCTTCATCGGAGGACGACAGCAGGGGGGCAGGACCTGGCGCGCTCGGAAGGATCAAAAGAATGTCGCGGGTGATGTGGTCAAATTCCTGACGCAAGGTCTCTTTCGCCATGAGAGCGGCCTTATAGCTCTCAGGCGATAGGGTAGCGGCATAGGCAAATCGTTCGCGGATTCCGGGGCCCAGGGCGGGGCGGAACTGCTCGATCATCACGCCATGGGCTTGCCAGGCCTCATAGCCCTGGATCGTCCGTGTAGTCTCGACCCATCGATCAATGGTTTGTGCGTCGAAAGTCAGTTCCATGACCTTTCCGAATGTCGGCTGGACTTTTTCGAGAAAGGCTTCAAAAGCGATGGCAACGCCGGGTTCCAGATGGCGCATCAGGGCCCTAGGGACTCCAAGGCGGACGGACGCCAGCGAACGCCCCGAAAGAAAGGTGTCCGCCAGTTGGATCAGGGTGTCAGGATCACGCGTCAACCAGCCGCCCGTATCAAGGGATGAGGCCAGAGGTTTTGCACCCTCGAGCGAGAGTCGGCCATGCGTTGGTCGCAGTCCATAAAGGCCACAATAGCTTGCGGGCACTCGAATGGAACCCAGAGTATCTGTTGCAAGGCCGATATCGGCGAGGCCCCCCGCGACAGCGGCGGCCGATCCTGAGGATGATCCCCCGGGCAATCGGTCAGGCGCACTCGGGTTGATGGGCGTACCAAAATGTACATTCCTTCCGGTCAAGGCAAACGCCATTTCGACCATGTGGGTCTTTCCCACAAAGCGGGCACCTTGCCCCAGAAGATCCTTAACCATGCCCGCACTTTGCGTCTTGATGCCCGATGTCGCCAGCACGTGCGGCTGACCAAAACTGGTCGGGTAGCCTTCCACATCAAAGAGATCTTTGACGGCAAAGGTTTTTCCCGACAGGGCGCCCAGCTTTTCAGGGAATCGAACTGGCGGGTAGGGGACGAAGGCTTGATAGGGGTCCCCGTTGATAAAGGGTGCGGTCTCAACCATGGAAAGGGTTAACCCAAGGCGCGCAACTTGCGCAGTTGCCAGGGAAGAACGATGAGGAGCGTCATCGTGACCAGCGACCATTTAAAGCCGATCTCAGGAATGGCAAACACCCCCACGGTCTTTAGGGTCTGAACCAGGGTGAGCATGAAAACGGCAACGGAGAGGGTGATCCAGAAGTAGGTCATCCGGGCACGCTCAACGGCTTTCTCCAAAGCCTCCTCGAGGACTTTCAGTTTCTCCTTCTCGGTTTCCGCGCTCTTGATGCGGTAGCGATCGATTTCATCGGAAAGTGGGCGTTGTTTCTGCATGTAAGATCCTTCCTCCTGGGTCAATCTTAGACAATTGAAGTCATCCTGTTTATGCGCGTCCTTCTTGCTTATATCGTCTTGGTGCTCTTATGGTCGGTCACCCCGTTGGCGATCAAGTGGAGTGGCGAAGGTCCGGGATACCTTTTTGGGGTGACCGGCCGCATGATCACGGGACTTTTGGCCCTGGTTCTCTATCTCGCAGTCACCCGCACGGCAATCCCTCTGGATCGTCAAGCCCTATGGACCTATCTCGCCGGGGCAGTGCAGATTTTTGGCTCCATGGTCCTAACGTATTGGGCCTCCCAGCACCTTCCCTCGGGATGGATTTCCGTAGTGTTTGGTCTTACGCCCCTTTTGACGGCACCTCTGGCGGCCTATTTTCTGGGCGAAAAAAGCCTTTCGATCAGACGTCTCCTGTCCTATCTCTTCGGGATGGGTGGCCTCGGGCTGATGTTTCACTCCGCACTTCAGTTTTCAGAATCAGCCAGTCTTGGCATTGCGGCGATCCTCTCAGCCTCCCTTTTTCAGGCGCTGAGCGCCGTCTGGGTCAAGGGGATCCAGCGAGGCCTTGGTGCACTGGTTCAGGTGGCAGGAAGTTTGTGTATTGCGGTCCCTCTCTATCTGGCTGTCTTCCTGAGCTTGGACGGCGCCTGGCCCGAGCACATTCCCGACCGGGCGCTTTATTCGATTCTCTTTCTTGGGCTGGTCGCGACCACGGGCGGGTTTGCACTTTACTTTTATATCCTCAGGAACCTTCAAGCGGGACGGGTCTCCCTGATCACGCTTTTGACACCCATGCTCTCGCTGTATGTCGGGGATCTGATTAACCACGAACCGATCACCCCCTCGGTTTATGGCGGAACGGCACTGATCGTCTCGGCCCTGATCCTTTACGAATGGGAGGCACTCAAGCAGTTATTTTCGAGTCGATCCAACGCAGCCCCAACGTCAAAAGCCCTCTCAAAGGATCGTTCGCGCCGCGCAAGAAGGCAAAAAAAGCGCCGCTAGGGTGGGGTATCGACGCCAGGCTCAGTGCTATTTATGCGCGGGATCGGTGTGGTGCGGATGCTTCGGTGAATTCATCTTGGCGGCGGATACCGGTGGGCTTGCTGGAATCAGATCCCCGTTTCGATAGCCCTCGACGGTTTTCAAAAAAGCGTTGAAATCCTTGTTATGCCGAATCAGTTCAGCGCCGGTTCGCTCCAGAAGATCGACATCCGTTGAGGACAGCTCAAGCGAGGTTGGAAGGCTGTTGAGATGTTCCTTCAGCGATTTCCCATGGACCGAAGAGAATTCCACCGGCACCCTGTAGAGATTGACCGGATCGCCCGTGCGTTCCAGATAGGCCTTGAGTTCATCCAGCTTGTTGTCGAGAAGAATGCGCGTTTCATTGTTGAAAAGCTGGAACTGGATATTGGAGAAGGCTTCCAGTGTGTCACCGATGGAAGGTTTGTCCGGCGATTCGTCGACACTGTGAACCGGTTCCACCTCGGCATCGACCGTGATCATCACGATGTTCTTTGGTTTGCGATCGCCAAGAAGCATGGTGAAACCGTTCTGAAATGCTTCAAGCCGTTCGGTCATCGCACGGGCACCCAGATTGTCCGCAACGCCCCCATCAATCAGATGGATATAAGGATGGTTTTCATGATCCATGTAGCGTTTCATTCGCTGCTGCAATTCGATGACGCGAGCATCAGGATCCCTCACTCCCATGAGGTTTGCAAAGAAAGGATTCTGTTCAATATGGCATTGCCCAGCGTAACTTTTGAGGACTACCGGTGCGAACATGATGGGAACGGCAGACGAGGCCGTCACTGCCCGGGCGACCTTCAAATCCATCAGATCTGCACAGATCAGGTCGAAGTAAAGCTGAATGAATGAAAAGCGGGTCCCCGCGCCGAGGTTCGTGGCATTGATCTCGACAAACGGTCCTTGCGTGAGATCAATGTCACGAAAGGTCTTGCCTTCAAAAATATTGCCATCGTAGTACTCGATGGCCATTTCCGTTCGGTCAAAGCCACTGGTCAGGCTTTTCCACCAGTATGAGGGGTCAAACATCTTCTGGATCAGGATGCCCTGAATGCTCTTTTTGAGGAAGACGTCTTCGAAATCCGTGAAGATGCGGTCACCAAAAAGGCCGTAATAGGCGGCGGTAAAACTTCCCCCTGAAACCGAGCTGATGCTGTCGACTTCATCCAGAAGACGAATGCGCTGTCCTCCCGAGACGATGGTGGTTTCTTTGAGTTCCTTGAGTACGCCATACGCCAGGGCGGCGGCGCGGGTTCCTCCGCCTGAAAAGGTCAAAAGAACAAGATTTTCTCCAAGTTTTCCGCCCCGTGCCTTGTTGAAACCATATCCATTGCCATCCGGGGTGTGATCCAGCGGTTTATTCAGCGGCGAAAAAAGAGAGGAACAACCACCGTTCATCAGGGCCAAAAGTCCGATCAAGAGCGATCGGAGTAGGGCGCTGACCCAGGGTGACATTGTTGGGGATGGATCTGTCGCGGAAATTTGCATCTGAATCAGTTTAGACGGGCCGTTGTGCAGGGGCCCAAGGCCCCGAGATGAGCACTTGGGCTGGAGGAATAGGGTGGTCGTCAACTTGGGTGAATGGGGGGGAGATAAAAGAACCCGACGGCCAGCATCAGGTACATGATGATCAGCATGAAGCCTTCGAGCCAGCTGGTCTGTTGGTCTGAAAGTAAATAGCGGCCAACAACTACTGAGATGAAGATGGCAACCAGCTCGAATTGGTTAAACACGAGGTCCATCTTCATGCCCAGAAGGTTCCCCGTCAGGACGAGCACAGGGGCCACCAGGAGGGCGAGCTGAGTGACCGAGCTCAGGTTGACTGAAAGGGCCAAAGTCAGCTGATCCTTGCGAGCAAAGGAGACCGAGTTGATGAACTGGGGGATGTTTCCCACCATGGAGAGTAGGAACATCCCGGCAAAAAATGGGGTCAGGTGAAGCATGTCAGCTGCCGGCTGCAGGGAATCGGTCAGAAGGTCGGAGGTCAGTGCAAGCGCCACAGTCACCGAGAGAAGAATGCCAATGGCCTTGTTTTTTCCCCAGCTTGAGCCGTGCTCATCTCCATCCGAGGCCTCAGAGGCGGAGGGCCGATCCGCATGGCCTTCCTGCTTGCAAATCGCCTTGGCCATTCCGGCCCGGTCAATGGGCGGGTTCTTCTGGTTCAAGGTGTAGTAGATGCTGGCAACATAGAGCACTAGCATGAGGATACAGATATGAAAGCTGATCTCGTACTCGGCAGACGTGCTGATATTGAAGATCGCAGGAATCGTCAGGCTGAAGGAGGTCACGGTGAGAAGCCCCATGTTCATCGCGACCATGGGCGCATCGAACGTTCTTGGCGACTTCCCGACATTTGCGGTGAAGATGGAAAGGCCGAGTCCGAACAGTAAAGTGCCAATGATCGCGCCTGCAATGGACGCCTTGAGCATCTCAAGGAGTCCGTTGCGAAGGGCGGAGATGCCAATGATCAATTCCGGGGCATTGCTCATCGTGGCATTCAGCAACCCTCCGATGGTGTTCCCTAGAATTTTAGAAAGCACGCTGGTGGCTTCTTCCATGAGTTTGGACAGCGGGACAATCGCCAGAGTCGAGGCCAGAAAGATGGGGATGGGGCCGGCATGGAAGTGATCCAGTGCAAAGGCCATGGGCATAAAGAGAAGCAACCAGTTCATTGGGGCAAGGCTCCGGGTGGGTTGGAATCAGATACCATGGGTTGTCGCCGAATTCGGCAAGTTGAAGCGAACCTCGCTCAGACGCTCAGTATCCACCATTGCAGGAGGATCGACTATCTATGTTGCAGCAGGATTTCAATCAGTGCGCTCAATTCAGGCGATCACTGATTATGTTTTGCCTGGGAATAGGGTTACTGCTCCTGCCGCTCTGGGCTCCAGCGCAGACTGCCAGCGATAACCGTCATCAGGAGGTTCTTCGTGAACTTGAGCTGACGCCTGCGGAGGAAAGGGTCTTCTGGCCCCTCTATGAGGGGTATTCGAAAGCGTTGCTTCTGGCTTTTGAACAGACGGCAGAGGTCGCTTACCGACTTTTTCAGGTGCGCGGGGCGGTCAGCGAGGAAATGGCCGATGAATATTCCCATGCGCTCCTCAATAGCGAATTACGGCTGGCCCAGATCCACCTCGAATTTCAGCCGCAATTTCGTCAGGTGCTCGGCGCGCTGAGAACCGCCCGTCTTCTCCAGTTTGAAAGGCGTTTGCAAAGCTACATGAGTGCTGAAATCGCTCGGGAGTTTCCCCTGATCCGATGAGGAGTAATCTTCTTTTTTGGCTTCTGGGCCTCTTCATCAATGGCTCTCTCTATGCCTCGGAAGGGACGAACCGACTCAGTCCTGACGAATTGAGAGAAATTCGTAACGGGAACAGCCGGATTGAATCGGTCGCGGTGAGTCTTGTCCATGAACTCATGGTGACGCTGAGAGCGCGGCACGGGAGCATCGAAGAGGCCATCTCTAAGGATGGCCGTGATGCGATTTCTGAGCGCAATCTCCGGATTCGGAATCTGGTCAGTCAGCGGTATCAGGAGGTCAAGGCGGATTTTCTCAAAGGCCGTTATGAACGATCCAAGGCCCGCCTTCCCGAGAATATCGATCGCTGGCGGTCAACGCCTGACATCAGCAATCCGGGCGCTGACCTTGCAAACTTTCCTAACAGTGCCTTTACGCTGCCTGCGGGTCGGGCCTATATCGAAACCTCACCGGTGACCTGGTACGGCGGCGCCCCCCTGACAGCGCCCCAGTACAACGCCGAGTTTCTGCTGCGCTATGGCGTCACGGATGATATCGAACTCCGGCTTTTTGGAAATGGCCCAAGTTGGCAGGGGGGACGGACGGGTGGCGCGGGGTTTTCCCCCCTGGCGTTTGATACCAAGATCCATCTGATGGATGAGCAAACGGATCTTTTTCTCCCGGCGGCTGGATTCGAAGCCTACATCCAGACCGAACTACTCGCCAGCAGCGGATTCTCTCAAGGCACTAACGGGGGCCTGAGTTTTAATTTTGATCAGTCACTGCCGTTCGATATCGATGCGGAGTACAACTTTGGAGCCAATCAGATCCGAAAGTTTAATGGTGACCCCTATTGGCAATTCAACTTTCAGTGGGCTCTGCAAAAAGATGTCCTGGACAAGGATGTCGCGGTCTTTATCCATGGGTTCTACAACGCGACCAGCCTGCCGCGTCTTCCGGCCACGCTGGCCCTCTCGATTGAAGGTCCGGAGCTTTTGGATATCAAGCCCCCCCAAATTGCAGCCGTCGGGGGGGGAGCGCTCTGGACGATCAATAGTCGCCTGGTGCTCTGGGGGCAGGCCAGTGGGGGGGTGACCCAGTACTCCCCGAGCGTCATTACCAATTTCGGATTTGCCATCGCCTTCTAGGCGGAAAGGTGTGCCCTAGCGGGCAAAATCCCTTTCTTTGACGAGGCGCGCAAGGATCGGGAATATCACGACCGACAGCATGCCCGCACAGAGCAAGGCCGCCGCACGTTCTTCCCGCATCAAGCCTGATGAGATGCCGATTTCGGTCACGATCACGATGATCGGCAAGCCTGTGGCGGAGTAGAGCGTGAAACGCAATTTCTCCTTAAGGTCCATGGTGTCGCCATAAAGGAAAACCGGAAGCCCCCGGATGACCAGCAGCAAAATTAGAAGCCCCACGACTTGGAACGCGGCCAGGGGGCCTGTCAGCAGCAAGGTGGGATCAAATTTCAGCCCGGCAACGATAAAGAAGAAGGGAATGAGGAAGCCATAGCCGATCCCGTGCAGTTTCTCTTCAAGCACCTCGCTGTGGTTTTCGCGGGCCAGAAGACGCACGATCAGTCCGGCGGCAAATGCACCAATGACGACATTGAGTCCGAAATTGGCTGCCATAAGCACAAAGAGCGCCTGAATGAACATGCAAAGCCGCACCTGAAACTCCCCGCTTTTGGGCAGCATTTCGACCAGCCGCTGACCTAAGGCCCGGCTTCCCGGGTGATAGGCGCCAAAGGCGGCCAGAAAAGCCAGTCCGACAAAGGCGACGATGAAAAAGGTGTGAAGCACCGTGGCATGCGTTGGGATCAGCATCAGCGAGATCACCATCAGGGGGCCAAATTCGCCAAGCGTTGCCACCGGCATGAACCTTTTTCCAAACTCGGTCTCGAGTTCCCCTTCATCACGAAGGATGGGAATGAGGACACCGAGTGCGGTGGTCGAGAGGGCGACGGCGGCCATCAGCGGGGGGGCTGAAATGATACCGGTGCTATGAAAGAGGGTCATGAGGATCAGGCCGGCCACAAAAGACAACCCCCATCCCGCCGCAGCCCGGTTGAAAAGAGGGCCTCTCAGGGAGTCAAGGTCGATTTCATAGCCCACCATGAAGAGAAGAAAGGTCAGGCCAAGTTCAGAAAGCTCGTTGACGAGTCCAGTCGGCTGGGCAAGATTCAGGAGGTGAGGCCCCATGAGGATGCCGAGCAAAAGCTCCACGACAACGACGGGTAACCGGATACGTTGAGGAAGTCCCGCCACCAGAGGCGCTATCAATGCGGCAGCGGCAATCAGCGTCAGCTGCAGATAATTCTGTTCCATGTCCTGGTCTCGAAAAGAGAAGCTTGGATCATACACCGCAGAGGGGATGGCGGTTCAGTCGCTTGCGGATATCTCACAGGCATGACAGCGACCGAGTATCTCGAACGTCTGTGCCTTGGCGTTGAATTGAGCCGCAGCGAGTTCGCTGGCTACCGCCTGGCTCAGGTGCGGAGTGCTTCTCTCCTCAACGGTATGACATTCAAGGCAAATTAAAAAAAGCAGGTCGTGCCGGATTTCAGGTTGTTGACATCCTATGAAGGTGTTCAAGGTTTCCACCCGATGCACCAGCCCTTGTTCGATCAGAAAGTCGAGAGCGCGATACACCGTTGCCGGTTTGGCGCTGGCATCGAAATCCTTGAGCGCTTCCAGTAGATCGTAGGCCTTGATGGATTCGTGGTTGGCCCAGATGAGTTCAAGGACTTTTCTGCGGATCGGCGTGAAGCGGACACCACGGCGCTCACATAGCGCATCGGCTCGACTCAGGGCCGTATTCAGGCAGACAGCATGGTCATGCGCGGACATGGAAAGGGTTCCTCGTTTAAAACCAACCTGACCGTCCTTGGCCGGAAAAGGGCAGCGCATTCATGGCTTGGGCCCGCTTTGATATGTGATAATATAACATAACATTTTATGTCGACTGTTCTCGGATGCGAGGCGGTCAAGGCGATCCATCGCCATCCGGTTTCTTCCGGCGGATCCCCAAGCCTTCATTCCTTACCATGAACGTTTCGTCCATCCGCATGCCAATCCAAGCGATCGCCTCTCGCCACCTCAGGCTTAAAGGACGATTTTTGCTTGTGGTGCTGATGATGGGGAGTGGTCCGCTAACCTTGGCTGCCGCCTCGCTGGAGGAGGAGATCACCTCTCTTGAGGAGGTCCAGGTCGAAGCGGTCACTCAAAAGCCCAATGCCCTCGAGGTCGGGCAGCCAAAGCTGGTGGTCAAGGGGGATGAGCTGACGCAAAAAATAACCGACACCCTGGGTGCAACCCTCGAGCAAGAGCAAGGACTTAACAACTCCTCCTTTGGACCCGGTGTGGGTCAACCGGTCATTCGTGGGCAGGTGGGACCCAGAGTTCAGATCTTGCAGGATGGGCTTAACATTCTGGATGCATCCCAGTTCAGCGGAGATCACGCCAATGCCATCGAACCCCTTCTTGCTGAAGAACTCGAGGTATTGAAAGGTCCCGCCGCGCTTCTGTATGGCGGCACAGCCATCGGGGGCGCAGTCAACGTCATTGATCGGAGAGTGCCTCCAGCGATTCCCAAGTCAGGCCTTGAGGGGGCATTCTCAACACGCTACAACTCGGTTTCTGATGAAACCTCGAGTCTTCTCAAGGTCGATGCCGGCAGCGATCATCTGGCCCTGCATCTTGACGGTTTTTACCGACAAAACGGCAATCTGGGTATTCCCGGATACGCCATTAACGATTCGGCCTACGCCCAGCAAACAGGGGGTGCACTTCCCGAGGTTAACACCCGTGGATATCTTGCGAACACTGCCGGAAACGCGATTGGTGGTACGGCAGGTTTTTCCTGGGTCGATGACTGGGGATTCTCGGGTGCCTCCTACAGTAATCGCAATGATTACTATGGGATTCCACCGGATGGTTCTTCAGGCGCACCTCGGGTCAATATTGCCCAGAACGTCTCGCGGGCAACCTCCAAGACGGAATGGATCAAGCCCGGTGATCTGTTCGAAAAGGCCACGCTACGATTTGCCTGGAACGATTACACACATTACGAAATCGAGGATCAGGCGGTCAACGCGACCTTCACCAATAAAGGGTATGACAGTCGAATTGAGCTCGAACAGCTTCCTTTCGGGCCCCTGACCGGGAAGCTCGGCCTCCAGACACAAAACAATGATTTCAACTTGGAATCCGCGCCTATCATTCCGCCCTCGGCTTCCATGCCTTAGTTGGCATGATCTTGGACGATTTTAGGCTCTCGGTTCGCGCTTCATCGGGCCCCTGACAGATCCTCGGAATTGCTCCCTTCG
>JBILGU010000024.1:0-38213 GCA_044350805.1 Methylococcaceae bacterium
CGCGCCATCCATCTGCGCCGCACCGGTGATCATGTTCTTGACGTAGTCGGCGTGGCCGGGACAGTCAACGTGGGCGTAGTGACGGGAGGGTGATTCGTATTCAACGTGTGCCGTAGCGATCGTGATTCCGCGCGCACGCTCTTCCGGCGCTGCGTCGATCTGATCGTATGCCTTGAATGCACCACCGAAACGCTCTGCACCAACCTTCGTCAGTGCCGCGGTCAGGGTCGTCTTGCCGTGGTCGACGTGACCAATGGTACCAACGTTGACATGCGGCTTGTTACGCGTGAATTTCTCTTTAGACACGACCCTATACCTCAGTTAATTAAAGACTCGAAACCGAATCAACCGACCGCTGCCTTCTTGATGACCGCATCGGCGACATTCGAAGGAGCTTCCTGATACTTCTTGAACTCCATCGAATACGTCGCTCGCCCCTGACTTTGGGACCTCAACGACGTCGAATATCCAAACATTTCAGCGAGAGGCACCTCAGCCTTGAGAACCTTCACGCCGGCATTGTCTTCCATGCCCAGGATGACTCCCCTGCGACGGTTTAAGTCGCCGACGACATCACCCATGTAATCTTCGGGCGTCTCAACCTCGACACTCATGATGGGCTCCAAAAGAACGGGGCCTGCATTCCTGCAACCATCCTTAAAGCACATCGAGCCAGCGATTTTGAACGCCATTTCGCTGGAATCAACGTCGTGGTAAGACCCATCAAACAGAGTCACCTTCACGTCGACTACCGGGTAGCCGGCAAGTATACCATTCTGCAATTGCTCTTGCACACCCTTATCGACGGCAGGAATGTATTCTTTTGGTACGACACCACCCACAATGCCGTTCACAAACTCGTAATTGCCTGTTTCCAGGGGCTCAATTCGGAGCCAGACATGGCCATACTGACCTCGCCCACCCGACTGACGCACGTACTTTCCTTCCTGCTCGACCATCTTGCGAATGGTCTCTCGATAGGACACCTGCGGCGCTCCGACATTGGCCTCAACCTTGAATTCGCGTCGCATGCGATCCACGATGATCTCAAGGTGAAGTTCACCCATCCCAGAAATGATGGTCTGACCTGACTCTTCATCAGTGTGCACACGAAATGACGGATCTTCCTGCGCCAATCGCTGCAAGGACAGACCCATCTTCTCCTGATCACTCTGAGTTCTCGGCTCAACAGCAACCGAAATAACAGGCTCTGGGAACTCCATTTTTTCCAGAACAACCGGCTTGTCGGTCGAGGAAAGTGTCGTTCCCGTCACGATATCCTTAAGACCCACACAGGCCGCGATATCGCCTGCACGAATCTCTTTCACATCTTCGCGACTGTTCGCATGCATATGAAGCAGTCGACCAATCCTTTCGCGCTTACCCGTTTGAGAATTTACGACGCTGTCCCCGGAATTCAGGACACCTGAATAAACCCGAACAAAGGTCAAAGTTCCCACGAATGGGTCGGTCATAATCTTGAACGCGAGCGCCGAGAAGGGCTCATCGTCACTGGACTTGCGCTCTACCGGCCGATCCGTATCCGCGTCGACACCCTTAATGGGCGGCACATCAAGCGGTGACGGGAGGTAGTCGATGACCGCATCCAGCATGGCCTGTACCCCTTTATTCTTAAAGGCGGACCCACAGAGCATCGGGATGATTTCAAGCGCCATAGTGCGCTTTCGCAAGCCAGCCCGAATATCCTCCTCAGAGAGATCCCCCTCTTCGAGATATCGGTCCATCAGCATTTCGTCAGATTCGGCGGCGGCCTCAAGCATCCGCTCGCGCCACTCAACAGCGGTCTCCTGAAGCTCCTCAGGAATGTCCCCATAGACAAATGTTGCGCCGTTATCCGCCTCATTCCAGAGAATGGACTTCATCTTGATGAGATCAACAACACCCTTGAAGGACTCTTCAGCACCGATCGGGATCTGAATGGCGACAGGATTCGCTTTCAGCCGAGCTCTCATCTGCTCGAAGACCTTGAAGAAGTCAGCACCCGAGCGATCCATTTTATTAACGAACGCGATGCGGGGGACGCCGTATTTGGTCGCCTGGCGCCATACGGTTTCTGACTGCGGCTGGACACCGCCAACCGCGCAATACAGCATGCACGCCCCGTCCAGAACGCGCATGGAACGTTCAACTTCGATGGTGAAGTCAACGTGGCCGGGAGTATCGATGATATTGATCCGGTGTTCCGGATAATTCATCGCCATACCACGCCAGTAGGTGGTCGTGGCGGCCGAAGTAATCGTAATGCCGCGCTCTTGCTCCTGCTCCATCCAGTCCATGGTTGCGGCACCATCATGGACTTCACCAATCTTATGATTGATGCCCGTATAGAAAAGAACTCGTTCCGTGGTCGTCGTCTTGCCCGCATCAATGTGGGCCGAAATCCCGATATTGCGATAACGTTCAATCGGCGTTGTGCGTGCCACGACGACCTCTCCTATCCAGTTTCTATGCGCAGGAGACTAAACACCGATTACCAACGGTAATGGGAGAAGGCCTTGTTCGCTTCAGCCATACGATGCGTGTCTTCACGCTTCTTCACGGCCGAACCACGATTTTCATGCGCATCGAACAACTCACCCGCCAGACGAGCAACCATGCCCTTCTCGCTGCGCTTGCGTGCGGCATCAATCAACCAACGCATGGCCAGAGCAACACGGCGACCCGGACGAACTTCCACCGGCACCTGATAAGTTGCACCACCCACACGACGAGACTTCACCTCGACGTAAGGCTGAACGTTGTCCAGTGCCTTCTGGAGGACGTCAAGGGATTCAGCGCTGTTACCAATCTTGCCCTGGATCTGGTCCAAAGCACCGTAGACAACTCGCTCTGCGACCGACTTCTTTCCGTCGAGCATGAGCATGTTGACGAAACGGGTCAGCGTCTGGCTACCGAAACGGGGATCGGGGACCAGTTCTCTCTTCTGGGAAACTCTTCTTCTAGACATTGCTCTATCCGAATCTCAAATTAACTCTTGGGGCGCTTCGCACCGTACTTGGAACGGGCCTGGCGGCGCTTGGCCACACCGGCCGTGTCGAGACTACCGCGGACCACGTGATAACGAACACCAGGCAAGTCCTTTACACGACCGCCACGGATCAGGACCACCGAGTGCTCCTGCAGGTTGTGGCCTTCACCACCGATGTAGCTACTCACTTCAGCGCCATTCGTTAAACGAACGCGAGCGACCTTCCTGAGTGCCGAGTTCGGCTTTTTCGGGGTCGTGGTGTAAACGCGGGTACATACGCCGCGACGCTGAGGACAACTCTCCAGCGCAGGAACGTTACTCTTTTCCTTCTTGCGGACCCGCGGCTTCCGCACCAACTGATTGATCGTGGTCATTACCAAAACTCCAAAAGCGTTAACCCTGAGCCCTGTACTGTCACCGGAACGAGCCAACGGCCAACGGCATCACAGGGGTCAGGGCACCCCACAGTAAAGCCGACCAATTTACGGAATCGTGAATGCGATGTCAACCGCCCATGCACGGACATCTAACTCAACACCAAAGAAAAAGGCCCGCTGTGCGCGAGCCTTGATCTTTATAGCGTAGTGGCTCCCCCGGACGGGCTCGAACCGCCGACCCAGTGATTAACAGTCACTTGCTCTACCGACTGAGCTACAGGGGAAAAGACGTTTCATCCATCATTCTTACCTGTCTCATCAGGAAGAATGGCGCGCCCGGAGAGATTCGAACTCCCGACCACCTAGTTCGTAGCCAGGTACTCTATCCAGCTGAGCTACGGGCGCATTGATGAACTGCGGATTATGGAGATTCTCCACTTTCTTGTCAACATTAGGCATTCGAACCCATCGGACCGCGGACACGCGTCAAGTAGCCCTATAATCGATCCAAATCCCTTTGCTGCATTGCGAACATGACCGAAGCCTGCGCTTACCAACTCATCGAAGATGACCATCGGTTTCTTGAACTTTGTCAGGCGCTTCAGGGCATCCCCATTCTCGCGATCGATACCGAGTTCGTGCGGGAGTCGACCTACTATCCGCGCTTTTGTCTCTTGCAAGTTGCAACACACCAGGGCACTTTCTGCATCGATCCGCTCTCCCTGCACT
Organism: Methylococcaceae bacterium; assembly: GCA_044350805.1. Lineage (GTDB taxonomy): Bacteria > Pseudomonadota > Gammaproteobacteria > Methylococcales > Methylococcaceae > UBA6136. The sequence goes on from JBILGU010000024.1 coordinate 4,096, forward strand.
CTCTCGCTCCGCTTGCAGCGATACTGGATAATCCCAGCTCCTGCCTGGCCTTACACTCGGCCCGTCAGGATCTTGAAGTCCTCCTCCAAAGCACCGGAAGACTGCCTATGAACATCCTAGACACTCAAATTGCCGCAGGCCTTGCCGGATATCATGAGCAAATTGGCTACGCCGCCCTGGTCGAGGAAATTGCAGGCATCAAACTCAGCAAGGAACAAACCCGCACCGACTGGTCACAGCGCCCGCTAACCGGCGCCCAGCTTCTCTATGCTGCCGATGACGTCATTTATCTGAGCCGTATTCTGGGCGTTCTGGGCGAACAACTGGATCGATTGGAGCGGACCGATTGGTGGAAAGAGGACTCCAATGCACTCCTTGCCCCTTCGTTCTATAGTCCTCCGACGGAAGACGCCTGGAAAAAGGTTCGCGGGCTCCTTGATCTTCCCCCCAAAAACCTCGCCTTCGCTTTGACGATCGCTCAGTGGCGCGAGGAAGTGGCGCAGGTCCTGGATATCCCACGCACCTGGGTTCTTCGCGATGAAACACTCATTCATTGGTCTGAACGGGGCGAGATATCCACTGAGGCCCTCAGGATGCGCAATACCCCGCGCCACACTCAGCAGGAATGGGCAGAAAACCTTCAAAGCCGCCTGAGCGGCGATCTCCCCATCGAGCTCGGGCATAAGCTCAGCCAATCCTCCAAAGGCAAATCGGACCCCGATCGAAAAAACCTGATCAAGAAACTGAGCGAAAAAAATCAACACCGCGCCAATGATCTGGGCATCTCGCCCGCGGTTCTCGCCACTCGCAAAGATTTTGAAACCTTGATTGACCAACCGGAGCGCTGCCGCCTCCTTAAGGGCTGGCGCCAACCTGTGATCGGGGAAGACCTTCAGAAAATTCTGGCGAGCGCTTGAGCCTCTAGCGCACCAGCGGCCCTTGCGGCATGAACTGCCCAAAAGCCCGACTCCCATTTCCCGTGGAAATCGTTTTGGTTACCTGAAGCCGATCCGCATCGATGACGGAAACCGAGTTATCGAACCAGTTCGCGACCCAGACCTTTTCTCCCAATGCGTCGGTTGCGATACCCTCAGGGTACTGCCCAACCGGAATCACCTTGACCACCTTATATTCCCGCCCACTGATCACAGAAACCGTGCTGTCATACTGGTTAGTCACAAAAAGAGAGTCGGTTTTTCTCGAAAAAGCCAAGGCGTAAGGCCTTTCACCCACCGGAATGGTCGCAATCACCTCAAATCGATCAAGATCGATCACCGTCACGTCATTGCTTTCTACGTTCGCGACAAAGAGTCGGCGCTCTTCCGGATCCAGCAGCACACCAAACGGGTGCCGCCCCACCTTCACCGTCCGCTGGCCTGCCAAGGTCACGCCATCCACCCATGAAACGGTATCGTCCTCGCGCTCAGCCACGAAGATCCGGCTCCCATCCTGCGTTACCGTCACCCCGGCCGGATAATGACCCACAGGGACACGCTTGATGATCTCGAGGGCATCAAGATCCACCACGGAGACAAAGTGCCCGTAAAAATCAGCCACAAACCCGCGTCGACCATCCGCCGTGATCGCCACCCCCAAAGGCCCCTCGCCGACCGTGAGCGTCTTGCGGACAAGCCCTTGTTTTCCATCAATGACCGCTAATTCACGCGCCGTCGGGCTCGTCACAATAACCCTAGCACCATCTTGACTGACCGCGACACCCGCCGGATCCTTTCCAACGCTCAGCGTCGATGAAACCCGCTCATCGGAGAGATCGATCACTGAAATGCTATCGGCTTTCTGATTGGTCACATAAGCCAATGGCCCGGCGGAAGCAGGGGATAGGGATACAAAAACGGCGGCCAAAGCCGCCGTTTTTATACTCAACATACAGTTGACTGACATCGCGCCGTTACTTTTTCTCGGCTATTGCCTTGAGGCTTTGCAGCGATTCTTTAACCACTTTCTCAACAGCTGCCTTTGCTGCAGCTTCGTTCTCCCCATCCGGCGGATTGTTATTGAGGAACCAGCGATAGAAGGCGGCATCCCACTCGACTTTGGAACCCGCACCATTGGCTTCAACAGAAATCTTTGCTGAATAGTTGTTGACCGGAAAAACCGCAGGATCCGTCGGGTCGACCACTTTGTATTGAATGACTTTCTTTTCTGCATCGACATTCTTCAGCTCTTCCTTTAGAGGCGCCGCAGCACCCTTGAGTTTGAGCTCACGCGTCGCGCCTTTCTCGTTTCCACCTTGAGCCGTTGCGCTCTCAACGACTGACATCCACTTTTCCGGATGCGCAAAATCGCCGACCAACGCCCAAACAGCCTCAGGTGCCGCATTGATTTCAATGGACTCGCTGTGCTTCTCGCGGGTCGGGCCGTGGGCATCAGCGGAACCAGCCCAAACCAGGGTGGATAGTGCGATCAGCGGCAAAAAACGTTTCATTAAGGTCTCCACTTTTCAGACGGATTGAACAATCCGCGAAGTATATTCGAAAATAGGCCCTACGCTAAGCCGTGTGACCCGGTCAGATCACGAACATAGCGCTCTGTCTCAACCAAGAGTGCCATTTTTCTTGCATCCGACCCATAGGTCACCCGGAGAGCCTCCACCTTGGTCATGAACTCGGCAAAATCCATGGCTGCACCATGCGCCTTTTGACGCCATTTGGCCTCACAGAAGCCTGCCCACGATTGCGCCTCTTCGGCTGATAGGTGATTCGGGTAGTTTCTCGCCTTGTATCGGCCACACAACTCAAAATACCTCGGGTCATCGAAATGCCCCGGCATCTTGAGAAACTCGCCGCCGCCGGGAGTTCGAAAACCCTCGAGGCGTTGTCGATCCCGATCCGAGGCAAACCCCGCATATAACCCTAGATCGACATCAGGCATCCGGTCTGAAGGAAAGGGCTGGTTAAAGACCTCACATCCCGGCGCCTTTCGGAAAGGCAACTGCTTCAATTCGCCAAGGTGCCTCATATGCATTAAGACATCCAGGCCCAAACGGGCTTCATCTTGTGATCTCAAGACAGACATTGGCGCCAGGGCCGGTGATCGATTGATGTGAAGAACACCAAAGGGCCCCCTCTCACCTTCAAGCGCAGGATGATCTTGCATCCAGGACTCCGGGGAGAACCGAAGGTCATACGTGATCAGAGCGTTGGGGTTCTCGGGCTGTCGCCCGACCACAACAACGATCCCGAGATTCTGGGTTTCTGATGACATCCACGTAGACGCCATCAGAAATGGCGTCATGCTGCCGGGCTCTACCAAAGAGAGCACCGCCCGCTTGGATCGAAGTTCCCACAAGTAATTGAACAGCTTAGGTTGCGCATGCCTGACAAGTCGCGCCAATTCCAAAGTGGCCCTGACATCTCCCAAGGCATCATGGGCATCCTCATGCTCGATGCCGTTTGCAATCGTCAAATGATCGAGCCTCAGGGTCGGCCGATCATCCTTGTCCCTGGGCCATACGATACCCTCTGGGCGAAGCGCCCTTGCCATTCTGACGACACCTAAAAGATCCCATCGCGAGTTGCCGTGTTGCCACTCTCTTGCGAAAGGATCATGCAGATTCCGATACAAGGTGTTGCGCGTCACCTCATCATCAAATCGAATGCTGTTGTAGCCGACCCCGCAGGTTCCAGGAACAGCGTAAGCCGCGAGGATCTGTCGGATGAACTCATGTTCAGGCACACCGCGCGCCATCGCATGAACGGGTGAGATCCCCGTCAAAAGACAGGATTCTGGGTTGGGGATGTAATCGATGGGGGGACGGCAAAAAACCGTTAACGGCTCTTCGATCACTTTGAGATCGGGATCGGTGCGAAGACCTGCAAATTGCGCCGGCCTATCCCGAGCAGGATCGAGCCCGAAGGTTTCATAGTCAAACCAGAGGAGGGATTCACTCATATCGTGCCACTCGGGCAGACCCAATCACTCCGCAGGTTTTGCTGACCCCATAGGATCAAGACTGCTGCTGCGCCATCGCTTCGATCTTCTTGCGCTTGTCACATTTTGTTGCGCAAAGGCAATCCGCACCATTGGGTCCGCCGCAACTGCCTTTGATGGCCTTGCGCCCAAACATCACCCCAACAGCCATCAACAGAACAACAAGGGCAATGATAAAAAATGTTGTAAAAAAGAGTGCCATTTCAAATCTCCTGGTCCTTTATTCCAGCGCGGCAGAGCAGAACAAGTTCTCACACGCAAAAGGGGGCCGCAGCCCCCTTTCTCCGATTCGGTCGGCGTTTAGCCCCCGAAATCGTCCAGCATGATGTTCTCCCGCTCAACGCCGATGGAGAGCAACATGTTGATGACTGCTGCGTTCATCATGGGAGGACCACACATGTAGTACTCACAATCTTCCGGTGCAGGGTGGTCCTTGAGGTAGTTCTCAAGCAACACGTTATGGATGAACCCCGTATATCCCGTCCAATTGTCCTCGGGCTTGGGCTCCGAAAGCGCAATATTCCAGTTGAAGTTGGGATTTTCCTTCTGCAGCGTATCGAAGTCCTTCACGTAGAACATCTCACGCAAACTACGAGCACCATACCAGAAAGTGATCTTGCGCTTGGTCTTCAGACGGCGCAACTGGTCAAAGATGTGCGAACGCATGGGCGCCATACCTGCACCGCCCCCGATGAAGATCATTTCGTTTTCGGTCTCGCGAGCGAAGAATTCGCCAAAAGGACCTGAAATGACGACAGGATCACCCGGCTTAAGGTCGAAGATCCATGAGGACATAATTCCAGGAGGTGCACCTTTGACATTCGGCGGCGGAGTGGCAATACGGACATTGAGCATGATGATATCGCTCTCTTCCGGATAGTTCGCCATCGAGTACGCTCGGATGGTCGGCTCTTCAACCACGGACTCAATTTGCCAAAGATTGTACTTATCCCATTCGTCACGGAATTTTTGTTCAATCTTGAAATTGCTGAACTGGGTCTTGTATGCGGGACATTCGATCTGAATGTATCCGCCTGCCCGGAAGTTGACCTTTTCTCCGCGCGGCAATTCCAGAACCAATTCCTTAATGAACGTGGCCACATTCTGGTTGGATCGAACCTTGGTGACCCACTTCTTCACGCCGAAAACTTCGTCGTGCACATGAATTTTCATGTTCTGCTTGACCGTGACCTGACAGGCCAAACGATCACCGTCCTTCGCTTCACGCTTGGTGATGTGTGACAGTTCGGTCGGAAGGATGTCACCGCCACCTGAACATACATTGACGCGGCACTGACCGCAGGTTCCACCACCACCACATGCCGAAGACACGAACAGTTCAGCGTCTGCAAGAGCAGTCAGCAGCTTGGATCCAATGGGCACTTGAATGGTTTTTTCTTCATTGATGACGACATCAACATTGCCCTCCGCCACCAACTTGGACTTTGCGCCAAGAATGACGAAAACCAATGCGACGACGATAAAGGTGAAGAAAACTACACCGAGAATAATTTCCAGCATTGTTTAACCTCGAACCCTTAGAGTTGGATGCCAGAGAAGGCCATGAAGCCAAGGGCCATCAAGCCTGCCGTAATGAAGGTGATCCCCAATCCACGAAGACCCGGCGGTACATCACTGTACTTCAGCTTTTCTCGAACGCCGGCCATCGCGGTAATCGCCAATGCCCAACCAAAGCCGCTGCCGATGCCGTAAACCACACTTTCCGGGAAGTTGTAGTCTCTTTCAATCATGAAAAGGCTACCCGCCAGAATCGCACAGTTCACCGTGATCAGTGGAAGGAAGATACCCAGCGCGTTGTAGAGTGCCGGAAAAAACTTATCCAAGACCATTTCCAGGATTTGGACGATTGCCGCGATGACGCCAATACAAGCCATCAGCGCAATGAAGCTGAGATCCACATCATGGACCCCAGCCCAAGTCAGGGCGTTTTCCTTCAGCAGATAGCTGTAGATCAGGTTGTTTGCTGGAACCGTGAGGGTCTGGACGATCACGACGGCAATCCCCAAACCTACGGCCGTTTCGATTTTCTTTGAAACAGCAATGAAGGTACACATTCCCAAAAAGAATGCGAGCGCCATGTTTTCAATGAAAACCGACTTAATGAATAGGTTGATATACGCTTCCATCTTAGTGGGCCTCCCCATGGACGACGCCATGCGCCGGCTGGATCGCAAAGTCTGCCTTTTCGACCTGCTTCGGTTTCCACGTTCTGACGCCCCAGATGATGAGGCCGATCAGGAAGAATGCGCTCGGTGGCAGGAGAAGAAGCCCGTTAGGAACATACCAACCCCCATCTTTGACCAGTGGCAGGATATCGATCCCCAGGAGCTTTCCTGAACCGAACAACTCGCGGACCGTTGCAACCGTGATCAAGATCAAGCTGTACCCAAGACCATTGCCGATACCATCGAGGAAGCTTTCCCAGGGCGGGTTCTTCATGGCATACGCCTCAGCACGACCCATAACGATACAGTTGGTGATGATCAGACCAACGAATACCGAAAGCTGCTTGCTGACATCGTAAGCAAAGGCCTTCAGCAACTGATCCACGACGATCACCAGCGAAGCGATAATGATCATCTGGACGATGATGCGGATGCTGCTTGGAATGTGATTTCTCACAAACGCAATGCCAGCACTTGAAAATGCCGTGACCGTGGTCAGCGCAAGACTCATGATCAGCGCCGTCGACAGCTGTGAGGTCACCGCCAGTGCAGAACAGATTCCCAAGACCTGAAGGGTAATGGGATTGTTCTCAACCAGTGGATCGACGAGGACCTTCTTATTCTCTTCTGTAAGTTCCATAGGCTTAACCTCTACCGTTCCTAACCTTCGCAAGATAAATGGCGTAGCCTTCTCGGCCCATCCAATAGCGGACCAGGTTACTGACCCCGCGACTGGTAAGAGTAGCGCCCGCAAGCGCATCGACCTGATACTCAGAGCCTGCCTTCGAAGGATCGACCCCCCCCTTCACAAGGCCGAGCGCAACTTCACCGATATCGATGGTCTGACCCTTTTCGGTCAGATTGCTCTCGTGAAGCTCCTTGCCACTGAAGTTGTAGATCTTTTTCCCCTTCCAAAGTTCTTTCCACTTTGGATTGACGACCTCGCCCCCCAGACCGGGTGTTTCGGCCTGGTCATAAAGGTTCATGCCCACGACCGTTTCGCCGTCAGCTTGGACCGCAATGAACCCGAACATGGTGGACCAAAGACCGTAGCCATTGACCGGCAAGATCAAGGTCTTGATGTTGCCCGCTTCGCGGACCACGTAGATCTTGGCGTACTTCGGCTTACGTTTAATGCTTGCAATATCCTCTGACGGAGGAATGGCAATGCTCTGAGCCGGATCCTTGGCCGCCTTCCACTGATCATAGTTCTTGGCATCCATGCCGTCGACATAGTCGCCAGTCGCCAGATCGACGATGCGCGTCTCAATGTTCTTGAAGGCGGCATCAACATCGCTGCCCTTTTGGTAGAGACCTGCGACTTCAAGAATATTGATCTTTTCGTCTTTGGCCTTGTTCCATTCCTGGAGCGGCTTCAGGATGACCGCTGAACCGGAGACCACAATGGCCCCGACCAGGCAGAGCGCCAGAGCGACTGCGACCGTTTTCTTGAAGCTGTCATTCGGAAGATCCAGATAAGGCTTGGCGTACACCTGTGCCGTTTCGACATAGACCGCAATTTTTTCCTTAAATCCCGGCTCTTGGGCCGTGGCTTTTTGCGCGGAATCAGGCATAACGCTTCACCCTCTTGGCAATATTGAGCTTGATAACGACGTAGTCGATCAATGGAGCGAAAATGTTTGCGAATAGAATCGCCAGCATAATTCCCTCTGGGAACGCGGGATTGACGACGCGAATCAGCATGGTCATGAAACCAATCAACGCACCAAAGTACCAACGTCCCGTGTTGGTCTGTGCCGCACTCACCGGATCTGTGGCCATATAGACCGTTCCGAAAGCGAAGCCGCCCAGGGTCAGATGCCAGTACCACGGCATGGAAAACATGATGTCGGTGTCGCTGCCAATCGCGTTAAACAGCGTGGCCGTGCCGATCATCCCAGCCAGAACGCCGGCAATGATGCGCCAGTTCGCAATCCGGGTATAAATGAGGAACGCTGCCCCAATCATGCAGGCCAGCGTTGAGGTCTCACCCATGGAACCCTGCTCGAATCCGAGGAAGGTCTGCCACCAGTTGATCCCTGCGTCACGGATTGCGCTCACGCCACCGATCGCAGCGTGACCCAGTGCGGTAGCACCGGCAAAGCCATCGACCGCGGTCCAGACCGCATCCCCAGACATGGAGGCCGGATAGGCAAAATAAAGGAATGCACGGCCTGTCAGAGCAGGATTCAGGAAGTTCTTTCCCGTTCCGCCAAAGACTTCCTTGCCGATGACAACGCCAAACGAGATGCCGAGAGCGACCTGCCAGAGCGGGATGGTCGGTGGCAAGGTGAGTGCAAAAAGGATGGATGAAACGAAGAAGCCTTCGTTGACATCATGCTTGCGCACCACCGCAAAGAGCACTTCCCAGATCCCCCCGGCCACCAAAGTCACAATGTAGACTGGCAGGAAATAGGCGGCGCCATGAATCAAGTTAGAAAGCGGATTCCACGGATTATGACCAAAAAGGTTCACAATCCAACCTCGCCAGCCAGGAACACTCTCGACGCCCAGCGTCTGCATGCCGAGATTGGCTTGATACCCCGTATTGAGGAAAGCCATCAGCATGCAAGGCAGCGCAGCAATCCAGACGTAGGTCATGACCCGCTTGAGGTCAATCGCATCACGGACATGGGTAGAGCCCGAGGTAACATCCGCAGGGGAATAAAGAAACGTATCCACCATCTCATAGACGGGATAAAGCTTCTCAAACTGCCCCCCCTTTTCGAAAAGGGGATGCAGTTTGTCTAAAAATTGACGTGTGCTAGACATTAGCCCTCCTTCTGGATTTGGGTCAGATTCTTTCTAAGGACCGGGCCAAAGTCATGCTTACCCGGATCGACGAATGTACAAAGCGCCAGATCTTCCTCATCCAACTCGAGGGCACCCAGGGCCTGCGCCATATCGGTGTCACCAACAATCAGATATTTAAGAAGCTGTGTAGGAAGAATATCGAGGGGCATTACGTCCTCGTAGACGCCTACCGGAACCACGGCACGGGGACTGCCATACTTGGTGGTCGTAAATGCAAACTTGCGGCCTCGCTCACCGGGGAGGCTGGTCAGGAGGACATTCAGGAAAGAGAACTTCTTACCGGTCGGGACAACCCAACCCATCACCTCACGCTCGCGATTTTCAGCAAGAACCGTGACCTGATGGTGGAAACGACCGAGGTATTCAGCGCCCTCTGCTGCAGTCCGGCCATGCAGAACGGAGCCAGAGACGACACGCACTTCGGATGAGCCTTTGACCTGGCCAACCACGAGGTCGGAAAGGTTAGCACCAACGCGGGTCTTCACCAGGCGCGGGCTCGATACGATGGGGCCAGCCAAAGAAACCACCCTCTCGACGTTGAGCTTACCGGTGGTGAAGAGACTACCAATGGCGATCACCGCCTGATAATCCAGATGCCAGACCATCTTGCGCGGCCCGACCGGGTCAAGGAAATGGATATGGGTTCCAACCAGACCGGCAGGATGTGGACCAGCAAATTCAGCAACCTCGAGCCGATCAAGCTTCGGCGCATCAATTGCAGCACCCGCGGCCTTACAGAGAAAGAGCTTTCCCTGCGTCAGATGCGAGATCACCATCAATCCATTTTTGAAATCACTCGCACGATCGGCAATCACCACTTCCGGGCGAGCTGCCAGAGGATTGGTATCCACTGCCGTAATAAAAATCGAGTGGGGCGCTGAGCCTGGCACCGGAACGTGGCTAAAAGGCCGGGTTCGAATGCTCGTCCACAGGCCCGACGCGAGCAGGTTTTGCTGAACCTCTTCGCTCGTCAGGTCTTTCAACTTCGAGGGCGCCCAAGAATTGAATGAAACGGCCTCATTGCCCGTCAACTCGATCACGACCGAGGTCAGAGCACGGCGCTCGCCACGGTTGATCGACTTGATAACACCTGCACCCGGCGAGGTGAAGACAATCTCCGGATGGGTCTTATCGGCAAAAAGGACATCGCCCAGCTTGACCGTATCGCCTTCGGCTACCCGAAGCGATGGCTTGAGACCCACGTAGTCCTGACCCAAAAGGGCTACCGACTTCACGGGACCTGCGTTGTTGTAGACAACCTGCTCAGGTTCTCCCGTGATAGGAAGATCCAGACCTTTCTTTGTAGTGATTTGCATAAGTGAGCCTGTAGAACACACAAACTTTTGGCCGCTCAACGGCGTGATAAAACACCCCTGAGCGGGTTGCCACACGATCGAAATCGAAATTTAGCTGCCGCCGCACTCGCCAGACGACCGCAGGGCGATCAACCCATACAGCCTAGAGACGCACGTGAAAGCGGCCAACGTCTGGCAAAAACACCTTAATTAAACCATAAAAGAGACCCACCCTCAACGCATCCATCCAAGCAAATTCAGGGGATTGGGCCGATTGAATGTAATTTCGTAATGTTAAATAAGGCTGGTCAATTCTGGGGGACATTGAATAGACTGGAAGACGGAGTTGGTCAGGCAGTCGCTGTCCTGCCTTGCGCAGGATGGAGGAAAGTCCGGGCTCCAATGGACAGGACGCCAGGTAACGCCTGGGGGGCGCGAGCCCACGGAAAGTGCCACAGAAAAGATACCGCCCGGAGGTTTCGGCCTCAGGGTAAGGGTGAAATGGTGCGGTAAGAGCGCACCGCGCTTCCGGCAACGGAAGTGGCAGGGTAAACCCCGTCCGGAGCAAGACCAAATAGGGGAGCGGTGAGGCTTGCCTCCAACGTGTGGTCCGCACGGTTCCCGGGTAGGTTGCTTGAGGTGCCTTGTGAAAGGCATCCCAGATGAATGATTGCCCTCGACAGAACCCGGCTTATCGACCGACTCCACCTAATTTTCAGCCTATACCGGAGAGCCCTCAGAGGTCACGGTCACCCCCCATATGGCGCTCTCCTGTTCTGATCGAGAACGATTCCAGAACATCAAACCAAAAAGATACGCCCATCTCCCGGCCGCTCCGCATGCGCTCGACTGACAATGATCCCGACCACCTGATCGACCATGTCATCTTCGACGATGATCTCGATGCGCTTCTTACTTATAAATGGATCGAACGACTGTCCCGAATCAACAAGGACACGACCAAAACCATCACAATCCAACACGCTCACTCCCGGAAATCCGGGAATTTCCATCAAAGACTGAACCAAACGCCCCAAGACCAATGGCTGAACATTGGCGTGTATTTCTCTCATGATTTGACGAAGCACCTTACGAAATAACCATAGACCGAAGGGAAAATGGTGAGGGTCAGCAGCATTGAAGTCACAGGACAACCAATGATGACCACCGCAAACGGTTTGGCCGTTTCTGAACCCACCCCGGTGGAGAGCGCCGCAGGAATGAGACCCAAAGTGGCCATGAGTGCCGTCATGATAAGGGAGCGCAGCCCACTGTCGCCTAAACGCTGAGATGAATTCCGGTCATCCAAAGCAGCACCAATCCGACGATCAGCGCAAAAGAAACATTCAAGACAATCAAGATTGCATGCCTGACCGCCTGAAAAGTCCAAAACAGCAGGATGAAGATCGACGTGAGACTGATCGGCACGATAATCGAAAGACGTTTCATCGATCGCTGCTGGTCCTCAAACTGCCCACTTGAGACAATGTGATATCCAGGAGGCAGCGAACCCTTGGCTACCAGCTTCGGCATCGCCTCATCAACAAACCCACCCCACAGTACGTCCAGTCACAGGGGTCGAGATTCGTGCCATCACCGTCTCATCGTAGGCGATTTTGCCGGCGACAGACCCCATGACCGGTGCAAGCTCAAAAGTCAGAACCTGTTCGAGGATCATCACACACCTGGACGAATCAGCCGCCAACAGCACCTCATCTTTGGGCAACAATGGAAGCGTCTGTTACTTGGAGGGCGCTTGCCCCGAACCACACGCCACAAGCACACAGAGGGGAACCGACAGGAGGAGCCTGACGACGGGCCGAACCATGCTCTTCGTCCCACAAGTCACGATTGGGGTTCCTCGCCGACCGTCATGAGGAGATCGGCATACGCCAGTGCGCGATGATTTTCAGCAACGTAATAATCCAGCATCATGGCTTTGTAGTTCCTTTCTGCATCCAACAGATCAATCAATCCTGCATCCCCATGAGCATAGGCAAACTCAACCGAATCTCTGGCCTTCTTGAGCCGCTGGATCACCTGGCCTTCAAATCGATCGACAATTGCAGAGGCGCCTCGCAAAGCGGCCAGGGTAGATACGACTTCCTTTCGAATTTGGTTCTTGATCTGCTCGCGCTGATTGCGAGCATCATTAAAGTCCGCCATGGCCCGACCCACTTGGCCTGAGTACTGATAAAAAACCGGAACTTCAGCCGAAGCCAAGACCGTGCCAGAATCGAGATTGAGGTTGCCGGCATCTTGAAGGTAACCGCCACTGAGAGTGACGTCCGGGGTAATCAGACGGCGGGCGAGTTCAGCCTCCTTCCCCATTTGTTGCACCCTTAAGTCCTGCGCCTTAAGATCAGGCCGCTCCTCAAGGGCGCGATCCAAAAGCACCTCCTCCAGGGGATTTTCATACCGAGCCGAAAATTTCGGCCAGACATCCTCAGCCACATATCCCATGGCCTTCTCCGGCCAATTCAACAACTTAGCAAGTTCGCTTCTTCGCGTTTTGAGGGTCGCCTCGGCCAGATCGAGTTCAGCCTTGGCCTTGAGACGCTCCACTTCAACCCGCTGGAGTTCCGTCTCTGCGATATCCCCCATGGCTTCACGCAGTCGATTCGCCTCCGCAAGTCGATCAAAGGTCGCCATATTCTCATTCGCAACCAAGAGACTTTTCTGCGCCAGCAAAAGATCATAGAAACCGTGCCTCAGCTTATTCACCAGAATCCTGAGGGTGTCCTTAAAATCTGCTTCGACCGCCTCCCTTCCAAAGCGGGCACTTTCCATTCGAAGATCACGTTTGCCCGCCGTGATAATCATTTGCGTGAGAAAAAGGTTGTAGCCCAAGCCCTGACTTCCCACCTCGGTGGGCCGCCCTACCACAACACCATTCATCTCATTGAGGCCAAACGATAGTTCCGGATTGGGAATGGCACCTGCGATCCACTCGACCGCTTCGGCCCGATCGATCTGAAACTGCGCCGAGAGAAGATCGATATTTCTTTCAAAAAAGAGCGCAATGATCTCTCGCTCAGAGACTTCATTGCGTGCTGCAAGGTCCCCCGCCAAAGCGAACGATGCGCCGTGCCATAGCAAGAAAAAAAGCAGCCAGGGTGGAAACATGAATGCGCTCAGCACGGAAAAAATCTGGGAAACAAGAAAGCCTCAATCTTCGGATCTTACAGTCCAACTACCTAGTGAAACACGGGTCACTTTTTCTTTATCACCCGGCTGTTTTGCACCCAAAATAAGGTTCAAATGCACCACCCCAAGGAAAGGGCACGCACCTTTCGAATCGTTCATTTGAGTGATCACGGGCTTCAGGGCGAGGCCCTCAGTCATTTCACTCCCGTCCCGACACTCCAATACTCATGACATCTCGCCCTACCGAAAGAGCGGGCACGCATTATGCATGCCAATCATCAAAGCTCATGGTCTGCCCCTCCTCTAAACGCATTCTCCAGCGCAGGCCTGAATCGAGCACATCCGTTAGTCCCGGAATCCGATATGCCCAACGCTTCGATGCATCACACCACCCCATTTCAAGGATTCGACATCGACGATGCAATCCATCATGTATCGCATTGGCTTCCCTCCCAAAATCCCATCAAAGACTTCATTCACCACAATACGCTTCATGCGGTTCAAAATCGGCCCTTTGCCGATGCGATAGCGGTCGCTTCCCGGATTTACGGCGCCAAAAGCTCGCAACCCCTCCGCTATTTTCAAAAACGCCATGCCTCCGGCCGGATCTATGACTTTGCCCTGGATGCTGCCCTCAGGGTTCACAGCGCATCACCAAAAGAACGGGAAGAACTCAGAAACCGCATGTTTCATGAAGATGGCGAAGCCCACTACCCACCGCCATCGATAGCACTGGATGGCATGCGGCAAAGATGGCTGGCCAAACTCGAAATCAATCTCGACGCCCTCGTCCACCCGATCTTATTCCGATTGATCAGTAACTTTCTGGATCAGGGCATCAGTCACTGGCCGGTCGCGCTGCCTGAAGAAAGCTTCTGGCATTGCGTCATTCGGCTCGTCGATGATTCTTTCATCCCGCTCTATCCCCTCGGCGAACCTGAAGCAAGAGAACAGCTTCAAAATGGCCCCGAAAGCGCAATCCATCATTGTCTTAAGCGACTGGTCGGAGATGAAACACTTTTTGGAACCTACCTTCTTGAAATGAGCCTGGGCCACCCAGGTTGGTCTGGCATGGTTCACGTCATTGAGACAAGGCCTGAAAGCCTTCTTTTCAGGCGATGGATTAGCCTGAAGGAGTTCATTGCGATCGAACTCCTGATGCAGCTGGCCATTTTGAACATGAAGCTTGGAGCTCGCTTCACCTCCGTTGAGGAGACCCCGCCACTGGGCGAGGTTGATTCGTTCATATCCGCCTTGACTAGTCCCCCGGTCCCCAAGCACCTTCAGGCTTGGCAGGAAGCCATGGAGCTCTCCCTCTATGCCGAACTCCTGGCCGCTCTGCAAAAAAAACCGGCAAGCACAAAGCACGCAGCCGAAATTCAGGCCATTTTCTGCATAGATGATCGGGAGTGCTCGATCCGCCGACACCTTGAAGAACTGGATCCCGCCATCGAAACTTTCGGGGCGGCCGGTTTTTTTGGGATTGAGTTTTTCTACAAGGGCTTGAAGGACATCTATCCCGTTGCACAATGTCCTGCGGTCGTAAAACCAAACCATCTCGTCGTTGAATCTCATCTTGAGACCCCTGACGCAGACGCGAGCTCGCCGAGGCGGGCGTTCGAACCCACCCACCCATTGAAAAACTGGCTGGTTACCCAAACCCTGGGTATCAGCTACGCGGCACGCCTTGCCTTGGAGGTTTTCAGACCCGGTCTTAAAACGCCCAGCCTCGCCAAACTTGGAAGCGTGGAACACGATTCCCTTCTTCATCTTTTTAGAGAAAAAGATGAGCGAACCCCCGATGGACGCATGCTGGGCTTTTCAAGAGATGAAGCTGCTGATCGACTGGAGACCTTCCTTCGAAGCATAGGCCTGACTGATGAATTCGCCCCCATCATCATGGTCGTGGCGCACGGGGCATCCAGCGCCAATAACCCTCATTTTGCTGCTTACGATTGTGGTGCGTGCTCAGGGAAGCCTGGCGCACCCAATGCCAGGGCCTTTGCTCAAATGGCAAACGATGCCGGGGTCAGGGAAATCCTGAGTCAGCGCGGAATTCCAATTCCAGATGAAACACTCTTTATACCGGCCCTTCATGACACCACCCGAGACGAAGTCACTTACTTTGATCTCAAGCACCTCGAGGATCCCCTACCCGAGGGTTTCCTGAGCTTTCGCACCACCATGCAAGAGGCCCTTCGGCGCAATGCGCATGAACGATGTCGCTGGTTTGAATTGGGCCCCAAGGCTGGTAACCACCAGAGCGCTGCCGAACACGTCAAACTTCGCGCCTCCTCCATCTTTGAGCCGCGTCCCGAGCTCAATCATTCAAACAATCTCTATTGCATCGTCGGCCGAAGACAACTTTCCCGCGGCCTATTCATGGATCGAAGATCCTTTTTGCATTCCTATGACCCTGCAAGCGATCCAGAGGGGCGCATTCTTGCCCGCATTTTTTCTCAGGTCATTCCTGTCTGCGGCGGCATCAATCTCGAGTACTACTTCTCCCATATCGACAACTCGATGTACGGAGCCGGTACCAAGCTGCCCCACAACGTGGTGGGACTCCTCGGAGTTGCCAATGGGGTTGAGGGGGATCTTAGGACAGGACTACCCTCCCAAATGATTGAGGTCCACGAGCCGGCCCGGCTGCTCATTGCGGTCGAACAAACCACCGAGATCGTAGATCTTGCCTTGACGCAGATCGGCGCGCTGAAGGAATGGCTGGATAATCAGTGGATCCGGGTGGCCGCGATCAACCCCACGGATCAGACGGCCCAATACCTAACGCGAACTGGCTGGAGGCCCCCGGAGATTCCGGAAGATTTCTCCCCCCCTCGGGCCGCCTCATCGGAAGCGGCGTATCGGCGTCAGACCCAAACCATCCCCGTCCACATTCTTGATCCAGGGACGCCATGAATACCTTGATCCTCTCCTGCATGATGACGCCACTGGCCACCTTCATGCTTTTATTGATGTTCGGACACCGCGAGCAGGCCATTGCCACCATCAGTCGGGTCGGAAGCTTTGCCATGGGAGTTGCCGTCTTTGGACTCCTGACCGAGTGGGCCCGAGAGGGTTTTCCGAATATCGAGCTCGACTGGATGACCTTGTATCAGCAAGATGAATATCGGTTCTCGTTGATTTTCTTTTTTGACCACATCGGAGCCGCTTATCTTTTTTGCACCTGGGTCATTTTCTCGGTCATCGTCAAATACTGCCGATACTATCTCCACAGGGAAGCCGGCTACCGCCGCTTCTTTTTGACCATTTTCGGCTTCGTTTTTGGTCTAAACACCCTGATCCTGTCCGGTGGACTCGACGTCTTTTTTGCCGGCTGGGAAATTGTAGGCATTGCCTCCTTCCTTCTGATTGCCTTTTATCGTCACCGACAGCAGCCCATCCGAAATGCGCTTAGGGCCTACAGCATTTACCGACTCTGCGATATTGGTCTTCTTCTTGCGGCCCTTCTGGTTGATCTCCTGTTTCAGGAAAATCGCCACTTCAGCCATTTCACAGACGCCATCAATACCAACCTTCCGTCAGGGGGGAGCTTCACCCTTTTAGGCTTATCCCTCCTTCTCATTCTCGCCAGTATGGGAAAATCGGCGCAGTTCCCCTTCTGCTTCTGGATTCCCCGAGCGATGGAAGGTCCAACACCTTCAAGTGCCATTTTCTATGGGGCTCTATCGATTCACCTGGGCGTCTTCCTGCTCCTTCGAACCGAGGCCATCTGGGGCTTCGACATCATTTCACGTCTGGTCGTTTTTCTGATTGGCGCCATCACCGTTCTGGTGGCGTCCATCTCAGAGCAGACCCAATCCAATATCAAAGGGCGGATCGCCTATGCCTCGATTACCCAGGTGGGGTTCATGTTCATCGAGCTGGCTCTGGGGCTTGGGAGCTTTGTGCTGATCCACGTGCTGGGCAATGCCTTTGTCCGCTGCTACCAGCTCCTGGTCTCGCCTTCTATCGTCTCGCATCTCATGCGTGTTGAGGGCGAGATTGATGTTGCGCTGGACCTGAAGCGCCTGAGGATGAGTCAGTCGCTTCCCAAAGCGTTGCGAGATCCTCTGCCCCGAACCATCCGCAATACGCTGCACGTTCTCTCGCTGCAGGAATTCAATCTTGAACTTGCCGTCAGAAAATGGCTTTGGGACTCATTCAGAACATTGGGGTCGAGACTTTTTAGAATGCGCCGCATCACCGCTTGGACCCTCATGGTCATGACCTTTGGGGCCGGGCTGGCTTTTCACCTCAGGACGGGACACCTCACGATCTTTATTGCGATTACCTTGATCCTTGGCATGTTTGCTTGCTCATTGCTGGGCTTCACCGTAAAACGCTACCCGGCATCCACCTGGAATTACATCGGCGCCAGCAATACGTTGGCCGGAATCGCCGCAGGACTTGTGGGAAATGGAAGCTGGGGATATGTCTTGTTGTTCCTAAGTGGCATCATTCCATTTTGGGTGCTCGGACGCTTGGTGATCGGCTGGATGGACCGAACCAATTCATTTGCCGAAAATCCATTCATGTTCAGAGCCATGGATGAACGCTCTCCCGTTGCTGCCCTGCTTTTCTTCCTGTGCTTTCTAGGTATGGTAGGTTTCCCGCTATGGCCCTCTTTCATTGGCCAGGATTTGATCCTCTATCACGTCAGCTCAGAACATGCTTGGATGGCGCCGTTGGTGACCCTCAGCCTCGTCCTCAACGGGATTTCAGCCTCCGGAACGTATATGCGCCTCTGTGCCGGGCGCCCTGTCGAAATTCGAAGCGCCCCGGAACCCGGCGGCGCCTGACTTTGGCACTCATCGTCTGACTGACCCAACGAGAACTCCATGGCCGATACCCTTCTAATCATCGAAGACGAAGCCCTCCTGGGTCAGGAATTTTCACGGCACTTCCGAAGCACAGGATGGGAAGTGGAACTCGCACGGACGCTCGAAGACGCCCGCACCATTCTGATCGGCCAGCGCCTCGAGCCTCTGGTCATCCTTTCCGACATGAACCTTCCGGATGGAAACGCTCTCGACTTCATGGAAGAGATCAAGGGCAGCGTGACCTATTGCGAATGGCTTTTCCTCACTGGCTACGGTGCCATCGAAGATTCCGTTCGTGCCCTTCGGCTTGGAGCTTATGAGTTTCTTGAAAAGCCCTGCGAAATGGATCGACTCGATCTTGTCATCGCAAGTGCAAAAAGAACCACCATTGCCCAGCGTCGTCTTTTGGACCAAGCAGAAGCAGGTTCACGACGTTACTCCTCCCAAGCCTATGCCGGACGCAGCGAAAAGGCGCAGCACATTCGGGAAATGTTGGATCGTCTGACGAGAGTCCCGTTTAGCGCGATTGTCATCGGAGGCGAGACCGGAACCGGCAAAGGCCTGGTCGCAAGAATTCTGCATCATGGCGGACCCAGGGGCGCACATCCCCTGATTGAACTCAATTGCGCGGCCCTCCCTCGAGACTTAATGGAATCTGAGCTCTTTGGGCATGAAGCCGGGGCTTTCACCGGCGCAGCTGGTCGACACAGGGGACTGATTGAACAGGCTGACCGGGGAACCCTTTTTCTTGATGAAATCGGCGAAATGCCCCTCGACCTTCAATCCAAACTTCTCAAAGCGATCGAGGATCGCAAATTTCGGCGACTGGGTTCAGAGCGTGAAATCAGCGTGGATGTTCAGATTCTGGCGGCCAGTCACCGGGATCTCGAAGCCATGGTTCGTGAGGGCTGTTTCCGCAGCGACCTCTATCATCGACTCAGTGTGTTTCGGCTTGAGCTTCCCTGTCTTAGAGACGTCAAGGAGGATCTTGAGGAACTCGTTCCCATGTTTGTCGCGGAACTGAACGCCAAGGCCGGAAAACAGGTCAAGATTATTCCGGACGAGGTGTGGACCCAACTGCATCGCTATGACTGGCCCGGCAATGTCAGAGAACTGAGGAATGTCGTTGAGCGCTGCGTACTTTTTGCCGATGGACCGACATTTCCCAAACAGTGGCTCCAACTCTCTCCAACCGGCGCTCTGCCCGTAGCCCCCAATATGCATCCCTCCGAGGGCCTTTATATTCCCCTGGATGGCAGCATGGACCTTGATGATATGGACCGATACATCATTGAAACCACCTTGAATTCCCATCAAGGGAATGTCACGGCCGCAGCGCGCGCCTTGGGAACCACCCGTGAAACCCTGCGCTATCGCGTCAGAAAGTACGGCCTTCGCGAGTCGGCATAAGCGCCTTAAAGTGAAATAAAGCACCCCCCGGAAATCGACGGATGCAAGAGAATTTGTGCATGGGATAGAATGCCCATTGACCAAATGGCGCCCGCGATTTCACCAATTCAGGACCTCACCATGATTCACTCGATTAAAGTTTCTCGCCTGTTCGCAGCAGGTACCTTCATTGCCGGACTTTTTCTCTTCGGTTGCGCTCAGACGCCCAAGCCGCTGACACCGATGACGGCCAATGATCCCGAAATGAAGGCACTGGATGCCGATCGCGCAAAATACCGTGAAAAGAAGGTAGCCCTCATCGAAAAAGCACTCAACCTCAGCGCATCGGAACACGATGCGTTCTGGAAGGAGTACTACGCCTATGAGGCAGAGCTCAAGAAAATCTATGATGAGCGCTACAGCATCATCCGCGACTATGCGGCGAACTACGAGAACATGAACAACGAGATTGCCGACAATCTGGCCCTGAGATCCTTGAAAATTCGGGATGATCGCAATGAACTTTGGCGTAAGTATTACAACCGCGTCAAAAAGGCCACCTCTCCGATCATCGCAGGACAGTTTCTACAGATCGAGAATGAGCTTAACCTCCTTTCCGATCTGAAGATCAGCACTGAAACGCCTATCCTGCCCCGGGAAACAGCGCCAGCCGAAGACAAAAAGAAGTAATCCACCTTCCGAAGAGGGGGGCTCCGCCGCTGGCTCCCCTTCGCTTCGACCCACCTCGGCTCAATCATTTAAACTCCACGCCGAATGAGTCTCTGAACCCATGGCAAAGCACCAATCCCAAAGGGTCCCATACTCGGGCGATATCATCGCTCCACACCTCTAAAGCACCCCGCCTGATAGAATCGCTCCCACAGACCGGAGGGATTAACTCAATCCCCCCTCGCGGACCCTCACTCTTCCGCAGCTGAACTTCAATCAGAGACACCCGTATGTCGTTTAACTTCAGTGACCCCGCTTTCTGGCTTGATCTCGGCCAGATCATGATGGTCAATATTGTGCTCTCTGGCGATAACGCCGTAGTCATTGCACTCGCGGCTCGATCTCTCCCCATAGAAGAGCGGAAACGCGCCATTATTCTTGGCTCGATGGCAGCCATCTTGATGCGAATCTGTCTCACCTTTGCCGCGCTCCAGCTGTTGACGCTGCCCTTCCTCAAGCTTTTCGGGAGCCTGATGCTCCTCTGGATTGCATCAAAGCTGCTTTCTCATGAAGAAACGGACGGCAACAATGTCGGCCCCAACAACACGCTGGCCTCAGCGGTGCGGACTATTCTGATTGCCGACCTCGTCATGAGTCTCGACAATGTGCTTGCCGTCGCTGCAGCAGCCGGCGGAAATCAGATGATGCTGATCATCGGACTGGGCATCAGCATTCCTATTGTGATCTTTGGAAGCTCACTCATCCTTCGCCTCATGGATCGATACCCCATCATCATTGATCTGGGCGCGGCCATCTTGGGATATGTGGCCGGTGAAATGCTTGTGACCGAGCCCGCGCTCAGCGCCGTCGACATCTTCAGCGAAGGAGCAATAACCCACGAGATCCTGCCTTATGCCTTTGCTGGATTGGTGCTCTTGATCGGAAAATTGAAGGCACGTGCCATGGGTGAGAAGGAGGCCGTACTGGTCGATCTGGCCCACGCCAAACGCAAGAGCAAATCCAGTCCCAAAAAGCAAAAACCTAAGTCCAAAGCTCGTTGATCGATATCAGGGTAAATTCATGCTGAAGCTTCTTGTTCCCGTCGAAGAAAACGAAATCCGTGAAGAGACTATCGCATCACTGATCTCTTGGATTGACCGCATCAAAACGCCTCACCAGATTCATTTGATCAATGTTCAGCCCGCCATCCATGGCGATGTCGGCATGTTTCTCAGTCATGATCAGATTCAAGACTTTCAGCGTGAAGAAGGCATCAAACAGCTGAAGGGGGCGATGAATCAGCTGGAATCCGCGCATCGATCATTCGAACACCATATCTGTGTCGGTGATGCTGCAGAAGTGATTGCCCAATTTGCGCGGCAAAATGACATTCACCAGATTGTCATCGGATACCGCTCAATCAGCACGCTGTCGGCACTCTTGCTCGGCTCTCTTCCATCGCGAGTGATCCAGCTTGCCGATGTTCCGGTCATGCTGATCAAGTGATCCAAACGCTTCTTCCCCACCCGACGTCATCTCATTCAGCCGAACTTTGGCACATCCAGTCCCGTCTCCAATCCAATAAGAAGGGCCTTGAGCTTTTTTATCAAATCAAAGGTGACAGCAGTCGACTCGCGATTTCCGAACGTCATGGAGAAGCCCGTCGGTTGGACCACTTATGGCAAGAAACCTGTTGCGAGATCTTCCTGCGCCGACAGAATGAATCCACCGATTATCTTGAATTCAATTTTGCCCCTTCCGGTCATTGGGCTTTCTACCGGTTGAGTGGCTACCGGGCCGCTTTGGAGAGACCTGAGGTCGGAGACTCTCCTGTGATCAAGACCCAGATCGAGGCCGGGGAAACTTCTCTGGAGGCCAAAATTCCATGGTCCATGATCAAGCATCACCTGCAAGGATCGTTTCCGCTGGAAGCCGGTTTATCGGTCATCCTGAAAGAGAAATCTGGCACCATGACCTATTGGGCGGTAAAACATCCCTCAGAGAAACCCGACTTTCATCATCCCGATAGTTTTTTCCCCCTAGCTCACGATCCGAACCCCTTGGACCCATGAATTTCGGCATAGACCAACTCCTTTCGACGCCTGCCCTCATGGCCGAACTCTCCGGTCGAAGGCTCGCGCTTCTTGCTCACCCCGCCTCCATGACTCAGGGATTTCAACACTCCCTTGATGCTCTGGCTGCCTGTCCCTCGCTGCATTTAACGGCCGCATTTGGACCGCAGCATGGGCTCCGTGGTGACAAGCAAGACAACATGGTGGAATCGGGCGACTATCGGGATCCAACCCTGGGCATTCCGGTCTACAGCCTCTATGGGGAAGTCAGGCGGCCCACGCCTGAAATGATGGATCAGTTCGACCTGATCCTGATCGACCTTCAAGATCTTGGCTGCAGGATTTATACCTTCATCACCACGCTCCTTTACATTCTGGAGGAGGCGGCAAAAACCGGAAAGGCCGTTTGGGTTCTGGATCGCCCGAATCCCGCGGGCCGGCCGATCGAGGGCCTTACCCTGAGAGCGGGTTGGGAAAGCTTTGTCGGCGCAGGCCCCATTCCCATGCGACATGGTCTGACCCTCGGCGAACTCGGCCACTGGTTCATTCACCACTTCTCACTGGACCTCGAATATCGCGTCATCAAAATGGTCGGCTGGGATCCACACGAGGCACCAGGATTTGGCTGGCCACTCGAATCACGTGGGTGGATCAACCCAAGCCCCAACGCCCCGAACCTCTCGATGGCGAGGGCCTATGCTGGAACGGTCATGCTGGAAGGCACCACCCTCTCGGAAGGCCGAGGCACGACCCGCCCACTCGAGCTATTTGGCGCTCCGGCATTGGATCCCAAAGCGATCATCCACGAAATGCGCTCGATGGCCCCAGACTGGCTGGAAGGCTGTCACCTCAGACCCTGTTGGTTTGAGCCGACTTTTCACAAACATAGCGGTGAGCTCTGTGCGGGCATCCAGATTCATACCGATGGACCGGGGTATGAGCATCAACGATTCAAACCCTGGCGGCTCCAATCACTCGCATTTAAGGCCATACGGACGCTGATCCCTGACTATCCTTTGTGGCGAGATTTTCCGTATGAATATGAATTTGACCGCCTCGCCATCGATCTCATCAACGGCAGCCCCCTGCTCAGGGAATGGGTGGACGATGCAGAAGCCTTGGTGGGGGATCTTGAAACCCTCACAGGACAGGACGAACAAAACTGGGAGGAAGAGCGCCGACCCTTCCTCCTCTACCCCTAGCTCGAAGGCTTGGAACGCTTAAAAGAAGCGGCCCATCATATAGAGTGCGACCCCGGGAAGAATCGCCGGGGGGCCCCACCAGGTCCCAAGAACGGTTCCAATGACGCCCAGAGCGATCACGACCACCCCAGCCGCTGAGAACTTTCCACTTAACTGCCGAATCGGAGCAACCGAATTCGGAAGAGTCGCACCGCAAGAAGCGCAGTTTGTTGCCACTTTCTCATTTTCGTGGTGACAGCTCGAACAGATCACGTTGACCATCTCAATCTCCTCACAACGGTAATCCAGGCTGTTCTTATCGTCATCGGGGCGCACAAAAAGCGTGTGCCCTTGAGTCCGGTGAGGCAGGCCTGGACTGCCCCGCCCAGGAATCAATTCAGGTCATCGTTCCGCCAGTACTTGGCACCCGTAATGCTTAAACCCACGAGGGCACCCTCCTCCGTCAACTGAAAGACATGCATTCCGGGGGCAACCGTATAGCCAATTTCTGCCACTCCGCCGTCCGTCTTGCTCTTTGCCGCAGCGGCTGCCCGGGTTCCGAACTCCCAGCCACTGTTGATAAAGTTATTCATGACCTCCCGGGTATCAAACACAAAGACCAACCTGAAATTTGTATAGCCAAAGCCGAGACCCGGCTGAAGCTCAAACATCTTCATGTAGGTTCTGCGTCCGGAGGCATTGTCGAAGACAACCCCATTCCCGTGATCCAGTCCACCGAACATGATCTTTCCGCCTGAAGCATCAAAAACACCATAACCCGCAGCCTTTCGGATGTCCTTACGCGCCGATGGGTCCTTGGCATAGAGCTTGTTCAGGGTCTCCGTCTCCATCGCCTTGATCTGGGTGCGTTGCTCGGTCACGCCCCCCTTGAGCTGAACACCGCACCCCCCCAGGGTCAGAACAAAAATCATGGACAAGATAAGACGCATAGAACCTCCGAAAAGTAAGTGGTGGCCATTGTTACCAATCCCCTCCGCCTTAGCAAGGCGCGATTGAAGCCCTCCCTGAGCCACAGAACACCCCGACTGATTGACACACTATCTCCGAATAGGCGCTTGTTCGGATGCTTTCGCCTCGCCACAATGGGCCTTGTGTGAAACCATTTCCAAGGTGATCGTCCATGAGTCTTGAAAAGAAGTTCCTTAAAACAAAGCCGGTCTGCAAAGTAAAGTTCAGCCTGATTGGAGAGCCCTACCTTACGGCTTCCTCGGTGAGTCTTGCGGGTGATTTTAACGCCTGGTCCAAGGACGAATTACCCTTGAAGCGCTCCAAGGACGGCAGCTGGTCCGTCTCGGTGGATCTAGAAAACAATCGAGAGTACCAGTTCCGTTATGTTGTCGATGGCAACCATTGGGTCAATGAACCCGAAGCGGATCGCTTTGCTTACAACGGGATTGACTCAGAAAACTCCGTCATCGTCCTTTAATTTAAGAACGGGCCGGTATGACACATGGGTCATGCCGGCAAAGTCCTGACTAAAATTTCACAGAAACGCCACTGAGTCCGTAGAAGCCAAGAGCGCCATACCCCCAAACCTGCTGATATTGCTTGTTCAACAGGTTGTCGAGCCTTGCAAAGAGCGTCACCTCCTTATTCAGCTCATAGTTGGTGGAAAGATTCACAAGAACGTATCCCGGAACTTGGGTAATCGAACCCATGGTGTCGTAGGAACTCCTTGAACCCACCACCAGGACATTGAGGTGCGCTGAGGCTTCCGGGAAAAACTTATAATCGAGATCAAAGTTACCCTTGTTTTTTGGCCGAAGCAGCAAGGCTTCGTTGGATCTTTGCCCCGTCGTGGCGTTGTAACGCCCAAAGGTCTCGTCGTAGGTATAGTTCAGCCTCAAGGACAACTCGGGCAGGGGTTTAAACTCAGCAAAGGTCTCGACACCACGAGCGATCGCGTTACTGACATTTTCGACATTCCCCAAGCCCCCATTAGCACTTGGATTCCACTGAATCAGGTTGTTGTAGTTGTTATCAAAATAGACAAGCCCCAGCATGGCCTTTTTATCAAAGAGGTCCTGCTCAAATCCCGCATCCCAATCCAGACTCGTTTCAGGCATGAGGTTGGGATTGCCAAAACACTGTTTGCTGAGTTCGCAAAGGGAGGGGGCACGAAAGGCGGTTCCGATATTGGCCTTGATCCTTTGATCTAATTCAGGGACATCCATGGTCTGATTGAAACGCCAGGTGAGATGGCTTCCGAACTGGGAGTTATCGTCCACGCGACCACCGGCCGTCGTATGGAAACGATCCAGCCAGTCGAGCTGATTTTGAAGATAGTAACCCGCGTTGCTCATCGATCCATGATTGCTGGTCTGAGCCAAGGCCAAGCCACTTTCGTTATCCATCGAATCAAACCTTCCCTCAACGCCCGCGGTGACGGTGTCATTGGGAAGAACGTGAATGAAATTCAACCATTCAACTTTTGTTTCCTGACCATTCGTGGAACCCGGTGGAACCCAGTCGGGTGAAACCGGAGCGGTGTAGTAGGTCTGACGATCGCTGAGCGTAAAGTTCACCCCAAAGCGCTGCTCCCACAAGTTATCAAAAAGAAACCAACGCGCCTGACCCCGGGTATAAAGTTGGTTGCTGTCATTGAAGTAATGGGGGTTGTCACATCGGACGAACTGCCCGGTGTAGGACTTGTAGCCAAATCCACCACAGTTATCGAGGCCAGTCCCTGCGGCGTTGTAACGCAGACTCCAGTCCACATCGAGGGTATCTGTCATCTGATAGTTGAACCGACTCTGAAGCGTCGTATTCTGGTAAGGATCGCGCTCGCTATTTCCCATCGACTGGGCCGCAGCGGAGACACCCAGATTACTCAAGTGACTGGCATTGACCGCGTAATTCAATCGGTCGACTTCGCCCGAAATCCCACCACCGACTTTCCAGGTGTTGTAGTTGCCACCCTCCGCCAGACCTGAAAACTGGGCCGGCCCTTTACCATGCTTGGTGATAATGTGAATCACCCCCCCCATAGCATCTGCGCCCCACATGGCACTGGCCGCCCCTCTCAAGACCTCGATTCGCTCAATGTCATCGACCTGCAAATTGGCAAAATCAAAGGAGTTGTTGGGATTGCTCGGATCATTCATTCGAATATTGTCGATGAGAACCAAGGTTTGGTTGGAATTGGATCCCCGCGTAAATACCGAGGTTTGCTGCCCTGTCCCACCGGCACTCATCACATCAAGTCCCGGGACTACTCGGAGAATATCGGCCACGGCGTTCACTCTCCGGGCTTTGATTTCCTCCGCACTAATCACGGTCACCGTATTGGCAAGATTGGATTCTTTGACATTACTTCGCGTCGCTGTAATGACGACAGGATCAAGCGTATCGGTGGAGTCACTCTCCGCATGAGCGATCAAAGGAATCAGGACTGAAAGACTGAATATCAGGTTTTTTGGCATGCTCGGATTCGGGTCAAGCCGCGGCAACACCCGCTCGCAGCAGTGGCAAAAACCGTGCAGTGAAATTGGATAGCCTGAAACCTGTTCCGGGGGGACATGGGGGCAACAGCCTACCCATCGCCCACCGCGACGGCTGACAATATCGAGGCCGGTCTCCGGGCTCGTGAGCAGGCCTTCCTAAGAGGGCCAAACGCATCACCTTCCCATGTCCCAAGACACAGTGGCATTTCGATACGCTTTAACTCACCTACCGTTGCGGGGGCAGCACTGGCGTTTATCCCAATCAAGAGGGATAGCACCAGTTTCCCGTTTAACCTGACGCGGACGAACGACGGTCAGGCACCTCGACAACGTACCATTATGAATCGTCACCCCTTTTTTTCAACCCTTCCTTGTCTAGGGGAATTAGCCTAATTTGGGGCGCTCCTCAGCCGCCGTGGCGAAGCCTTCTTGCTCACATTTGATCCAGCCATTTTTGATCTGGATCAAGATCGAGGGGAATAGCGCGCCTATAATCAAGCGGTCGGATGACTGATTGCGTGGTCTTCTCCAGAGGGCGATTGAATCGACATTGCCGACACCCTCTCGAATCTCAAATCAAGGAAACTCTCATGCTGGGCGAAAAACACGATCTTGCTCACGAACTCCCTGAGTTCAAGGAGCGTATCCATGAACTCAAGATCTCCAACCGCCACTTCGCAAAGCTTTTTGACGAATACGATGCGCTCGACCATCAAGTCCGTCGCTGTGAGGCCGAAATCGAAGTCCACGCGGATGACTATGTTGAAGAACTCAAGAAAAAAAGACTGGCCCTCAAGGATGAACTCTTCAGCCTCCTGAAAGAAGGCACCTGATCTTTGGTCTGTCTTTGTTTTGCGCATGAAAAAGGCCAGCAACTTGCTGGCCTTTTTGCATTCATGGGCCCGGATCAGGCCCCTGTTAGCGTCCTTAGCGCACGTCTTTAAGGTAGCCGATACGATCTGTTGAGAGCTCGGTCCAGAACATCTTGTGACCCATATACGCCGAACGGTGATAGGTGGAGCCGGACGTACCCTGTGGGATTTCAATGAGCGTGTTTGGCTTTTTGAACTTGATCATTTCATCTACGGCGGCAGCACCAAACCAGAACTGACCCGTCGGGGTGAACGTACCACCTGCGGGCTTAACACCCGGAGTTGTTACGAACACCTGCTTGATCGCATCCGTCTGAAGACCTGAGGCCGGACCTCTTGCGATCTTGGATCGGATATACCCCATGCTGTTGGCAGCCTCGAGGGTGGTGTAAACCGACCCATCGGGAGAGGTATCGATCGAAATCGGGCGAGAATTTGCGATCGGAAGCGTAATCTCCGTCATCACACCTTTGCGAATTCGGCCGATTTTGGAAGCGGTCAACTCGGTGAACCAGACATCCCCATTCTTTGCGACATGCGCATAAATCGCAGTGCTGTTGGCGGCCAGAGGGTAGTAGGTCACCTCCAAGGTCTTGGGATTGGCGCTTCCGACCACACTGTGGCTGCTATCAAAAGCGCGGCCATCGCGGCTTTCATTCCGTAAGCTTTCGATATTTTTGTCATTTGCGTGATCCGTGGTGATGATTGATTTTTTCTTGTCATTGCTCTGAAACCGATGGGGCCTTGCGGATCGAGCCCAGTCTCACGCAGGCGACCACTGCACTATCACAGGACCCTGCCCTGGATGCAACGATACAAGGAGTAGGGTTATCCGTTTGCCCTGGATTCCGCTTTAAATTCCCCACCCTTGACAAAGGACCAGTAGGTCCAAAGCCACAAGCCGATCGGCAGCACCCGCGTCGCTATGGACTTGGCCACGATCTGGATGAAAGCAGCAGGAATGTTTTCGCCTGGAGAGGCACTGGGGATACCTTCGATGACTCGAACCGTCGCCTCAGCGGAAAATCCCAAGGCCGCTGCCGCATAGATCAAAAGAAGGCCCCAGGCGATGTGTCTCCCCCACCGCTGACAATTGGGTGCCGCCAACATCAGGGACAGGTAGACCGGCAGCCCTCGCGTGAGCGTCAGAGGATCAATCACAATGGCGGCACTGATCCGATCAAGCCCCCGAGACTGAATGAGGATCGTTTCCCACTGAGATTCAAAAACCAAATTCAGCGACGGAAAGATCCAGCCCAACATAAGTTGAGACAATCCAGAAAGGGTTTCGATCTGGAAAGATGCAAGCGCCCACCAACCCGCCATTGAGAGGGGGAACAAAAATAAGAGCCGAAGAACGAACGTTTTTATGCCGGACGGCACTGCGTCTTCTCCCAGCGAAGCCAAATCAACATGAAGACCAGAACATCCAGCATCAATAGCCCCTGCCATAAGTACAAATGGGCGAAGTTGAAAAGTTGCTCGCTCCAGTTGTTCAGATGAAAGAGCGTGATAATTCGAGCGACGTTCATGCCCTGAACCGCTACAAACCCGGCGAATAACCCCTGTAGCTTGGCCCACCAGCAACTGGGATAGATCAGGATCGCAGAGAATAGAATAAAGGTGGCATCCGCGCCTGAGCAGCCCCAGGAAACCATGATAGCTTTCTGCGTAAGGGGATCGCGAAGAACCGCTCCCGACCTGATCACGTCCCCTCCAAAAAGACGCATAACCCCCTCACTGATGGCTGCTGCTGATTGGCACCAAGGCTCTAACAAGCCATGTTGAAGGGCATTCCAGCCACCAATAGTGGTCCCGATCCCCAAAAGAACCACAAAGAGAAGAAGCCGCAGCCGCATAAGACAAGCCTTAGAAAAAATTAAACCCGCCGCAAATGGCCAGTCCCGTGTTTGACAAAGTATCAGGTCGCCGAGACCTCTTTTTGCAATACATTGCACAGACAGACGATGACAGCTTAACCACAGCCATTCCAGAAAAGCAGGAGCCCTTGACCCAGAGTCAGATCAACCCCTGCCCTCATGAAACTTCACTTACAGCGGTAAACAGTTCCCGAATAGGTGACGTTGGTCTCCTGGCTGCTGCCTCCCCCGTAACCACCGGAGACATTGTAGCTTCCCGTCACACCGGCCCGTGAAGTGATGAGGAGTATCGTGTTACCCCCCATTTTAAGCGCCGCATTCTTGAGTTCATTTCTTGCACCCGTCTCAAGATTTTCGTTGCTGGTCCAGCCCCCTGTAAAAAAGTTGCCCTGGTTCCCTGTCGCTTCACCCAGATACTCACACCCTTGGGGGTCGCTGGTCACAATTCGAACCTTCTCAGCGCCCGACAGCAATGGGTTGGCCGAACAGCCCACCAAGACACAAAAGCACCCAGCGGCCACCATCCCCAAAACGCTTTTCATCCTAAATACTCCAAAATCAAGTTATCTCAGAAGGATAGAACGCCTATCCTCACCATGGGTTATTTTTTTACTCGGTTGTCTTGAATCTCAAATCCATTTTAAAATGACGTGGTCAAGGTTTAACGGACACTCAGTTAAGCCGCTTCGGCCAGTTGGCCCCTTCTTTCAAATTCGTCCGGACTCAAATACCCCAAATACGAATGCAGTCGAATGCTGTTGTGCCGCATCGTGATGTACTCCACAACATCGGCACGGGCCTCCGAACGCGTCTGGTAATTCCTCCAGTGGACCCTCTCAGACTTCAGTTTCCCGAAGAAACTTTCAACAACGCTGTTATCCCAACAGTCTCCTTTTCGGCTCATGCTCCCCAGAATGCCGTTGGCCCTCAAAAGGCGCCGGAATTCATGACTCGCATTGAACTCCGCGGTCGGAATGAAAGATCACACCTTCCTCGGGTCGCCGATTCCAGATCGCCATCTGCAGCGCGTCACAGGCCAGACGGCTATTGATCCGGTGGCTCATTGACCATCCCACAACCTTGCGGGAATAAAGGTCGATTACAACCGCCAGATAAATCCATCCCTCATGAGTCCACAGTAGAGTAAGAAGCAGGGCGCGGTAGACCGTTTCCCTGCCTCTCCTCTCCGAACCGGACTTGCACCTCTCAGCGCATCCGGCTCTCCGCTCAAGTGTTGCCCATGGCAAGAGTAACTTCGTCAAAACGCCAACTATAGATCTTAGACTCATCAACCTGAGCAAGGTATGGATTCCCTTCGGGACCCCGATACCTGAACTGCCTCTTGGTGCTGGTCATTAGGCGCCCAAGCGCTTGCTCGCCATGCCAGCCCCTGCTGTTCTGACCCATCAGGACCCATGTCTTGGCTTTCTCTGGAGACGGACGCCTAATGTGCTTTTGCATTAGTACGGACATACTTTGCCGGTACTTCCGCGCAAGCCAATGTCCGAATCGCCAGAATACAGCGCGGTCTATGCGCCTGAAGATCATTGCTCTGAAATCGGTGTACTTATAGAAATTGGCCCAGCCCGCAATTTTGCGGTTGATGCTTTCCATGACATCCATCCGATTCCTACTGTAATTTCCCGATAGCTCATCCACCAATTTCCTGACGAAACCTCTGTACTTTGCCCAAGGAATGGTTGTCACCACGCGCATGGTACCTTTGGAACCCCGCTTGCGGATGATTCGGTGGCCAAGAAAAACAAAGCCGTCGTTCACATGCGTTACATGGGTTTTATCCATGTTCAGTGTGAGTTTCAGCTTGCCTTCGAGAAAAGCACGACAGGCCTCGCGGACTTCCTCCGCGTGAGCCTTGTTGCCCTTTACCACCATGACGAAATCATCAGCATAACGACAGTAGGAAACCCCAGGTTTCCACTGCCGGTTTTCAAGAATAGCGATGGGTCGCTGGATCTTGATGCCGTTGTTCCATGCCCACCTGTCTTTCCTGACTTTTGCGTTTAGGTAGTTTTGATCCACCCATAGGTCGAATTCATGAAGCATGATGTTCGACAGTAAAGGAGAGATCACGCCCCCTTGGGGGACGCCTTCACTTGCAGCCATGAAGACACCGCGTTCAACATGACCTGCCTTTATGAACTTCCAAAGAAGGCTCAGAAAACGCTGGTCAGCAATCCGCTTTCGAATGCCCCTCATAAGTAGCCGGTGATGGACCGTATCGAAGTAGCTCGCGAGGTCACCTTCGATGACCCAACGGCCCGCCGATTTGTCCTCATCGCTCTCGGTGAGTAGCAGCTTTACTGTTCGAATCGCATGATGAACGCTTCGGGCTGGCCTGAACCCATAGGACAAGCGATGGAAATCGCTTTCCCAAATCGGATCCATGGCCATCACCATAGCGCGCTGTACAATCCTGTCCCTCAAGGTAGGTATTCCCAGCGGTCGCATCTTCCCGTTGGCTTTTGGAATGTATACCCGGCGAGCTGGCATCGGCGAGTAGGTCCCCGCGAGCAGTTCGGCGCGCATGACTTCCAGATCATGATGGAGTGTCCGTTCCATCTTGGCCTTGGTTATCCCATCGACCCCCGGAGTTTTGGATCCGGAGGCTCCAAGGGTAATCCGTGCCGCTTCAGCCAACCAATCGGGCTCGGCTATCAGTCGCAGTAAGCGATCAAATCTTCGATCCTTATCTTGCGTCGACCAAGTCGCCAGCTTGTGTTGCATTTCGCCGATTATCAAAGGTCTTCACCTCATTGCGGTCGGTTAATCTTCTTCACAAGCCACTCAAACTGCCCCCCTTCGCCATGTGGCTGGCTTTCCCAGCCTCGGACTACTACGAGGGCTCCGCCATCTCGCGAATCATCGGGGGTCTGCTCCCTTAGCATTTCCGCGAAACTTCCCCAGTTCACATATTTGGACTCAAGCGCACAGGTGAGGTTGCCCATCGCAGTCTTTATCCTTGCGTTCCGCAAGTCGTGGCAGGGGTTGAGGTCTAGCTACACTCTCTCCTCAACTTTGCATAGGGCAAGCTACTTGTGCGCCCGATGCATACCCGACAGGTCTCATACCTATAGACCCGCAGACCCCGCCTCCTGCCTGTTAAACGGTGTAGGCAGGGGTGACATTTCAACCCTCAGATGCGAGTAAATGGGTTCGTGTTCCTCAACCGTCCTGTGCTCAGCCTAGAGGCTCATCTTGGCGTAACCGTCTCGCCTCAAGCCCCGTTATCCACGGATTTCGTCACCTTGCCAGTACCCGGCAAGTCACCGCCGTTTAGGCTCATCCCCTTCCGTAGCGAAAGGGCGGCGTACTGAAAAAAAAAACAGCACGCATTCCAAATATGCTCAAGCAGCTCCACCCACCGTGAACGGCCGGCTTTGCTGTCTGGGCATACGGTAACTGATGTCACCTGCCCAGGCCTGATTGGGTTTCTCCACCCTAAAGTTCCTTTCCAGTCGGTTAGGAAATACAGGGTGGCTATGACGACTATTGGTCGTTACCCGGTATTTCTTTCGATACCGGACCCAAATTCCCGCTTCACGCATCAGCGTTCTGGCCCGCCGTCTACCGACCTCATATCCCAAAGCCTTCAATGCTTGGGACATGCGCCGCGCCCCATACGTGTGGTCGGATGAATCCGAAATCTTTCGGACCATTTTCATCAGATCCTGATGATCAGGGTCTGGATCCTGAGCTACTCTCTTTTCATAGTCATAGAATCCACTACGACTGACGCCCATCACCCGGCACAACATGGATACCGGGTAGACCTTCTTCTCTTGGGCAACGAACTGATATCTCAGCTCGACTCTTTCGCGAAGAAGGCCGCCGCCTTTACCAAGATTTCGCGCTCCATTCTTAGCTTGCGATTCTCTTCTCGAAGGCGTTTGACCTCATCTTGAAGATCACCTGCTGCCGATCCTGGCTTCAAGGCTGCCTCGTTCCTCTCTTGATCCAAAATCCACCGACCCAACATTCCAGGATCTATCCCAAGATTCCTGGCCGCCTCTGATCGGTTATATCCCTGTTCCTTCACCAGTCGGATGGCGTCAAACTTGAACTCATCCGAATATCGTCGTCTTTTGGTCATCATGCACCTCTGTTAAGGATTTTCCCTTAACCAGGTGTCCGTTCCTAGTGAACCACCTCACTACTTCTTGGTGCAAATTGCCAGGACGAAATGCAACTCATCACATACGAGGCCGGAGTACCAGACCTCAATCCCCATCACCCAATCTCCGCAACTCGCGATTTGGCATTGGTGGCGAGATTCCGCTTTTCGCTGCTCCAAAAACGAGGAAGAGAGCGGAAGTTTGATCGGCACGGACCAAAGGATGCAATATAGGATCGACCA
>JBILGU010000076.1:0-3784 GCA_044350805.1 Methylococcaceae bacterium
AGTGCGACTGTTGAGTCAACGGTAATTTCGCGTGTCACAGTTGATTCGTCAGCACAGCGAACAACATCACTTAACAATTCGCCAAGCGTTGTAACCTGCTCACCAGATAGGCCAAAGGGACTGATTGAGAGATTGCCCGGCGATAAGTGCCAAGTCGAATCAACAGCATGAAGTGTCGTCGTGGCGCTCGTAAGTGCGTTTTGGCAGACGACAGCGACTTTGTGTTCGCGTAATTGAGAAATCTCGCTATCGCGAATCACTTCGCGACTAAATACGACACACTCTGTATTCGACAACTCTGCCAGCCTAAGTACCTCTGCAAATGATGACGCTGCAACGATGCCAGCAAAGTCAACTGAATGATAAGAATTTGTCTTATAAACAATGACCTGCAGACGATTTTTAGTCGCAAAAAGCGCTGAAACAATCAAGGCATTAAACACTGCTGATTGTTCAGCCTGATCATTACTTGTAATGCTGACAACAGAGCCTGGACCAAGATCAACGTAAACCTGTTGTGAATTGCTGATACCTAGTGGCACAAAAACTGGGGCATTTGAATTCGCTGGTAGTAGAACTTCTAAGAGACTGGCTTGGTTCAAAGACTGTGAACTCTGAACCGCTCGAAGACTCAGTTCAGTAAGCGTTGCTGTAGCCGAAGGATGATTAAGCCGAGAATGCGCTTCGAGTTTGGCTAAATGTTGGCCACGAATTTTGCCGATTTCAAGAAGTAAACCCGTAACTACGACTGAGCAAGTTAACAACGAGGTGATTTGGGTACTGGAATTAGTTTTTTCGAAAGCATCTTTATCGCTGATGGTTATTGACGGTGCTTGATCTAATGCTTCGCTACGAGTCGGAATAAGTAGTGTCCAGAAAGATGTACTAGCGACAAATAGCCAACTTCGTGGCACAAAAGAATGACGAATCTTGAGGCAAAAAGCCAAATAACGCGTGAGGTCAAAAAGTGTATGCACGAGTATGAATAAAACAATGACACTGATCGCAAGTACCAATACTCTGATTAAAACTTGAGTCTCAGATAAATCGTTTCTATCAAACAAGTCTGAGACGAATTGCATGGCTACTGGTCGCTTGGCTGTGCTGTACGTGTCACAGTAATTTCATGGTTTTTTGCACCGAAAAGTTTCAGAAGTGACATTTCAACATCACGACTGACTGTCACGGTTACTGAATTTGAAGTTGTTGAAACTTCACCATCTATAGCGTTTGCGGCCAAATAGTTTGAGGCCGAATATCGTGCCTGGTTTTCATCAATTGTTGGCTCACCGGTTCGAAGGTCGGTCAGTTCTTGTGCGCCAACTCGGGCAGCGTTTTCGGCATGATCGGCAAGTTCAAGCTGATTAGCAACAAGTCGACCACCATCAACGCCAAGACCTGCGCAAACCACAAATGTCATCATTAGACCAAGTACAAAAGCCGAGACAACACCACTCTCTGCTGTAAAAAAAGGTTTGGCTGTCATGAGTCAACTCGCCAACGATCGAGAACTTCAGTTGAACTCGCTGTCACGCGCCGTTGCGTCAAACCTAAAAGTGTCAAACCTTCAGTATTGATCGTGCAACTAATCTCGACGCGCACAGCATCGTTGTTGCCCTGCTCGACTAAAGCAGTACTAACCGAAAAGTCAATGCAAGATATAGATTCGCTAGTTAGAGCACGCTCGGCAATTTGAAACGCCGTAGTCTCAAATCTTGAACGACTTACTTTTGATGCCCCGCGGGCTGCTTGATCAGCGGCACTTCGAACTTGGGTCAACGACTCTGAAGCACGGCCCGAGTAAATGCCAAAAAGAATAAGCACCATTAACACGGGGGCAAGTAACACCATTTCTACGGTGACAGAGCCAGAGTCAGTCTTCATCTATCGACTTCTTGCACAAAATTCTCTAAAGGTTCTATGCCATGACGTAAAACCGAGTCAGGAAAAAATGGTGCAATGTTCGGCACTGCTACACGAACGTTGACTAGAGCGAAGCCGTTTTCAATTACTGCTGTTGGTGTACCAACTAGTTGTCCCCCGAGTTCGGCAGCAGTTACCGTCGCTAAATTGAGAGCCTCAACGACATCGCCCTGCGAAGTTGCAGCAATACTCGCACCTTTGCTGGCCGCAAGCGACGCGATTTGCGCCGAATGCATGAACAGCATTACTTGAACCGCAATTAAAAGCATCGACAGCACAATTGGAACTGCAATGACGACCTGAATGACCGTCTCGCCGGGTTCAACTGTGCTGTCGATTTGTTTCATGATCTCGTGTGAAAGTTCAACAATTAGCCAAGATCAAGCGAGTTTGCTTTATCAGTCACACGGCTGGTGATTGTGGCACCAACTGCAATTGCTAAGGCGATCAGCGCCGCTGCCATGACGACGGTTGTTGCGCTAACTTCGCCTAGTTCACTGTCACGCTGCGCTGATGCGGTGAATCGAATCCAGTAGTACTGCCATATTTCTTTTATTGCTGTCATTTTTCCTCCTGTTGTTTGTTATTACTGTCTTGAAAATTGTTTTATCGTGGCCCATCAAAAACTTTCGAGAACGAGATTCACCGCTGGATATCCGATCAATGCAATAAATGCAATAAACAGCAACACCATCGGAATACCCATACGTTCAGTCGCACTTTGTGCTTCGGCCTCTATCTCGCCCATATGGCGATGTCGCAATGAGTCAGCGCGCGCAGATAGCGAGAGTCGAATACGTGCGCCGTGCTCGCCTGCAAGTTGCACGCTGCCAGCAACCTCAGAAATCTCGGCAATGTTGTAAGCGGCGCCAAGATTTGCTAGTTCAGCCCAAGGTGACCGCCTTGAACTACGTGCTCGAGTTAGGGCACTGCGAATTTCGGCAAATGACCAACCATCCCCCGCTTCAGCGGCTGCAATCAACGCTGTCTCAGTACCAGCTCCTCCTGCGAGCAAAACATTGACGAGATCTAAATAGCTCGAAAACGCATGCAAGAAATCTTGACGTCGAGTTTTTGCTTTGGAACGCATCTGACTATCAGGTAGGAAAAAACCAACTGCAGCCGCACTTGACAAAATGACTAACGCGAGAGTCATTGAAACATGTACCGCTAAGGCGCTGAGCACAACTATCAAGCCAAGTGCCGACACGCTGGCGACAAGCATCATTGTCAATTTGCGGGAAACCATTTCGGAAGCTTGATAGCCAACAATCGCAAGATCTGCACGGTGCTGAGTTTGAGCACGCAAAATGAGCCAAACCATGCCATGTTCAAGTCGACTGCGAAGTTGCATGATGCGTTTAATTAGCGCACCAGGACGAACGAGAAAGAAGAAACCTAGACCGAACAACGATCCAAAACTCGCACTCAAGAACACCACTTGGTTACCGAGCTATCTCGCGACGGCGAATAAATCGCTGCGGCGCCGCAATGCGTGAAAATTGATCGAGCATGATTAAGGCACAGCCGAACAGGATAAAAATGCCGCTCAGAATGATTTGACCTTCAAAAGACGAATAAACACTCAAATAGTCGCGATTAAAGACAACTAACGCACTTACAAAACCGACAACAACAAATGAGATGATTCGTACCGAACTTCGCGTGCGTGCACGACCGACCCAAATGCGCGTGCGCATGCGACCTTCGTCTCGTGCACATTGAGCCAAATGGCTTAAAAGCTGAGCCAAATCGCGGGCTTGATATTCGGTGGCCGTGATCAACGCCGCTGAAACAAAGTCACAGGTCGGGTGGTCAACATCATCGGCGAAACGGCGTAGTCCGTCACTGAGTTTGCCGT
>JBILGU010000067.1:0-3773 GCA_044350805.1 Methylococcaceae bacterium
GGATGGGCTTCTGGGATTGTTTCGGGATAGGGTCCTTCCCTTTGATACTGAGGCGGCGCGAAGGTATGCCGATTTGGCCGTTATGGCCAAAACCAGTGGACGTGGATTTCCAACGCCTGATGGCTAACACAGGAAGGACCTCACTCTCTAAAGCGCCGAATATGCGGGGATGGCATTCTGACCAATGATCCCCGGAACTGGAGAACACGCCCTCGCATGCGTCAGCTCAGCGACTCTGAACGTGTCGACAGAAGTCTGGATCTTGCCAATGGGGTTTCTGTTGTGTAGCTTTCGCGCCATTTGTTTGTGATTCAGTTATTTCTGCTGATGGGTCCCATAGGGGAGTCTTAGTGATGTATTTCACAGAGCGAGAATAAATAATGGCGATAACTTCACCCACCATAAACGGCGGATCACATCTGCAGAAAGGCCAAAACCTGACCCTTGCGGCTTTAGGTGTGGTCTTTGGGGATATTGGCACAAGCCCGCTCTATACCCTCAAAGAATGCTTCGGACACGCTTATGGCATTGCTCCGACACAAGGCAATATTCTTGGAATTCTGTCTTTGATATTTTGCTACATCCATTAGCGTCGTTTCGGGGGTTGTGTCGATCAGAAGATCCAGATCACTCCCCTCAGAATCCTGACCCCGAATGACCGAACCAAAGACGCGAGCATTTTGGGCGCGGTGAGATGCAACTACCTGCCTGATGGCAGCCCGATTCAAGTCCAATCCTTGTGATGGTTTCATAGGCGGTTATCTCAAAAAAGTGGATGCAGGAGAGTAGTAGATCAGCACTGATCGCCATGAGTTTTTTCCTAGGGTGATTATGGCTCAAACGTATGAGTCCTGTACTTTTGAGAACAACTCCCGCCGGTCATTCCTTGTACTCTTGAGGCACCCGCGGCAGGAATTGAGCTCGAACCAGAAGATATCGAGATAGATGATGGCCTTTGAGTTGGTTTTGAACACAGACTAAGAATACACTCGGACCGACAAAATCGAGCCAGGAGATAAGAAATGGCTGGAGTTGCCCCCGTTTTATCGGTCAGGCTGAGGCCCTTTAAGCGCGCGCGTGAGAAAAGCCAATGAAAGGGGATTTTGAGTGAGATTGACTTTCTTAAATAGATGGTCAATTTTCACTCGGCGATAACAGTGGGGGCCCAATCACGTCTGATCGATCGCCCCTGAGTTCAAAAGCGTGGAAGCGATGAAGCGTTCCCTGGCTCCCGACGAGCGGGGGAGGGGAGGGAATGGATTAGCATTGGATGCATCTGGTTGACGCGCGATGCGGCACGCGATACGATTAGGATATGATTATCAGCTTCCGCCATAAAGGTCTTGAAGCCTTTTATCGCTTGGGGACGACCCGCGGCATACAGGCCGCACACGTCTCAAAGCTATCTCGCATTCTCGCAGCCCTGGATGTTGCCGCAGGCCCTGCCGAACTTAACCATCCGGGGTACAAACTCCATCCTCTTAAGGGCGATATGGAAGGGCATTGGTCAATATGGGTCAACGGAAACTGGCGCTTGACCTTCCGCTTTGTGGGTGTCGACACTGAGTTGGTCGACTATCAGGACTATCACTAAGGAGACTCCATCATGATGTATAACCACCCCCATCCTGGTGAATTGTTGCGCGAGGACGTATTGATTCCCCTCGGCATAGAGGTGAGTGAAGCGGCCCGTCGGCTTGGCATGTCGAGGACCTCACTTTCTCGCGTCATTAACGGACATGCTGGCATCAGTTCGGATTTGGCGGTAAGGCTTGAGCGAGCAGGTGTTAGTACGGCACGTTTCTGGGTCAACCTTCAGGCTAATTATGAACTTAGCCTTGCCGAGCGGAGAGATCAGCCGAAGATTGTCCCGTTGCAAGAGTGGGCCGTTCAGACTGGTGCAGCCATAGAAAGCCCATAGAAATCCTTCTTGAAAAGTACGGAACCCCATAAAGGTTGGAGTTGCCCCCGTTTTATCGGTCAGGCTGAGGCCCTTTGAGCGCGAGCATGAGGAAAGCCAATTTAAGGGAATCGTGAGTGGGATTGACCCTTTGAGGAGAGGGTTCGGGTAAACCCGGGGCCGTTCAGTCCCGATTTAGGGAATCGGTACGGATGGTGAAGGGGAACCCCATGAAGGTCTTCATGGGGCGTCCTTGAACGAATTATTTATAAAAAAACCTTATAAATCAACGAGTTGGGATATGGAGGTGGCGTCTACCGAAGGACGTTCAATGCCCTTCAAAATCAAAGACTTAAAAACGCCTTCAAAAATGTTGCCCCCAAAGTTGCCCCCAAAAATGTTCGCTTGGTGAGGACGTTCTGTAACGTTCTATAGCGTTCATTGTTTGCTACGGTTAAAGGGGTCAAAGTTCGCCGCAAATCAACATGGTCGACCCCGGGAAGCCGGAAGAAGTGGCGGTATAACCAACCCAATACTTCGGCCAAAACCAAGCATAACCTGAGATTTTGAGGTGATTTGTGAGTCGTCAGCAGTACCGTAGTTCTATATTGGCGTCCGTTCATGAAACCGCCGAAAGTTTGCTAGCGTCTGACTTGATGGATAAGCGAACTATGCGGAGATTCGGCAAACTGTGCTTTCCACCGGCTCAGGCAACAGGCTGGGCCGAAAATAAGCAGAACTCTACGGAATCTGGACAGACAACAAAGCCCATATGCTCATCTTCTGCCGTGTCATCGGCCATAGAGTAGGAACAGGTCACAACTAATAGCGGATTGCCCTCGCTAACCTGGACACAGTTCAGGGGGTTAGTCATGTGGAATGAGTTTCCTTCATGAACCGTCTTGCTGAAAAAATCATCAATGTCAAGCGGAATGCCGAAACTGCGGTCAAGAACGGCGCAAAGCTCTTCGTACCGCGCCATCTCATGTTTCTGATATGGGGCAAGAAGGTCAGCGGTCGATAGACACAGCAAGCTGTTGTGTTGGCGAGCTGCGCCTATCAGCGCCTTCGCTTCCTCTGGCGCGAGACGCCGATGTTCGAGAACGCCGACTGGCAAATTGCTCAGCTCGATATGCCAGAACGACAGGAAAAGACTATGATGGAATGATTCGTAACTCATGCTTCCCTCGTGGCTTTAGTGGCCCTAACTGAGAGATCAAGATCCTTTAATACTCCGCGTTCCTGGTCTGGCAACTACACTACCAGGCGCGGTTGCCAACCGTAGGTCTCGAATCATCGTTTCCTCAGCCATGAGTTGCTTCACCATGGACCGGACTTTCTGACGACGCTCTGGAGAGAGATCATCGATTTTTTCTTTATTGTCTTGGTCATGGCGAATTACCACAAACAGAATAGCTCATTTCCCCATCCAATTACGGAGTAACCGCTGCTTCAATGAGTTTCGCTCATGAGGGGTTTGTCCCTTGTAACTGGCGATTCTCTCAGCCGCTGCTATCTGACGATCCAGGGGCCAATAGGAGTGAGCATCCTTACCCATCGACCACACACTACTCACCTAGTTTTCTAATAGCGGCAGGTAGGCCTCTAGTGATTCATCCTAAACCCCACTTACGCCGAGCGCTCACGGGAACGCCAGCGCTGATGCCAGATTTTTTTGTCTTCACGCTCGCTGCGACACGTCGTATGTCCAGTAATGGGTGTTTTGCGGCGACTCCTGCTCATATAGGTGTTACGTACCGAACTATCTGAGACTTCCCCGGCCCATTGATTCCGGGATTTTCAAGGGCATTTTCTGCCAGACCCCCTTAATCATCGCGAGAAAACGACAGGCATAAGAAAGGCTGGTGCTCCT
>JBILGU010000047.1:0-12369 GCA_044350805.1 Methylococcaceae bacterium
TTGTTGCTGCATCGCTTTACGTTAATTGGCGGTCGGAAGAACTGCCGTCTATTTTACTGGCCGGGAGCCCTGAATTTACCGGGCTCACCGATTTATTCCGCGGCTCCCTAGGCATGCCGCGCAAAAAATCTCAATATCTCATCAGAACTTAACCTTCTCTTCAGTAATTCACTTGATCAGGGTCTCTAGTATTCAACTTGGTAGCTCGGACCCATCAGGGGAAACCCTTCTGAACATTGGGACACTTACGCCGAGCTTTTGATCCATTCAAATTACTTTGATCCATTATGAATATCAGACTAATCCTTACAGCAATTACCCTGGCCGCTTTATCCAGCCCTTCCTTTGCCAAAGACATCGATTCCAAGTCAGACCATGATGAGTATGGCTATGGTTCCACGAGGGGCGTTAAGCGACTTTCAGCTCAACTCCTCCCAATCGGGCCAGGCCAAATCGGTACAGGTGAGTTTCATTTCGTAAATCATACGAATAGAGCACCCCACAAAGAAGCGACCACATTCCATGGTGGCATCACCTTGCCGCTTGGCACTCCCGGCTATAACGAAGACTCTATCTCAAAGCTTCAGAAGCTCGGGGTCACGTTGACGAATGGGAGCGGAACATTAAGCTGCACGCTTGCCCCAAAGCGGATCAGGTTCACTCAGGCTTCAGAAAGTACTGGTGCTCCGGTAGAAGTGGACTTCAATCTTGGGGAGCGTACACCTAGAGGAAGGAAACCCGTCTACTCAGCAGGAAGTTGCGCAGCGCTTCCTTCGCTTTTTGTATCAGGTGATACGTTGACTATCACTGCAATCTCTGGAAATACGCTCATCACTACGCTAAGTGGAATACTCAGATAATTAATTAGGATGGGTCTCTCAATGGAGGGGATTAGGAAGTGCCTAGCCCCTTCGGCAGGGGGTGGGGATCGGCGTTATGCCCCAGTGAATTCAAAATCCAAACCGCCAACCTTGACCCGGATAGCGCGATGCCTCTAGGTGCAAGGCTTGGGTGATGATGCTCTAAAGACGGAACTGCTGAAGGGATAGAGCATTGATGCCATATCAGACGATGGTGAATCAGAGAGAGCCTTGCCCTTAGAGTAGGCAGACATTCACGGCGTATGCTCCCCCAGAACCTTTAAGGCAAACAAAAGGGCTAGGCATCTCTACCTAACCCTCTGTTTTATATGGTGGGCCCCCTCGGGCTCGAACCGAGGACCAAGGGATTATGAGGCACATGGCACATAGTTCAGAGGGGTCCATTAACGTCCATACTGGCCATATATATCAATATCTTATATTTTTTATAGTCCAGTAAGCTCCAATGTTGCCCTATAATATCCGAACCAAACAGCCACTAAAACAGCCACTAGATTTCGGCTATGAGCACTTACACTTCATCCCAACTCGAAGTCATCAAACCGACCGATAAGATTCAGGAATTGACCATCGAAAAGATGCGCCACGGCCAAGGCTGTCTCCTGATGCGAACGATGCCGGATGGCATCAAGAACTTCTACTACCGGTATTACATTGGGAAAGCTCGCCGTTTTGCCTTAATTGGGACCTTCGACCGCAAGGGTCAGCGGTCTTGGAGAGAAATTCGTGGCGATCGATTAACTTTGGCCGCCGCCAAGGAAGGAGCCAAATGGATTGCTGATCTCGTGGCTCAGTTTGGAGATGTCGATCACTACGAGGCTCACGAACGGCAAAAAAAAGAAGAGGATCGAAGACAAGCCACCATCATTGCCCGCCAGGGTAGCTTCGGGCAATTGCTGGATGTGTACGTGGAGCACTTAGAAAGGCTAGGTAAATCAAGCTCGAAAAATGTAAACAATGTGATTGAACTCCACGTCCGCACTCCATTCTCTGGCCTATTAAAAGCCAAGGCCAACCAGATCGAACCCGCAGACATTCAACTGATTCTGGCGCGATTGGTTCAGCTGGGTAAGACCCGACAGGTCAACAAGCTCCGATCCTATCTGCACGCAGCCTTTGCTTATGGGGGCAAACACGACAATGATCCTCGAAAGATCGCTTCAGATAGCGTGACATTTAGCCTGACTTCAAACCCAGCCTCATTGGTACCGAGGATTGCCGAGTTTGAGCGGGTCGGAGATCGAGTGCTCACGGAATCCGAATTAGGATTGTTCTGGAATGCATTATCAGGGCTTACGCCAGTACCCGCCGCATTTCTGCGATTCAATCTAGCGTTAGGGGGGCAGAGAATGGAGCAGTTACTTCGTGCCAACTGGTCAGACTTTGATTTCGATCGCGGGATACTCACACTCAGAGACGGCAAGGGCCGTCCCGGGCTAGGTGTCCGCGATCATCTGGTACCACTAACAGACTGGTCTTTACAACATCTTGAACCGATGCGGGAGCTGAATCAGGATGCCCCCTACCCTTTCGCAACGATAACTAAGATCGGACGCGGCAAAATCCTTATGGATCCGACAACGCCATCTAAAGTGGTTAAGCGAGTGTCTAATCGCTTGGCTCTGGAACATGGCCTTGAACCTTTCCGAGCCGGGGATCTCCGCAGAACATGCGAAACAATGCTAGCAAGCCTTGCCATCCCCAAGGAATGCCGGGGGCAGCTCCTAAGTCATGGGCGAAGCTCAGGTGTCCAGGCAAAACACTATGACCGCTATGCCTATCTGCCTGAGAAGAAGCAAGCTCTCGAGATCTGGACCAATCACCTTGCGAAGATACTATTCACACCGACCTCATGAGCCGTTGCCTAATAATTGCTGAGAAATGGGTAATGGAGACTTTTAAGGCGCCGCCATCGTCAGCGCCAGAGGATTTAATTCCCTCCGCAGCCTGACCAACATCATCTTTCTGACCACGGGGAAATTAACCGATCTGCCGGCTAACCCCTTACTTAATCCGGCTCCGATATGACATACTTTCCATACGATGTGGCAGAGAGCCAAAAACTTATTACAAGGATAATCTTCCCTATGCGTTCTAAAATCGAATCCCTAATTTTACTTGCCGCAATTTTACTTGCCGCTTTTGTCCCTGCATCTCAGGCGCATGCACTTGGTGCAC
Source organism: Methylococcaceae bacterium (assembly GCA_044350805.1). Classification (GTDB taxonomy): domain Bacteria; phylum Pseudomonadota; class Gammaproteobacteria; order Methylococcales; family Methylococcaceae; genus UBA6136. The sequence goes on from JBILGU010000047.1 coordinate 3,060, forward strand.
AGTCATCCAATCGCGCGGTTGTCATCGTATCCGGCGGGGCAGCGGTCAGTCCTTTCACAACGCCTAAGGAGGGCTGTAAGACAGGATACGTAGCGGGTAGTACGGATTCTTATATGCGAGACTATCTCATCAGTCATGGCTATCGGGTCTTCACATCACCTGCTTCGATTGGCAATGGATCTGTGCCAACCATTGGTGATGACATTATTGGCCCTTACGGTGACTGCCCTGCGGCCCTGGATCCATTTATGACTGTAAACGCTGTGGGCGACATTCAGTTAGCTGGTGTTAGCCTGGCCAACTTTCTTAACTTCCTCAACAAGAAATACCATGTCAGGCAGGTGGATCTTGTTGCGCACTCGATGGGGGGATTGTTTTCCCGTTCGGCCATCAAATATCTCCAGGATACAAAGTCAAAAATAAAAATTAGGTCCTTGACAACTCTTGGGACGCCATGGAGGGGGGCGCCTTTCGCCAATCCAACTGATCCCGCTGACCAGCGGTCGGGATGTGATGGGCAACAAGATTGCGTTGATCTATTGAAAGTATTCGGTCCAATTGCACCTATTTTGTTGATTGAGAACAGAAGGGACCAAATTGACGCGCTCAACACCTTCAATCAAGGTGCCCTCGCCAACATTCCCGTTACGCTTATTGCGGGAAACGCGTTTACAAAGGCTGGAGGTAATCAATCTATATGGCCTAACGATGGGATCGTAAATGTTTCGAGTGCGCTAGCCCAGGATGTCCCTGATGGTGTGATTAATCATCGTACGTGCTATCTCTACGAGGGGGGTACACATAGCGTTTACATTTCAAAAAATGCTAAACCTTCTCGTCCGATAAACATGGCGATTACATGGAATGACACGGTGGGAAATTGGGTGGATCTTGCAATCCAGAATTCTGCTAATGCCCTCAAACAACCTAACCGACAGAACTGCCCAGCGCCGTAGGGCGGGCTCAGAAATCAACTGCAACAGCTATGAGAGCAGGATGTTGGGGTGGAAAATCATACAACCATTGAAGACTAAAGAACAGGCTACGGTCATGCTGATGAGGCGAGAGGCGGCAAGGATAAGATCTGTTGCGAGGATCTTGAGTCGAGCCCCAAGAACCATCAGTCGAGAATTGAAAACGAATTGTCCTGATAGGCAGAGTTATGAGGCGTCCTAGGGCTACCAGTTCCTCATAGAACTATTTGCGTACGTAGCCCTTTAACATCCTTTTTTATTCCGTTTCCAACTGTATCAGATCCAGAACCCATGAAACAGTCAAGCCAAAATCGCGTCACTGTTGAGGCTTATTGATTTCCATCACTCTAGCTCCGCATCGGGTCCAGCGTAAGGTGGTAAGCGGTTACCCCATAACTTAAAGATTTCAGCAGCAGCCCGGAGTCTTACTGCAGCGTTATGGTCATCCAAAAGGTTCATCAAGGTATCGAACCCTTTCCATTTCAAATTAACGACATTGATATCCTGGTCAACATAGGACGGGTCTTCTGCGGCAGTCAGGGCATCTTGGAAGGCTGGTAGCTGCCGCCAACGGCTCACTGTCTCGGGACGGACTCCCAGCTGCTTGGCGACAGCTCCGCCGGATTGGTTCTGACGAAATAGGTTGAGGGCCAGGACCTGTTTAGGCGACAGCGGTATAAATAAACCTCATGATGCACGGTATTCAATTTTGGGGGCAGACGCTGGAAAATGAAGGTGGTTTCCACTACCCGTCCTTGAGGCATCTGGGGAGGACCCGAGGACTCAAGCCGGCATGACCTTTCAGTGATGGCCGAGGACACACACCCATGGTGGGCTAGCCCCCCGAATGGCTTCTGCTTTGGCCTGTCTCAATACAAGAGTACTTGAGCGTCACCGATGAGCAAAGCCGCCCTAAAACGGACGTTATCAAAGTGAATGCCTACCCACGCTTACTCTCCTTAAATGCTGGCGTATGAAGCCTTATGCGTTTCGCGACTAATTTTTTATCGAGGTTTGCACCACCCTAGCGGCCGGGTTTTAAGGAGGACCCATCTCATATCTAAATGACTAGAACTTGGACATACGAAAGAAACCTCTCCCTCCCCGAATAAGGAGGGTTTCTTCCTTCCACGGGCGTGGTCATATCTCGACATCCATGGCCTCACCCAAAACCAGTTCGCTCGAAACAAAATCACCATTCTTGCACCCACCGGGGGGAGTTGTGGGAGTTGTGGGAGTTGTGGGAGTTGTGGGAGTTGTGGGAGTTGTGGGAGTTGTGGGAGTTTTCTGGCCGGTCTGAGAATGTGTCAACTTTTCGCCTCTTCCCAGGATGCTCCGTCGTGCGCTTCCACCAGATCACCAGACGCCGTCATGCCGGAGGTCGGGAATAACTCTTCGAAGGCCGATATCATCACGGACTGCAGAATCCCCTTACCGGCCTCCAAGTTATGTTCGGCACATTCAAGAATGATTTCGTCGTGAACGTGATGAATAACCCGACAATCCAGTCCTGACAAAGCCTGGGGGAGTTTTGCGAGCGCTTTTAACAACACTTCGGCGCCGCTTCCTTGTATCGGGGTGTTCAACGCATTGGTCAGTTTCCACCCTCGCGCCTCGGCACCCATGTTCCGGACCAACCCGGAAGTGGTGCGCACCGTCTGATCGTTGTAACCCCGGCTCCTGGTCCTCTGGTGCCACCGTCTGATTCCAGCATAGGTCTCAAAAAACTTGCGGTGGGAATTCTCGGCATCCTGCAATGTCATCTCGATCCCGTAGGTCGCCTTTGCATAAGCTTGAAGGCCAGGGGGTTGCATACCGTAAATAAGACCGAAATTAATCGCCTTGGCCGCTTGCCTCTGGTCTTTAGTCACCTCCTTAAGAGGAATTCCGCAAGTAATGCTGGCCGTTAGCCGGTGCAGGTCCACTCCGTTCCGGTAGGCCTGCAGCATCATCTGATCTTCCGCAATTAAAGCAGCTATCCGAAGTTCGATTTGCGAGTAGTCCGCCACTATCAGACGGTAACCTGCCCGTTCCGGTCGAAACAGTTGGCGAAAGGCGGCCAACCGAGGCGGGTTCTGTAAATTAGGTTTCGAGCACTTAAACCGACCCCCCACTGTACCGGCAATGCTGAAGTTGGCATGAATACGACCCGTGTCAGGGTGGATGTGATTTTTATACTTCTCCCCGTAAGTGGACAGAAGCTTTGAGTACTCTTTATAGGCCTGTAGTTCGGGAGGTGCGCCGGACCAACCAGACAAAGCGGCGGCATCAGTCTTTAGATTGTCGGTGTCGGTCCTAGGCCAGGTTTTCACCAAGTAAGCCGGTAGGGACTGCTTCAACCAATTGGCCAATTGAACCGACGAATTAGGATTCACCCCGGGCATGAGGCGTTCGAGGGCCTCCTTGGCCTCTGCCGCCTTATTCTCCCACTCAGTAATGAGCCGGCTGTGCCCCTCGCCATCGAATGGAACACCCTCGAGCATGTGGGAGGCCACGGTGGGCAGTGCTGCGATTTGTAGCTGGTAGGGCTTGGTTTGATTTGTCTCCTTCAGCGTTTTGTAAAGGGGACCCGCCAGCCGAACCGCTAAGACAGCATCGAGGGCAGCGTAGTGGACTTGCTCGGGGATGAGTGGTCCTGGAGACATCCAATCGGATTGCCGCACGGCTTTGGCGATACTCAGACCGAGCACCCGATTTGCGGTGTCTGCCAGCGAATAATAGCCTCCCTTGGGGTTGAGTCCGTAACAGGTTCGCGCCATCAACATCGAATCATGCAGCGGTGAAAGAGGTTGCAGTCCCAAACGATGAAGAAATCGCCACTCAAACACCGCGTTATAAGCCACGAACATTTTATCGCCTCGCATCAAAGGCACGAGTGTCGTGGCTTTTATGTGATGGAGATCGAAGACATAGGCAGTGGAATCATCCGCCACTTGCAGACACCGGGTCAGATCCCGAATCGGATCGAGCCCCCCCGTCTCGATATCCAGGCCAAGCAGCATAAGGGATGACCCTAATAGGTCGTCGACTGCGCTCTTTGCCGTCTCGTCGTCAGTTATGTAGCGAGTGCTGTAGCCCAGGGACTGAAGGATCGGCCATGCCGCATCGGGGACTGGGTCCGTTACTGGTGTCCTTAGAGGACTGGCATCGGCGGGTGTCGCATCGTTGGCACATTCCAAAGCAAGGGATTTTTCAGATGACCGCAGTGCAAGAACAATTTCTGCTTTGTGTGACCGTATGAATTGGCGCAGATCGTCGGTTAATTTCGATGCCGGACGGATAGCCAGATTGCCGTCACTCAGTTCAACAGTAAATCCGTCACGTTCTATTTCTCTTAGAAGGTTGGAGGTATTCATCAGATGATCTCCACATCAGCTGGGGAACCTTCTGACACTTTTCCCCGTTCGGAGAAAGAAGTCCCATAACTCCCATAACTCCCATAAGCCCCAGCATCCAATTCAAAGGGCGTTGGGGACGTGATGGGAGTTTCATGATTCGGCTTTAAATTCGCCAGGACATACTTTGCAACGTCGGCTGTCCTTTCCTTGTAACGCTCCAGTCTTTTACCGCCAATCACTTTTCCTTCGTTGCGCTTCAGCCAGTAACCCAGCTTGGTGGCATCAATCTCGCCGTTCTTACCAGCGATTTCTGAGAGGATGGTGCGAAGCCGAGGTGTTGCATCGGCGCGCCTGACGGCATCCCTTGCCGCTTTGGGTTCTTTACCGAAGCACTCCTCCCAAATCAGCAGGAGTTCGCATAGTTTTTCTAAATTCGGATCGGTATGCGCGACAGCGAACATGCCGGTACAGGGATCGGGAAAGCCAAGCCATAACACGGTTTGCCTGATCCGCTCCTCCCAGAGCCGAAATCCGTTCAGGGGTCGGCAGGGTATCCGCTGATTGGCTTGATGGTGAGCGCATATCAGAGTCAATGCCGCTGACACGTATTCGGCCCGATGGTCTCGTAAGTGGGTCAGCGGATCATGTTTGAACTCGCGACTCTCCGGGTTCTCCACCTTCGCATCCAGATTGCAGACCAATACCCGTCTAAGCATGTCCCCAACGGGCTGAATATTGTTGCCAGCGAACAGGAACAGGGATCGAGTGCTGGGAGCAATGACTTTCGACTGACCCAGTATGCGTCCAGCGACGTTTTCAGAGGTCAACGCAGAAACGAGAAACTTGACCGGGAGAATGTCGCTCTGTGCTTCATCGAAGCGAACCACGGCGGGGGATCGCAACAGAGTGGCTAGCAACGATTTTTCCATTTCATCGTCATTTGCCTTGAGCGTGGCGCTGGCTACGTTACCATCGGTTGCAAACAAGATCGTCAGGTCTTGGAGGTAGCTTTTGCCACTACCGGGCTGATGGGCATTGAACAAGAAGCCGGGTGCCACCGGTAACGAGGGTCTTGCTGCTGCCGTTAGAAACGCAGCCAGTGCCGTCGCCTGGTCAGCTTCACTACCGAACGCGGCCTCCATTACTAAACCCAGGATTTTTCTTTAGAGCGGATTCCACCTCGACTTTGCTGGGATTCTCGATGACATTGAACAATCGGGAATCGAATGCACCGAATGTATTTGTGCAGTGATCGAAACCCGACTGAGTGACCACGTGACCCTCCGGACTTAAATAGGGTTGCCGTGCAATCGCATTGAGCGGCGGGAGATGGCGGTATTCCGGGGCGTCAAATAACCCGGCGCAGACCTTGGTCGGTGCGTCGATAGGTACCCAATCATCTGATCTGGCATCGTATCTCAACCAGGATGCATGTCCCGTCAGCAGAAACGGCAGGGCTTCTTTCCGAATATGCTTTGCCGCGGTCTCTCCCTCCGGAGGGGTCATTACCGAAACAATCGCTCCTCCCTGTTGAAAATAACGCCCCGTCTCCGCCATGACGCGCTCAGCATTGTTGACGGCGATGTGCAGGGTTCCACCTGTAATCCGGAAGGTCGGTTTATGTTTTGCCTCGTGATCAGTGATGCCCAACAGGGCCAGCAGTTCGTTGATGTTACGCTCCGTGCAATGACCGTGATGACACTTGAATCCGCCGCGAGGGAAGTTGTCGCTCGGCTCAAAATACACCGTCCCGCTGCCGTCCTGATCTGTGTGCTCCGAGACCCATGGGCATTGGATGTCGTGTTTGTTCGGATCTAGGGGCGTCTTGTACATTCCCCGTTGCTTGAGTAGGTTGATCACCGGATTGTCCGCGGACCTGGGCACAAAGGTCGCATCCGCTTCTACAGGACGGCTAGCGGCCTTTTTGCCTATGCGCTGAGGACCGTGTGCATCCAGCTCAAGATCGAACTGATGGGCGAGTTCCCGCCAATCATAGCGGCGATCCGGTTCCCAGATGCTGAGACGATGCCGCGGTGATGGGTTGCCATACTTGGGTTTGGTATTGGAACCCACCGGTAAACGAGCGTAGCGACAGACGTTCTGGCCACCACCATCCGTCAGTCGACCCGCCGTGGTCAGCGCCTTGAGGAAGGCTTCGGCGGTAGGGACATCCCATATCGGCTCGATGAAGGCATAGCCCGCCTGATAATTGCCGGGCGAGGTTTCGATCATCCAGGTCGGTGGCACCTTTAACTCGCTCGCTTTGGTCCCGATATCGTCCAGCATAATGCAGGGCAAGCACGCGAAATTTGCCTTTTTGCGCGCCAAGCGTCCTTTCGCATCAGGCTTAATCAGTCCAATAGAGAAAAAGTTGTTCGAGGCGATAAGGGGGAGGTCATTACCCTCCCACGCTTTACCCGACCAGACACCTTTTTCGGGATCTTGCGAAAAGGTGCAGACCCAAGCCTGAGCATTCTGATTCAGTTGCGAACCAAGCAGGGCCGAAAGGAATGCTGCGTTAGTGATTGATGACAGATTCTGGTTATTGATCTCAGCTGCAAATAACATATTCATTAGCGTCCCTCCATGACCAACTTCTGATCATTTTTCGGATGCCGAGAATTCGTGAGTCGAGTCTCAATCCAGTCATTGATTTCGGAAGCATCCCAACCTACTGCTCGGCTTCCTAAGGAAATGGGAGTCGGGAAGACTCCCTTGACCATGAAGGCGTATATGCTGGATCGTGAGAGACCGGTGATTGCTTTAACTGCGGGAAGACGCAGAATCTGTCGCTGCGGAAGTGGTGGGTAAGATTGGATGACCATGCTGAACCTCTTTGGTTTTTCGGAGAACATGGTCCCGTCATTGTTTGTACAGAATCCTAGCCCGCAACTCCCCTGCAAAAATTCTGTACGTTTGGTATTAAGTGCCTCCGTCTGCGCTGCTTAAGTCCCGTTTCGATACAGGGAAGATATTCAGCGCAAAACCTTCGATACTCGGAGATCTCTCGCTCCAGGATTTTTATCCTGTCCATGGCTTCGCTCAACGCATCCTGACAGTCGCTTAACGAGTTGGGTAGAAGGGTTAGGGACGCCTGAGACGAAGACGATGACCTTAAGTTGCAGTTCAGTGGATGGTCCACACCCGCCGAAATATCGGCCAATCCCATAGACCAGTCGGCTTCTTGCCTAGCCCATTCTATGAAATCTCCAAATCTGATTTTTTTGTCCCGAACGTCCAGCTTGTGCCGTTCGATCGCGTAGCCGATCCTTCCTCTTACCTTGTTTTTGTAGGCCCTCTCGTTCTCCCACTCAGGCTTACAACGGGATGCCAGCAGCGCCGTGGCTTGCCCAATGCTAATACCATCATCCAAAGCGGGAAGGGCGGCGGGTGGCCGCGTCTTTTTCTTGGGGCGGAAATGCGTTTGAGTCTTCATGGTTACGATTTAATCTCTTCCAAGTTGAAATGTGGGCAAAGGCATCAAAAGCAAACAGCCACTAAAACTGCCACTAAATAGACATTCAAAGAAAAAGCCCTACCCGATCTCTCGCGTAAGGCTTTGTTTTATATGGTGGGCCCCCTCGGGCTCGAACCGAGGACCAAGGGATTATGAGTCTTAATTTTGGCTGATCCATCCAGATTGATGGAGATGGATAATAATATATATTTCATTGACTTATAAGCCAAAAGAGAGTTTACAGCCCCGCTCAGAATTGATAGAAATAGATGCAGAACGTAACCCCAGTGTAACCCCACGATACGGCTGCATGAACGACAACACACTTAACTTCACCAAGAGTTCCATTACAGCACTCCCCTTCCCATCAAGCGGACGCGAAACATACAAGGACGCCAAGACACCCGGACTACAGCTCAGGGTCACTGCTGCCGGAATCAAAAGTTTCAGCCTATTCAAAAGGGTGAATGGCAAACCCGAAAGATTCACCCTGGGGAAATTCCCTGACCTAACAGTTGAGCAAGCCCGACGCAGGGTCGCGGAACTCAGCGGTCAAATCGCGGTGGGAGTCAGCCCTTCTGAGGAGCGACGAAAGAAGAAGGCGAAAGCTAAAACATTGGGCGAATTTCTGGACGAATACGTCCAAACCAGAAAACAGCTCAAAGCCTCAACCATCGCCGACATGCGCCGAGCATTTAAAGAATGCACACCCGATTGGCTGAGCCTACCCCTTTCAAAGATAACCCCAGCCATGGTGCAAGCAAGGCATAGTAAGTTCGGTAAAGAACGCTCTGAGGCCAGAGCGAATGTCACCATGCGCTACCTTCGTGCGATCTTCACTTTTGCATCTCATCAGGATCCATCCCTTGAGGGTCTTAAGAATCCCGTCGCCATAATCACAAAGACTAGGGGTTGGTTCCGGATACAGCGCAAGCAGACGATGATCAAGCCCCATGAATTGGGTGCCTGGTTAAAGGCCATTGAAGAAATCGATTCTGACTGGGGAGACTACTTCTTATTTCTGCTCCTCACTGGCCTCAGAAAGGAGGAAGCCCTCGGCCTCAAATGGACAGATGTGGACTTTGTGGGAAAAACCTTCATTGTCAGGGACACCAAAAACCATTCCGACCATGAGTTACCAATTAGCTCGGGAGTGATGGCTGTATTGGCTCGAAGGAGACTCTACGTTGGCCCGGGCTCAACAGGAGATCTTGTCTTTCTTAACTCCCGGGGCCAGCCAATGAGCAATTATCGAAAAGCACAGGCACATATTGCAAAAGCCTCAGGGGTCCATGTCAGTCCGCATGACCTTCGCCGAACCTTTGCATCCATCGCCGAGAGCCTCGACATCAGCGGCTACAGCCTAAAGCGGCTTCTGAACCACATGACCGGCGACGTTACCCAAGGGTACGTCATTCTGAACATGGAGCGGCTGAGGGTTTTGATGGAGAGGATTTCGCATTTCATTACTCAAAGTCCAAGACCTGAGATTCTGGTCAATCCTTGCCCTGATTAAAGGGACGTGCAGGGTAACCATCAAC
>JBILGU010000001.1:0-230224 GCA_044350805.1 Methylococcaceae bacterium
ACCTGAGCAGCTCGATTTATTTGCGGCACTTGAGGTGCCGAGGCCCTAAAAGTCCGTTGTTGTGTCATTTTTTGCAGGTCTCCACATGCAAAATCAGAGGCTTACGGAATTAACTGCGGAACCTGGGCTTACCGTCTTCTGGGGTCAAATCAGGCGTATTCGTGACGAGCAGTAATTTCCCGTCCATCTGCTCGGCTAACTTGAGAGCCTTTGGATTCACCTCATACGCAAAGGTATCGGACGGGTCAAAGTTCGCCGCAAATCAACAATGCCGCTATACTCGCGATGACCGGCCGTTACCCGATGCTTCTGAATACGAGCTGGTAGCTCCATCGCGGTTTTCGGACTGAACTTCAAGATCAGCCGAATGGAGATGGATCCCCATACAAAGCACCAGTAACAATCTGATTGGAGAAAACGCAGAACATTCCTCGAACTGCTTTATCTCTATCCCCACTACTCAATGCCTGATCGGCTCTAATGAGATTAAGATTCTCCAATAACTGGTTTCCATAAGTTGAAATTCTTCCATCGACAGTAAAGTCATCGCGGGGGTCACGCCTTGCTTCCACTATAAATTTCTTGGATAGTAAATTACACAGCTTGTGTAATGGATAATGCTTGGCTTGATCTATATGATCCTCACTTCGCCAAGTATTTCTTTTAAATGTCTCAAATCGGCCACTGACCGCAGTTTTGTTTATTAAATACTTTAAATCATCCCTAGACGGGGATCGCTCAGTTCTACCAAAAAAAGTAGTAGATTTAACTTCAGCCTTACCAAAGTCAAACGTCTTTAAGAGGACGCCAGATTTATTTCTTATAACTTTTATGTTACCCATGTGCATATCGCCATGAGTTATTTTATTAATATAAAGATATTCATGAATCTTGATTAACTGATGAATGCAAGACACCAATTCAAATTCAGTAGGATGTTGGTCTGGTTTGTCGGAGGCACCGCTTTTGTAATCATTAACAAATCGCTCAAGCGTTGTATGGTACTGGCCGGTTGAGTCGAAATCATTAAAACCACCATATATGGAAACGCGACGCATCTGATCAAGCTTTACAGATTTGGCATCATTGTCATTTGCATTTTTTAATAAAAACTGTTTCAATCGCTGTCTATTCAACTCATCATCATCAATGGTTTTTTGAAAAGAAGCATATTCAAATTCGTTTTCTTCAGCTTCCGCGAGACGACTGGATGCTTGATCTTCTTTTTTATAGTCCCCTTTTGCTGTATTCGAATCACCAGCCACTACAACGCCATGCGCCGGGAAGAACTTCTTTTTAACCCCTCCCTTGGCGGCACCGTAGGCCGTGGTCGGCACTAATCCTATCTGGTCATTTTCCTGCTTAGTGATTGCATGGATTGCAGGAAGTATTACTTTATTTCTGTGATCTATTGCCAAATGATAACTGTAAGATAAGTTCCACACATCGTCCCCAACTCGACTTCCCCGAACTGGCAGATATTCTATGTCAATAAATGATCTAAATCCTTGGGCCTTGATAAGTGACTTAGTAATATCAGATGGACGATTTGCTATTGAGCCGAAATTCGTTTTAAACTTCATTCTAGATCCCCTATGTATTATATTTCAGATAAAATAAAAGGTTATTTTTGGTGACTCTTCATTTTTCTGGCGACCGGTTAGAGACGGTCCAAAATAATTCGAATGTACACATATTTTAATACAAAGCTAATCTATATTGAATTAATTGGCCTAAGGCATGAGCAAAAAATTTAGTGCGCATGTGGGCCCATATTCATTGGCATTATCATTGTTTGATCATGCTTTACTGGCTGTCCAGAGGGTAAACTGGGGGCATAGCGATATCCAAAATTCTCTACTGGCCTTGCCATTTTGCCATTCGTGAGTCGGGTATATGGCCATATAACATCATTTAAGTTTGTGCCAGAAGGACCGCCAGATATTGGAAGGTATTGATATTTATGGGCCCTCCACCAAATTTCAGCGATCCGATCTACGTTTGCATGGTGCATCCAGAATACAGGATCGTTAGGTGATGTGGCGGTGTCACTCAAGCTACCTACTTGCCCATTTGCATTTGCACCACCAATATACATATGGCCCTGTGCGTGAAGCTTAGTCGAAGTTGCACCTACAACGTCGTAAACAGTCCTTTCATTGCAAGCAAAGTCAGTAGCATTAACTCCACCATCAAAGTAATTTCTGAAGCTGAGGTTTGTGTCTGCAGTTGGGCCCCATGGAGCAACATCATAATACGGTCGATTAAGAAGCTCATTGATATCTTCGGCCGTTGGCGGTGTCAAAGCGCCAGTCATGGTGCCAGTTGCCCTTACGATGCTATCGAATTGCCCCGGATTATTCTCCTTAAATGCCTTTACATTTATTTTCCAGCTCCCCTTTTTAAATGGACCTGACATTACATAATATTCATTATTCTTGTCTCCAGCCGGACCCAGCATTTCATCAGAGAGCATGGCTCGCTCGGAATCAGGATCAGTCCAATCCCAATATGGGATGGCTATGGCTTTTCCTGCAGTCTTTGAAAGGGCATTCTCAAAATCAAGCAAAAATGCTCGATGCCAAGTCAATAAGTCTGGAGCAGAATGTCCCAGCCCACCTTGGCCTTGCTGATCGGTCCAGCAAACAAGTTTGCTCATGTGTGTAGCAACGTAATAGTCATAGAGATTCCCAACCATAAACCCATTTTTTACGGGCGTTGCCTTAAGCTTCAATATGGCATTCACGAAGTCCGACTTCTCTGCCTTAGTTAGATCCTTTACATTCTTCCTAACAATTACACTGCTTGCTTTGAGATTAGGTACCAAGGGGTCGTACCTTCTATCGCCTGCATATGCATCGAGTACTCCCAGAGATAATACCATAGATAGGACACGAGTTACCCTTAAATTTCTTTTTGGAATCATCTTGTAGCCTTAAATTTTGATCTGGGGTTTTATTTTGTATTGAATTAAAAAACACTTAGTCGCGAAATTCACTGCCTATTTCGAATCGACCAAAGCTCATTGAGACCCGTTCGCATCTCAATTATTCGGATTTAACCACCCTCTCCACGCCGAAACAAGCATTTCTTCCGTTTGATGTGGATGCGTTTAGTCAATAACTCTAACGCGCTTTGTGATGGTTAGCTGTATGATTTTGGATTTGTCCTGTTGCCCGTATGATGAAGCTTTTGAGGATGCTCATCCATTAGATGCCTCTGGCTCTAATGGATGGCTGTCTGAATATGCGGCCAGGCTCTCCCCATGTGCCATCTAAACGTAATCCATTGATCATCACAACTGGCGACAGACTCGGTTCCAGCCCTGACACGATGGGCTTCTGGGATACTGCATCCTCCTCGCCAGTGAGTCTCATGTAGACGGTCCCACGACACTCGATCTGATCACCAATCTTGTTATCGCCGAATGTATTAAGAATGTTGTGGGTCTTCGGTGCATCTGGCATTGCTTCGAGCTTCTCCAGCCGCCGATCCAACTGGTGAGCACTAAGCCTGAACATCAAGCCTTCTTTCCAGACGTTCAAGGCGATCTGCGTATTCCGCCAACATTTTCAATTGGCCGGTCTGAATGATCGATTCCATGAGCAGTTTCCCCTGGTCGACTGGCAAGCCCAAGTTCGACACTTTTGCGGCTATTTTGACGCCTGGCCCGCGAGTGAGCATCGTGGATTCAATGGGTTACGCTCTTTAGGCGCCTGAAATCCGGAACTCAATGTAGTGTCACGCCATAAGTCGTAAAGCATCTGATACGGTTATCACTGTCATGATATGGCGCATACATATGTATGCGCGCGTCACCAAGTCAGGCGTTAGAAGTTATCTTCAACTCGTGGAATCGTATCGAGTGGAAGGCGGTGGCGTACGTCAGCGCGTAATCGCCAACTTCGGTCGCCTTGATCATCCTGAGCCCAAGGATCTGGAGCCACTGATTCCAAGATCTTCAGCCTGGTCTTTAAGCAATTGAAGACCTTTTAGTATTTTGGGTATCCATCTCCAGAAGTCATCAAATCAAATAACCGCCGGACACCTTGAGGTTGCTTCCCGTAATGTAGCCGGAGGCCGGATCTGCCAGAAAGATGACAGCCCTTGCCACTTCCTCCGGGGTGCCGAAGCGGCCCATGGGAATCTGATCGAGCGTGGGCTTTCGTTCAGAGTTATCGAGGGTCCCCGGGGACACCCCATTAACGGTCACTCCGTGAGGGGCCTCGGTGACGGCCAGCGTCTTCGTCAACATGAGGACTCCCGTTTTTCCAATTTTGTAAGGGGTCAGCCTCGGCACGGCCAAGAGGGCATCTGCATCAACATCAATAAGATTGATGATGCGCCCAGCATCGCTTTGCCTGATAAAAGGAAGCGCAGCCTGACAGGCGTGGTAGGTAATGTGAAGAGTCTCGTCGAGACCCCGATGCCACTCAGGAATAGTGGTCTCGGAAAGGCCTTTCCAGATGATTCCAGACGCATTGTTGACCAGAATATCGAGCCTTCCTAAACGGCCTACGGCGCTCTCAAATACGGCCGTTGTGGCCTCTGCATCATTGAGGTTCACCTTGACCCTTTCGGCCCTCCTCCCCATTTGCCTGATCTGTTCAGTGAGCGCAATCGCCGCTTCTTCACTTTGGTGATAGTGGACCACGAGATCGGCCCCGGCCTTGGCGAGGGCCATCGCAATGCTGCGTCCCGTTCTCTGCGCAGCTCCTGTCACCAGGGCCACCCGACCTAGAAGGGGCATTTCAGTCACCGGATTCACGGGTGTCCGCCGCCATTAGCAGATTGAGGATGTCGGGATGGTGCGTTCGAATGAACTCAGGGTTTGCATGAAGGACGTTGGAGGCAAACAGGATGCGGCCCAGAAACTCGGGCTTTCTTGCGGCATACAATAGGATAGGGCAACCGAGAGTGCGGAGACGGTCAAGGTGCCATAAGACGCCATTTTGCAGTTGGACCTTCCCATAGTCTCCGACAGAGGAATGAATGATTCCAAGGTTGGGATCAATGATGACCTCGCTCACACCGGCTTCTTTCGCTGCATCAACCCGCGGTGCGAGGTGATCAAGAATGCCTTTGATGCGATACGGAACGGGATCCAGGCCCCGCATCTGATAGGCATCTCCATACGGCATGTACGTCAAAATGAGCGAGGCCCTGGCCTCTGCGATGGCCGCCAGCGCCTTCGATGAAATTTCACCGCCGGTAAAATTGATGACCGTCGCTCCCCCTGCAAGCGCAGCCAGAATCGTATCCGAGCTCCAGGTATCCACAGAAACACGATAGCCATGCTCAATCAGGAGACGGAGAGGCCCTTCAAGGCGCCGCTGCTCCTCGTCGTCACTGACCTCAGGCGCATCCGGCGTAATGGAGCGGGCTCCAAGGTCGATGATGCCGCAGCCTTGGGCTCTCAACCAGGATGCCCGAGCGAGAATCTCGGTTTCTGTTTGAGCAATCGAATCGGCGACCATCGATTCAGGGGAGAGATTAATCACCCCCAGCAGCATTGGCGTTCCAGCCATAGGCATTGTCATCGCATCCTCTTTTTCAAAGCCCAAACTCCTTCTCATCTTCATTCACTGCATTCGCCAATCGAACCAATATATCCGGATAACTTCTCATGACTTCATCCCAGATAGGGGTTAAGGTGCGATGACAGTCCTCTTCGACAAATCGCCTACCCGCCTCATTGAGGGCCTCTGCAAAGACCGACGCCGCCGATAACTCACCGCTGCGGTCGATCATCAGACCATTGATTGCCGCATCGTTCTCATAGGAGTCCATGAGATCAAGAACAATCCGCTGGTAAGCCGTCACCACCGTCCGGATATGGCCCTTATCCAAAATCTGTCCTTGCGCCGCAAGTCCTTGCAGCACACTCATCGCGATGTCTCTCGCCATGCGATTCAGGCCCGCATCTGGAGATGACTTACCCAGTGACTGGTGCTTGTGATCATAAGTATCGGCAATATCAATCTGGCAGATTTGCCGTGTTGAGTGATCTCGAAACACCTCTGAGAGAGTCCCGACCTCAAGACCCCAGTCCGTTGTGAGATGCAGTCGACGAGCCACATCGACATGCATAGCGCACTCCCCCGCCAACGGATAACGAAAACTGTCGAGGTAATCAAGGTAGCGACTCGGTGGCAGCGAGCGCTTTAGCGCGCGCAAGAGGGGCGTCACGAAAAGTCGGCTAACCCTCCCATAAAGAACATTTTCACTGATTCTGGCGTAATACCCCTTGGCGAAGACATAGCTGGTTGCCGGGTGCACCAGAGGATAGACCAGGCGTGCTAGGAGCCTTGAGCTGTAATTGATGATGTCGCAATCATGAATCGCGACAACGCCTTTCAGGGATCGGGCTTGCAACAAGCCAAAACAGATCCAGAGATTTTGCCCCTTCCCTCTCTCCTGCGGCGCCAATCCCTCAAGACGGAGAGTATCCAGAAGCTGTTGAATGCGGGGCCCATCATTCCAAATCACTTGATGTGATTGGGGAAGCCTTGCAAAGACGCGCAAAGCCCTCTGATACCCGCTCTGATCAGCACGATCCAGACCGATGATGATGTGATCGACATAGGAAACGGTCGCGAGCGTATCAATGATGCGCCCAATCGCTGCGCCCTCGAGCTCCGAGATCAGACAAGGCAACACCAGTGTAATCGGCTGATGCACCGCATGGCGAGCGACTTCCTGTTCGAGGTTAAAGGCCTTGCGACTGTCTAAATCGTGCAGCGTTGTCACAATTCCGTTCTGGAAAAAATCACTCATGCTCTGGACCTGATCCTTTGTTTTTCAGAGCCTCTTTCACAGCCCGCCCCCAGACAGAAGGGCCTGCCCCTCGAATGGCTTTTGGAGATGATGCGTCGAACCTACCGATGACAGGATTCAGGGTTTTCATGGAATTTTGAATGTGTGGGATCAGCGGGCTATTGGGCTTTGCGGAAAACAAAAGCCCGAAATCTGCATTACTGAGGAGTGACACATCATTTTCGCTGTCTCCACAGCCCAGGATCTTCAGTGAAGCCCGACTCACATTCTGCCACTCCAGAATCGTGAGGAATGCAGCGTATTTGTCACAAGGCGGTGAGACATGAAGAAACGTGCCACCAGAGACGATCATCAAACCTTTGATGGAGAGTTCATCAACGAGTTCCTTGAGGTTTTCATCGATGTCACGCCAGAGCATGGGAACTGATGCTAAGCGCTGGCCGGCTTTTTGTCCTGCTTCAGGATCGAGACCCGTCAACCGAGAAAGTTCTCTGGGATTCAGTTCGCTTAACAAAGAAAAATTCAAGCCGGACTTCTTCCTTCGAGCCAGAAGAATCTCCGTTGCCGACGCGAGGGCGGATCCTAAAAGGATGGCTCCAAAGCCCTGCTGCTTGAGTGCGACTTTCTGATCCAGCCACAACGGCAAGTCTTCGAGTGGCCAACCAATACCGCACCCATTTTCAAAGATGAAGGGAGAGGGATTAAGCCCTGCTTGCTCTTGAAAGCTGATCATTTCCGAGAACGTCTTGCTCGAAGCCAGCGTGGTGCAGACACCTTGATCCGCCAACTCAATCATCACACGTCCAGCCTCATGAACGTCAGAAGGCGAGGAAAGGAGGGTGTGATCGAGGTCAGAAACGACGTGCCACGGGCGCATGGTGTTAGATGAGAAATGATCCGAAAAACCATTGTGGACCGGAATACGATTAAATCCCACTCAAGTTAAACCGATCATCTGAGATATCCTTGGCGTGATCAAGAATGGCCATCAGTGCGGGGTGATTGACCTTTCTCTGCGCCGAGAGGAGATAAAACTTCTCCCGTATTCCTTCAATCACCCCCAAGGCATCGACGCCATATTGTTTTGTGATGACATCTTGAACCATACGGGGTGCCAGAAAGAATCCAATGCCCTCGGCCCCAAAGGTCTTCAACAAGGCACTGTCAGAAATCTCAGCCCGAATCTCTGGCCAGATTTCCATCTCTTCACACCATCGATCCACATCCTGACGAAGGCCCAGCTGGCCTGCAGGCATCAGAAATGGGGCGCCATTCAGGCTGTGAGGAAAACCCTTGCGATAGGCATCGACCAGATCAGTTGTACCAAATACAACCATTGGGGATTCGGCAAGAAAATGACTAAAGATCCCACTTGCAGGCTTGATCGCCAGAGGGCCTGTCGTCAGAACAAGGTCGAGCGCATGCAGCTCCAGCTCCTTGACTAGCCGGTCCGGCTTATCTTCATGGCAAAAAAGCTTAACGGGAATATCAAGGTGAAGTGCTGGTTTCAATAACTCCATCACAACCAGCTTTGGCAACATATCGGCGATACCGACATTGAGCCGATAGCCTTTTCCCATGGCGCGCCCACTTAAATATTGGGTCAGCTCTCGGCCAATCGAGAAAATCTCCTCTGCATAATCAAAAACATCCCGACCCGTATCCGTCAGGAGCAGGCTTCTACCGGCTCGATCAAATAATGCGTGCCCTATCGTCTGCTCAAACTGGGTGATTTGGCTACTGATGGTGGGTTGTGTGAGGTGCAACTTTTCAGAGGCTCTGGCGATGCCACCTTCCTTAACGACCGTCCAAAAGTAATAGAGGTGATGATAGTTGATCCGCTGCATGGCGTTGATTGTTTGGTTTTTTCTAATTCATTGCAAGTTATATTCAAATTTACTATGTCTTATGGTGCTTCTATTCTGTCCACCAAAGGTTCAACCGAACCCCCGGAACCATTGGAATCACTTCATGCAAAAGCTGATCGAAGGCCTGCATCATTTCCAGCAGAGTGTCTTTGGAACGCAACAGGAACTCTTCGAACGTCTATCGCAAGGGCAAAGCCCCGAGACGCTGTTCATCACCTGTTCTGATTCCAGAATCAATCCCAATCTTTTAACCCAGACTCAACCCGGGGATCTTTTCATCCTGCGCAATGCGGGAAATCTGATCCCTCCCTACGGCCCATATGCCGGTGGGGAAGCGGCCACAATCGAGTTTGCTATCCAGGGCTTGAATGTGAAAGACGTCATTGTCTGTGGACACTCCCATTGCGGGGCCATGGATGGGCTCCTCCACCCTGAGAAGACGCAGGGCTTTCCTGCCCTGAACCGCTGGCTTGAACATGCAGAAGTGACCCGCAGGGTGGTTGCCGAAATGTACCCATCAAACCCCTCGGACGCGCTTCTCAATATTGCCATTCAGGAAAACGTTCTCGCTCAAATGGAAAACCTCAGGACTCACCCCAGTGTCGCTACTGCACTGGCAGCAGGACGCATCCGAATCCATGGCTGGGTCTACAAGATCGAGACAGGAGAAATTTTTGGGTACCACCCAGAGAATCGACAGTTCATTTCCATCGGGATTCAGGAAAAGAGGCTTGAATCACCAAAACACCAAGTCATGGAGGTTGTCTCAATTTGATGCGAGAAGAAGTCGACAAAGCGCTGTCATCGGAAACACTTTCCGAATGGCATGAGCATGAGAGGGAATTACGTCGTTCCATTCGAGTCATGACGGCCGTATTGACTCGCGTCCTTGCCTCGCAGGGTGCAGGTTGGGCCTCTGAACAGGCTGAATTGCTTCAAAGATCCTTTACCGCGCTCAAAAGAGACGGCAGCCCCAGCCGACTGAGGAAAATAAGAGAACTGATCGACGGAATGGCGCCGCAGGAAGTCAGCCAAGTGATCCGGGTATTCAATCATTATTTCAGTCTCCTCAACATTGTCGAGGAATCCCTCTCCGTCCAGAAAAGACGTTTGGCCGCTGAACACTTTATTGATTTTGGCCCCGGGTCGTTCCATGAAACACTCGTTCAGCTCAAGGCGCAGGGCGTAGGCTCGGAGGAGCTTCAACTCCTTCTCGACCGACTTTTGTACCAACCGGTCATGACAGCGCACCCGACGGAAGCGAAACGACGCACGGTCAAGGGGGCTCTTAGAAATATCTTTCTGTCTCAAGAAAGACTTTCCCTGGCAGGCAACAGAACAGGCGCAAGAAAGGAGGCTCTGACCCACCTTCAAAGACAGGTTCAGCTCTTATGGAAAACCGATGAGGTTCGGGCACAAAGCATGGGAGTCGGCGATGAAATTGACACGGGACTCTATTATTTCCCTCTCTCGCTTTTTGATGCCATCACACGGACATACCGTCACCTGGAACAATCCATCTCGGAAGTTTTTGGGCCCCATGTTGCTCATGAGATTGCCGTTCCGAGCTTCATTCAATTTGGATCATGGATCGGAGGTGATCGGGATGGCAATCCCAATGTGACCGCAGCCACAACTGCGATGGCGGTTATCCGTCAATCACGAACGATCATTCAGGAGTATGTTCGTCGTATTGATGCCCTTCATGAACTGCTATCGCATTCTCTGGATCTCACACAATTTTCCGTTGAATTTGAAGCCAGTCTTCAGGAGGACCGTCGTCGGCTTGGGTCTGAAATTGGGACTCTTGAAACCCCATTTCTGCAGGAGCCCTATCGGCATAAGCTCATTCTCATTAGATATCGTCTAAACCGATTGCTATCAAGACTGGAGGAAATCGATTCTGGCGCACCCACATCCCATGATTCAGGGGCCTATGCATCTGCAGATGAGTTTCAGAAAGATCTGAGCATCATCGAGCGCTCACTCCGAGAAAATGGAGATCCTGAAATAGCGGATGAATCCCTCAAAGACCTGATTCGCCTTGTGGACAGCTTTGGGTTTCACTTGATGCGACTGGACGTCAGACAGGAATCATCAAGACACAGCGATGCGGTCGCCGAACTCTTCGAAGTCGGGCTTGGCCTTCATTATCGTGAAATGTCTGAAAGTGAGCGACTGAAGAGCCTGAAGGAGGCCTTGCTGCTTCCCGCCGGGCTGCCTTTCGAGGAGTCTCTGCTGACCGACTCGACTCGGGAGGTCTTGAACGTCTTTGGAATCATTCGGGAGATGCGGGCCAAAATAGGCTCCCGCTGTATCGGACAGTACGTCATTTCAATGACCCATCAGGCGAGCCACATCCTAGAAGTGTTGCTCCTCGCTAAACAAAGCGGACTTCTCGGCCATGTGGGGGGGCATTGGTTCTGCCATCTTGAAGTGAGTCCCCTTTTTGAAACCATTGATGATCTTGAACGAATTGAAGAGGTGCTGGGCTCACTGCTGTCCCAAGACCTCTACCGCGAGCTGGTCAGGGCATCAGGTGGGATCCAGGAGGTCATGCTGGGCTACTCTGATTCCTGCAAAGATGGGGGCATCATGGCCTCGGCTTGGGGACTTTACAGAGCGCAGCAGCAGATCGTCCGACTCACCGACGCCTTCGGATTTCAGTGTCGCATTTTCCACGGCCGCGGCGGCACTGTGGGTCGGGGGGGTGGTCCTACCCATCAGGCGATCCTGGCCCAGCCACCGGACACCGTGCGAGGCCAAATCAAGTTTACCGAACAAGGCGAGGTGCTTTTCTATCGATACAACAACATGGAAACGGCAGTCTATGAGTTGACGATGGGCGTAACAGGTCTCATGAAGGCGAGCCTGAGCCTCATTCAGCCCGTTGACCATCCTCGCGAAGATCATCTGAAGATCATGGCGGAGCTCGCAACCATCGGCGAGAGACACTACCGGCAGCTCACAGAGAAAACCGCCGGCTTTATCGATTATTTTTACGAATCGACCCCGCTCACCGAAATCAGTCGCTTGAACATTGGTTCAAGGCCCTCTCATCGAAAGAAGCATGATCGCTCCAAGCAATCGGTCAGGGCCATTGGATGGGTCTTTTCCTGGGCGCAATCGCGGCAGACCTTTCCCGCCTGGTATGGCGTCGGAACCAGTCTTGCGGAGTGGGCCTCTGGAAACCCCGAGCGACTGGGCGTGCTTCAAACCATGTACTCGGACTGGCCTTTCTTCCGTAATCTGCTCAGCAATGCACAGATGGCTTTGAGGAAGTCGGATACCGAAATCGCCAAGGAATATGCCGGTCTTTGTCAGGACACACTGATCGCAAAGCGCGTCTGGTCTCTGATTACGACGGAATACCAGACCTGTGTCGATTGGATCTTGCAAGTCGCGAGAGCGAAAACACTCCTGGAAGACAATCCGACGCTCAATGCTTCAATGGCCTGGAGGGATACCTTTCTGGGTCCTTTGAACCACATCCAGGTCTCACTGTTACGCCGACTTCGGGCTGAAGATTCAGAGGATACGTCTTCAAACCCCTGGGTAAAGCCCATGTTGAGGACCATCAATGCGATCGCCGCTGGAATGAGGAATACCGGATGAGACAGCTACTCCCCCTGAGGGGATCTTTGGTCAAGTCCAGGAGGGCATAACATGCCAAGATTGCCTTTGCCCCCTAACCTGGCTGCACTGGAAGCCGAGTCCATCTTCATCCTGCGGGAGGTCGCAGCAGAATGTGAACGGCCTGCCCTCCTCTATTCGGGAGGTAAGGATTCGGCCGTCGTGCTGCACCTCGCCGGCAAGGCCTTTTTTCCCGGCGGTCTTCCTTTTCCCCTGCTCCATATCGATACGGGTCACAATTATCCGGAAGTCATCAACTATCGGGATGAGATGGCAGCGCGATATCAGGCCAAACTGATTGTGAGAACCTTGGACGAGTCGATTTCAAGAGGCACGGTGATCCTCCGCCACCCTTTAGAGTCCAGAAACGCTCATCAATCCGTCACGCTCCTTGAGGCCATTGCCGAACTGGAACTCGATGCCTGCATCGGAGGTGCAAGGCGTGACGAGGAGAAGGCCCGGGCCAAAGAGCGCATTTTCAGCTTCAGGGACCGCCTAGGCGTATGGGATCCCAAAAACCAGCGCCCCGAACTGTGGAACATCTTCAACACAAGAACGGTGAAGGGTGAAAACATTCGTGTCTTTCCTATTTCGAACTGGACTGAAATGGATGTCTGGCAATACATTCGCCATGAAACAATCCCTCTTCCAAGCATTTATTTCTCTCACTCCCGCGAGGTTGTCGAGAGGGATGGCCTTCTCGTTCCAGTCACTCCTATCACCCAACCACTAGACGGTGAAAAGTCAGAGATCGTGACTTGCCGATTCAGAACGGTGGGAGATATCAGCTGCACCGCACCGATCCGATCCAACGCGGACACCATTGAAGCCATCATTTTGGAAACCATGACTACGAGGGTGACCGAGAGGGGATCCACACGACTTGACGATAAGAGCTCTTCCACAGCCATGGAGCAGAGAAAAAAGGCTGGTTACTTTTGAGGTTTATCGCAACAAAACCAACTCACTAGGGAAATCACGCGAAAACGCCACACAAACAGTTCATCCAACTTCATGCGCATAAAATTAACTAATGGAAGGATCTACGATCCTTCACAAAATTGGTGTGGCGAGGTACGAAATCTCACCATCGAGGATGGCAGGATTACTGACGATCAGGGGGATGACTTTCCCCCTGATTTGGAATACGACGTGTCTGGAAAGATTGTCATGCCCGGGGCAATTGATATCCATAGCCATATCGCCGGCGGTAATGTCAACACATCTCGCGTCTTGCTGCCGGAGCAACATCGCTCTTTCATGGCGTCCAAGTTGGGACCCCGAACTGCCCCCCGATGGTCCACCGTTGAGACCGGTTACAGATACGCCCGCATGGGTTACACAACCGTAGTTGAGCCTGCGGTCCTCCCTGCCAACGCCCTCGATGCGCACCTTCAGATGTCTGATATTCCGATCATTGATACTGCCGGGCTAGCAATTCTTGGGAGTGACGATTATCTCCTGAGGTTGATTAGGGGGGGGCTAGTCAAGGACAGGTCAATGACTATGTCGCGTGGTCACTCCAGGCAACTCGTTGCTTTGGGATAAAAGTGATCAGCGCAGGCGGTGCAAATGCCTTCAAGTCAAATGCACGTCAATTTGGGCTCGATGATGAAGTACCTAACTACGAGATAACTTCCCGACGCATACTGGAAATATTACAACGTGCCGTCGTGGACCTTCGTGTTCCGCATCCCATTCATGTCCATTGCAACAACTTGGGCGTCCCAGGCAATGTCGAAACGGCAGTAGCCACCATGGAGGCAGCTCAAGGCCTTCCAATGCATCTGGCGCACATCCAATTTTATGGTTACGGATCTGACGGCGCGCGAGGATTTTCATCCGCAACGGCTCGACTTCTTGATGGGTTTAGACGACACCCCAACATCACCATGGATGTCGGCCAAGTCCTTTTTGGCCAAACCGTCACTGTCTCCGGCGATGTCATTGCTCAATTTGATCGACGTGGCGATGCTAACCCAAACAAATGGCTTACATGGGAAGCTGAGTGTGAGGGGGGCGGTGGCATTGTTCCCTACCGATATCGTGAGAGCAGTTTTGTAAACAGTCTGCAATGGGCCATCGGTCTTGAAATCTTCCTCCTTGCTGATGATCCCTCTCGAGTATTTTTTACGACGGACCATCCCAATGGCGCACCATTTACCCGTTACCCTGAGCTCTTCCGCCTTCTGATGGATTATCCATATCGCTTGGAATGCCTTCATAGGATTCATCCGGATGTCGCACAACTGACTCTTCTCAAGGACCTAAAGAAAGAATTCACTCTTCACGACATAGCGGTGATGACCAGATCAGCGGCGGCCAAATTACTGGGGTTAGATGATCGAGGGCATTTTCAAAAAGGCGCTTT
This sequence comes from Methylococcaceae bacterium, assembly GCA_044350805.1. GTDB lineage: Bacteria > Pseudomonadota > Gammaproteobacteria > Methylococcales > Methylococcaceae > UBA6136. The sequence continues at coordinate 14,650 of JBILGU010000001.1, forward strand.
GGCAGATGTCGCGGTATATACCGAACTCGAAGACAAGTCCGCAATGTTCGGCTCTGCGGATTTGGTTTTTAAGAATGGGGAACTGGTCGTCAAAGACGGTGAGATTATCAAGCATACATACGGAAAAACACAGACCGTACATCCGCATTTTGACCATCAAATCCAAAGCCACATAAGATCCTATTATAGCCAATACTATAGCTTATCGATGGATCACTTCGTTATAAGTGAGCCGCAGCTTGGAGAAGCTCCAAGATTTAATTGTCAAATGCGGACATAAATCCCCTCATCCTATAATTATTTAAAAACCATGATTGAGTAATTTTTCGCCCCAAGTTTCAGAGAGCATAGCCATGGAAAACAACGCTGGATGGGCAAGAAGAGACCTACAGGCCATATGGCATCCGTGCACTCAGATGAAGGATCATGAGTCATGGCCCCCTATACCAATAAGAAGGGCTTCCGGCGTCTGGCTGGAGGACTTCGAAGGAAACCGCTATATCGATGCGATAAGTTCATGGTGGGTAAATCTCTTTGGGCATTGCAACCCGGTTATTAATGCCGCACTAAAATGCCAGGTAGATACGCTCGAACATGTTCTTCTGGCCGGATTTACTCATGAGCCAGCCATTCGGTTAGCAGAACAGCTGATCAGGATAGCCCCACCCGGGCTTTCACGTTGCTTCTATGCCGACAATGGATCCTCCGCCGTTGAGGTAGCGCTAAAGATGAGCTATCACTCATGGCTGAATCAGGGGCATCCCGAAAAAACACTGTTTATTACACTGGAGAATAGTTACCACGGTGAGACCCTGGCTGCCTTAGCGGTTGGAGATGTTCCTCTCTACCGAGAAACCTATGCACCGCTCTTAATGAAAACAATTCGCGTCAAAAGCCCTGATGCTTTTCACCGTGAATCCGGTGTGACACCCGAAGAACACGCTCGAATAGTATTTGCCGAAATGGAGGCGGCCTTGGAGAGGCACTCCTCTGAAACCGCCGCCGTGATTGTTGAGCCCCTCGTTCAGTGCGCTGGGGGCATGCGCATGTATGATCCAATATATCTTCAGCTATTAAGGGATGCTTGCAATCGATACGGTGTCCATTTGATTGCAGATGAAATCGCTGTGGGGTTCGGTCGTACCGGAACCCTTTTTGCGTGTGAGCAAGCCAAGATCACGCCAGATTTCCTCTGCCTTTCCAAGGGGCTTACTGGCGGCTACCTTCCCCTGTCTGCCGTTCTGACCCGCTCTGAAATCTATGAGGCTTTCTATGATGATTATCAATCGGGAAAGGCTTTTCTTCACTCTCACAGCTACACTGGGAATGCTCTATCCTGCTCAGTTGCTCTCGCAACCCTTGGACTCTTTGATACTGGGGCAGTTCTTGAATCGAACCGGAAAAAGTCAAGGCTCATGCGAACGGCTGTCGAAACGCTTCATGATCACCCTTACATCGGGGAGATTCGACAGCAAGGGATGATCTTGGCAATAGAAATGTGTGAGGAACCGAAAACCAGAAAACCTTTCCCATCAGAGCAGCGTCGAGGTCTCAAGGTTTACCATGAGGCCTTACGAAGGGGAGTACTCCTCAGACCCTTAGGCAACGTCATCTACTTCATGCCACCATACGTGATCAATCAAGATGAAATAACCCAGATGGCAAACGCGGCAATTGATGGCATTCACATGGCCACTAAATCTTTTTGAGGCTCTATCAACACCAGTGTCCGAATTTTTTGACCTTACATGTAGTCAGAAATTCGAAATCCAGTGTGTTTTTGGACGCGTCGTTATCTGGAAAACGATTCGGCCTCAGAAATTTGGCCAACATAGAGTCTAACTGAACTCATCAAAATCAGACTTATCAATCTTGACGAACCCTGATGACATATCCAAATCAACGATCACCGGTAAACTATAATTTTTATCATTAAATATAATTAACTATGACGCCAGGTCGATGGTTTTGATTATAAAAATATCGAATAGGAGCCAATAAAAAATTGAAAAACTCCAACAATAAAAATCCATATTAATGGTTTATTGATAAATTTTTTCTTTTCTATAGTTTTATTTATTAAACCTCTGTTAATTATCTAATACGAAAAGCATCCCACCCTGCAAGTTACCAAATCTACGCAAAAAACTTAAAGCATGAAACTCGCTCAAGCATTTCCCCGTTATCCGATGGAGCACCTCGAGAGACTGATTAGCCTTGAGTCACAGGACCTTTATGCCGTTCTGGCTTTTGCACTTGCTGCCGGGGTCATGGCTCTGGCAACGCCGATCGCCGTTCAAGCCTTGGTCAACACCATTGCGTTCGGGGTTCTGGTTCAGCCGTTAGTTGTTCTCATGCTTGTCCTGTTTGGCTGTCTGGCCCTAAACAGCGTTCTTAACGGATTGCAGATCTTCGTCGTTGAAATGATTCAACGGCGATTGTTCGTCCGCTTGGTCAGTCAGATTTCAGCGAAGCTGATGGAGGGAAGACTCGACAATCCCCTGTTCAGGAAGGGATCCGATCTTGCAAATTATTACTTCGAGGTGATGACCATACAGAAAACCTGGTCAAATCTCTTACTGGACGGTCTGGCCTATGGGCTTCAGACACTGATTGGACTCATTCTGCTGGCTTTTTATCACCCGGCCCTTCTGGGGTTCGACGCCCTGATCATTGCCTCCCTGTATGTGATCTTCAGCGTGCTGGGCAAAGATGGCGTCGAGACTGCCATTGCCGAGTCTGAGGCCAAATACGCCGTTGCCTCATGGCTTCAGGAACTGCCTCGACATCCGCTCGCAACCCGTTATGGACAGGGAAAAGCATGGGGGCTAAACCGGTCCAACGCCCTGACCGAGGACTATCTGGATCGATCTCAGGATCACTTCAAGGTTCTCATTAAGCAGCAAGCTGCCATCCTGGGGTTGTATGCCGTGGCCAATTCCATCTTATTAGGCCTTGGGGGTTGGATGGTGATCGAACGACAGCTGACCTTGGGTCAGCTGGTTGCGGCAGAACTGATCGTCAGTGCCATGCTCTCAGGACTCACTCGCCTTGGAAAAACCATTACCAGCTATTACGACTTGATGGCGGGGATGGATAAGTTGACTTACCTTCTGGACCTTCCGGAGGAGGCTCTAAGCCAAAGTGGAGCCGCAGATGAATCGATACTGACATCCATCAAGTTCGAAAATCTGGTCATCACGACAGAGGAAAAGGACAAAACCCTCACCATCCCAGACTTCGAACTTTTCCCTGGTGAAAAGTGTGTCTTCTTCACCAGGAGCCCCGCATGTTCGGTGAATATGCTCGAGAGCCTGAGTGGTCTCAGACCACCGACCGCAGGAACGATCTCGATCAATGGGATTGATACCCGAATTGTGGGACTCAAAACATTCAGGGATCAATCCGCTCTGGCCATGCATCCCGAATGGTTCCAGGTGAGCATCGTTGAAAACGTCAAAATGGGAAATCCTTCGATTGGTTTTGGGCTGGTTCAAGAGGCCCTAAGATGCGTCGGTCTAGATCAAACGATTCAAGGACTCACCGAGGGTGCAACATCGACCCTCACCGTCACAGGGGCACCCCTTACCCTGGAGGAGCTGTGTCGTTTGACCATCGCAAGAGCCATTGCCGGCCAGCCCCGTTTACTCTTGGTGGGCCCCCTAATTGATTCGATTGCTGATCCTTACCTTCATGACATACTGGATGCGCTTTTGGACCCCAAGGCGCCTTGGTCATTAATTCTTGTGACGGCAAGCGCCAGAGTGAGTCAGGCAACTCAGGGAAGAGCCAAGGTGATTCAGCTCAAGCCTGAGCACAATCCGAGGTGATCAGCATGCCACCCGAATCCGATCCAAAGCCTTGGAAAGAGCCCCTGCCCGCCATTCGGCTCACGGAAACCACGGGTTCTACCCGGCGATTCGCCAGAAACCTGGGGTGGTTTCTCCTCTTGGTTCTGGTGTTCCTCGCACTGACCCCTTGGCAACAGAATATTCAGGGCGTGGGACGCGTGATTGCGTTTGCGCCTCAGGAGCGCCAGCAAACCATCGAGGCCACCGTAGAGGGACGCATTGTTGCATGGAGTGTTCAAGAGGGTTCTGAAGTCAAGGCCGGCACTCAAATCGGAGAAATCAGCGACTATGACCCTGAGCTTCCTCGACGCATCCAGCAGGAACTGACGACGCTAGATCAACGATTGGCGGTGATACAAACCCGCATAGAGGCCTTGGAAGCCCAGACCGCTTTAGCCGAAAGATCCAAAGAAATGGCTGTTCTGGCGGCCGAGGCAAGGATCAGGATGGCAGAAGAAAGGCTCAACGCTTCTAACCACAACGTTGAGGCGGCTTCTGCAGCCTATGAAACGTCCCGACTCAACTATGAAAGACAGCGAGCCCTCGAGCAAAAGGGGCTGGCATCAAGAAGAACATTTGAACTTTCCGAGCTGGATTACACCCAAAAACGGACCGATCGGGAGCGCTCACAGGCAGCATACAAGGCCGCCGCAAGTGAGGTCGAAGCCATTCGGGCCGATCGACAGAAAATATTGGCAGACAGCGGGGCCTCCGTTGAGAAGTCTCGTTCAGAACTTGCCAAAAGTCGCGAAGAACTTCAATACGCCCAAGCCGAGCGGCTAAAGCTTGAAACTCGACTGGCCCGTCAAGGGTCCCAGCATATTGTCGCGCCCCGGGATGGCACCATTTTTCGCCTGGTAGCCAACCCCGGGGCAGAGGTCGTAAAGCCCGGTGATGCGGTTGCAATTCTCATCCCTTCAACCCGACAGCGTGCGGTCGAACTCTGGGTGGATGGAAACGATGCCTCTCTGATCGATACTGGCAGGAAAGTTCGACTCCAATTCGAGGGTTATCCCGCCATTCAGTTTTCCGGTTGGCCGGAGACAGCCGTCGGAACCTTCGGTGGCGTCGTCTCCTTGTTGGACTCGACGGATAACGGAAAAGGTGACTTTAGGATTCTGATTTTGCCGGACAATGATGACGAACCATGGCCTGACGAACGTTTCATTCGACAGGGCGTTCGAGTCAACGGTTGGGTTCTACTCAACAAGGTCAGGCTTGGTTACGAGTTGTGGCGTATTTTCAATGGCTTCCCGCCACTGATCCAACCCGAGAAAAGCTCCAAATGAAGGGAAGCGCCATCGCATCAAGCGTGATCGTTTTGCTGCTATTGTTGTCCGACGCAAAGGACAGCTTTGCGGACTCGCACGCGAAGCCACATCAGTCCCCAAGCCATCACATAAAGGAATCAAACCCCAGATCTCAGGGGTATCTTCATGTCGAACAGGTCATCCAGTCTGCGCTTCAGAGCTTCCCCGCCGTGTTGGCCGCAAGTAAACGCCGGGAGATGGCGACGGGAGAAAAGTTGGCTGCCGAAGGGGGTTTTGACACCCTGATCAAAATGTACTCTCGGTCCTCACTGGCCGGCCAATATCAAAACGAGAATGTAGACGTCGGGTTTGAACAACCCACCGAATATTGGGGAGCTACCTTCTTTGGTGGTTATCGCCGAGGCGTCGGAAAATATCCTGTCTATGAAGGTAAAAGTGAAACCGCGACCGATGGTGAAGTCCGAGCCGGTGTCGTGATTCCACTCTGGCGGAATAGAGACATCGATCGAAGGCGCGCAAACCTCGCGCAAGCTGACCTGAATCAACTTATTGCTGGGCATGAGTACGATCAACAGCTGTTAGAGCTTGAACGGCAGGCAACCTATCGATACTGGGATTGGGTCCTTGCCGGCAGACGCGTTGCAATTGCACGACATCTCCTCGATGTCGCAAAGTCGAGAGACGAGGGACTTAAGGACCGGATTCGTCTGGGCGATCTTCCCGCCATCGACGCGACTGAAAATCAGCGAGCCGTCGTTGAGCGAGAAGAGCGACTGGTTGCTGCGGAACGAGCCTTGGATCAGGCAGCCATTCAGTTGTCGCTGTATCTGAGAACCCCCGAAGGTGAGACCCTGTTACCGGGTGTCGAGGATTTGCCTCAAGGTTTTCCAAAAGCAAAGGACCACCATCACAGACCCTTGGATAAATTGATCGATGATGCCCTGTTGAAGCGACCAGAGATCAAGCGTATCGAAACGCAGATCCGTCATGCACAAGTCGAGAGCCAACTCGTGCAAAACCAGCGCTTGCCCGGGGTCGACCTGACGATTAGTGGCGCTCAGGATTTTGGTATCAGCCAGTCCAATCTGGTCAACCGCTCGGAATTCTATGCGGGTGTCGTTATAGATATGCCCGTCCAACAGCGGGTTGCCGAAGGAAAAGGCATCGCGGCAGAAGCGAATCTCTCCCGCTTAATGGCCGACCGTCAACTCGCAGAGGATCGGGTACGAAATGATATTCGAGATTCGGTCTCGGCGATTAAGGCGGCCTTCAAGCGAATCGGCTTAGCCGATCAGCAACGAAGCCTTGCCCGTCATCTGGAAGAGGGCGAGAAGACCAAGTATGGTCTTGGAGAGAGTAACCTCATGCTGGTCAACCTGAGAGAGCTCGCAAGTGGCGATGCATCAATGACCTACGCTGACGCCTTGAACAGCTACCATCGTGCGCTGGCTGATTTTCGATTTTCATCAGGAGAGATCACCCACCTCTCCGAGGACGCACATCATCATCCTCACAAAACCATCGATTACGATTTCGATCCCACGTCCTGACACTCATTGATCTACCGGCCAGGCTAAACGCATGCGAGAAATTCTTTATTGGCTCCTGTTTTTAACGATTCTTTTCGTTATCGGAGTGATCTATTTCGAGTTCCGCAGCACCACCTACACAACCGCCGATGGTGCCTGCCAATCCTTGACGATCGAAGACGACTGTTTCTGATCGCCCAAGAACCATCCGTTGGCTTGCCCGAACCAATGCAGCTTCCATTGGTCTCAGCTAACGGCTGGCGAATTCTGGATGACTCGCATCATGCCCCTGTGTCTATTCCGAGCAACGATTCGAGGACCTTTCATGAAGCGAACAAAAGCAAGTCTGATTTTGATGATCTCCACCTTTTTTGCACCTGCTGTTTTCGGCTACGGCTCAGGAGGCGGAGGTGGCGGAAGCTCGTGCAGCGAGCCTCAGTTCTCTTCAGAGTCGCCGAAGAATGAAACGGCCGTTTCCAGCCTGACCCTGTTTTCGTTTGAAGCTTCCAAAAATACGGACCTTAAAACGCTGACTGTCGAAGTGGATGGGGTGAAACATGAGCCCAAAGTCTCGAGCCTCAACAGCGGAGACTCGCGAATTGACGTAGATCTGATCGAGCCAAAGACCAAGGCCTCCAAGGTCAGGATCACGGTCAAGGCGAAAAGTGATGACGGCTGCGAATCATTCCAGCCCTACTACATCGAGGTCAAACCCTAGTCCATTGATCAACTCGATTGCGGACAAATGATCTGGTCAGAGCAGATCATTCGGCTTGACGAAGGCCATCATGTAATTGACTGACAGTGACGAAACTTCGCGGAAACTGTGGGTCAGAGGGTTCATCAGGACACCGGTCGTTGAGACAGGATTCAGCCCTTCCGGTTTCAACAGCGCATTCAATTCGTCTGGCTTTACGAATTTTCGCCACTGGTGCGTTCCCTTTGGAAGCCACCGGAACATGTATTCTGCGCCAACAATTGCCCCGAGATAGGACATGAGGGTTCGATTAAGGGTTGCCACGATCATGACACCCCCGGGCTTGACCAGCTTTGCGGCACTTTTCAAAAACAGGGGCAGATCCCCAACATGCTCGACCACTTCCATGTTGAGGACCACATCAAAGACTTGGCCCTTCTCACTCAGATCCTCTACCGCGATAGAGCGGTAATCGATCTTCAGACCTTCCTTTTCGGCATGATGACGGGCAATCATGAGGTTTTTTTCAACCACATCGATTCCGGTCACGGTCGCTCCCAAACGGGCCATGGCCTCGCTGAGGATGCCACCACCGCAGCCCACATCGAGAATCTTTAGACCCGCCAGTTCAGACCCACTCTGCGGGAAATGCAAATCAAAAGACTTGAGGATTTCACCCACAATCCACTGGACCCTCAATTGATTCATGCGATGGAGAGGGCGAAACGGGCCTTCCAGGTCCCACCAAAGGGAGGCCACACGCTCAAATCGAACGGCATCCTCAGGGTCTTTGGTCGTTCCTGTGTATTCACTCATCCATGCATCTCCAGTCTGGGCCTGTTTAATGGTTGGACCCAAAGATTTCCACTTCGTGCGCCACTAGACCTAATGCTGGAAAAGATGGGCGTTGACCAGAAGATGCGTGCCAATCGCCGCGAAATAGCCGAGGAGAATTGCAGGGCACCACTTCATGTGTGAAGCAAAGGTGTATTTCCCCTTGGCAATCCCCATCAGGCCAATCCCGGGAGCCGACCCAATGGCCAGCAGACTTCCGCCCACCCCAAGGGTCAGGGTCACCAAAAGCCACTGCCCCAACGGAAGGTCAGGGTGCATGTTCAAAACCGCAAACATTAAGGTGCCATTGTCCACAAAAGCTGACGACAGCCCAATGAGGATGTTCGCAACTGTCGGGCTATGCTCACCAAAAAGCCAGCCTGAGACAGCATCGAGATAGCCAATGAAACCCAGACCTCCGATACCCACCATGGCGCCATAAAAGAAAAACAAGGTATCCCACTCCAGTCGGCCAATTTTTTCAAAGATCAGGAAGCTCTGTCCCCGCTGAAGGTCCTTGAGCTCGCTTCTCGCGGTATCGTTTTCATCCAGTGGGTTTGTCTCGGGAATCAGAGTGAAAAGGTCACTGGTCTTCATGAGATAAAAACTGAAGAACTGTAAAAGGCTCAAGCCTGCCATCATTCCGGCCGCAGGCGGAAGCTCAAGCGCCATGTTAAAGACCACCGCCAGAGAGATCGTGACCACAAACAGAGCAATGATGCGTTTGGTTCCACGATGAAGCTCAATGGTCTCAATCTCGATCTTGGGAACCCCCCGAGGGACGGCAAAAGACATCATCAATGCGGGAACCACAAAGTTCACGACACAGGGAAGAAACAGCAAAAAGAAATCCGTGAATTTCAAGACACCGCCCTGCCAGACAAACAGGGTCGAGATCCCCCCCAAGGGGCTAAAGGATCCTCCCGCATTGCAGGCAACGACGATATTGATCGCGGCCAGTGAGACAAACTTTGGATTTTGCTTTCCAACCGCAATCGCAACGGCTCCAACCAGCAAGCCCGTAGTCAGCCCATTCACCATGGTCGACAAAAGAAAGGCAATGATCCCGGTGATCCAAAAAAGCGACTTGTATCCCATGTTAAGTCTTAGAAGACGGACTCTCAGGGCATCAAAAACCCGCATGTCCTCCATCACATTGAGGTAACTCATGGAAACCATGATGAAGAGCAGCAATTCAAAGAAGGCTTGGAGGTTCTCCTTGAAGGCACGGAGGGCAAGTTCCGTATCACCGATCTGCTGGTAGTGGACCAAGATCGCAATCCAGACCAACGAGGCGCCAAGAAGCATGGGTTTGGATTTTCGAAGGAAGGTGACGTCTTCGAACATTGCAGCAATATAGGCCACCACGATCACGACGAGGGAGAAGTAACCGGCCCACGTTTGAGTGAGATCGAGCGGCTTGGGGGGTGCGCCCTCCCCCGCCCATGACATGATGGGGAGACTAAAAAGGAAAAGCACCCATCCGAAAAAGGCCATCGTTCCCTGAAATCTTGAATTCACGTCGTTTGCGCCACTCTTAATTCTGCTTTTCCGGGTAGCTTATACCGATACCCAGATCCGAGGGCGCATCCTTTTCCTTGAGGAAGGCTGGACTCATCGTCTCAACCAATTGATGTTCATGATCGGAAATAAGCAATACCTTGAGACCTTCCTCCTGAGCAACCTTCAAAGCCTCATCCTCTCCCACGCAGAGGAGTGCCGTATCCCAAAGATCGGCGAGGGTAGGATCTTCATGAAGGATAGTGACCGAGAGAAGGTTGTGCGTCACAGGGCGGCCTGAACGGGGGTCCATGATATGAGAATAGACCTGGCCTTCCTGCTCGAAGTAATGGCGATAGGTCCCCGCTGTCATGATGGCGGTCCCCTGAGTCTCTCGAACATCAATCAGGCTTTGGATTTCCTTACTGAAAGGGGATGGCTTTTCAACAGCAACGCGCCAGTGACTGCCATCCGGTTTTCGGCCTCGGACCTTGAGCTCACCCCCAATTTCCACCAGGTAGTCGATGAGACCTTGCTGCTCGAGTGCCGTAGCAATCACACCGACGGTGTAACCCTGACCGATGGAGGAGAGATCCAATTGAATTTCGGGATCACGCTTTCGCATCCGACGACCCGACCGATCCACTTCAATCTTTTCCATTCCGACGTGCTTCATCACGCGGCGAATTTCAGCTTCCGGAGGCACTTTTTGTGGGCCTGCCTTGGAAAAGCCCCAAAGATCAAACAGGGGCTTGATGGTTAGATCAAAACAGCCATGGGTCTTGTCGCTGACCTCTTGAGCAAGAGAGGTCAGGTAAGCCAGTTCGGCTGATACAGAAACCCAATCCGTCGTCTTTTGATGATTGAAACGACTGAGTTCTGAATCATCGCGGTAATTGGATACCGCAAGATCAACACGGTTAAAAATCGCATCAATGAGTTCCTGCAGACTCCTCTCAGAAATCTTTGATGGATCGATGACCACCTTGACATGGTAGGTGGTCCCTTGTTGCTGTCCGGCGAACTCTTTGATATCGCTGGGTGGTCCGCACCCGGTGAGGGTGAGGCCCAAGGAGAGAATCAGCCATTGAAGGCATGATCTGTACATAGGAGACAGAAAAAGCATGGAGTAGGCAGCCGTCGGCATTTCAATGTCACGATTTTACCGACATTGACACCAGGATACCTAAACCTTAAGGCCACTTGAATCAAAAAGTGCCGCGCCGCCAAGAGTGGGGGATAACAGCGTTGAAATGCGGCGCGGCCAAGTTTGCGCTTGTTGCAAAGCATTTATTGTGACCACGGCGACAAAGAGGAGTTCCCAGAAAGGGAGAGACAAAAGACAAGACTCAACAAGAGCGGCTCTGGCGCTGTGATTGAACTTGACCCCTTTCCTCAGGGAGATCGCTGAAGATCGAGTCCATGGTCTGTCACCAGATTCTTCAACATCAGATAATCGTCCATGATGTAACCCCCCCCAATATCCTTTTGGTGGGTGGCAACGATGCCGAATCCATATTTTTCGTAGGCTTGAACGGCGTTGGTGTTATTGCGGTTGACCCTTAGGGTCATGAGACTACAGCCAGAATGAAGGGCAAACTCTACAGCCTTATCCACTAGCGCTCGGCCAATGCCCATCTGCTGATGCAGACTATCAACGTACAGCTTGTCGAGCCGGGACTTCTGTCCTTCAATGAAAACGTGCGCATATCCGACAAGCTTGTCACCTCTATAGGCGCCAAAAAGTGGATTTCCTGCGCTTATATGCTCGCGAAGAAGACCCGCATCATACAAGCGATCGAGCATGTACCTGATCTGGCCGGGGGAGATGATGTCTTTGTAGACGAGCGTCCAGATCGACTCAGCAAAATCCTTGAGCCCATCGATGTCTGCATCTTTGAGCAAACCTAAGGTACGAGGAACCATTATGCGTGTCACCTGCATGGGGTGCTTCTTGTGGGTGGGGTCTCTCAGGCCTATCTCCCGAGTTTCCAGGATTGGCATAATGATTCGGTTTTGCCTGAACTGGTGGCCAGATGCCGTGACCTCAGCATGGACAACGAGGACACAGCTCATTAGTCTAGGGCGAATATCATTGGTTCCCGTCCCGAAAGGGTTCGGGAGATACTCCATACTCCCCTACTCCAGGAAGTTCGCCATGCCTGCCTATCCCCGTGAAGAAATTGAAGAAATGATCCGCCGATGGCTTGAGGCCAATCGCACATCCGAAGATGCTGGTAACTGGATCAAATCTCTCGGAAACATGTACCGGGAAGACGCCGAATACAGCTGGAACATGGGTCCTAACCGGGAATTCATTGCCCGTGGCCGTCAGGAAATCGAGGATTGGGCGCTCGGGGCTCATATGGAAGGCTTCGAGAAATGGCGCTATCCCTATGACAAGCTGATCATCGATGAAGTGCAGGGCGAGGTGATTGGCATCTGGCGCCAGGTTGCACCCGTCAAGCGGGATGATGGCACCGAGTACGAAGTCGCAGGACTGGGTGGATCCTGGTTCCGCTATGGCGGTAACTACCAGTGGGCCTGGCAAAAGGATTTTTTCGACTTAGGCAACGTCAAGGCCCTCTTTATGGAGTTAGCCGCAGATGGCAAGCTTGAAACGCCAGTCAAGCAGCGACTGCGCCGACTCGCCTGGGGACTTAAGCTCCCGGGTGTGGAGCTTCTTCATCAGGAACCGGGGCTGTTTCGTAAGATTCAGGGCATTGTGGCGATGCTAAGAATTGTGCTTTTTGGCCGTTGATCGCTCGATACCGACTTACTTGAATCGAGCTGTCACCACCCGATTCGACGTTATTTTGAAGCGACAGGTTAGGGCCTTTCCGGAACAGGCCCCGCTCCACCCCAGGAATCGGTTTTCAGTTCCTGGCGTTGCAGTCAAGGTGACGACCGTATTCCTTGTGAAACTCTGGAGGCAGTAAGCCCCCTCATCCCCGCAAGCGATGCCGTAGGGGCTGGATGTGACCTTGCCACCCGGTGTGCGGACTGTGACTTTCAGAGACTTATTCACGCCAGGATAGCTGGGCTCGACCACCTGAATCGTCGCACTGGCCGTCGCAGGAGCATACTGGGAACTTCCAGATTGGATTGCATGTATCACGCAGTTCCCCGGGTACTGCCCCAAAAGGATGGTTCCGCTGATCGTGCACGTTTCAGACGGCCCTACAGTGTAGCTGACAGGAAGACCCGAGCTAGCTGCTGCGGCTCCCGAAAGATTGACCGTGGAACCCCAAACCATGGAGGCAGGTAGATTGCTGAAAGTGACGGTCTGCGCCCCCTGACTCAGGGCCGCCAACAAATTGCTGCCCTGAAACGACCCCCAACCGGTAGCGTTATCGTAGCCAAGCTCTGCGGTGTAATAATTATTGTTGCCGACGTTCACATCATGAAAATGGGTGCCATAGGAAACATCATTTCCCATGCTGTAAATCGTCGGGTTGGCAAAACCGAGTGCCTGGAGTCCATTTTCTTTACGTTTCTGATTGACGATCGCTGTGAACCCCGCCCAAAGTGGCGCGGCGGCGCTCGTTCCAGCGATGACTTGCCACTGACCGCTCGTATAAATGGCAAAGCCCGTGTTGGGGTCTGCATTGAGAGCCACATCCGGCACATTGCGCATCAGCTTCGAGGCCACGTTAGCCACAGAAGCCTGCCAACTCGGGAGAGTCCAGATACTGCTGACGCCACCTCCACTGGCGCCGCCATTGGAATTCCACACCACCTCAGAACCATAGCTTTGACCTGAACTCAGGTTCAACCGCGTCCCACCAACGCCAGTCACATAAGGCTGTCCCGCAGGGTCATCTACCGTAAGGACAGGGGTTCCTGAAGGAGATTGGGCGTCATAGGCCCCCGCATCACCGCTGGCCGCATAAAAGGACTGACCCTGAACGGCCATCTGCATGAAGAACTGCGCTTCAAGGCGTGCGTAACTCGGGCCGGTATCGTATTCGCTGAGGCCCCAGGAGCTGCTGATAGAACTCGCGCGATTGTCGTTGGCAATCCGGCTGTACACATCAAGAACTCCCTGATCGGTATTGGGACCTTCATAGACCAGAATTCGACTGGCCCCTGGAGCAATAGCATTCATCATTTCGATATCCATGCAGACTTCAACGGCTCCAGTGCCAGCAGAGCCATCGAACCCATCCACCAGAATCGTCTCCAGCGGAACCGGGCTTAAGTTGAAGTATTTGGTATACGCCTCAATGTCCGATGCCAGGAATCCGTCCATTTGAAAAAGCGCAAGGGTCTGCCCTTGCCCATTGGCAGAGCCACCTGGGAGGTTGTAAGCCGTTGCGATATCCTGAGGTGAAAGTCCCCCCCTCGGCCCCGTTCCACTGATGGCGGGCTGCAAGGCTGTTCGCGGGGCCACCCTGCGAAGATGCGGCTTTCGAATTTGTGCGTTTTGTAGCCCCGTGATGTGTACGACTCGTTGGGCGACTTCGGGGGGAAGACTGGGCTCCTCCGCCGCTGCAAAAAAGGATCTGTTGCGCGCCTTGTAACGGTTCATTCGGATGTTAAGTGTTTTCTGAACCGATGAAACACTCGCGCGTGCCCTGATGAGCACCCGATTGGACGAGGTATTGATGATCTTGAAACCTGCCTTCTTGAGATGCTCGGTGACCGCGTTGACTTCCTCCTTGGAAGGACCAAATGCTTCGGTGAACTCAGACGGAGTGATGAAATGGCCAAAGCGAGGGCTTGATGGATCCTGCTGATCCTTTATCAGTTGCTCGAGTTCCTCCTGATGCCGCAATGAAAGCCCGAACATCAAATCGAGATCTTCTGCCCCATCCATTGGCCCCAGAAGGCCCGAATCCCGCATCTGAGCCCTCGGAACATGGCCGCCCAATTCAACGCTCTGCCTCGGTGCAGACAAAATCTGGCCGCTGACCAAAAGAAAAGCCAGCATGAAGACAAGATTTCGCAAACGATTCAAAGACATGAGAATTGCATGGTGTGTTGAAATCCTCCGCTGCCTAAAGGATGGCGAGATTTTACGGCGGAACGGACACGTAAGCAGGATAAGGCTTAAAGCCGTTGAAATCCATTGACCTCCTTTTCCATCTGGGACAGGCGATTGGTTTTAACGAACCAAGCTGGAAACTTTTCGCCCTAGAATGAGACTTAGCCCGATCAACAAGATCATCAGGAAGGCCATGGCCCAAACACCCAAGGCTGCGGCCAGTGCAGGCCCTTCACCAATGGTTCCCGCCAAAGTATAGATTGCCTTGGTAATCGGAAAATGGACTGTTCGCTGAGCCAGTATCATCGAGTCACTGACTTCAAGCATTGCAAAGGCAAAAGCCAGGACGCCACCTGCGACCAAAGAGGGCAGAGCCATCGGCAGAGTCACACGCATGAAGGCGCGCCGGGGATTGGCCCCCAGATTCTCTGCCGCTTCTTCCAATACCGGGCTGATCTGAAGAAAACCCGCTGACATGGCCCGAACGACATAGGGCAGCCGTCGCATGGAATAGGCCACCACCATCAAAAAGAAGGGATCGCCGTCAGTAATCAGGAAATCCAGGGGCTTCCCCTCACGGGACAAGGCCAAATAGCCAAAAGCAAGCACGATGCCGGGAACGGAGAGTGGCAGCATGACCAAACCATCCAGTAAAGCCCGTCCCCGAATTCGGCTCCGAACCAGCACCCAGGCCACGGCCGAACCAAGCACCAGATCGAGGAGAGTGGATGCTCCCGCATAGCGCAAGCTGTTGGCAATTGAAGGAAGCGTCAGGTCATTCCCCAAAGCCGACCTGAAGTGATCCCATGTCAAGCTGCTCGGGAAGAAGGTGCCGTACCAATCGCGACCCAGAGCGAGCAAAAGAACACCGAAATGGGGGCCCAATGCCAATACCGTGACGGCAACAAACAGCATTGTTATTCCGGAGGAGGTCGTGCGACCCGGTGACTTGATTTCCCGAATCCTCATGGCGCGACCGCCCCCCTCGGTTTGGTCCCCCCTGAAAAAAAGCCGGCTGATGACGAAAAGCAGCGTTGTCGCCAGAAGGAGCACCAAAACCAGAGCGTATGGGAATGGATTTCCACTCAGATCGCGAATCGAATTGAAGATCTGAACGGACGTCACCCGATCAAAATCAAAAATTAGAGGAACCCCAAGTTCGGTAAAGGCCCAGATGAAGGTAATCGAAGCCCCTGCAAACAGCCCAGGCAGTGTTAAGGGAAGGGTGATTCGCAAAAAACGTCTTAGAGGACCTGCCCCAAGACTGCTCGCAACCTCATCCAGAGCAGGGTCAAGCTTTGAAAGGGTATTCGAGAGATTGATGTAGAGAATGGGGTAAAGGTGAAGGATATTCATCACGACAACCCCCAGCATACGCCCCTGCCCCAGCCAATCCGGCGGGGCTTCAGTCGCAATCAGGCCGAAGGCATCAAGAAGGCTGTTGAGGCTGCCGTGACGCCCGAGGATCATCTGAACACCCAGTGCACCCACGAACGGCGGCAGCATCAAGGGGCTCAGCGCAAGCGCATGGAAAGCCTCCCGTCCCGGGAATCGGTAGCCGACGTAAAGGAGTGCCAAAGGCATCGCCAGACTGATGCAGCCGAAGGTCGTCCACACAGCGATCAACAGCGAATTAAGGAGACCCTCCCGATAAAGGGGATTGATGAAAACTTCTTTGAGATACGCCCAGGTGATCTGCCCTTTGGGATCAAGAACAGCGGTCTCCAGCGTTACCCAGAGCGGCCAAAGAAAGAATGCTGCAAAGAAGATCAGCGTTCCGAAAAAAATAGTCCTTGCGAATACGTCCTTCACGGTACCCGATCTCCACGCGCCAGACGCTCAGCCTCAAGATACCGCTGCCTGAATCGATACCCCATCTGACGCGCCAACTCCATCTCACGCACCTTATCCCGCTGTTTCAGGACAGGTAACAGATTTTCACGGACCTCGGTCAGGGTCAGACCATCAAGGTCATGGAACACTTCAAGGGCATCCGGCTGCATTCCGCCCTGGACGATGGCGCGCCAAGCCCGGGCCAATTCTTCATGAGGATCGACACAAATGGTCCGAATGATAAAACGCAAGGCAGGAAAAAGGACCTGAGTCCATTCCGGGTGATAGATAAAGCCTGTCACCTCCGCATAGGGATCGGCCGTTGGATCCATTGAGAACCGCTTCTGCTCCTCGCCATAAAGATCTTTGCGCACGGGAAAGCGGCGCAGTGCAAAAGACTTGGGCCCTTGCGCCGCACCCGGCTTCATCGACCAGATCTTCTGCCCTTCCGGGGACAGAAGAAATTCGATAAACGCTGTTGCCAGCTTAGGATCTGGAGCGCCCCTCAGCAGGGCGACAGGATCCACACTCAAGGAAGTGCCGTTTTTGGGGGTTACATACCCGATTCGTGATTCACCCTGATCAGTTCGGACATAATCCTTGAGAGTTCGGCCATAGGTGTCGATCGCCATTCCCGCCGCAGCATCCCCTCTGGCCACCTCAAGACCGATTTTGCCGGCAGAATCGGTAAAGTAGCGCGCGTTGCCGGAAAGACGTTGAATCAGTCGAAGACCGGACAACCAGCCTTCCTCGATTGCATGGGCCTCGGCATTAAAATCTCCAGCCGCCACCCGACGTCGATAGCTTTCCAGCATCTGCTGCTGCACCATCAGCTCGAACGCCTTTGCCACCGAACCACTCTTGGTCGGGTCCGCCAAGGCGAGGTGACCAGCAAGCCTGGGGCTTGCAAGGTCGCTCCACTCGACAGGCGCCGCAAGATCGCCCAATTCTCGATAGACGTCTCGGTTATAAATGATGCCAAAGCTTGCCAGCACGACACCAACCCAACGGTCCTTGCTATCCCGATAACGCTCACCCGCAAATGATTCCGGTATCGTCCCCTCAGAAAACCACTCCGGATGGCTCTGCCTTAGGCTGGAAATGCCTGTTTCGACATCGACTTCTCCGGCGACAAGGTACCCGGCGTCTGCCAGTTGTTGAAAATCGTTCGCACCACCGCCGAAAAGGATATCGATACCGATCCCCACATTCGAAGCCAGAAATTCTGTCCGTGCTTTTTCAGCGGCCGGTGATCCCTTGTTCGCAACCCCCTGGCTCGCAAAAGCAGTCGCAATTTCAGGGGACCATAAAACGCCCCGGGCTTCGAGCATTTGCCTGAAAGAAGCCGCGTACTCTGACTTCAAGAGCATGAAGATCTCGCTTGATCCCCCAGGTATTCGCCAATCAATATCGATCGTTTCCCCCGTTTTGGACTTCCAGTAGCGGACAAACGCGCCACCGATCTCAGTTCGCACCCGTTGATCATGGGGAGAGACGATCACAAGGCGACGCCCTGATGCCATGAGGCTTCGGGGGTCACCCGATCGCAACAGAAAGGGACCGGCCAGAATCAGAATGACGACCGTGAAATAGAGTAGCGCCCGAACAAGGGGGCGTTGAAGGATGTCAAAGGGGAATTTCAAAGGACTTATTCCCGATTCATTGGCTTAGCAGAACCAGATCATCTCGAGCGACCCAAAGGTTTAGCGTTTCACCCTCGGCATGAAGGGGGCCAGAAGGATTGAGGGAGAGAATTTTTAATTCGCCTCCACCTGAAATCCTAATGCGGTAACTCACCGTCGCCCCCTGGTAGGAGGAATTCAGAACAACTCCGACAAATCGCTGGGCTCCCATCGGTGGGGCATCCATTCGAAAGGCCTCCGGGCGGATGGAAAGCCACACGCGTTGATCTTTGGCGGCGATCTGACTGAAATGACCCGGGATGTCGGCTTCCATCTCACCGCCCGCCCAGCCGAGCCGAAGAGTCTTTCCATTTGGGCCCGACCCCAGGATTGCGACAGGTAAAAGATTCGTCTCGCCCATGAATTCGGCGACCCGTCGCTCGGAAGGTCGACGATAGACTTCATCCGGAGTTCCGACCTGAAGAACCCTGCCTTGCCCCATGACTGCGAGTCGGTCCGCCATGGAGAGAGCCTCCTCCTGATCGTGTGTCACGTAGATAGCAGTCAGCTGATACGCCTTACAAATTCGCCGAATTTCCTCCCGCATGCCCTGACGTAGACGGGCATCAAGATTCGATAAGGGTTCGTCAAGCAACAGATATTTAGGGTGGACCACCAGTGCCCGAGCAAGGGCAACCCGTTGCTGCTGCCCCCCGGAGAGTTCACCAATCCTGCGATTCTCAAAGCCTGCGAGCTGAACCATCCTAAGCGCATCGGCAACCTGAGTTGTAATCTCACCTTGAGGCAGTCCTCGCTCTTCCAAACCGAACGCTACGTTGGCGGCAACGCTCATATGTGGCCAAAGGGCATAGCTTTGAAACATCATCGCGGTTTCCCGGCGATGGGGTGGAATGTCGTTGACGCATTGCGTGCCAAAGCGAATGGTCCCGCTTTGCGGCTTTAAAAAACCCGCAATGTGACGGAGGAGTGTTGTCTTACCGCACCCACTCGGGCCAACGAGAAAAAAGAGCTCCCCCTCCTCAATCCTCAGGCAAACACTATCCAGAGCGATCTGGTCATCGTACCGGGCCACCAGGTTCTCGATCTCGATACTGGGCATGTCTTCCTCATTTAACTTCGAACGCGGCCCAAAGCTCAGCGACCCATCAAGAAGTAACGCGTCAAATCATCCGGTGAATAATCTTCGGTCATAAAAAGGGGTCCGCGCCCATAGGGAGAAAAAAGATCTTCAAGCGCACGTTTTCTGGCCTCAAATCTCGCCATGAATTGTTCCTTGAGACGGGGCCTCATAAAAAGACGCCGTTTTAGGCTGGTTTCAGGATCCTCAATGACCACCAGCCCAAAGTCCGGTAGGGCTTCAAATTCAGCACGATCCCAAATCACGACCGGGACCACGTCATGTCGGGTCAACCTTCGCATCAGTTCGGCCAGGTCTTCTAATGGCTGGTGGAAATCTGAAATCAAAAAAACCAGGCTCCGGGAACGCCCCAGACGTCCCGCCGCCGCATGCAGCCCACTCATTCCCCCCCCTTGTCGGGAATGATGGAGTAGTTGTGTGAAAAGTTCGGGTACGCCGCCCTTGTAGATCCGACATGGCAGAGTCAATGCCTCGATGAGATTTGCATCAGCCGCCTGAAAGCCGAAACGATCCCCCTCGCGATAGGCCGACCATGCGATCGATCTGACCACACGAGCCAGCGTCTCCCGTTTGTCACGAAGACCCTGATAGCTCATCGATCCCGAGAGGTCTGCAATCACCTGAACCTGAATACTGCTCCTTTGGCGAAAGGAACGGACCATCCACTGCCCCAGAGGATTCTGAAGACTCGCCCGCACGTCAATGTGGCGAGGCTGCGGATTGGCCATGAGATTAACCACCCCCGCAAACTCGTCCGTGCCTCCCTGAAACGCACTGGCATGCGCACCAGGGTGCGGGCTGATGGCCCGCCAGGAAATGCGATAAAAAAAATCCTCGCTCAAGGAGCCGGCACCTGCCGCAAAATCTGATCGATCAGAGCCTCCATGATGCTCTCTCGACGAATTTCGTAAACCGGGGTCAGAAAGACTCGGTGAGCGATCGTCTCGCGAAAAACCCCCTGTATATCCTCCGGCAGAAGGTAGTTTCGCTCATTGAGCCAGGCGTGAACTCTCGCCGCGCGCATCAGCATGCTCATGCCTCGAGGGCTGGCGCCAGCGAGAATCAGATGATCGATATCCACACCATCCAGACGAATCCCAAACTGGCCAGGATTGCGAGTCGCGGCCCAAAGATCCAGGGCGTAGGTCTCGAGCGATTCGCTCGCGGTAACGAAGGACTGGACCACCGGCGCAATATCAGCGATGTCCCGATAGGGAAGAATGCCAGGCGTGACATGACTGATCAGTCGATCCACATCATGGAATCGTGGGTTAAACATCAATTCCTTCAGAAGCGCGGGCGACTCAGGTGCCTTGATCTGCAACTCCATCATGAAGCGATCACGTGCCGCGGAGGGAATTTCGAAGGTTTCCTCGCGCTCGACCCGGTTTCGGTCGGCAAAGATCTGGAGGTAAGGGAAATGATAATCACGATTGAAGGCCTCGACGCTCCGCTCTGCCATGATTCTCAGAAGCAGCGCATGGACTTGCGGTCGGGCTCGATTGATTTCGTTAAAGAAAAAGACCGAGAGCATCTCGCCATGCTTGAGCACAGGCCCCGGGTCAACTTGCGGTTTGCCTTGCTCGTTGATGTAGGTGTGATAAACGAGATCCGTTGGCATGAGATCCACGGTCCCTTCAACACGCTCATAAGCCCCACCAAGCCCTCGCGCCACGGCACGAAGGAGCGTGGTTTTGCCAACGCCGACATCGCCTTCAAGCATGATGTGACCGCGAGAAAAAATGCCTATCGTGATCTGTCGAATGGAAGCCTCAAGGCCAACCACGGCTTTTCCGACTTCCTGTTCAAAAAGAATGGCGCGTTCACGCCAAGCGGCAAGGACCTGATCGATCTGGGATGTCATGGGCGCACGCCTCAATGGAGAAACCAAAGCCTATTTTAGAGCAGCGCCCGGTGAAGAGCTTCAGCCTCGGCAAATTCTGGCCACAAAAAAACCCGTCACGAGGACGGGTTTTGGGGGATTCAAACGAGGTGAACTCAGGATGCCCGCTCGGCACTGGCCTGGATCAGACCATCGCAACGACGAATCTGGGAGTGACCAAACTCGATCAGCTGGCGACCAATATCGACAATCAGTTCGAGTAACTGGGGCATCCTGGAGACTTCAAGGCCGATATAGCCCACCAGAGCAATTCCCATGCAGCCCGAGAGGATGGTCGGGAAGCCGACCGCGTGGAAAAGCCGGATCAACTGGAACAGGATATCCAACGGCAACAAAAGCAAAACGCCAATATAGAGAAGTGCCGTGAAGGTGAAAAAGACAAAGGTGACGAATTTGAAGACCTTTGCCAGGGCCTGTTCAAGTTTCATTTGCTATTCCTTATTGAGCGCTGAGCCGTGAATTGATTTGGGACCGGACAAGCGATCCCACAGGTCCGCGGGGCTCGCCATCATCATTGGGTACCTCAGGTGGGGATTCTACCATAACCTTTACCCTCATTTTGGCCCCCATCCCCCGCCAGTCATCGCCTGCAGACCAATATGCCGCTTGCCAGCCAAGCCAGTCCAGGGGTAGGCTCGCCCCATCATCCTGAGAGTGAGGAGCCACGGTCATGGACAAAAAAAGACCTCTTGAAATTCCATCAAATCCCCAATGGCTTGGGTTTTTTGCCCTTTTAATGCTCAGTTTTGGGGGGTATGGCATGGAATTTACGGGGCACCATGGTGGCATCGTGATCCACTGTAACGACCCCGAGTTCTATCATGAAGTACCGCCAGCGAACGCCAAGGTATCGCGTTTGGAAAAAGTCAGTTTCATCGCTTCGGACAACACGATGACGGAAAGCTTGGTCGTCTTGGTTAACCTTGAACCCACATCAACCCGGATCACCCGAAATGGGAATGGCACCTTCACCGTCGAAGCGGATCTCAGCACGCCGAAAACGGAGGGACGGGCCTGGATCAAGGTCACCGGCCACAGCGATGATGGGTGTCAGCAACTTCACACATGGGATGTCTTCATCGATCAGGAAGGGAAATGACCGCGTGTCTATAACGCTGGCACGTCTCATCTAAGTTATGGCGATCCACACTCCGCCACCTTTCAAGATTCCGGCGTTTTTGTTGGTCTTGGCTTTTGCCAGCGGATCTCTCGGTCTTGGTATTTATCTCTATAACCATGCGCTTGAGACCCAACCTGCCCTGACGCTCGACAATTCGACCCGAAAAGAGGCTCTGCCCTTGCCGCTGAGCCTCAGGGAGAGACTCAAAGGGGGCACCGTCGGGCATGGCCAGGAAAAACGTTTCATCCTGAATGCGGATGACCTTAACGTCATATGTCGGTCGGCAATCCATCAACGGAGACTCCAAGGGTTCTGTCATTTTGATTTGACGCAGGAGAGCCTTGTCGGCGAGATCACCCTGCACTTGCCAGGAAGACTCTCTGGAAAGTTCCTGAATCTGTCGATCCTTGCGCAGGGCAACGACCATGCGCATTTTCATGTCACGGATTTACGGGTCGGTCACCTCAGGGTGTCGTCCCCATGGGCCCTTTCGCTGATTCACAGCAGCCTTCTGATTTCGCCCTGGCGCCGTTATGAAACCCTCAGGGAACGCTTGATCAAGGACATGCATGTGTCGGATGGACGGTTGGTCATTGTCCTTGATTGGGACCGACAGTTGCTGTCGGAACTTCGAGGATTAATCACCGATGCCGTAGATAAGCGGAGAATGCGAATCTACCTAGGTCGACTTTCTGAAATTCTCAATGACGGCACGCAAAATCGCTATGTCCGCCTTGGCACCCTGACTCGCCCCTTGTTTTCCCTGGCAAGAGAACGATCCCACGGCAACAACGAGCCGATCGAGGAAAACCGTGCCGCGATCATGGTTCTGAGCGCTTACGCCAATGGCAAGGATCTCCACGATGTCGTCGATCAGGACATTCGACCCATTCGCAGAAATGTTCTTCTCAATAAACGGATTGATACTGCGAAACATTTTCTGGCAGCAGCGGTCCTTTCCATGTCGGGTCAAGCCACGTTGGTTGAGATGGTCGGTTTGGCCAAGGAGCTGCAGGATACCCATGATGGCAGCGGATTCAGCTTCAATGATCTTGCAGCGGATGAGGCCGGCGCGTTATTCGGCAAGGTCGCGATCAGTGACAAAGACCATGCCCGAAGACTCCAGGATGTTCTCAGGCTGACCGAGGATGAGTCTCAGTTCATCCCAAACCTCAAGGACCTCCCCGAAAGCATGGACACCGAGGAGTTCAGCCAACAATTCAAGGCCATCGGAAGCCCGGAATACGAAGCCGTCAGAAAAGAAATTCGCCAGCGTATCCTGGCTCTCCCGATCTATCGCTAGCACAAAAAAGCCGGCACAAGGCCGGCTTTTCTGCGTAGGGTCAATAGCCCTTATTCTGCCTTGAATGCCTTGTTGGCATAGATCGGCAGTCTTGGCATTTCGATCTTCGGAAACTCACCCGTCAGCCCGTTCAGGAAGGCAGTGATGTCTTCGATTTCCGGATCGGTCAGCTCCTTGTTCAACTGAACTTTTGCCATCACGCGGACTGCTTCCTGCAAGGTTTCTACCTTGCCATTGTGGAAGTAAGGCGCGGTAAGAGCGATGTTCCGAAGCGTCGGCACCTTGAACAAATGCTTATCAGCATCCTGCTTGGTGACCTCGTAACGGCCGACGTCATTAGAGAAGCCGTACTTGGCCTCAAACACACCGTTCTCGAAGTTCGGGAACTTCTGGAAGAAGCCGGTACCCTCAGGCAGTTGCGGTCCATTAAAGGCGGCGCCAGAGTGGCAACCAACGCAACCCGTTTCAGCAAAGAGGCTCATGCCACGAATCTGCTGCTCACTCAGCGCCGACTTCTCGCCCTTGACGTAACGGTCATAGGGGCTGTTCGGTGTGATCAAAGTCCGCTCATAGCTTGCAATCGCCTTCGTCGCATTTTCAGCAGAAATGCTGTTGTCGCCAAAAGCCAAGTTAAAGGCCTTCACATACTCCGGCATCTGCTGCAGTCGGGCGATGACATCGTCCCAGCTCTTCATGCCCATTTCACCCGGATTGGTGACTGGGCCTTTTGCCTGGGCCTCAAGGCTGGCTGCACGACCATCCCAGAACTGAACCGAGTTGAAGGCTGAGTTCCATACCGTCGGGGCGCTGCGCCCTCCGACCTGGTTTTTAACCCCGATCGAACCGGAACGATTGTCTTCCCCGCCCGCCATCACATTGTGGCAAGAGTTGCAGGAAAGAACGCCGTTCGAAGAAAGGCGTACTTCGTGGTAAAGCATCTTCCCCAATTCAACCTTGGCCGGCGTCGTGGGGTTGCTTGCAGGTTCAGGTGCCTTGGCTGGGAGCGCCTGCCACTCGATGGCTGATGCGGTCAGCGAAAGGACGGTCAGGGACAGCACCCCTGCCATCTGCTTAATTTTGAACATCTGACTTTCCTCCAAATGTGATGGCCATATCGATGGCCGCATTTTTATATTTTGGGTTCAGGACAACCGCTTCTTATAGATGAGCGGGCAGCCCTTGGCAAGTTACAACCTAACCCGAAACAAATAAAAGCCCCTTTTTTAAGGAAAAATATTCCAACCTGGCTGACTCATTTGCCTTCCGGCTAAAATGAGGGGCAATGGGTTCCTCTAGCCAGGCAAGAATCACCCAGACTTCCAGAGGACCTTGTTCATAAGGCCCCCGGACGCTGGGGTCTCCATCTCAACACCTCAAATCGGTTGAAAAAAAGACCCGCCAGAAGACGGGTCAAAAAGAGAGGAAGAACCAATTGATATGACAGGCCGTCTGCCCTCTAGTTCAAACACTGATATCGAGCCAAAGGTATGCAAAGCAGGGTGATTACCCATCAGGATCTTCAAGAAGTCTGTGAGGCCGCCCAAAACCTTCCTCGTCTTCGCAAGAACCTCAATGTTCACACGACGCTCGACGCCAATGTTCAACGACTATTCAATGCGATGGAGCCCGGAACCTACATTCGCCCGCACCGTCATGCCCGCTCCAATGGCTGGGAACTCATGCTGGCTGTGCGTGGCCGTTTTGCGATACTTCTTTTTGACGGGCGGGGTAAGGTCATCGAGCGATTTGAGCTTTCGCCTGCGTCCGGCACGGTGGCTGTCGAAATTCCGGCACAAGCCTGGCACACGGTTGTTTCGCTTGAGCCGGGAACCGTGATGTTCGAGATCAAAGAGGGGCCCTATACCCCGGTAGAGGACAAAGACTTTGCCGTCTGGGCACCAGAGGAAGCTGAGGCGACGGCCAAATCCTTCAACGCCTGGTTTGCCGATGCTCAGCCCGGCGAATTGCCCCCTGAATCAGGACCCCTCGCGTAAGCAACTTTCTGAGGGCTTATAATGGGGTCACTCGGGCCCGGGACATCGGCCCTCTTGGACCAAGTGCGTTCGGCAGATTCCCCTGACGCATGCCGACAGCCGCCCATCCACAAATCTGGAATTACTCATGTCCATCCCACGTCATGTTGAGCGGGCTTCACTCGCAATTCTGATTCTCGGCTTTGCGCTCGGCATGAGTGCCGGTTGTTCTTCTGCGAAGAAACCTCCTGCGCCTCCGGCGAACTCAGGCAACAGTGCGGATCTTGCTGAAGCCAGCGATCCCCTTTTCAGCGCAAGGGTTCAGGCCATTAGCCGGAAGAATCAGATCCTGACACTCAAGTTTGCTGATGAAAAAGTCGCCAAGGTCAAGGTCAGAGGCACTGTCAGGAATTTCAGTGAGGTGGGCGTTGGTGATGGCATCAAAGCCAAGTTCGATGAAACCGTCGAAATCTTTCCGGTTGCCCCCACCGGAAAACCACTCTGGAGCGAAATCCAGGAAATCAAGAAAGCCCCGAAAGGAACCCGCCCGGGAACCCCGGTCGTTAAGCCCTACGAGTACTCATCAATCGTTACAGCCATTGACTATCAAGCACGCAAAGTCACAATCAAGGGGCCCGAAGGTCGTCCGATTCACGTGACAGGTCGCCCAGATCTCGCGCGCTTCAATGAAATCAAGGCCGGAGACACGGTGGTCGCCCGCTTTACCGAAACGACCAGCCTCGAAATCATGCCCACAACCCGAGCCAATTCGACCCTGCGCCCGAGTCGCAGACGCTAGGCAGGTTCAGAAACTCCGGACTTAATGGCGGCAAAAGCCGCAAGCGCCCGTTCGCGAGTCCCTCTCAATTCGACGATCGGCGCCGGATAGTCTCGATCCAAAACCACACCATAAGCCTTGAGTTCCTCTGCGGGAAGATCAAAGGGGTGATGAATCCACTGAGCAGGGACCTGGCTCAGTTCCGGAATCCACCGGCGGACATAATCACCGGACGCGTCAAATTTCTCACCCTGCAAAATAGGGTTGAAGATTCTAAAGTAGGGCGCAGCATCTGCCCCGCACCCCGCCGTCCACTGCCAACCGAAACTATTGGCGGCCAAGTCAGCATCAACCAAAGTATCCCAAAACCACTCCGCCCCCTTGGACCAGTGAATCAAAAGGTTCTTGGTTAGAAATGAGGCGACGATCATTCGAACCCGGTTGTGCATCCAGCCGGTATGCCATAACTCCCGCATTCCTGCGTCCACAATGGGGTACCCCGTCAACCCCCGACTCCATCGTTTGTAGGCTTCATTGTCATGGGTTGGCCATGGAAATCGATCAAACCGATCATCCAGGGGCTTGTGATCGGTATGCGGAAAATGAAAGAGGAGATGGTAAGCAAACTCCCGCCACCCGACTTCCTTCAGGAAGACATCAACTCCGCGGTCCCCTGGTCGACAGTACCGCCTGATTTCGGCTGCAATGCGCCTTGGCGATATTTCCCCAAAATGAAGATGCGGTGAAAGCCGCGATGTTCCCGGGATACCCGGGCAGTCTCTGGCTTCGGCATAAGCACTTGCAGAGGCTTCCAGAAATTGGCGCAATTGGCGTTGGGCCGAGTCTTCGCCGGGCTCCCATGTCTCACGCATGCCCTGATCCCAAGGAATTTGTGGCAATAAATTCAAGGAGACCAATTCATCACTGAGGAGACTTTCGGGGGGCTTTGTCATTCGGCAAGGGGGATCTTCAGGCGAAACTGAGAATCCAGTGGCCAGATAGCCTTTCCAGAAGGGTGTAAATACCCGATAAGGCTCACCATTGGGTTTCAGATGCTCCCAAGGCTCCTTCAGAAGAGCACTATTAAACGTATCGACCTGGATGCCCCTGGACTTGAGAGTTGCTTTAATCGCGGTATCCCTTTGGACCTCGCAGGGTGAATATCGTCGATTCCAGAACACAGCTTGTGCATTGGATGACGTCAAGATCTCCGTCAGTTGCGTCAAGGGGTCGCCGGTCCGGATGATCAGTCGCGAATTGAGAGCCTTTAAGCTTCGATCCAGCGACCCAAGACTGTAGTGAAGCCACCAGCGGGAGGCGCTGCCTTCCCTCCAGTCATCATTCGGAAGCGGATCGTGGATATAAAGTGGGATGATGCAATCAAAGGATTCAGCTGCCGCAGCCAAAGCCGGGTTATCATCGATTCGAAGATCTCTCCGAAACCAGACGATGGCCGTTTTCAAACCTTTTGATCCACACCAGTCGAGCAAACGCCATCACTGCAGCGACGACTAAAGTGCCAATCGGCAAAACGCACGTAAACCCGATCCAGAAGGGGAACAACGGACAGCGCTCTCACGATGCTGGCGAGATAACGGTAGTACGGCAACTCGCTCCACAGAGTGACGAAGCCATGGGCTCCGATCTGGAATTGACCATTGCCATCCAGCACATGGAATCTCCGCATAGCGGACTCTTTCACAAGCCCGTATTCGCCGAGTGGCGCATCGGGTTGGGTCACATCTAACCAAAGGATGGGCTTTCTTGCCTCAAGCTTTCGATAGTGATCGATTTCTCTTCGACACAGTGGGCAACCCCCGTCAAAAAAAACGGTCAAAGCATAGGAATCCATGACATACCCTCTTATTGTGTCTAGTCATGATTTTTAAGAGTGGCATGCCGCCTCAAAGTTCGCTTGCGTAAGGAAAAAGCCTTGAAAATCCACCGCATTCAGCAATCTCAGTTCCTTCCGATGACCATCGATGACGCCTGGGCATTTTTTGCAACCCCCAAGAATCTTGAGGCCATGACCCCGCCTTTCTTGAATTTCAAGATTCTGAGTGAAGTTCCCGATGTTGTTCATTCAGGGCTCATGATCGAATATCGCATCCGAGCGGTAGGCGGTATTCCCATGCGGTGGTTGACTGAGATCAAGCATGTTGAAAACAGGACCCGTTTCGTCGATGAGCAGCGGATCGGACCTTTTCCCTTCTGGTATCACGAACATCGATTCAAGCCGGTTGAGGGTGGCATCGTGATGGAAGATGAAGTGCATTACGTGATGCCTTGGAGCGTTTTAGGCGCGGTTATTCATCTTTGCTTCATTCGTCACCGGCTTCTCGAGATCTTTCGATTCAGGAAACGCTATCTAGAAGAACGTTTTCCGAACCATCTCCGTTAAAGAGCCATACCCAGAACCTTAGATACCAGGAGTTAAGCGTTGAATCCGGCCTTGAGACAAGATCGAATTTAGGCCTTGATTCAAGAGCAAGCTCAGCCCGACCCAGCCCCCCTTCAATACTTCCAGAGCATCCAAACTGTGCGTCGCTCCCCTCGTCTGATCACCCTTGCCCTCATTACTGCTGTTGCAGTGATTGGACTGATCATCGGCATTCGCCATTTTCAGTCGACCAAGCCCTCCCTGACGCTCTATGGAAACGTCGATATCCGGGAAGTTGAAATGGCCTTCCGGCAATCCGGGCGGCTCACCGCCATGAATTTCGAGGAGGGCGAGCGTGTAAAGGCAGGAACGCTCCTGGCGAAACTCGATAGTGAACCCTTCAAAGAGCGTCTGGATCAGGCGCAGGCCCGGTATGAGGAGGCGATAGCTCAGCTTGAAAAGCTTCAGCACGGCTTCAGAAATCAGGAGATTGCTCAGGCAGAAGAGTCTGTCCGACAGGCAGAAGCGGCTCTGACCTTTGCGAACAGCGAGTTTGATCGCCAGCAGTCTTCCGTGTCCTCCGGGGCAACAACCCGCCAAACTCTGGATCACGCCCGGACCACTCGAGATCAGGCCAAAGCGCAATTGGGAGCCGCCCGCCAAGACCTCAGCCTCAAGCGAGAAGGCAGTCGCCAAGAGGACATTGCTGCAGCCAGTGCACAACTGGCTGGAACCAAAGCAACTGTCGAGGAAGCAAGGACGGCTCTCGCCGATACCCGTATTTCAGCCCCAGCCGATGCGATCATCCAGTCTCGGATTCGAGAGCCTGGCAGCATGGTTGGGCCCAGCTCGCCGGTTTACAGCCTTTCTTTGAAGAATCCGGTGTATCTCCGAGCCTATGTCAGTGAAGTCGAACTGACCAAGGCCATTCCCGGCACTCGTGTCAAAGTCAGCTGCGATTCCTGCTCCAAGACGTATCAGGGGACCATCGGATTCGTTTCAGCAAGAGCTGAATTCACCCCCAAAACCGTCGAAACCACCGATCTTCGGACTGATCTAGTCTATCGGGTACGAATCACTGTGACCGATGCCGATGAGGGTTTACGTCAAGGCATGCCGGTGACCATCACAACGCAAGAAAAACTCTAGCGCCAATGCCGATACCCGCCGAGAGGCCCTTGGAAGCTTCCGTCAGTCTTGAGGCACTGATCAAGTCATTTGGCCATCAAGTTGCGATTAGGCAGTTGACCACGGCCTTCTATCCCGGTCAGTTGACCGGTCTGGTCGGCCCTGATGGCGCCGGTAAAACCACTCTCATGCGCCTGATGGCGGGACTGATGGCACCCACCTCAGGTGTCGTTCGCATCATGGGTCTTGATACGCAGAAACATGCTGAAAAGATCCCGGAACTCATTGGTTATATGCCTCAAAGGTTCGGACTCTATGAAGACCTTTCGATCACGGAAAATTTAAGGCTCTATGCCGAACTTCAGAACCTCCCCCCCCGCCAGCGCGAAGCCACATTCACTCGTTTGCTGGCCTTTACTCGTCTTGCTGCATTTTCAGACCGACTGGCCGGACAACTTTCCGGTGGCATGAAACAGAAGCTCGGATTGGCCTGCGCCATGATTTCATCACCCAAGGTACTGTTGCTTGATGAACCGGGTGTCGGTGTCGATCCCGTCAGTCGGCAAGATCTCTGGCGGATGGTCCAGGCGTTGACCGAAGACGGCATTGCCGTCATCTGGGCCACCGCCTATCTGGATGAGGCCGAAAAATGCGACCGTGTGATCCTCCTGGAGGAAGGTCGTGTGGCTTTTGAAGGTGAACCCGGCGCTTTGACCCGTAAGCTAAATCACCGGACGCTCCTTCTCGAGAATATTCAAGGTGATCGTCGGCAGATCCTGACACGAGCGCTTGAGCTCGATAGTGTCTGCGATGGCGTGATTCAGGGTGATACCCTCCGTCTGGTTCTTCATCGTGATGCAACGACTGAGAGTCTGGTAGCGCTTTCAAGCGAGGTCTCTGGCACCCTCCATCCTGTGGCTCCCCGTTTTGAAGATGGCTTCATTGATCTTCTCGGTGGTGGCCCTGGCGGAATTTCGGCGCTGGCGAAAAGAATGAAGAGCGTCAAAAAACTCAATGGGAATGCCGTGGAGTGCCGAAATCTGACCAAAAAGTTCGGGACTTTCAAGGCCACCGATCAGGTCAGCTTCAACGTCCAGCAGGGGGAAATATTCGGCCTCCTCGGACCGAATGGAGCCGGCAAATCAACGACCTTCAAGATGCTATGCGGACTCCTTCATCCAACCGAAGGTGAAGCTCTTGTGACGGGCCTCAACCTCAGAACGGCAACCAGTGCGGCAAAAGGTCAGCTCGGTTACATGGCCCAGAAGTTTTCCCTGTATGGGCTTCTCTCGGTCCGCCAGAATCTTGAATTCTCGGCGGGTGTGTACGGCTTGGATGGCCCGGAGCGGCGCCAAAAAATCGAGGAGATGGTCGAAATCTTCCACCTTGAAAAGTATCTTGATGACGAACCCAACGCCCTGCCGCTGGGCTTTAGGCAACGACTCGCGCTGGCCTGTGCCGTGATGCACGATCCCCCAGTCCTCTTTCTGGACGAACCCACCTCGGGAGTCGATCCAATTACTCGGCGGGAATTTTGGACCCACATTAATGGCATGGTCCAGAAGGGAGTGACTGTTCTGGTGACCACCCATTTCATGGACGAAGCAGAATATTGCGATCGTGTGGCGCTGATGTATCAGGCCCGAGTGATTGCGCTGGATACACCGGACCGCCTCAAGGCCAAAGCCTCTCTGCCTGAGGGCCCCACTCCCAGCATGGAAGAGTGCTTCATCCGCCTCATCGAGGCGCATGATCGCGATCAAATCGGTCGCCCCGCATGATCCACAGTGCGAAAATCAAGGCTCTCGCCATCAAGGAGACACGGCAGATCCTCCGCGATCCCTCCGTATTCATGATCGCATTTCTGCTACCGGTGATCCTCTTATTTCTCTTCGCGTACGCGGTATCGCTCGATCTACAGAAAGTCCCCATCGGATTGATTCTGGAATCGCAAAGCGCCAAGGCGGAGTCTTTGGCTGGTGCCTTCAGCGGGTCGATCTCCTTCGTCGTTCACCCGGCACGAAAGCCGAAGGACGTCATGGATGCATTGGTTGCAGGGCAAATCCGGGGCTATGTCGTCATCCCGCAGGACTTTGACCAACGCCTCTCTTCCAACGAAATCCAGCCCGCCATTCAGGTCATCACAGATGGCACCCAGCCCAATACGGCCAGTTTTGTTGCCAATTACGCTCAGGGGGTGTTTGCAACTTGGGCCGAGGAATTGAGCCATCAACCCGCAAGAGGCGCGCAGCTGATTCCCCGCTATCGATTCAATCCCGAGATTGAAAGCCATCGTTTTCTCATTCCAGGCGCCATAGCCGTCGTGATGACGATCATTGGGACACTCCTCACCGCGCTGGTGATTGCCCGTGAATGGGAGCGCGGGACCATGGAAGCCATTTTCTCGACACCGGCCAGCGTAACGGACATCATCATCGGCAAGCTGATTCCCTATTTCTTTCTGGGGCTTGGAGCCACCATCGTGGCCACTTTGCTCGCCGTCAACGTTTTTGACGTTCCCATGCGGGGATCCTGGCCGGCACTCCTTCTCACCACCTCTGCCTTTCTGTTTCCGGCTCTAGGTCAAGGACTTTTGATCTCAACAGCCTCCAAAAACCAGTTTATTGCTTCACAAGTCGCTCTTTTTTCTGGTTTCCTTCCTGCCTTTTTGCTCTCCGGATTTCTTTATCAAATCAGTTCAATGCCGTTGCCGCTTCGGGCCCTTACCCATGTGATTCCTGCGAGATACTTTGTGGACTCGCTCCAGACCCTTTTTCTGGCCGGGGATGTTTGGAATGTCTTTTTTCCTAATATTGGGGCCATGATCCTGATCGGGTTCGTGTTCTTCCTCCTGGTCCATCGCAAGACCCGAAAGAGCCTCGACGCATGATCCACTCCCTTCTCTCGCCCCGCATCCGCGCCCAGATCATCAAGGAACTCCTGAGTATCCTTCGAGATCCGAGAAGCCGCGTGATTTTGATTGGCCCTCCCCTCATGCAGCTCCTGGTTTTTTCTTTCGCAGCCACACTTGAGGTAACAAACATTGATATTGCGGTCTTGAACGAAGATGCGGGACGCTGGGGTTACGAGGTGACGCAGAGGCTCTCCCATGCTTACTTTGTCCACTCGGTCACCACGGCACAAAATCAACCCGATATTGAGGATCTGGTTGCCCGGGGGAAAGTCATCGCTGCACTTCATATCCCGCCGGACTTTTCTCGTCGCATCGCCAGTGATGAGCCGGCCCCACTTCAGACACTGCTCGATGGCCGTAAAGCCAACGCAGCTCAGATCACCTTTGGCTACATGCAGATGGTGCTCTCCGGACTCAATCAGGAGATGGGCTTCAGTCAAGGACTGATCCCGGAGAGAGTCGCTCTCCGCCACTGGTTTAATCCCAACCTGACCTATCAGTGGTTCATCGTCCCAAGCCTTGGGGGAACCCTGGTCATGTTTGTCACGCTCATGATCGCTGCTTTATCCATAGCGCGTGAACGCGAACTTGGGACCTTCGATCAATTACTGGTTTCGCCCTGTACCCCTTTTGAAATTATTTTCGCGAAAATTGTTCCGGCAGTTTTGATGGGGCTATTGCTCGGCATCATCATGCTGAGTGCGGGAGTCTTTCTTTTTGGGATTCCCTTCCATGGATCGATCCTGATTCTTTTGGGCTGCCTTTTGCTTTTCATTGTCTCCATCGTAGGCATAGGCCTCATGATTTCGTCCATCTGCTCGACCCAGCAACAAGCCATTCTCGGCACCTTTACGGTCGGGGTTCCAGCCGTTCTACTTTCAGGATTTGCAACGCCCGTCGAGAATATGCCAAAGGTTCTTCAGTGGGTGTCTCAAGCCATTCCGCTCAAGCACTATCTCATTATCGTGCAAGGAAGTTTCCTCAAGGCATTGCCCATCTCGGATATCTTCATGAATGCTTGGCCCCTGGCAATCATTGCCGCCGTGACCCTTTCCGCATCGACACTCTTTGTCCGGAGCCGTCTCCAGTGATCAACCGTTGTTCCCATCGCTTGGCCCTGTCTTTGAGTCTTCTTCTGACCGGGGGATGCACGGTGGGACCCGACTTTCGAAAACCTGATCCGGTGCTGCCGGATCGCTGGTCAGCAGCCCGGGACCCTGGTGCAGAGCTAAAACGTGCGAATGAGACTGCACTTGGTCTCTGGTGGAAAAGTTTCAACGATTCCGAACTGGATCGTCTGATCGAGGACGCGCGGACGCAGAATTTCGATCTGCGCATCGCAATGGCCAAAATTGATCAGGCGCGTTCTGAACAAAATGCCAACCGCGCGGCACTTTTCCCCCGGATCGGCGCCGTTGGCGATGTCGCCCGCATCTCCAACCTGCTTCCGTTCACACTGCCTCGAGGCAACAATTTCAACTATTTCCTTTCAGGATTTGACGCGATCTGGGAAATCGACCTTTTCGGAAGACTGCATCGAAAACTCGAGGCCGCCAGAGCGCAAACGGCAGCCTCCGCCGAAGAATCACGTGAGGCATTTGTGCTCCTTTCCGCTGAAATTGGACGGCAGTACACGACCTACCGCGGTCTTCAACAAGAGGCCTTGCTACTAGAAAGGATGCTGAAGCTGCTCAAGGAAAACGTCCGTCTGGCAGAGCATCGCATCGAAAATGGCCTTGCGCCAAAGGATGAAGCTGAGCAGGTTCGATCCCTCGTGGAATCCACTCAATCAGAACTTCGATCGGTCGAATCCGGGCTCAGCACCACGCGACACAAAATTGAAGCGTTGATCGGACAAAAACCGGACGCTCTTAAGCTTCGGCTTGCCGCCCCCCAGGCTGTCCCCAAGAGTGATGAACGCCGTCTTTTAACTCAACCAGCGGACGCCCTTCGCCTTCGACCTGACATTCGGGCGGCAGAGTTTGAACTGGCGAGTGCCACCGCAACTCAGGGTGCCGCCATTGCAGAGCTTTTCCCCAAAATTTCGATCGCAGCCTTCCTTGGCCTCCGAAATTCCGATCTTGAGAGTCTCTTCAGATCAAGTTCCTTTGCCTGGGCGACGGCGGCCAGTATCTCCCAACCGATCTTCAACTTTGGCCAGATCCGGGCCGGCATCAACCTTGCTGAGGCACGTCAGAAGGAGGCCTATCTCCATTACGAAAAAACCGTTCTTGAAGCTCTCCATGAAACTGAAATCTCACTTTCGGAATTCCTCAAAGAAGAAATGCGCAAGGAACACCTTCAAAAATCCGTGGCACACCTTGAAGCATCTCGCCAGATGGCGGAAGTTCGCTTTAAAAATGGCCTTGAGACCCGTCAGGACCTTCTGACACAGGAAATTGATGTCAACCGGGAGCGCATTCGCCTGATCCAGTCTGAAACCACTCAGAGCATTCGTTTGATTGCCGTATTCAAAGCCCTTGGCGGCGCGGGCCAACAACCCGTTGATCTGACGGAAGAGCCCCTCCGACCCTGGGGTTAAGGGCCTTTCCATTGGGAGGTGGAGAGCCGCTGATTAAGGGTTTGCTATAATGAGGGTTTTTTTCATTGGAATCCCTGAATGGTTCAGATCGGCATTGTGATGGGGAGCACCAGCGACTGGGAGGTGATGCAACATGCCGCCCGACAGCTGATGGATCTTGGCATCTCTTACGAAACACGGGTCGTCTCGGCACACAGAACGCCTGACCTCCTGTTCGCCTATGCCGAGTCTGCGCGTGAGCGCGGCCTTCAGTGCATCATTGCAGGTGCCGGCGGTGCCGCCCATCTCCCAGGCATGCTGGCAGCAAAAACCGCCGTGCCGGTTTTGGGGGTTCCCGTCCCCAGCAAATATCTGAAGGGCAAGGATTCCCTGTTCTCTATCGTCCAGATGCCCAAGGGCATTCCGGTTGGGACCTTCGCCATTGGTGAAGCCGGGGCGGTTAACGCCGCTCTGTTTGGTGCCGCCATGCTCGCCAACCATGATGAGGCTGTCCGCGAAAGACTCGAAAGCTTTAGAGCCGATCAAACGGCCGCTGTTCTCAGCGCAAAGCTTCCCGACGTCCGCTAAGGACCCGTTCGACGCACTTATCGGACCCCCTATGACCTCTCCCATCCTGCCACCCGCCATGCTGGGTATCATCGGTGGCGGCCAACTTGGTCGAATGTTTACGGTTGCTGCCAAGACCATGGGATACCAGGTGACGGTTCTGGAGCCCGAGGCTGGCTGCCCGGCAAGCAGTTTGGCGGACGTTCACCTTTGCGCCCGCTACGACGATGCCAACGCCCTCGAAGAAATGGCAAGAACCTGCAAAGCCGTCACGACCGAGTTTGAAAACGTACCTGCAGCGTCCTTGGCCTTTCTGGCCCAATCCATTCGGGTCTCTCCTTCGGCCGATGCCGTTTCCATCGCGCAGGATCGGATCCAAGAAAAACGCTACATCAGTGCCTCCGGACTCGATGTTGCACCCTACCTCACGATCGAATCATCCGCCGATCTTGATCAAGACCTTTCCGGTTGTCTTCCCGGCATTTTGAAACTGGCTCGTTTAGGTTATGACGGCAAGGGTCAAGTCCGCGTGAAATCGGCTTTGGAGGCGCAAGAAGCCTTTCTGAGCCTGGGTGAAAAACCTTGCGTACTCGAAAAGATGCTCGATCTTCGCACCGAAGTTTCGGTGATGGTCGCAAGGACTTCGCCGGGCGTTGTGACGACCTTTCCCGTCGCCGAGAACCAACATGAGCAAGGCATCCTCGATGTCAGCATTGTGCCGGCGCGCATCGATGAAGCAACGAGCCAGAAGGCCCGTCATATGGCCCTTTCTCTCGCCGAAGCACTCGACTACGTTGGCGTTCTTGGGGTTGAGCTCTTCATCCTTAATGACGGTCGCATTCTGATCAACGAGATCGCGCCTCGCCCTCACAACAGTGGGCACTACACCCTGGATGCCACGGTGACCAGCCAGTTTGAGCAACAGGTTCGGACCCTTTGCGGACTTCCGCCGGGCGACACCCGCCTCCTCTCGCCCGTCGTCATGATCAATCTTCTGGGGGATGTCTGGGGCGAAAGCGAGCCTCAATGGAGCGATCTTTTCGAGCATCCTGGGCTCATGCTGCATCTCTACGGCAAGGCATCGGCTCGTCCTGGCAGAAAAATGGGCCATTTCAATCTGATGGCCGAAACCTTGGATCTGGCCCTTTCAGAGGCCTTGGCGATCAAGAGGACGCTCCGCCAAAAAGCAGGCCTTCCTTCCTTCCCCTAGCTTTGACAGCGCGGGCACCAGTAGGTCGCCCGCTGCGCTTGCCGGGCCATCCGGATGGGCGTTTCACAGATCCGGCAAGGTTGGCCTTCCCGCTCATACACGTTGAGCGTCTGGCGAAAATAGCCTGGATTTCCAGTGGCATTGACGAAGTCACGCAAGGTGGTCCCCCCTTGGGCAATGGATGCGGACAACACCATCCGAATCGTCTCGGCCAGTCGCTCATAACGAGCTAAAGAGATCTTTCCCGCTACGCGTGTGGGTGAGATTCCTGCAGCAAACAAAGACTCACTGGCGTAGATATTGCCCACGCCCACCACCGTATGGCTGTCCATGATAAAAGTTTTGACACTTGTTTTTCGTTGACCCGCTTCTTGATACAAGTAGCGCCCATCAAAGACTGCATCAAAGGGCTCGGGCCCCAGATCACGGAGCAAAGAGTGCTGTTCGGGGATTTTTGCAAAGAGAATGCAGCCGAAACGTCTGGGATCGTGATACCTCATGGCCCTGCCGCTCGAGAGCACCAGATCGACATGATCATGCTTTCGTGGCGCTAAACCAGGATCAACGATCCTGAGACTTCCCGACATGCCAAGATGAATTATCAGTGTGCCGGTCTTTTCGATAGGAAGCAAAAGGTACTTTCCGCGCCGCCATGGCTCACCGATGGTGGCTCCCTCAAGCTTTTGCGGCAGATCCTCAGGAATCGGCCAACGAAGACGCGCCTCCCGCACGATCAACTGCTGAATTGGGGTGTGGGTAACAAAGGGAGCAATCCCCCTCAGCGTGGTCTCAACCTCGGGTAGTTCAGGCACAAACAGCGCCCCCGAAGCAGACATCAATTTCCCTATTCATCTGTGTGCGTAACCTCGTGGGCATCACGGCCCGAGCCTTCAGCCCCAGGCTCGAATCCTTGCGGCAATTCCGTTGGTTTTTGTGAGGGCGAAGAAGGGGGCTCATTCAATAGCGCCCTGGCCGTCTCGCCGGTCATGACGAAAACCAAGTCCAGATCCTCACGTCCAAGAATCAATTCGGGTTTCTTTTGAAGGATACTGAACCGGATGGGCCCCATGGACGTTTCAAGCTCGATCTTTTCCCCAAGAACCCTTGGTGCGCCCCGACGGACCTCTATGGCACGAGCGGTGGACCACTGCATGATCAGATCCTGAAGCTGATCTGCGGGCAAAGCAGGCAGCGATGTCCAGCCACCCTCCGCTGATTTTGAAAGTCTGAGCCCCGGGAGGCTCAAAGACCGGATCGACGATTCTTCGAAAATCAGCTTCTTGTCGACAAAATCAGTCGCCTTTGATGCCAATTGGTGGGAGAAGCTGTCATCGAGCAGATAAAGCTTTTCTCCGTACCGAACATACCGGCGATGGTCCAAAGGCGCAGTTCCACCAAACTCCAAGCTGGCTCCTGCGAAATTCAGCCGTGCAATGGGCTCAGAAAGACCGTAGCCCTTCCGCAGCGAGAGCTCTGGCAAAGGATATGCTGCGGCAGGAATGATCGATGCGATGGCCAACAACTGTTCCACCCGAGCCTGATTCACCGCTGCAGGAAATGGCTGCACCATGCGCCATGCAGTCTCTTCACGCTCAAATTCGATGTGTTCACCATTGTCGAGGGTCAAGGTCTTCAGGCCCGCCAGATCCAGGGTCAACAAGGGCGACTTCACCACCTCATCTTTTTTGCCTGGCCGCATCAGCGCCAAAATTCCGAGCACCAGAACGATCATCAAAAGAGAAAGATTAATCCCCCAACGACTCCGAATGCGCATATTTCGAACCCTCAACGGTTGCGACGCCGATACCAGATCCACGCTCCGGCTCCAAGGAGAAGAACGGGCAAAAGGATAAGAAAAATGATCGCAATGCTGGCCGACTGCAAGGATGAAAGGTCGATTTTTCGATCCGGAACTTTGACTTTGGGAATCTGGATCATGCTGTCGGCTCGAGTCAACCACTGTGCAATCCGAACACCCAACTCGAGATTCCCCCCATTGCCAAGATAATGATTGGAGAGAAAATCACCGTCACCAATGACGACGATGCGTTGATCTTTTAGCCGATCCGTCGCCCCTTCCGAGGGGTTTTTCAAAGGCTCTGCAGACGTTGGTCGCGTCATGGCATACCCAAGGTCCAAAGGACCATGAGTTTCACCTTTTTCCTTTTCGAAGCTGACTTTGTCCTTGATCGGACCCAGCTCAGTCCAGGACCTTTCTAGCGTGACTAAAAGAGGCTCTTTCTCAAAGTTTCCTTCGCCCTTGTTCCGAAGGGCCGTAGCCGTAGGAAACATCGTCATCTGCTGGAGGCCTTGGGTTATTAATTGCGGCGGGTAGTCGACCACCAGGGCAAAGGTCGGATCGTCGATTCCGAGAACCTGTGTGGAGGCATCGACAATGATCCCTGGCAGCACATCGAAACCAAAAAGATTTGAAAGAGCACCCAGGCCGCGAAGATCGCCCGAATCAAGGAGCCACAACAAACTCCCGCCCTTTTGGACAAAGGCCTCAATCTGCCGCAGTTCACCCGGAAGGATAGAGCCTTTCGGTCCTGCGATCACAAGAACATCCGTTTCCTCTGGAATCTTTCCGGCCAGCGCCAGGTTCACAACGCCGCTACTGATTCCTTTTTTGGAAACTTCATCGACAAACTGCTTGTAATCATGGGCCTCCCGACCTTCAGGCGATCGCTCACCATGGCCCTGAAGAAAGACCATACGTCTCTTTTCAGGGGCTTCAAGGCGCTGAAGTGCGCTGGTCAGCGCCGTTTCATCGAGCTCGGAGAGCTTTTCGCTGCGGCCCTGATATTCAACGACCGCCTCGCCATCCACACGAATCTGAAGTTCGCGAACACGATCAGGATTGGTATCCGGGTTAACGAATTCAACCTCCATGACCGGGCGGTAAACGTTGTAGCGTTCGATAACATCTCGAATCGGTTTGCGGAGCTCGTTACTTTCCCTGACGAAAGCCAGTATCCGGACCTTGCCCTCAATCAGATCCAGAACCTTGCGACTGGTATCTGAGAGGGTGTGCTGTTGCCCGTAAGTCCAGTCGAAGCGGGCCGTATATTGCGTCGAAAGCCAGCCAATCAGTCCCGTGGCGATCAGAAAAAGCAGGGTGAAAACGAGATTTTGAAGACGAATCTCGAGGTGTGTTTTTTTGGATATCTTCATGCTTGTAGCCGATCGTTATCGAGGCGCTGGATACTCAGAACCAGGAAGAGCGCAATGAACAGGACGAAATAGCAAAGATCGGTCGTGCTCACGAGACCCCGAAGCAGACCCTCGTAATGGCGCAGCATGGAAAGGTACTGAAACACCCCCCCGACTTTTTCACTGGACTGGCTGGACCAGTCCAGAATCCAGAGCAACAGAATCGCACCAAAGCTCGAAATTGCGGCAACCGTAGGATGATTCGAGAGCGTGGACATGAAAAGCCCCACCGCGGCATAGGCTGAAACCAAGAGGGACAAGGCGAGAATGTTGGCCAAGAATTTCCCGGTATCCAGTGAGCCTCCAATGTAGAGGGAGAGGGGCATCAGCGTCAGCATGCCGATAACCACAAAAAGGAAAGCCAGAACGCCCAGATATTTGCCAACGATGATCTCCGCCATCGAAATCGGAGCTGTAAAAAGAAGACTCAGGGTCCGATTTCGACGCTCCTCACTGACCAGTCGCATCGTCAAAAGGGGCGTGACCAGCATCAGGATGACGCCTGCATTACCAAATAGTGGGGCCACAATCGCATCGGTCACTCCCGGAGCATCCTCAAGACCCTCGAGGCGCGGTTGCAGCATCAGGTAGTAATCCAGCTGGGCCAGGAACATGAACGAGAGAATGAACTGGAGAACGGCCAGCATGGTCCAGGCCAAAGGCGACAGAAAAAGGTTTCGGAACTCACGTCCCGCAATCACCAAAGCCATCATGCCAAAGCCTCCTTCGGAGTCTGTTCAGTTTGAGTGATCTCGAGGAAGATCTCTTCCATGCTTCTTCGCTCCGGTGTCAATTCCAGAAGTGGCCAACCGGACTGGATCGCAAGGCGAGCGAGCTCCGCGGCCGGATTTTCATGATGGTGATGAAAGACGCGATAGCGCCCCTCCCCGAGATCCTCAACGTCCAGAACGTAAGCGAGGCCACGAAGCAGGGATAGATCCGGAGTGGATCCCAGCCCCAGAATCAGGCTGGAGGCACGCATTTGCTGTTCAAGCCCTTCAATGCTCGTGTTCAGCACCAGCTGGCCACGGTTGATGATCTGGACATGACTGCAAACGGCCTGAACTTCGGAAAGAATATGAGTTGAGAGTATCACCCCGTGCTCCTGTCCTAGATCCCGAATTAGCTCCCGAATCTCGTGAATCTGAATCGGGTCAAGTCCGACCGTGGGCTCATCGAGAATAATGACCAACGGCATGTGGACAATCGCTTGGGCGATACCCACCCGCTGCTGAAAACCTTTGGAGAGATTCCCGATCAAGCGCTGTCCAACATCTCCAAGACCGGTTCGCCCCTTGGCAACATCGACAGCCTTGCGCTGGGTGTTGCCCTGCAGTCCATGGAGACGCCCGCAGTAGCCAAGGTACTCATCAACGGTAAGGTCCCGATAGACCGGGGGAATTTCCGGAAGATAACCCAAAGAGCGCTTGGCCTTTTTAGGTTCATCCAGAATATCGACCCCAGCGATCTTGATCTCACCGGCCGTCGGGGCCAAATTGCCGCAGATCATCTGCATTGTGGTCGTCTTTCCAGCACCGTTCGGCCCCAAAAAACCGAGGATCTCGCCTCGAACCAGAGAGAAGCTGACTTCTCGGACGGCACA
Organism: Methylococcaceae bacterium; assembly: GCA_044350805.1. GTDB lineage: Bacteria > Pseudomonadota > Gammaproteobacteria > Methylococcales > Methylococcaceae > UBA6136. Next base: position 56,546 of record JBILGU010000001.1, read on the forward strand.
ATAGGTCCCGAAGTAGCGGGTCAATTGATGGGCTTGAATTAGTTTTTTCATCGGCAATTATGGGATTTTGGGATTCTTCAGAGCGCGCCAAGGCCATTATGAGTGGCGAAGCTTGACCCCTGTTAGCAAATTCATTTAGATAGCGGGGACGCAGGAGGCACATGAAGCCTATCCTGGTCGGTGTGGATTCGAGGCTCTGGCTGGTGCTCATGTTCCTGAATCACGTCAAAGAGACAGGGAAAGCGGTCGTTCGCCTCGAACCTCACATATAAACAACAACGGGCAGCACTCCCTATGGACGTGCATGGCCGAGATTATATCGAGGAGAAATGTTCATGCGAATTGGTGTTCCCAAGGAGACGCACCCTGGAGAAAGGCGCGTTGCGACCGTTCCCGACGTCGCCGAAAAACTCATCAAACTCGGCTTTGAAGTAGCCGTCGAAAAAGGCGCTGGCGAAGGGGCCAATTTTTCGGACGAGGACTACAGCGCGGCCGGTTGCTCTGTTCTGGATAAGGATGCCCTCTGGTCTGGCTCCGACATCATTCTGAAGGTCCGCGCACCAACACTGGGGCAAGCGGGCACGGTCGATGAAGTCGCCCTACTCCGTGAAGGTGCGATGCTGGTCAGTTTCATCTGGCCGGCCCAGAACCCCGAACTCATGCAACGCCTCTCCGAGAGAAAGGCGTCTGTCTTGGGCATGGACTGCGTTCCCCGCATCTCAAGAGCCCAGAAGCTTGATGCGCTCAGCTCCATGGCCAACATTGCGGGCTACCGTGCGGTGGTCGAAGCCGCCCACGCCTTTGGTCGATTCTTCACCGGCCAGATTACGGCCGCTGGCAAGGTCCCGCCCGCCAAGGTCTTCATAATCGGCGTCGGCGTTGCCGGACTTGCAGCCATTGGAGCTGCAAATGGCTTGGGCGCAATCGTTCGCGCATCCGATACCCGGCCGGAGGTCAAGGATCAAGTTCGATCCATGGGTGCCGAATTCGTCGAGGTGAATTACCAGGAAGAAGGCTCCACCGCCGGTGGCTATGCCAAAGTGATGAGCGAAGGCTATCAAAAAGCCCAGCGCGAGCTTTATGCCAAACAGGCCAGCGACGTGGACATCATTATCACCACCGCGCTCATTCCCGGTAAACCGGCCCCCCGCCTCATTACGGCCGATATGCTGGCCACGATGAAGCCTGGCAGTGTGATCGTCGATCTCGCGGCAGAACAGGGCGGAAACTGTGAATGGACAAAGCCGGGGGAAATCGTCGTTCGCAACGGCATTACCATCATTGGCTATACCGATCTTCCAAGTCGCCTATCCCGGCAGTCCTCAACACTTTATGCCACCAACCTGCTCCGCCTGATCGAGGAGCTGTGCAAAACCAAGGATGGTATTGCCGCCATCAACATGGAAGATGAAATGATCCGCGGTGCAACGGTCGTTAAGGACGGTTCGGTCACCTGGCCCCCTCCCCCGATTTCCGTTTCGGCCGCACCCAAGCCCGACGCGGCCAAGGCAACAGCCGACGTGGCTCAAGTGGCGCCTTCACCGAAAGTTCCGGCCTGGCTCAAAAGTGCCGGAAACATCCTTGGAATCGCCCTCTTGTTCTGGTGGGTCGGCTCGACAGCACCAGCAACTTTTATGGCGCACTTCACGGTTTTCGTTCTGGCCTGTTTCGTTGGTTACATGGTGATCTGGAATGTCACACCGGCGTTGCATACGCCACTGATGAGTGTCACCAACGCGATCTCCAGCATCATTGCGATTGGCGCACTCGTCCAGATTTCATCCCCTGAGATTGCGGTCCTTGCAGGGATCGCACTGGTTCTTACCTCGGTCAACATGGCGGGCGGTTTCTGGGTCACCCAGAGAATGCTCAGCATGTTCAGAAAATAGTCTCAGGAGCACGACATCATGTTTTCAGCAGGACTTGTTACGGTCTCCTACATTGCGGCGACCATCCTTTTCATTTTGAGCCTCGGCGGTCTTTCGAACCCTGAAACCGCACGCAAAGGCAATTTCTACGGCATCCTCGGCATGACCATCGCAATTCTGGCGACGGTCCTTGGCCCCAAGGTGACAGAAACGGGCTACTTACCCCTCGTGATTGGTATCGCCATCGGGGGGTCCATCGGCATTTTTGCTGCCAAAAAGGTCAAGATGACCGAAATGCCGGAACTTGTGGCGTTGATGCACAGTCTTGTCGGTCTTGCGGCCGTTCTGGTGGGCTACGCCAACTACCTGGACCCCTCCTCTTCGCTGACGGGCGTTGATAAGACCATCCATGAAGTGGAAATCTACATCGGCATTCTGATCGGTGCAGTGACTTTCTCAGGATCCGTGATTGCATTCGGCAAGCTCTCCGGAAAAATCACCGGTAAGCCGGTTCTGCTTCCAGGACGCCACTTTCTCAATCTCGGCCTTCTGATTGCTGCGGTCTACGTGGGATCCCGCTTCTTGGGCGTTGAAAGCCATGAAGAGGGCCTGATGGCGCTTTACATCATGACCGGACTGGCGCTGGTTTTCGGCATTCATATGGTCATGGCGATAGGCGGTGCCGACATGCCGGTCGTTGTTTCCATGCTGAACAGCTATTCGGGCTGGGCGGCATCGGCCACGGGATTCATGCTCAGCAATGATCTTCTGATCGTCACCGGTGCATTGGTTGGCTCCTCGGGTGCCATCCTCTCTTACATCATGTGTAAGGCAATGAACCGCCACTTCATCTCTGTTATCGCCGGTGGTTTTGGAACCAGCGGTGGCAGTGCGCCGGCGGCCGGTTCAGAGCCTCAGGGAGAAGCAGTCCCCATCAGTGCAGCCGAGACAGCCGAGCTTCTGCGCAGTGCTCGGAATGTCGTGCTGATTCCAGGCTATGGCATGGCCGTCGCACAGGCCCAGCATACTGTTCAGGAGATTACCCGTCTGCTCCGTGATCGTGGCATCAATGTCAGATTCGCAATTCATCCGGTAGCCGGCCGCATGCCCGGACATATGAACGTCCTGCTGGCGGAGGCGCGGGTTCCTTATGACATCGTGCTTGAAATGGACGAAATCAACGAGGACTTCCCGGAAACCGATGTTGCCATGGTCATCGGGGCCAACGACATTGTGAACCCGGGAGCGCAAGAAGACCCGAACAGTCCCATTGCCGGGATGCCGGTCCTTGAAGTGTGGAAGGCCAAAACCTCCGTGGTGATGAAACGATCCATGGCGTCTGGCTACGCAGGCGTCGATAACCCACTGTTCTACAAGGAGAATAACCGCATGCTGTTTGGCGATGCCAAGAAGATGTTGGAAGAGGTGCTCAAGGATCTCCAGTCCTGACCCTCGCTCTCACGGTCCGTGCCGGCATGACTGGCACGTTCCAGAGATTCAAATGAAAGGGCCGCTCTCCGTAAGGACGGAAGCGGCCCTCTTCGCGTAGAATGGCCTTATCCCTTTCCGTTTCGACCGCAGGAGAATCCGATGGCCGCGCGTGGCGTTAACAAAGTAATTCTGGTGGGCAACCTTGGCGCAGATCCTGAGGTCAGAACTTCCCCCAATGGCAGCAGCATTGCCAATCTGAGGGTCGCCACGGGCGAAGCATGGCGGGACCAGCAGGGTCAGCTTCAGGAGCGGACCGAGTGGCACCGTGTCGTGGTGTTTGGTCGTACTGCCGAAATTGCCAGAGACTATCTCCGCAAGGGCAGCAAGATCTATCTTGAGGGTCGCATTCAGACGCGCAAATGGCAGGACAAGAACGGTCAGGATCAGTACACGACCGAAATCGTCGCTCAGGAATTCCAAATGCTCGACCGGGCTGGCGGTGAAGGTCAACCCATGGGGGGGCGTCCTTCTTCGCAAGCTCCCGGCCGCAGCAATAATGACTTTGACCAATCCCGTGGTCAGCCTTCCGATGCAGGCTACCCGGCGGCTGCTAGCGGAGGCGGCAATGACATGGATTTTGACGACGATATTCCGTTTTAGCGGTCCTTTTCAGCACCTTCCCCTGTCCTGGGTCCCTTGGGGCCAAGGACAGTCCATGGGAGACCATCAATGCTGACTCAATCGATGGCTGGCTTTGAAGTTTCCATGCGTAGCCTTTTGGCTGCGGTCCTCATGATCAGCCCGACTCTTGGCGTCAGTGCCGAGGAGGCGCGTGGATACGATCAAATCACACTCTCGACCAGCACGGAAACGCAGGTTGCAAGAGACATTCTGATTGCCCATCTTTACGCCCGAAGCGAAGGACCCAGCCTTGAGACCGGAACCGCCGAGGTGAACCGGGCAATCACAGCGGCGCTTGAGACCGCGCGCAAGTCCACCGAGGTCTCTGTCCAGACTCAGAATTACCAGACCGAACCGAGCTATCAGAATCAAAAACCGTCAGGCTGGATCGTGCAGCAGTGGATTCGTCTGGAGTCGCGACAGCCAGAACGACTCGCTCGCCTTGTAGGCGAACTCCAGAAAACACTCAAACTGGGTGGGCTCGATTACGCGGTGGCCCCGGAAACCCAAAAATCGGCAGAAGGCCACCTGATCTCCGAGGGCCTGAAGGCCTTCCAGAATCGTGCCGAACGCGTGACCCACGATCTCGGCCGTAACCGCTACCGGATCATCAAGATCGATGTGGGAAGTAACCCACCGCCCTTTCGAAGTGGGCGCCCGATGCTGCGCGCGATGTCGTCTGAAGGGGCCCCTGCCCCTCAAATTGAGGCTGGAGAAACGACTCTGACCATGACGATACAGGGTACCATTGAACTCCAGCCAAACTGATCAGGCGCCAAAAACCCCGGCAATCTGTGATTGCACGCGAAGCGCTTCTTCCCGGGGGCTTTGCGCGTCACGAATCGGGCGTCCCACCACAATATAGTCAGCCCCATTTTCAAAGGCCTGAGGAACGGACACCACCCGTTTCTGATCGTCCTGAGGGCGGTTTTCCACGGGGCGAATCCCAGGGGACACGACCAACAGCTTGTTATCGACTTCTCTTCGAAGTGCCGGCACCTCAAGCCCGGATGAGATCACCCCATCACAGCCCAGTTCCAGTGCCCTGCGCGCTCTTGAAAGGACCAGTTGCGGGACATCGCAATCAAACCCGAGATCCTTCATATCGCCTTGATCAAGGCTGGTCAGTACCGTGACCGCCAAGACTTTGAGATTTCCCTTCTCTCTGGCAGCTGCCGCCATAATCGAATCATTGCCGTGGATGGTTGCAAAATCGACACCATGCTGGCTTAAAGATCGAATCGCCCGTCCCACCGTCTCAGGAACGTCAAAAAACTTGAGATCCGCAAACACCCGCTTCTCACGTTCGCTCAACCAGCGAATCAGCTCGAAATAGCCCCCCGACATGAAGAGCTCGAGTCCCACCTTGTAGAAGACCACCGCATCACCCAGTGTTTCAACCAACTTCTTGGCAGAATCCACGTCGGGAACATCCAGGGCCATGATGAGTCTTTCATTCGAGGGGATGGGCTTGTTGGAAAGCAGTGAGCTCATTGGGTTACACCGGTCAGAAAAAGGGGGGAACGAGGTCCCTGAAATTTGGAACCCACGCAGGCTTCAGCCCACTTAGGCGAAGTGTCTCTGGCATTATAGAGGGCGTTCCCAGATTCTCATCGATCCTCCCTGCGATATGCTCTGATTCCTAAAAGAGGTGTACTCACGTGACAAGGCCTACTGTTGAAATCCTATCTCAGGGCGATGAGGTCATTGAAGGGGCGGTCATCAATACCAATGCCGCCTGGCTCTCCCGCAAACTCGTGGACATGGGCTTTCATGTGGTTCGCCATACCTGTATTGGGGATGATCTGGATGCTCTGATCACTGCGTTGCGCGAAATAGCGGGACGCAGCCAACTCTGTATTTCATCTGGCGGTCTTGGACCCACCGTCGATGACTTGACCGCACAAGCAGCCAGCGCAGCGTTCGCGGCACCCCTTGAATCTGATCCTGAAGCGCTTCGACAAATTGAAAGCTGGTTTCAACGCTCAGGACGCCCCATGGCTGACATCAATCGGCGTCAAGCCCTTCTTCCGCAGGGGGCCCAGCGTCTCAACAATGACTGGGGAACCGCGCCGGGCTTTTCAATCCATCAAGGAATCTGCCAGTTCCATTTTGTACCCGGCGTTCCACGCGAAATGATGGCGATGTTCGACCATTGCATCAGCCCTCAACTGGCGCAATCATTTTCTGCGATTCGCCCAAGCCGACTCACCTTTCACACCATCGGTTTGGGCGAATCAACCCTTCAGGATCAGCTCAAAAGCATGGATCTTCCGCACGGAGCCCAATTGGGCTTCAGGGCCAAAGGAACGGAAAACGAAGTCAAAATCAGTTTTTCGGGGCTCCTTTCACCCGGCGAGGCCGAGCCGCTGATCGCCCATGTCAGTGGGCTCCTGGGAGACGCCCTTTTTCAGGTGACCAGGGACAATCAAGGCCATGAAAATCTGGCGGCACTCGTGGGCGCAACCTTAAGACAGCTGGGGCGAAGTCTTCTGGTACAGGAAAGCCTTTCCGGGGGAAACTTGAGTCGCACCCTCAATCTTGAGGGGGCATTGGCCTCGGGTGAAGTTCACCCGGCGAGTAATCCGCCCCTGTCCATTGAGGATGCCGCTGTCATTGAGCATGAACTTCAGAGCCAAGCCGACCATTTGCTCCGAAAGCACCCCGGAGAGAGTGTCATTATCGAAAGGTGGTATCCCGAGGGCGAGCCTGTTCCGGGCGAAAGGGAAAAGGTTACTTTCTGGACACTCGCGGCCTCTGAACAGCAACGGCTGATCGAGCGATACACGCTGACCGGATCGAAGGCTCAGCTCCAGCTTTCAGCCACCGCCTGGAGCCTCAACACGCTCAGAAGGCTCCTTCCAATCTAAAACCCAAATCGGTTAGATCCAGCCTTTCTTGCGGAAAAACAAGAGCATCCCGATGGCGATGGTCAGACAAACCCCCCAAAAAACAGGATAGGCAATCGCAGAATCATTCTCCGGAATCGGCATGTTCATGCCATAAACCCCCGCGATAAAGCTCAGGGGAATAAAGATCGTGCTAATCATCGTGAGCACCTTCACGATCTCGTTCATGCGATTGGAGATCACCGACATATAGGTCTCGGTCAGCGAGACGGCGATTTCATGGTAGGTTTCATTGAGGTCCAGAATCTGGACACAGTGATCGTAGACATCCCTGAAATAAGACTGGCTTGCTGGGGACAGGCATTCGTGGCCATCACGCTGCAACTGTGAAACGACCTCACGCATCGGCCAGATCGTCCGCCGAAGCATCAAAAGCCCCCTTTTGACGGCGTGGGCCTTAGTAATCAGTTCAGGTGATGGCTCAGTCAGCAGTCCCTCCTCAATCTCATCAATCCAGTAGGAGTAATGCTCAAGGACGGGAAAGTAGCTGTTAACGACCGCATCGAGTAGCGCGTGACATAGGAGACTTGCATCGGTCATACGGACACGGGTGCTATCAAAGTCCAGTCGCTTATAGACAGGATCCAGAGCATCGGTAAATCGATCCTGAAAAGTCAGGAGTGTATTGCGACCGAGAAAGAGATTGATCTGACTGCTTCGAAGAATGGTATCCCGCATCACCAATTCCCTGGCCACAATGAACAGACGTCCCGGTGCCTCTTCGGATTCCGGAAAGTCCTGAACTTTGGGCCTTTGGTCCCCAGAACACAGATCCTCAACCGCGAGGGGATGGAGATGATATTTCGTTGCCAAGGCCTCAAGGACCGCATCCGGCAATGTCCCTTGGACATGGATCCAACGAATCCCCGACCAATCCGGCCGATGCCCTGAGATTAATTGATCAAGATCGTCGACTCTAACCGTGGTCACCCGATCGCTTGAAATATCGGAACATGAGACACGATAGCCCTCTGCGGCATCCTCTCCGTTCGAGAGCGCATCGGAAAAAGTCATGGGTGCAAGCCCCTGATCCGGAGCCTTGGGGACGGGATGCCATGATTTTGACTTGTTGCCGGAATATCTTGCCCTTGGACCTCTTCGGTGCACGAATCCCTCCCAAACCTAAGCTAAATCCCTTTCAAGAGATCGCAAAATCCCATCTGGCTCCCGAATACCCAGAGCGGCAATATGGTCCGCCCTCGCCTGCGAGTCGGCGACCGCATAAATTCGAAGTTCATCCGCATTTCCGGAGGGCCGAAGGTGTGCTACATCCCCTCCATTGAAATAGACTCGAACACCATCGGTGTAATCAATCCCAAGGACCCGACCGAAACCTTCTTCCTGGGTGAAATACGATGCGAGCAACTCCACCACGGCATGAAATTCGGGGGTGCCTGCCGTGGCGCCTTCAAATCCCACCTGGGGCTGATCATCGGCAAAGGGCCTCAGTTGCTTCAGAATGCCCTGACTCTTTGACTTCGGAAAGTTCTTGAGAAGAGCCGCCCGGCTAAAGCGCGGAGGCAGGGCGGAAAACAACTGTTCCAGATCCTTTCCTTGGGCAACCGCACTCGCCAAAACCGCCAGGATGGGCAGAACGGCATCCCGAGTGGGCAAAGGAGCAAGGGTGCGTCCGCCCATTTCGAGTTCACTCCCGGTCAGGAAGCCCCCATTCGCTTCCCATCCCACAACTTTTCTACGCCCCTTAGACAGGGCGTCCAGCATGCCCTTGATCACGAAGGGAGAACCAATCCGTGTCTTGGGCTCAAGGGCGGACACCAGAGACCCGCGATCAATCGCATCGTTCGTACTGATGGGAACGACCACGGCATCGGGCTTCAGGAAATCTGCCGCCACCATGCCAACCAGATCTCCACCAAAAAACCGGGCCCGACCCCTTTCTCGATTGACAGCAAGAATTAAGGGTCTGTCACTATCGCCATCGGTTGAAACAACGGCATCAAAATGATGGCCTTCCTTGAGGGCCTCATCGAGAAAACGCTGAATGGTCTCAAGGCAGACCGCATCGATGTTCTCCGTATCAATCGGCACGAAGATTTCGCTGCGCCCTGCCACTTGCACCTTGGCACCGAGCGCTTCAAGGATCGAGGGTAGCAGATCCCGACCCACAGCCGAGTGCTGATAAACCAGAACATTGAGCCCTAAAAGCGCGCTTTGTCCAAAGAAATCAAGATACCTGGACACATAGCTTTGCCGGGCCTCAACAAGGGCATCAGGGAGTGGCTGACTTCCCCTCTTAAACATGCCGGAAGCATCGAAAAGCGATGTGTCATAGGGGGCCGAATAGAGTCTTTGGCGAACGGCAGAAACAAATGCTGCAATCGGCTCCTCATGGTGTTTAAGGAGCTCGCCCACCGCTGTATTTGTCTTGTAGCCATTTCGATCAAAGGGAATGTGGCTCCCTGTGACCATGATGCTGCCCTTGCCTCTGCCAATGGCAAATGCAGTTAATGCCGGCGTAGGAATCTGACCAAGGCATAGAGGGATGAGTCCCGCATCCTGAATGGCCTGAAAGATGGCTTGCGCGAGCTCGCCTCGCCCTGTGTCATCGAGCCGGGTTGAGCTTGGCCTCAGGTCCGCCGCAAAGTAAAACGGCTCATTCGCCCGGACACCACCATCCTCTGGAGCCAGGGTCTTCAGGTACTCGATCTCGGCCAGAGCATTGATGTAGATTTCAAGCTGCGTCAGATCTTTCAAAAGCCCCCTGCGCCCACTCGTCCCAAAACCCAGAACGACGGGCGCGTGGTCAAGCGCCGCCCCCAGGCTACCCAAGGGATAACTGCTAGAGGAATGCACGATCAATCCTTTTCGCCCGTAAAACGCCCATAGGCATCTTCGTAGCGAACGATATCGTCTTCCCCAAGATACTCCCCACTCTGGACCTCGATCATCACCAAATCCACGATCCCGGGATTCTCAAGACGATGCTTGTGCCCGGCAGGAATGTAGGTGGATTCATTGGTGTTGATGAACAGCTCCTTGTCTCCATTAGTGACTTTCGCCATGCCGCTCACCACGACCCAGTGTTCGCTGCGGTGATGATGCATCTGAAGGCTGAGGCTTCTTCCCGGCCTCACTTCGATCCGCTTGATCTTGAAGCGGGGACCATGCTCCAGTACGGTGTAGGTTCCCCAGGGCCTGGAAACAGTGCGGTGTAATTTGTAGGCATCATGGTTCGCAAGTTTGAGTCGCTGCACGACCTGTTTCACTTCCTGCGACCGATCGGTATGCGCAACCAGGAGAGCGTCTGGCGTATCGATGATCATGAGGTCATCCACGCCCACCGTGGCGATCAGCCGGTCTGAAGACTGGACAAAGGTGTTGCGCGTTTCAACGAAAATCGATTCGCCATTGCTGCGGTTATTTTCCGCATCCGGCAGATGCAAATCCCGTAATGCGGACCAAGACCCAATATCATTCCAGTCGAAGTCTGCGGGGACCACGGCCACCTTTTCGGAATGTTCCATGACGGCATAGTCGATGGAGATATCGGGAACTTGAACAAAGAGGTCCGCCGGTATTTCAAACATGCTGCTGGAGATTTCAGAATGCTTTCGCATTTCTTGCCAGCATGCTTTAGAGGCCGCCACAACTTCTGGGGCATGTCGTGTCATTTCTTCCAGCAGGAGACCTGCCTTGAAACAGAACATGCCTGAATTCCAGAGAAAGTTGCCGGTCGCCAGATACTCTTGCGCCTTTTCCTGAGAAGGTTTTTCAACAAAGCGGACGACGCGTCGGCCACTAGCGATGGTCTCACCGGCTTCGATATAGCCAAACCCGGTCTCAGGCCCCGTAGGCACAATCCCGAATGTCACCAGATGGCCTGTAGAAGCCAGCTCAGCTGCGTGCCCTACGGCCGCCTCAAACTTGGCCTGATCCGCAATGAGGTGATCGGCGGCGAGCACCAAAAGCATGGCGTCACTGCCGTGTTTTTCAGCCACCTGAAGGGCTGCCATTGCGACAGCCGGCGCCGTATTCCTCCCCATAGGCTCCAACATGAAGACCGGGCTCTTATCAGCGCTGAACTTTCCCCGTTGGAACTCATCCTTGCTCATGAAGAAGTAGTCCCGATTGGTGACTGTCATGATTTCAGGACCCGCCGCAGCGGAGGCCGCTCGCTTATAGGTCTTGAGAAGCAAGCTTTCATCCTGATCCACCTTCATGAAAGGCTTGGGATTTCCCTCGCGTGAAACAGGCCAAAGACGGGTTCCGGCACCACCGGAGAGAATGACGGGAATAAGCATGGATCAATGACTCACTTACTTTCAGGGCTCACAGAGGATTCAGGAAGTTTATGTCTCCCTGTCATCGAAAGCCCAAGCTGACGAAAAATAGAACTGTAGGCCGCTTCGCTGATCTCAATCGAAAAAAGACGTCGCGCCGCCTCCGCGCCCCGGATCGAAAGTCGATCCCAGAGGGCTGTGTCTGAGTAAAGACGAATAACGGCTTCCGCAAAAGCAGCCGGATCATCGGCAATCAGGGCATCATCACCATTCTGAAGACCCATGCCTTCGGCTGCAATCGTTGTCATAACGATCGGGACGCCATACCCGAGGCTGGTGGCGACTTTTCCCTTCAGTCCGGCCCCGACCCGAAGCGGTGCCACACTCAAACGAATTTGGCCAAAGAGCTCATCGAGGCAATCAACAAAGCCAAGAAGCTCGACACCCTCACTCTTCGCCTCATAAATCACCTCCGGCATGTAGCTTCCTACTACAAAGAAACGGGCATCAGGCAGCCTTTTGTGGATGATAGGCCAGACGTCTTTAAGAAAGAACAGAACCGCATCGATATTGGGGGGATGCTGATAGTTGCCCACAAAGGCCAATCCCGAGCGAGCATTAAAATTTCGCGTTGGGGCAACTTCAAACTCCCGGACCAAAGGAACCACCGAGACCGGAACCCCAGGAAGCTCGCGATGGACAACGTCCAATTCGGCCTCACTGATCACAATGGAGTGGTCGGCCTCTTGAATGCATCGAAGCTCCGCCCGGTGGAGCAAGGTCATGCGGCTTCGATCCAGTCCCTCATGGCCATTCCGCGAGCGTGCCTCCCGCAGAAAATGAAGGTCAATCGTAGAAAAGATGAGCTTTGCCGCAGGACAATAGCGTCGAACCGCAGCCGAATGCCGGATTGCTACAGGTGCCCGAAACAGCATGACAACATCCAGCTGATCACCAATCCTGCGAAGATATTCCTGAACGGAAAAAGTGTCTCGATAAGACAGGCACTCGACCCCAAGACGCTCAAGTGCCGCAGTGTAGGGTCCCAAAGGTAAAAGGTTACTTTCCGGAATAAAAGTGACGCGATACCCCAAGCCGATAAGGATTCGGATGGAATTAAAGACATCCAGCGACCCCGAATCACGATCAGGGGTGGGTGTACACGAATCGATCAAAAGCAGTCTGGGTCTGAGATCCCCCGGCTGCAAATCCTGTCGCTTCTGTACTTGCGGAAGACAACTCAAGCGCAATTGTTCTTTGAGAAATCGGTAGCCTGCACTCCCTGACACGAGGGGTGCCAAGAGTTTAAAGACCAGACATTTGAGCCTAAACCGCCGCCATTCAGAAAGGGGTAAGACGATGTAACAGTACTTGATCAGGGCGAAGAGACTCTGCCTCATGCCACATCCTCGCTTGGGGGTATTGCAACCTCCATAATCTGCGCCACAGTCTCACTCCACTCGGGAGGATCATAGGCCTTGCGAATCTTTTTTTCCTTTGCCGCGACCCTCTCTGGATGGCTTACGAAGTCGTGAATCGCCAATCCCCAGGCCGAAGCATCCTCGGGCGAGCAGTATCGAACCAGATCCCCCCCAACTTCCGGGACCGACGCCGCATCAGAGGCAATACAAACCTTGCCATAGGCAAGGCTCTCTGCAACAGGCAAGCCCCACCCCTCATATAACGAGGGATACAGGGTAAAGAGGGATTTTTGATAGAGGACCGCAAGATCGTTATCACTCACATGGTGAAGAAGCGTCACATAGCGCGCGACATCAGGCTCTGCCTCCAGCTTCTGAAAGAATCGTTCCGCCCCCCATCCCCGCATTCCGACCAGCACCATCATCGGCAATTGGGTCACGCCTTGGCTGAGAAGCCCATGATAAGCATCCAGCAGAATTTCATGATTCTTCCGCCGCTCAATGGTCGAAACATAAAGAATGAAGGGCCGATCGATTATCGAAGTGATTGCCATCGACGGCGAAGCCAGCTGTGTTTGGCCAATTCGGCTACCCAATCGAATCACCGAGAGTGAGGGAACATGGGACTTCGTCTGAAGATATCGACCAAGATCCCTGGCAGTGCAGGTCGAATTACAGACGACATGATCGGAGATCTCGACCAATTGATCCAGATAACGCAAAAAAGGTCGCGCAATCCGATCCAGTGTCAAATCGGGTCGGACCCATGGAATCAGGTCATGGCAGCAGCTGACAACCCGCAGCTGAATCCTTTGGCGATGGACAGAAAGTCTCTTGAATTGTTCGGATGAGAGATCAAATCCTACAGTGACAAAGCAATCGCCCTCTTGAAAGACGCTACCGGTATGGCGCGTCACAGGGCCGCCCCTCAGGCGTGCACGAATGTATGTAAATGACCGGCCTGGCAATCCAAGGACATTCAGAAGAAAGGTCTGCGTTCGATCCGGCAAGATTGCGAGCAGGGCTTTAAGAAAGGTCCTGAGCCTCCCGGAAGGATGGCCCTCTAGACGATCAAGATATGCAATCCGATCACTTAATGCAGATTGATCACATGCAATAAATTGCTTAGAACGGGTTTCGAATACGACAAATCGAACCTTGTGGTCTTTGCTTTTCAGCAATCCACGAGCACATTCAAGCTCCACTCGGGTCACGCCAGTGACCGGTCGATTCCAGGAAAAAAGCGATGTTACGTCGAACCAGACTGGCAAGGAGTACAAACTCTGTTGTGAAGCAAATGGGGATGCAAATAGGCTGCTTCAAAATAAGTGAAGGATCAAAGGGCCAGTCGCATCAAAACACTTACATAATAAACCGTTACGGCACACCTAGGACTGATCGACTAAAACGAACGAGGCATTTATACAGCCAAAAAAACCTCGATCCTGCTGCCCTGATAGCCTAACCGTGCACACCAAAACAGCTCATTTGTTGACATGACATGACTCTACTGCTAGTCTGAAAGCTCTTCAAACAAGCGATTACCGCTTTCAAACAACCGGGTTTTAAACCCGCGAAAACCAGTTACCGCCCGGAGCAACTATGTTCCTCAACGGTAATTTCCTTTGGCCCTTGCGCCGAAATCCGCAATGTCAGTACCAGAGCAGCGCTCCGGACGGGTTTTTTAGTACCCATCGCATTGCAAAACCAGTGTGGCCGCATCGAATGCGGTGAGCACGACCAATGATCGAGGTGAAAAATGATCAAAATGCTTTTCATAACCATCGCAGCTCTAGCCAGCGGCTCTGCCATTGCCTATGAAGCCACTGGACATGCCTCTTGGTACGGGCCTGGATTCCATGGCAAAAAGACTGCGTCCGGTTCACGCTTCAATCGAAACGCACTGACCGCCGCTCACAAGACCCTTCCGCTGAATTCCAAAGCGATGGTCACCAACCTTGAAACCAACGAGTCAGTCGTCGTCACAATCAATGATCGCGGCCCTCACGGTCGAGGGCGTCTCATAGACCTTTCCCAGGCCGCAGCCAAAGCCATCGGCATTCGGGGCGTAGGCAAGGTTCTGGTTACGGCACTTGAAGATTCTGATCTGGAACCCACCAAATTGTTCGAAGATTAAGACTGGAGCATCGAGTCAGTAGCTAGCGGAATTGGCCATCGGGTTTCCATTGAACCCTCTCCTTCCCAATCCCACTAACCACAGAACTCAATTGAAACAGGGTGCCTATGGCACCCTGTTTCGTTATCAGGGCACAGGGAGTCAGTCACCCTGCTGCCAAAAATATCCTTTAGTATGGCCTCTGTTTATCCCTCCTCGCCGGGGATTCAGTTCGTTCAACTCTGGTGAACCTGTCAAAGATAGCAGCCTCCATGCCCCCTATTAAGAAAACCAATCAGAAACACTGGATCACGCAACTTGCCCTTCCCGCACTCGGCGTCGTTTTTGGTGACATAGGCACCAGTCCCCTCTACACCCTGCGCGAATGTCTCAATGCCGCCGCAGGCGAGACTGGAATTGACGTGATTATGGGTGTGCTGTCCCTCATTTTCTGGGCAGTCACCTTTGTCGTCAGCGTGAAGTACGTCTACTTCATCATGAAAGCAGATAATCAGGGGGAAGGCGGGATCATGGCGCTTCTCGCTCTCGCACTTCACTCCGAGGGGATCAGCAAGACCCGACGCCGACTGATTGTCGTTGCTGGCCTGATCGGGGCTGCTCTTTTTTATGGCGATGGAATGATCACCCCGGCCATTTCTGTCCTCAGTGCCATAGAAGGCCTTGAGCTCATCACCCCAGCAGTCGCTCCTTATATCCTGCCGATCACCCTCGGAGTTCTGATCGCCCTTTTTCTGATCCAAAAACACGGAACTGCCGGCGTCGGAAAGCTTTTCGGACCAGTCATGCTGATTTGGTTCCTCGCGCTGGGCGGGATCGGTCTTAGCAAAATCATCGAGACGCCCCAGGTTCTCAATGCTGTCAATCCTCGGTTTGCACTTCAATTTCTATTGGACCATGGCACCCAATCCTTGGTCATCCTTGGGGCTGTCGTTCTCTCGGTGACTGGCGCAGAGGCCCTCTATGCCGACATGGGACATTTCGGAGCCAAACCCATTCGGGCCGCCTGGTTTTATCTGGTCTTTCCAGCCCTGATCATGAATTATTTTGGACAGGGCGCCAACGTGATCCAGCATCCCGAGGCGATCAAGAACCCTTTCTTTCTGATGTTTCCCGACCAGTCGCTTCCCTTTGTTGTGGGGCTTGCGACACTTGCTACCGTCATTGCTTCTCAGGCGGTGATCTCCGGAGCCTTCTCACTGACGCAACAAGCATTCCAGCTTGGTTATCTTCCAAGGGTGCAGATCATGCACACATCAGAGACAGAGCGTGGACAAATCTTCCTTCCTAGCGTCAATAAACTCCTTTTGATCGGGATTGTGGTTCTGGTACTGAGTTTTGAAAGCTCAAGCAACCTGGCCTCGGCCTATGGCATTGCCGTAACGGGAACGATGCTCATGACCACCTTTCTTTACACCGTGGTCGCCCGTGTGAACTGGAAGTGGCCCGTAGCCGGAATCGCGATACTTGCCCTGGGTTTTGGCATCGTCGATCTCAGCTTCCTGTGCGCGAACCTTCTGAAATTTGTTGACGGCGGCTGGCTACCGGTGCTGATTGGGGCGGTCCTCTACCTTCTCATGTCTACCTGGATTCAGGGAAGAACGCTGATTTACAAGCGTCTCTACCCACAAATGAAGGGCCTTGAGGAGTTTGTCGAGGAAACTCTCGCGAGCGATTTAAGCCAAGTGAGCGGAACTGCAGTGTATCTTGCTGCTCCCGGAGAAGGCGTCCCCAATGGGTTGCGTCAGAACTTAAAACACAACAAGGTCCTCCATCAGACCTTGATCGTGCTGACCATACAGGTGACTGATCGACCCCGGGAATCAGCTCAGGATCAACTCTCCATTCAGACGCTGGGAGACCCTTTCTTTCGGGTCATAGCGCGTTTTGGGTTCATGGAACATCCGTGTATCCCGGAAATTCTGCGTTTACTGAAAAAACGCCGTTTACTGCCCCATATGTCCGATGATATTTCCTACTTTGTCAGTCGCCTTCAGCCGGTGGCCAGCGATTATCCCGGCATGGCGCTCTGGCGTGAAAAGATGTTTGTTTTCATGCTCCGAAATGCGGCGGCAGCCCCCGACTTCTTCCGCATTCCATACGAAGAAGTCATCGAACTT
This sequence comes from Methylococcaceae bacterium, assembly GCA_044350805.1. Taxonomy (GTDB): domain Bacteria; phylum Pseudomonadota; class Gammaproteobacteria; order Methylococcales; family Methylococcaceae; genus UBA6136. The sequence goes on from JBILGU010000001.1 coordinate 73,351, forward strand.
CACATGCGGATCGAAATCTAGAACTGCAGTCCGCTGCACTCCTTCCCGAGGTTTATAATTCGGGCTGTTTCAACGCTTAACGCAAGGGGAGTTCCGTTTGCCTGCTTTTGTACCCGGTCAGAGATGGATCAGTGAAACGGAACCCGAACTTGGGCTTGGCATTGTTCTCTCGCTCGAAGGGAATCGCGTCACTATCCTTTTCGTAGCAGCAGGCGACCGGCGAATCTATGCCGCAGACAATGCCCCCCTGACACGCGTCCGTTTCGCCGTCGGTGATCTCATCGACACGCAAGACGGACACAAAGTCACGGTCAATGAAATCATCGAGCGCAGCGGTCTTTTGACCTACGTGGGAAAAGATGCTGTCTCTGGCGTCATGCACGTTGATGAGATGGATCTCGACCATCACATGCAGTTCAATAAACCTCAGGACAGGCTTTTTACCGGTCAGCTCGATTCCGGGGAGCTTTTCGGCCTGCGTCATGAGACGCTTCGGCACATCGCCCGTCTCGAGCAGTCTTCAGTTCGGGGACTCGTCGGATCGCGGACCAACCTGATTCCTCATCAGCTTTATATCGCCCATGAGGTTGCAAGGCGCGAGTACCCTCGGGTTCTTCTTGCGGATGAAGTCGGCCTTGGCAAGACCATCGAAGCCGGAATGATCCTTCATCATCAATTGCTGACGGGTAAATCCGAACGCATCCTCATCGTGGTGCCAGATCCCCTGCTGCATCAATGGCTCGTTGAAATGCGTCGTCGTTTCAATTTAAGAGTCAGCCTCTTCGATGAGGATCGTTACGTTGAAAGTCACGAATCAAATCCCTTTCTGAGTGAGCAGCTGGTCCTTTGCAGTCTAGAGTTCCTCATGGGACATCCTGACCGCAAGCTGGCTGCATGTGACGCAGACTTTGATCTTGTCATTGTCGATGAGGCCCATCATCTGGGTTGGAATCAAGAATCAGCCAGTGCGGAATACCAATTCATTGAGCGTCTGGCCTCTTCCATGAAGGGTCTTTTGCTGCTGACGGCGACGCCCGAGCAGCTTGGCAAGGAAGGACATTTTGCGAGACTGCGACTTCTGGATCCCGTCCGGTTCCATAGCTATGCCGCATTCCTCAGGGAAGAAAAGGACTACATTGCTCTGGCTGGACTGATTCAGCACCTTCTTGATGACGATGAAATTGAGTCTTCGGTGATCCAGAGCCTTTCAAGCATCCTCGCCAAGGATCTGGCGGAGGATGTACTGGAACGACTTGTTCTCGACCCCGACAAAGCGGTAAGAAAGGCGGCTCGCAGCGAGGTGATCCAGCTGTTGTTAGATCGCCATGGAACGGGACGGGTCCTCTTCCGCAACACACGCTCAACGATTCAGGGATTCCCCAAGCGCCAGCTCGAGTCCGTCCGACTGGTTGCCCCACAAGTACTTCTGGATGCGGCACGACCTGATGGCCCGCCGCTCGAGGCGCGACTTCGACCCGAGAAAATCTTGGCCGCGACAGACGGCAACTGGTGGGAAAAAGACCCCCGGGTGGACTGGCTGGTCAAGAAACTCAAGTCGCTCAGAAACAAGAAAGTGCTTGTGATCTGTGCGCTAAGCCAGACCGCGATTGAAGTTGAAGATGTTCTTCGGGTATCCGGCATCCAGGCGGCGGTCTTCCATGAAGGTCTGACGCTGATTGCTCGGGATCGGGCCGCAGCATGGTTCGCCGACGAAGAGGATGGCGCACAAGTTCTGGTGTGTTCTGAAATTGGCAGCGAAGGACGCAACTTCCAGTTTGCCCATCATTTGGTTCTTTTTGATTTACCTCTCAACGCAGATCTTCTCGAACAACGTATTGGCCGACTTGACCGAATAGGCCAAACCGAGACCATCCAGATTCACGTGCCCTTTTTTGCAGAGACCGCACAGGAACTCTTGTTCGATTGGTACCATCAGGGATTGGATGCCTTCGAGACTCTGAATCCGGCTGCTCAAAGCGTCCACGAGGCTCTGAGATCCAAACTCGTTCCGCTCCTTTCTTCCACGCCCAATAAAACCGGAGGCCAAAATCTCCAGCTAGAAGCAAAAACGTTATCCTCCAAAATACTGGATGATCTTCACAGTGGACGCGACCGGTTACTGGAGCTCAACTCCTGCCGCATCGAGGTCGCACGCGAGTTGGTCCATCAGATTGAGGCCGAAGAATCTGATTATCTCCTTTGGCCATACCTTGAGCGTGTCTTTGACGCCTACGGTATTAATATCGAGGAGCACTCCGCAAACTGTCTGATCCTAAGGCCTGGTGAACATATGCGGATGCAGTTCCCAGAGCTTCCGGATGAGGGCACGACGGTTACGTTGGATCGGGCAACGGCACTCGCGAGAGAGGATATCCTCTTCCTCACATGGGAGCACCCAATGGTGCAAGGCGCAATGGACATCATTCTCAATAATGAGCATGGCAACGCCTCTCTGGCCATCATGCAGCAACCCGACATTGACCCCGGGCAACTGCTGATCGAGTGTTACCACGTTGTTGAATGCACCGCCCCAAAAAAACTGCATGTTGGGCGCTTCTTTCCCCCAATCCTCCTCAGAACCCTATTGGATCAGGATGGCAATGATCTCAGCCATCTGCCACCTGAAACCTTTATAGCCAGTCACAGGCACTTCGATCGTGAACATGCCGTTGAACTTCTGAGAGCTCAGCGAAAACCGATTGAGCGAGCCATACAAATGGCAGAAAAAAACATTAAGAAACAGGTTCCGTCGATTGCATCTGCCGGCGTCAAACGCATGCTGGACATGATGACCGTGGAACTAAAACGTCTGGCGGCCCTTCGAAAAGTCAACCCTAATGTTCGGCAAGAAGAAATTGACCAAATGAAGTCCTGTGCACTGGAGCTCCACGCCAGTATCCAAGCCTGCAGGAATCGGTTGGACTCCGTTAGGGTTATTGTTACCAGCTAGAAACCCAAACCATCCGCCATCGGTTTAACAACTGGACCGTGCGGAGATTTTTATAAAACCAAAACCAGAGTCGCGAGGAGATCCATGAATAAGCGCTATGTCTATTCTTTCAGTGAAGGCGATGGAAAGAACAAGCGACTTCTGGGAGGCAAAGGCGCAAACCTTTGTGAAATGACGAGAATCGGCCTCAACGTGCCCCCTGGCTTCGTCATCACGACCGAAGCCTGCATGGAGTTTCTGGAGTCTGGCCAATTGCCGGCGCGTCTGATGGATGAAGTGCTGCATAACATCCAGACGCTCGAAGTCCAGACCGGTAAGCGCTTTGGCGCAGAAAGCAACCCTCTTTTGGTTTCTGTCAGATCAGGGTCAGCCCTTTCGATGCCCGGAATGATGGACACCATTCTCAACCTAGGCCTCAACAGCCAAACGCTTCGCGGCCTCATTGAAATGACCGGGAATCCAAGGTTTGGTTACGACGCATACCGTCGCTTCATACAACTCTTTGGAAAAGTGGCCCTTGGCATAAAGGAGGAATACTTCAATCAGGAGTTCCATGAAATCAAGCTTCAAGCGGGAGTAACTTCAGATCTTGCCCTCGACGCCAACCACCTGTTCAGTTTATGTGAACGCTTTTTGGGCGTTGTCCAGCGGGAGACAGGAAAACCCTTCCCCGAGAATGTCCATGAGCAACTTGAACTGAGCGTTCGAGCAGTTTTCAACTCATGGATGGGGCGCAGAGCGGTCGACTACAGAAAGGAGTTCAACATCACGCCGGAAATGGCCAGCGGCACAGCCGTTAATGTCGTCACCATGGTCTTCGGAAACCTGGGAGACAGCAGCGCCACTGGCGTCGGTTTCACCCGCAATCCGGGTACTGGGGAAAACGAAATTTTTGGCGAGTACCTCGTCAACGCCCAAGGTGAGGATGTTGTCGCAGGAATCCGCACACCGAAACCGGTTAGTGACATGGCACAAGAGATGCCTGAAATGTTCCAGCAACTGCTGAACTTGCGGAGTCGCCTTGAAGGCCATTACCGCGAAGTTCAGGACTTCGAATACACGATTGAGCGAGGTGTTCTGTATTGCCTCCAAACCCGCAACGGCAAAATGAATGCGGCTGCGATGGTTCGGAGTTCTGTGGAAATGTATAACGAGGGCCTTCTGAACAAGGATCAGGCCCTGCTTCGCGTCGATCCTCTCCAATTGGAACAGTTACTCCATCCGAGGCTAGACCCAAACCATGGCCGAACCGTTCTAGCACACGGGCTTCCGGCGTCGCCTGGTGCGGCCTGCGGACGCTGTGTCTTTGATGCTGATCAGGCCGAACTTCTTGGAAGAGCAGGAGAAAAGATTATTCTTGTTCGCGAAGAAACTCGCCCCGAGGATATTCATGGATTCTTTGCATCTCAGGGCATCCTGACGAGCCGCGGAGGCAAAACCTCCCATGCCGCTGTCGTCGCGCGAGGCATAGGTAAAGCCTGTGTTGCGGGTGCGGAAGGGATAATCGTTGATGGGCGCACCCGGACAGCTCGCATTGGCGATCAGATTCTTCGTGAAGGCGACATCATTACGATCGATGGGCATGATGGCTCGGTGTACCTCGGGGAAGTTCCGACATTACCCGCAGAGTTTTCAGAGGATCTAAAAACCCTTCTCAGCTGGGCAGATGAAAAGGCGCGTCTTAAGGTTTTCGCAAACGGTGACACTCCCGATATGGCTCGGGATGCCATACGGTATGGCGCCAAGGGTATTGGATTGTGCCGAACCGAGAGAATGTTCAACGCCACCGAGCGACTCCCGGTTGTGATTGAAATGATCCTTGCCAAGACATCCGAAGATCGCCAGGCTGCTCTGGATAAGCTTTTACCCATGCAGCGCGCAGATTTGGAGGAAATGTTCCGGATCATGAGCCCGAATCCGGTGACAATCCGTTTACTTGATCCCCCGATGCATGAGTTTCTTCCCAGTGAACGGCAACTCGTCGAAGAACTGGAAGCACTCGAGGATTACCGCAGTGTTGTCAGAGGCCGAACCGCTGCCCTTCAATCTCTCAATCTTTTGGATCAGAGTAAATTGATCGATGCCGGAGTCACGGAAGAACTCATTGATAGCGTGATTGCCAAAAAGGATCACATGCTGAGAAAGGTCAGGGACCTCCATGAAGTAAACCCGATGCTCGGGCACCGGGGGGTCCGTTTGGGAATCACCTACCCCGAGATCTACGACATGCAGATCCGCGCCATTCTAGAGGCTGCAGCTAGCCTTTTGAGGAGTGGCGTAGATATATGTCCGGAAATCATGGTCCCTCAGGTCATTACGGTCCAGGAGCTGAAACGAGTTAGGGCTAGTGTGGATCGCATCAAAATGGAGGTGGAACGCGATACCGGTGTTCAACTCACCTTCAAGTTTGGCTCCATGATCGAGACCGTCCGCGCCTGCACGCGTGCAGGAGATCTTGCAAGTCTCGCCGAATTCTTTTCTTTCGGAACAAACGACCTGACACAGGCAACGTATTCGTTCTCGCGTGAGGATGCAGAGAACAAATTCCTACCCCTCTACACTGAGACTGGAATCCTTCATGACAATCCATTCGAGATTCTAGATCGGAAGGGTGTGGGTGTGCTGATGCAGATGAGCATCGACCTTGGACGTGCGGCAAACCCCCACCTCAAGATTGGAATCTGTGGTGAGCAAGGCGGGCATCCTGACTCCGTTCACTTCTGCCACGACATCGGCGTGACTTATGTCTCCTGCTCACCCCATCGGGTCCCGGTTGCAAGACTGGCGGCTGCTCAGGCTATGCTCAAGTCGCGGGGACCTGCGACCGTTGAGGCCGCAGCTGGCCCCTCACCTAACCTGAGCTCTCTCAGCGCCCCTCCTGCACCTGCACCTGCACCTGCACCTGCACCTGCACCTGCACCTGCACCTGCACCTGCACCTGCACCTGCTCCTGCTCCTGCTCCTGCTCCTGCTCCTGCTCCTGCTCCTGCTCCTGCTCCTGCTCCTGCTCCTGCTCCTGCTCCTGCTCCTGCTCCAGCTCCAGCTCCAGCTCCAGCTCCTGCAGCGGCTCCATTGCAGGCCCCTCCGCCCATTCAAGTCCCGCGGTCGATGGGAGATCCCGATTATCAAGTGACTCAAGTGCCTGGGATCACCACAACAGTTCCATCGGCCGCACCACAGCCTATCTCTTCGGTTACGGATCTCTCCAGTCCTGCACCTGCACCTGCACCTGCACCTGCACCTGCACCTGCACCTGCACCTGCACCTGCAAATGAGACCCTCAAAGCTAAGGAGAGTCAGCCCCCTGCATCAGGATTGAAGAAACTGCGACAGAATTGGCGAAAATTCGTGGATTACGTCGATCGCCCACCACATGAGTAAAGTGGTCAACTGCGCTCTCATGATTTTGGGCGGGTTCATTCTCTTGGGAATGAACCTATCCTCAGCGAGCGAGAAACTTCCCTCTTCAGAAGAAGCCACCATCGCCCGTCGAAACCTGGTTGAGCAATCACTCAAGGTCGACCCGTCAAAAGCAGGAAAATTCTGGCCCCTCTACGACAAATACCAAAGAGAGCTGGATCATTTCAGAAATGCTCGACTGGCGCTTTTGAACTCCATGGGCGAAAACTATGACAATATGAGCGAGTCGGACGCCAGCATGCTCATGGAGCAACGTCTGAAAATCGAGCGAGAGAGAATGGAGCTACTCGAACGCACGATCAGGGAGATGTCCCATATTCTCTCTAAACGCGAACTTGCTCGCTTCCTTCAGATTGAACTTAAAATAAAAGCCTTCATCGATGCGGGGATTGAGGAAGAAATCCCGATTCTTCAGTAGGCATGGGATGTCATTTAACGCAAAAAGACCTTCCTGCTTTCCCCGCCCTCAGCGGCTTTTTTTCACAGCCCTTTTATCTGGACTCCTCCTTGTTGGATCCAACGCGTTTGCCGAATCACCGCCCAAGAAAAAGCTTAGTGCACCTCAGCAAAAGATCAGAGGGGCTCAGCAAGAGCTTCATTTCGATTATGAGCTTTTCAAAGCCTATGGAAGGGCTCTTGGAAGAGCTGCCTACCTCGAAGGCCTAAAGAGAGACCACTCTCCTCCAGAGCAATCACCCGTCTTTGAGCACCTGGAGCATTTTGAATCTGTTGCAGATCACAGCATCGAGAGTGCTGTCGCATCATTTCATAGCGGCCGATTTAACCGATCCTCTGCCCGACTGCCCGACAACATCGAAAAATGGCGCTCGGAACCCGATATCGACAACCCAGGTGCAGACTTAGCCAATTGGCCAAATAGCGCATTCACCTTGCCTCAGGGCCGAAGCTACATTGAGGTTTCCCCCTTTGGCTATTACGGTTCGTCTAAGGCCAGCCCTCAACAATTTGATATGCAGTATCTCCTAAGGTACGGCATCCTGGACGATGTCGAGCTGCGTGTTTTTGGGAATGGATTTACCTACACGGGTGGCCATATCAACCGCTGGGATTACGCGCCCCTTGGATTCGATACAAAAATTCAGCTCAGAACCGAACAGCCCGACTCGATTCTTCCTGCGATCGGATTTGAAGCCTATGTGATGACCCAGTGGCTTGGAAATACGGTCACCAATGGCGGAACACAGCCGGGGTTTAGCTTTAATTTTGATCAGTCTTTGCCTTATGAAATCGACTTTGAATACAACATTGGGGCATTCCGAAGTTTGACTAGCCAAGGGAAAAACGAATGGGACTACAACTTTCAGTGGGCCTTTCAGAAATCTTTCTTTGTACCTTCCTTCTCCCTATTTATCCATGGCTACATCAATGGCGCTACAATCCCCAGATCCCCCGCTAAGAATTCGAATAGCTACACAAACAGCGGGGTAGCTTCCGTAAACGACAACATCGTCGGCGGAGGGTTTATCTGGTCCTTGTCCAGGCGGCTATCGGTCTGGGGCCAGGCAAGCACAGGAACGACTTCAGCGGATTCAGGGCTATTGACCTATAGCGGATTCGCAGTCGCATTTTGATTTCTGACCTTTAGCGGCGGGTGGTTTGGTTTGAATAAATCCAACTCATGATCCGCAGAGAATGACCCTGAGGAGAGAACACATGGGATTCATGCAAAACAAGCGAGCTCTGATCGTGGGCGTCGCGAGTAATCGCTCCATTGCCTATGGCATCGCCGAAGCGATGGCGCGTGAAGGCGCTGAGATCGCCTTGACCTACCAGAATGAGAAGCTTAAGGAACGGGTCCAGAAGCTGGCGGATGAACTTGGCGCCAAAATCGTGCTGCCTTGTGATGTTGTAGATGATGGTGAAATCGACCAACTCTTTAGCGATCTTGGCAAGCAATGGGACGGTTTGGATATCATCGTTCACTCCGTTGCCTTTGCGCCAAGAGAGGCTCTGGAAGGGAGCTATCTTGACTCGGTGACCCGTGAAAACTTTCGTGTTGCTCATGATGTGAGCTCTTACAGCTTCGCTGCCTTGGCAAAAGGTGGACGCAAACTCATGGAGGGCCGTAATGGTGCCTTGTTGACCCTGAGTTATCTGGGCGCTGAGCGTGCGATCCCGAACTACAACGTCATGGGGATCGCCAAAGCAAGTCTCGAAGCGAATGTTCGCTATCTGGCTGCCTCTCTGGGTCCGGCAGGAATCCGGGTTAATGCCGTTTCAGCCGGAGCCATTCGCACCCTGGCCGCTTCCGGAATTGCAAACTTCAGGGAAATGCTGGCTAAGGGCGAACAGGCTGCTCCACTTCGAAAGAATGTCTCAATCGAAGAAGTGGGGAATGCTGCAGCATTCCTGTGCTCAGATCTTGCCTCAGGCATCACCGGCGAGATTCTCTACGTCGACGCGGGCTACAATATCGTTGGGCTTTCAGGTCTTTAATTGCTTGTTTGTGGGGGGCGACACTTCAAGTCGCACCCCCGAACAGACTCACCCCATAATGGACGACTCAGCGCCATTACACCCTGTCCGAGTACCCCCGGAAGCGCTATCTTCAGAGGCGTTGGAGCAATTGATTGAGGAATTTGTCACTCGGGAGGGGACGGACTACGGCGGAATGGATTTTCCGCTCGCTTCAAAGACGGCAGACGTCTTGAATCAACTCCGTTCAGGTGACGCCATCATTGTCTATGATCCCTCCGAACAATCGGTCAATATCGTTACACGACGTGTTGCGGATCAAATCCTTCCAGACTGACCCTTCCAAACCTCGCGGAAAGCAACGATGATATTCAAATCGATTTTAAGTGGTGGGTTGATAGTCGAGAGATCCTTTCTGCTTCTTTTGGTCGGAGGCTTGTTATACGCATGCTTCCAGATCGTTGCGCCCTTTATTCCCTCCTTCATCTGGGCCCTGATTCTTGCGCTTTCGACTTGGCCTTACTATCAATTCATTTCAAGAAAACTCGGCGGACGCGACAAGATTGCTGCAGTCATCATGACGCTTTTGCAGTTGATGATCTTTGTGATCCCTGCCTTATTTGCTCTAGAGGCCGTTTCAACACACTTACCGCGCATCGATGCAGTCTCAGAGCCGGTCCTAGAGTGGATCAAGGGGCCGCCGCCGGGATGGTTGGAGGGACTTCCCTTTGTCGGTGGAAAACTTGCAGCGACCTGGCGAGAAGGGACTTTCTCATCGCTGATATCTGCAGAGAAGATAAGGTCGTTTGCAGCCGTTACTGGCTCTTGGATTCTTCACAGTAGCGCAAGTGTGGCATTGACCGCCTTCAACGTCCTGCTTGCTGTTCTCATGGCGGGCTTTCTCTATTCGCACGGAGAGCTTGGCGCGAGTTTCGCACTTCGCTTTGCCGATCGAATTGGCGGGGAGGCCGGCATAGCGGCAACACGAACGGCCGCAGTCACTGTAAGAGCAGTGTCCTTAGGTGTGATTGGTACAGCCCTGATTCAGGCGCTTCTTTCAGGGATCGGCTTTGCGATTGCAGGGCTCCCTGCTGCAGCCATATTGGGTCTTTTGTGCTTTCTGTTGGCTGTCCTCCAGGTTGGGACCGCCGTTGTCTGGATTCCTGCTGCCGCATGGCTCCATCACCTGGATCAAGACGGATTAGCCATTTTTACGGTTGTCTGGGGTATTTCAATCAACTTAATGGATAACTTCGTTAAACCCTATTTTATCGGTCTTTCAAGTCCCCTCCCCTTCCTCCTGATCATGATTGGCGTGATCGGCGGCCTCTTGGCCTGGGGATTTGTAGGAATCTTTTTGGGAACCAGTCTTTTGGCCGTCGCCTACTCAACCTTCTTTAGCTGGCTTGAAGCGCAAGAGAACCGCTAAAAAAAAGGCCGGGATTCCAGCCTTTTTCTCTATCAGTCGTGCCTTGGATCAATCCTTCTTATTGATCTCGACATCAATCAGCTCGCGCAACCTGTCGACAAACGTTGCATATTCGAGCTGAGCGTAGCCTCGTTCCATGAACTCGGCTGCCGATTCCTGCTCCTTCGCATCCTTCGCCGCTTCGGCACCATCCTTTACTTGGGTCACTGCAAAAATGAAGTGAGCACCATCCGGCAGGGCAACTTCGCCGGCAGACAGCTTACCTGTAACCGGGCGTCCAGTGCTAAAGGCCGCGCGCAACAACTCCATCGGTACCTTTTCACTGGTCCTCAAAAGAGCCACACCCTGAGTAACAGAAAGCCCCTGAGCCTTTGAGGCTTCAGAAAGGCTCTTGCCCTGGCGGACGGCCTCCAAAAGCGCCTGTGCACGCTGATTAGCCTCATCGCGAGCCTCCTGATTACGAAGCTGACCGACGATGATCGCCTTCACCGAATCCATGCTTTTATCCGTAGCGACCTCATGATCCCGAACACGCAACACGACGGCCTTTTCATTGCCGAGTTCGACGGGTTCACTGTTCTTCCCAGCAAGAACCTCTTCTGAGAATGCCGCCTTTCGTATGGCTTCCTCTTCCGCTATCCCCTCGCCTTTGTCTTTAGTAAACAGCGCGGTTTGCTGGATTTTAAGCCCCAGAGTACTTGCCGTTTCTTCAAGGCTGTCAGGATGCTCAAAAGTCATCTCGGCAAGCTTCTGACCCCGCTCATAAAATGCGGTTTCGGCGCTGTTCTTTTGCGCTAGCTTCTTCAACTCCTCATGGAGTGATTCATAGGGCTTGTAACTCGCTGGCACCAACTCCGTCACTTTGATGAGGTGATAGCCAAAAGAGGTTTTGACCGGTTCAGAGACCTCACCCAACTTCAAATGAACTGCAGCCTCAGTAAAGCTGGGCTCCTGAGCGTCCTTATTGAGATAGCCCAAGTCCCCCCCTTGTTTGGAAGAGACCGAATCTGCTGATGCTTCTTTGGCCAAACCAACAAAATCTCCACCCTTGAGCAGACGTTCCCGAAGCTCTTGAGCCTTCTTGAGAGCAGCAGCATCCGCCTCAGGCGTTGCGCCTTCCGCCGTAATCAAGATATGACTGATCTTGCGACGCTCCGGAGTGCCGTAATTCCCTTTCTGCTCCTCATAGAGCTTTCTGACATCCTCCTCGCTAACCGTTACCTTTTTGGCAAGGTCGTCAAGATTGAGCTGAAGGTAATCGATGGCAACCTTTTCCGGGTTTCTGAACTCGGAAATGTGGGCATCGTAATAGTCCTTGATCTCCTGATCTTTGAAGTCACGGGTCACCGGCTTCAGCGGAAGTTTCACATAATCAATCTGTCGTTCCTGGTTCTTCAGGCGAAGCAGCGTTGCCACCTCGGCCGGTGTGGCAAAGGCGCTGCCGAGAACGCTTTGCTCAAGTTGCTGCGTCACCAATCCACGCTTGATCTTGGCCACAAACTGTTCAGGGGTCACCCCTTGCGTGGCCAGCGAACTCCGATACTTTTCCTTGTCAAACTGACCTGCGACCTGGAAGTAAGGCAGCGTCTGAATCAATTCGCGCGCCTCATCGTCAGATACGGCAAGTTTCATTGCGTCCGCATTCTGAGAGATGACCTCTTCGCTGACAATTTGGTCGAGCGCCGCACGACGCAATTCCTTTTCATCATAGTCGGGGGACCCACCCAATTCGCCCAACATGCGCTCATAAGCACGTGAGACATCCCGATCGAAGATTTCGCGATCACCTACGACCGCAGCGGGCTTTTCCTTGCCAGTCTCGATGTAGTTCTGGATCCCCCACATAACGAAGGGTACGCCAACCACAATCAGCATGACCCAGGCCATGATGCCTTGGGCCCGTTCACGAATGTTTTGGAGCATACTCATAACGATTTCTATTCTTGATTTTCGAACTGCGAGAACGACGGATTGAGCTGGTTTGATCCCTAAAAAAAAACCCCGCCGTCTGGGCAGGGTTTTCTTTCATTTTTGGCGGAGCGGACGGGGCTCGAACCCGCGACCCCCGGCGTGACAGGCCGGTATTCTGACCAACTGAACTACCGCTCCAATTTGGTGGGTGCTGTAGGGATCGAACCTACGACCCTCGCCTTGTAAGGGCGATGCTCTCCCAGCTGAGCTAAGCACCCTGGAAAGCTGATCAGTTTACAGCATCCTTCAGGGCCTTTCCAGCCTTAAATGACGGAATTTTTGCAGCAGCAATGGTGATGGTCTTGCCAGTCTGCGGGTTACGTCCCTGACGAGCGGCGCGCTCCTTAACAACGAAAGATCCGAAACCAACAAGAGAAACGGTTTCACCCTTCTTCAGAGCGCCAGTTACCGCAGCAATGAAACCATCCAATGCACGACCGGCATCGGCCTTGGTCAGATCAGCTGCATCTGCAATCGCTTCAATCAGTTCTGCTTTATTAGCCATGAATTCCCCCTAGCTTTTGGAATTTGATTCTTCTCATCCTTACGTTGCAAATGCAGGCAATAATGAAAAGGACAGTTCAGGGCCTAAAGTTCGCCCCGCCTGTGCAATGTATCAGCGCGATAAAACTGCTGTCAACCCGCGATTGACGCGGGTTTCAGCTTTTTTTACACCAAATCGACAAGTCGCCGTCTTAATGAGCCACAATCGGATTTTTTGCCCCCTTGGCCTGTGTAACCGTGGCGGCCTCTGCCGCTTGAGGTAACAACGGCTCGGGCATCCGCTGCAGGGCAACGTTTAGGACTTCATCGATCCAGCGAACCGGCAATATTGTCAGCTTTTCCTTGATATTCTTTGGAATTTCAGTCAAATCGCGCTCGTTTTCCTTCGGAATCAATACGGTCTCGATACCGCCACGATGAGCGGCAAGAAGCTTTTCTTTGAGCCCTCCAATCGGCAGGACTTCTCCCCTCAGGGTGATTTCACCTGTCATAGCAACCGTTGAGCGGACAGGGATACCCGTCAGTGTGGAGACCAGTGCCGTGCACATGCCGATCCCCGCGCTCGGACCATCCTTGGGAGTTGCTCCTTCCGGAACATGGATATGAACATCCTGCTTTTGGTAAAAGCCCGGATCGATCCCCAAGGCTTCTGCCCGAGAACGCGCCACGGTGATGGCCGTCTGAATTGACTCTTGCATCACCTCGCCCAGTTTTCCGGTATAGGTTTGCTTACCAGTTCCGGGAACCGTCACTGCTTCTATGGTCAGCAGCTCGCCTCCCACTTCGGTCCACGCAAGGCCGGTTACCTGCCCAACCTGATCGACCGCCTCGGCCTGACCGTAACGGTGACGCTTGACCCCCAGATAATCTTCCAGATTTTTGGAAGTTACGTTGACGCGCTTAGACGATGGCTTGAGTGACAGACCCTTGACGACTTTGCGACAGATCTTCGCAATCTCCCGTTCAAGGCTCCGGACACCAGCCTCTCGGGTGTAGTAACGAATGATGTCCCTGACGACACCCTCCGTGACTTGAATTTCACTCTCCTTCAACCCATTGTTTTTGATCTGCTTTGGAAGAAGGTAGCGCATGGCGATGCTGACCTTTTCGTCTTCCGTATACCCTGCCAGCCGGATCACTTCCATTCGATCGAGCAATGCGGGAGGGATATCCAGCGTGTTGGCAGTCGCGACGAACATGATGTCGGAGAGGTCGAAGTCAACCTCAAGGTAATGATCGTTGAAGGTATGGTTTTGCTCCGGATCCAGCACCTCAAGCAAGGCCGAGGCAGGATCGCCCCTAAAGTCCATGGCCATCTTGTCGATTTCATCGAGCATGAACATGGGGTTTCGGGTTTTTACCTTGCTGAGGTTCTGGAGAACCTTGCCAGGCATGGAGCCAATATAGGTTCTGCGGTGCCCTCGAATTTCAGCTTCATCGCGCACACCACCCAAGGCCATTCGGACATATTTACGATTTGTCGCCTTTGCAATGGACTGACCCAAGGAGGTTTTACCCACACCGGGCGGTCCAACCAGGCAAAGGATCGGGCCTTTGAGCTTCCGAACACGCTGCTGAACTGCAAGATATTCGAGAATTCTCTCCTTCACCTTATCAAGTCCAAAATGTTCAGACTCTAGAATCTTTTCTGCATGAGCCAGATCATGGTTCACCTTGGTCCGTTTCTTCCAAGGCATGCCGACCATCCAGTCAATGTAATTTCTGACGACGGTCGCTTCTGCTGACATCGGCGACATTTGGCGCAATTTACTCAACTCACCCTCAGCCTTGGCTCTTGCTGCCTGGGGCATTCCTGACTTGTGTATCTTAGCTGCCAACTCATCAAGCTCATTCGGCACGTCATCCATGTCGCCGAGTTCCTTCTGAATAGCCTTCATCTGCTCATTCAGGTAATACTCGCGCTGATTTTTTTCCATTTGCTGCTTGACGCGGCCACGGATGCGCTTTTCCATCTCCAGCATGTCGACTTCGCTTTCCATCATTGTCATCAGACGTTCAAAGCGCTGGACAACTTCGGCAAGTTCAAGAACTGACTGCTTATCCTCAATCTTGATCGTCATGTGAGCGGCGATGGTGTCCGCAAGACGGCTGGGATCATCGATCCCGGCGAGCGAGTTAAGGACCTCCGGCGGAATCCGCTTATTCAGCTTGACGTACTGATCAAACGTATTAATGACGGTGCGCACCATGACATCCATTTCCTGCTCATCAGCGCCGGCAGTCTCCTCTTGGGAAGAAACCGTCGCCATAAGACAGTTCTCGGACTCGTCAAAGTGATTCACGACACAGCGTTCAGCGCCCTCGACAAGGACCTTCACGGTCCCGTCGGGCAACTTCAGGAGTTGCAGGATGTTGGACAAGGTGCCGACCGCGTAAAGGTCTTCATAACCCGGATCATCAATCTCGGCTTCCCTTTGAGCAACCAGGAGAACCTGCTTGCCTTCCTTCATTGCCCGATCCAGCGCAACGATTGAACGCTCTCGCCCAACGAATAGCGGAATCACCATGTGCGGGTAAACCACAACATCGCGAAGCGGAAGGACTGGAACTAACTTGTCGCCTGAATCCAGCTCGGTTGCTTGACTACCCATCTGATGGTCTCCGCTTAAGAGTAAGAAATGTTCAATTCCCTAAGATATGGGTCGATAAATCGAGATTACAAGGGATTCTTTCCCCCAAAACAACGAAACCCGCCGGAGCGGGTTTCAACAGCGCTCAAACCCAAGGGCATCATCACTCGGAAGCATTTGCCCGTTGCTTTTCCTCGCTAGAGTACACCATGAATGGCGTGGTTTCGCCCAGAATGGCGCCTTCGTCCACGATCACTTTTTCCACATTTTCTGCAGAGGGCAACTCGTACATCGTATCGAGAAGAACGTGTTCGAGAATCGTTCGAAGGCCTCGCGCACCGGTCTTTCGTTCCATAGCCTTTCGAGCAATGACACGAAGTGCGTCTTCACGAACCTCCAGCTCGCAGTCCTCCATTTCAAACAGTTTTTTGTACTGCTTGACCAGGGCATTCTTGGGCTCGGTCAGAATCTGGATGAGCGCATCCTCACTCAACTCCTCAAGCGTTGCGACCACCGGCAAACGCCCGACAAACTCTGGAATAAGTCCGAATTTGATCAAATCTTCCGCTTCAACCTCCGAAAGGATCTCCCCCACGTTTCGGGAGTCATCCTTGCTTTTGACCTCAGCGGAAAATCCGATACCGCCCTTTTCTGAGCGGGCACGAATCACCTTGTCGAGGCCTGCAAACGCGCCGCCGCAAATGAAAAGTATGTTCGCGGTATTCACCTGCAGGAATTCCTGCTGAGGATGCTTGCGTCCACCCTGAGGGGGAACCGATGCAACCGTACCTTCGATGAGTTTAAGGAGGGCCTGCTGCACGCCTTCACCAGAAACGTCACGGGTGATAGAGGGGTTGTCCGACTTTCGGGAAATCTTGTCGATTTCATCGATATAAACGATACCGGATTCTGCCTTTTCAACATCGTAGTCGCACTTCTGCAGAATCTTTTGAATGATGTTTTCAACATCCTCGCCAACATAACCTGCTTCGGTCAGTGTTGTGGCATCAGCGATCGTGAAAGGAACATCGAGAAGGCGAGCCAGGGTCTCAGCCATCAAGGTCTTCCCCGACCCGGTGGGTCCAATCAGGAGGATATTACTTTTAGCCAGTTCGACCTCGTTCTTCTTGGCATTGCCCTGAGAACGCAGCCGCTTGTAGTGGTTATAAACCGCAACAGACAACGTCCTCTTGGCCTTGTCCTGCCCAATCACGTATTCATCGAGGACTGACTTAATTTCCTTGGGCTTTGGAAGCTTGTCTGAAACCTGGGCATGATTTTCCTGAAGCTCTTCACGAATGATGTCATTACAGAGCTCGACGCATTCGTCGCAAACGTAGACCGACGGGCCAGCTATCAGCTTCCTAACTTCATTCTGGCTTTTGCCGCAGAATGAACAGTAAAGGAGCTTTCCACCACCGTCTTTGCCCCGCTTCTCATCACTCATCTGGAAATATCCTGCGATACATGGGGCGAAGCGCCCCGGGACCCGTTAGTATTTTTCAACCCACGACCCCATTTATAAAACACAAGCCGAATCGCCTCAAGAGCGACAGGCTCCTCTCCGACTTAATATTCCCCTTCCAGAAGGATGGGGGTTGCTTGCCTTTGGGACTGACAACGCAATTTCTCGAAAGGCAGCACCCCGAGAGGCCCTCGGGCTGATCCAGAACTCTGCTTAGTTCTCGCAAGTTCTTTTCGGACAAACGATAGCGCCATCCTTCCCCTGCGTAAACCACAGGGTCACAAGCACATTTGATCAGAGGGCTCGACGATCAAGAACCTTATCGATCAAGCCATACTCGACTGCATCCTGCGCGCTCATAAAGTTATCGCGATCCGTATCGTTCGCTATCTTCTCTATAGGCTGACCACTGTGGTCGGCAAGGACCTTATTTAAGCGATCACGAATGGACAGGATTTCCCTGGCATGAATATCAATATCGCTAGCCTGCCCCTGAAAACCGCCCAAAGGTTGATGAATCATCACCCTTGAGTGCGGCAGGCTATAACGCTTGCCAGCTGCACCACCCGCAAGGAGTAGCGCACCCATGCTGGCCGCCTGACCGATACACAAGGTACTGACATCAGGCTTAATGAATTGCATCGTGTCATAGATCGCAAGACCCGACGTCACCACGCCACCGGGCGAATTGATGTAAAGATGGATATCCTTGTCCGGGTTTTCCGACTCTAGAAACAGTAACTGGGCAATCACCAGATTGGCCATGTAGTCTTCGACCTGACCCACCAGAAAGATCACCCGCTCCTTGAGAAGCCGGGAATAGATGTCGAACGCTCTCTCACCTCGGGCGGATTGTTCGATCACCACCGGAACAAGGCCAGTAGCTTCTGCAGGCATATTGCGCTGAGGGTTACCAAGAATCATGTCGCGGATTACTCCCGGAAGTGTTAAGTGGTGGGTCAGGCGGGCGATCCCGCGGCCATCATCAAGGCCTGAAAATCGATCGCTTCCTGAGCCGTCTTCGCCTTGCCAATCACCAGGTCAACGATCTGGTCCTCGAGGACCATGTTTTCAATTTCGCGAAGACGCGTCTGGTCAGCATAGTACCAACGAACAACTTCCTCGGGGTCTTCATAGCTGGCCGCCATCTCTTCAACGGACTGTCTGACGCGAGCGGGATCAACCTTGACGCCATGGGCATCAATGACCTTGCCAAGAATTAGCGCCAGCGCAACACGCCGCTTGGCTAGAGGCGAGAGCTGCTCCTTTAAGCCAGTTTCATCAAGATCTTGCTTGTGCTTTCGGGCCGATTCGCGATAGGGCTTAAGGAGGTCCTCAAGCTCATCCTGAATTAGAACCTCTGGCAGCTGCAGGGTGTTCCGATCAAACAATTGATCCATGACTGAGCTTTTGGTCCGGTTCTTCAGAGCACGCGTCATTTCGCGCTCCATATTGCTCAAGATATCGCCGCGAAGTTCTGCCACATCACCGCTGGCGACGCCAAATGACTTTACGAATTCGGCATCCTGCTCAGGAAGCTTCGGTTCCTCCACGCGGGCGACCTCGATCGAAAAGTGCGCCGTATTACCCGCCAACTTCTCGCTCGGATATTCCTTGGGGAACTCGATATCAAATTCGATCTTTTCGCCTGCAGCCAGACCAATCAGTTTGTCCTCGAAACCCGGAATCATCTGACCGGATCCAATGATCACTGGGAAATCTTCCGTCTTGCCGTTAGTGAAGTTTTCGCCCTCGTGCACACCTTCAAAGGAAATCACGATGCGGTCTTCGCTCTTGCTCTTGCGCTCGACCATCTCCCAGGTTTTTTTCTGGTCACGCAGACGATCGACCATGCGATCAATGTCGCTCTCTTCAACCTTTGAGGTGAACTGTTTCACTTCAAGGGTCTCAAGCGGCATCAGAACAAATTCAGGGATGATCTCGAAGGTGGCCTCATACTCAAGCCCCTCGCCTTCCGCAATCTTGTTCGCCTTGATCTGCGGAGCGCCTGCAGGATTTAACTTTTCTTCGCGAACAGCATCATAAAAGCTGGACTGGATCAGATCGGAAACGACCTCTTCTCGGACCTGCTGGCCATAGCGCTTCTTGACCACAGCCTGCGGGACCTTACCAGGCCGGAAGCCATCAATCTTGACGTTCCCAGAGAGAGATTGCAGCTTTGAATTTACTTGCTGGCTAATCTTTTCCTCAGAAACCGTCACCGTCATTTTGCGGGAAAGTTCAGACGTTGCTTCAACAGACACTTGCATGTCGCACATACCTCAGACTATGTTTTCGGTAGAAAAGGGGAAGGGCATTTGCCAAAGGACAGAGGCCGAACCAGCCGATTGCTGAAGCCAGAGTCATGGGCAAAATAGCGGATTGACTGGTGCGAATGGGGAGACTCGAACTCCCAAGGGTTACCCCACTGGAACCTAAATCCAGCGCGTCTACCAATTTCGCCACATTCGCTCTAAAAGGATCCATCGCAGGAGACCACACTTTCCACCGCCGCATCTCTTGCAGGGGTCCAAGGGGGTCTCACACCCTAATCTTCCTATTATAGGGACTTCAGCGCCGATTTTCATCTTTTGGAACCGTTACCAACCTCAAATGACCATTCCACCCCACAATCCTCCCGTCAGAGAAGAGACTGAAATCGAGGGCGTCATCAAGTTCAGCCTGAACCATCAGGAGGCATCCCTGCCCCACTTCTCGGGTTTGCCGGAACTGAACGCTTGGCGAAATGTGCTTTTCGAACTCGGAATGACAGGTCAGGATCCCCTGCGGTATGGAGGACTTGGCTTCGGCAATGTGTCAATCCGCACGGGTGAATCCCAATTCCTCATCAGTGGATCCCAGACAGGAGGTATCAGGAAACTCGGGGCTGATCATTACGTTTGGGTGACCCACGCCAACCCCCTTGAGAATTCGATTGAGAGCATAGGCCCTATCAAGCCTTCCTCAGAATCGATGACCCATGCATCCGCCTATGCTGCATGCTCCTGGATTCAGTGTGTTCTCCATGTGCATCACCCTGCCATTTGGAACGCAAGCGAAAGTCTCGGACTTCCCTCAACATCTCCCGAAGTGGCTTATGGAACGCCGGCGATGGCCGCTGAAATCGAGCGACTCGCCCATGAGACTCGGGGGCCCGTCATTGCCATGAAAGGTCACAAGGACGGATTGATTGCCATTGGAAAGAGTGCTCGGGAGGCGGGGCAATCCCTCATCGAGGTGCTGATTGGAAGCGAAATCAAACAGAGTCGCCTCCAGAAAACTAGGGGCTCGTCACCGCATAGCCTAGAATAAATCCTTTTTTCACCACACTTTTAACCGCATGCTTAAGCAAAAGCTCGACGCGATGATTGGTTATCCCGCGCATTTCAGCGGATTTATCGCTCTCTATGGCCTATTGATTTTCCTGCCACTGATTCGTCCACCCGTGCTGATTACCTCGGTTTTAGTCAGCCTGCTGGTCTGGTTATCGATGTTTTTCGGACGCGTCCTGGCCCAGCTCCCCAACGATAAAACTGATCGGTCATCGTGAAGCAGCGGCGGTCCAGCCAGATCCGATCACGGCAGAAACAGGTTCTGCAAAAGTCAGGACCGATCCACGCTGGCGGATTAAGGCGAATCGCAGCCATCTTTTATGACTGCATCTTGTTGATTGGCATACTTTTTACGGCAACCGCCCTTCTTTTGACTCTCAACCATGGCGAAGCCTTCACTTCAGGCAACATCTATTACAACGCTTTCTTGGTGATGATCTCTGCGACATTTTTCTGCTGGTTCTGGACTCATGGAGGCCAGACCTTAGGGATGAGCGCATGGAAGATACGCTTGGAGAGGGCCGATGGAAGCCCCTGCGATATTCGCACCGCCATCAGCCACTTTATCGTTGGTGTGACACTCGGCTTGGCACTCGGCATGGGCTGGTGGTTTGCGCTGATCGACCGAAAAGGAAGAGCGCTTCAGGACGTAATTTGTCGAACGAGGGTCATAAGAGCCGACTAGGTCAGTGCCCCGGCCTAGTCGGTAGGGACTACTTCAGACTTCCTCTTCGGGTTCCTTCACTTCCTTGGCATGGCTTTTGACGTCGCCTCGGTGAATCCGAACATAATCCTCCAACTGCCGAGTTGCGGCTGCAAAAGCATCGCGAAGCGCAACATAAATGTCCTGATGCTCCTGTTTATCGTGGTGATCACGACTGACCACGATCTGCTTATGCGGCACTGCGATATCGATCCTGACCTTGTAGAGATTGCCATGGTGCTGATGATGGTGTTCCGCTTCAACGGCAACCCGACAGCTGGTGATGTTGTGGCAATGTTGTTCCAGTTTTGCAGCTTTTTCCCGAATGCGGGCTTCAACCGCATCAGAATGCTCAACGCCATGGAAAGTGATTTCTAATGGTAATTGCATAGATCCTTCCATCGTTATTGGTGCGGGGCTCTCGCAGTCCCCGTTTCTAGCGGACGCGAGCCTCTCCGACACTTCTATTGGATAATGAGCCCTAGCGCTCCTCTGGGCCCATGGTCAACATGAGCCGAATCACGAAGGGTCGAATGAATCATAAACAAGCCTTTCTTAGCCGTCGAATCTGGAAATGCCCCCAGCCACGTTTACACCCAAGGATCCCTTATGCGTAAAGAGTCTCCGAAGACATTTTCCGAAGAAGAAGTTGTCGCCCGTCTGGAATCCGAGCTTCCCCAGTGGCGATATCAGGGGGGATGGATTGTTCGGGAATTTAAAACCTCAGGCTGGAAATCAACCCTTATGGTGGTCAACGTCATTGGCCATCTGGCTGAGGCGGCCTGGCATCATCCCGATCTCGCGGTGACCTACGCGAGGGTCAAAACCAAGTTGATCACTCACTCCGCCAAGGGGGTTACGGAAATGGATTTCGCATTGGCAAAAAAAATCGAAGAAGTCGTCCTTTGGAGAGCAAGCGAGGAATTTCCGGGCATCCTGGAAGGAACGCCAGAGGACCCCCGCTTCAAATATGTGCGCTACGACTGAGCCCTTACGACCTCATCGAGAAGCTCTTGGACGATCTTCTGCATCCGGGATCTAAGGAGCAAAACTCGCCACTTGGATCCTCCTGCCTGCCGCCAGAGAAGGGCTGACCGGATCCCTGCCAAGAGTAGTGTCCTGATCTGATTGGCATTTTGGGGATCTGCGAGCTGGCGCTGCTCGCCAGCAACCATGATGCGTGGCTTCAGCGTACTGACAGTCTGCTGGTAAGCGGTCGCTAATAGTCGAAAGACTTCAGGATCAAGCCGGTCCGTTGAACGCTCCCAAACATCACGGGCCTCTTGGATGGCTTGAGTAATGGCCTCAGTCATTGACCGATTCTGGCTCAGCATCGGTTCAAGGTAAATCAGTGTTGAGGCATAACGCGCCGTTTCAGGATCGACTTGCCTTGGCTCTGACAATTGCCGTTTGAGTGCCTTGAGCCCCAAGACCAGACTGGGCAATCCTCCATAAACATCAAGAATGTCATTCGCATCGATCATAAAGACACTCAGCACGGAAGATCTCAGGGCGATCTCGTCATTGCGCCCGGTTCTGGCCGTCTGCTTGACCAGTTCCATCGCCTGAGCAAGTCCAGCAAGGGCGATGACCTGATTTCTTATGGAGTGTTCCACTGAAGTCGCCTAGTCTCCGAGATTAAATTGCTTCGAGGGCTTCACCTTCAAATCGGACCCCCCCCCAACCAAACTTCATAAAAGCCCGAATATTGCGATGATCCTGGCCCTCAGGGTTGGAAAGAACGTCCTCTCGATAGAACTTTCCAAATAGCGCCAGAGTCTGATCCTCATTGAGGCAGTGCTTTGATGCAAACGTGAATATTTTGAGGGAGCCATTATTGACTCCAGCTTCGCTGACAACCTCGTCATTCCCTTCCCCGTTCCTGAAGCAGCAGGGCGAAAACCGGTAGTTCCGATCGATGAGGGCAATGGTTTGATCAAAGTCTACAAGCTTTCCTGACTTGACCGAGTCGAGAAATTCGTTGATGTCGTTTGGATGGCTCATGGTTTTTCTTTCTTTTGCGACGAAACGGGATGCTTCAACTTAAGCAACGGAGTGACGGCATCGAGCACCTTCTTCTCGAGAAGAGCTTGGGCAGTGGCATTAGGATGAATCGCATCGGGCTGCATCAACTCAGGAACATCACCAACGCCTTTCAAGAATCCAGCGACGAAGACTACACTCAAGTCTCTGGCGATTCGAGAATAAGTTGTCTCAAATCGCTCGGCGAACTGTTTACCAAAGTTGGGCGGCATCTGCATCCCCAAAAGAACCGGAACAGCTCCCGCCTTTCGACTGACCATGACAATTTCGCGAAGGTTTCGGTCCATTTCCGCAATACTGATTCCATGGAGACCGTCGTTCCCTCCCAATTCAATGATCACGATATCCGGGCTGTGCTTTTCGATCAGGCGGGGAAGACGGTTCAGCCCCCCGGCCGTCGTATCTCCGGAGATTCCCGCGTTAACGACCTGATACCCACTCTGGGCCAGGGGACCATTGAGAAGAGCGACCCAGCCCTCGGCAACATTCGCAAGACCATAGCCCGCACTAATACTGTCCCCGAGAACCAAAAGCGTGGAAGCCTGGACAGGGGCGATGGTTAGCGCCAAAGATGCAATCAGAAGAGTTCTAAACATGCGTACAAAATATGAATATGAGCGAGACGGCAGAATGACTCAGGTCGCAGAACTCCAAAATGTCGGAAAGGTTGTCGCGACCCCAGAGGGAGACCTGGTCATTTTGAAGTCTGTCAGCCTCAGGATCAAACAGGGAGAAACCCTCGCGATCACCGGCGCCTCAGGATCAGGAAAATCAACATTGCTGGGCCTCATGGCCGGGCTCGATCTCCCCACGGAGGGAAGGATTCAACTATTCGGTAAAGACCTGACACGTTTGAGTGAGGATGGCCGGGCACGTCTTCGTGCGGGAAAGGTAGGTTTCGTATTTCAGTCGTTTCAACTGATCCCCCACCTCGATGCACTAGAAAATGTCATGCTGCCTCTGGAGCTTGAGGGTCATGCGGATAGTCGCTCCCGCGCAGAGGATCTTCTTGTTAGAGTCGGGCTCGGCGATCGACTCCACCACTATCCGGCGCAACTCTCTGGGGGTGAGCAACAGCGGGTTGCAATCGCCCGAGCGTTTTCTACGCGCCCTGAAATCCTCTTTGCTGATGAACCCACCGGAAACCTTGATGCCCTGCGTGCCACGTCAATCGCAGACCTGCTCTTTGAACTCAACGCTCAACACCACACGACCCTGATTCTGGTCACCCATGACATGCGTCTGGCATCCCGCTGTCAGCGGCAGATAGCGCTGGAGCAAGGCCACGTCGTTGATGAAGGAGCAATCGCCTGATGGGCTTATTTTCTGTCTCCTTGAGAATCTTTCTTCGCGATCTGGCACGAGGCGATCTCAACACCCTCATAGGCGCCGTGATGATTGCCGTGTCCGCGATTGCTACCACAGGCATTCTCGCGAATCGATTGGACCGAACCGTCAATGAGGAGGCCGGTGAAATTCTCGGTGCGGATCTCGTGATCCGGGGCCGATCCGAAATCCCCCGCGATTGGCGAGAGTCAGCGACTCGTATGGGCCTTCAGCATATCGAGAGCATCGAATTTAGCACCATGCTGCTCGAGGGCGATGCCACTCTGCTGGTTGGGGTCAAGACGGTCGAAGATGGTTATCCGCTTCGGGGCGATCTGATATCCGAAGATGTCAAAGGGTTAAGGGTGAAAGGTGCAAAGATACTCCCGCAACCGGGTGAAGCCTGGGTTGATCATCCTGTCCTAAGGCGCCTCAATCTCTCTGTCGGTGATCTGATCACTGTGGGAGAGAAAAAACTCAAAGTGACCCGAATTCTCATCCACGAACCGGATCGGCGGGGTGACATGAATGGCCTCTCGCCCCGAGTCCTGATGAATCGCTCCGACCTGGATGCCACCCAAGTCATCCAGCCAGGCAGCCAGATAGCTCACATAGAACTGCTAAGGGGAGAGGCCCAAAAGATCAGGGCTTTCAGATCGTTGATCAAACCCCAGCTTAGACCCGAGCAAAAACTCAATGACCTGGAGGAGGATCGTCCCGAACTCGGCAAGACCATCCAGCGAACCCGGCAGTTCATGAGTTTCCTAAGTCTCGCTGTCATATTGCTGGCCGGTGTCGCGATTGCCTTGAGCACTCAGGATTATGTTCGCCGTCATACCGAAATGGTTGCCCTACTCCGTTGCCTCGGATCTTCGGACCGTCATATCTTGGCACTTCTCTTGATTCAGCTGGTTTCCATAGGATTGCTTGGCAGCTTCCTGGGCATTCTGGTAGGCCTGATGGCTGAGACGATCCTGATTGAGGCGCTGGGCGAACTTTTACCTGGGCATATTGCAGTGCCTTGGGCTGCCGCGTGGACTCTATCCATCGGGCTTGGGAATGCGATTCTCATGATCTTTGCACTACCCCCCATCCTAGATCTTCGAAAAATGCCAACGCTCGGGATTCTCCAAGGCAATGCCATGCCTTTCCCTAGTCGTCGCTTTTTATCGTATGCCATGGGACTTTTCCTGATTCTTGGTACCTTGCTCTGGCATACCGGCAGCATAAAAATGATGGTCAGTACTCTGGCCATTGGCGCGGCCGCTCTGGCCGTGTTGGCTCTGGGTGCTTATTTCCTTCTTTTGGCTCTGCGTCGGATATCTGAACCTTTCCCTTTTGCAATCCGCCTCGGGATTCGCCGACTGTTCAGACACCCCTCTCGAACACTCATACAGCTCGTGGGGTTCAGCCTGACATTTGCAGCGCTCACCCTAGTGACGACACTCCGTGAAGACCTGATTGATGACTGGATGGCTCATCTCCCCCCGAACGCCCCTAACTACTTTGTGATCAATCTCTTCGACCATGAGCTTTCCAACTTTGAGTCCACCGTAAGCGAAACCGCACCTCAACCCATTGAGCTTTACCCTGTCATCCGCGGTCGTTTGACGCATATCAACGGCGAAGAAGCCCTCAAAATCGCAAGCCAAGACAGTCGAGCCGAGGGTTCCATCAATCGCGATCTCGCATTGACCTATACCACTAAACTTCCTCCTGACAATCGCATCGTTGAGGGAACGTGGGCACCTGAGGAACATGAGGAAGATCTATCGATAGAAGAGGGACTGGCTAAACGGCTTCGAATCAAGGTTGGAGATCTTCTTGAGTTCAACATCTTGGGTGAAGTCATTCATGGCCGCGTCGGCAGTATTCGGAGTGTGCACTGGGATCGATTGACACCCAATTTCTTTTTCATCTTTCCAAAAAAGCTTCTTGAGAGTCATCCACGGACCTGGATGACCAGTCTTCATATCGCAAATCAGGAGATCAGGCTCGAAAGAACACTCGTGGAACGCTTTCCCTCGATCAGTCTGATCGAGATCGGACGTCTGGTAGAGCAGGTTCAAATGATTGCCAACCAAATCAGCCAGTCGATGCTGCCTCTCATTGGCCTTTGCCTGATTTCCGGCTTGTTTGCCGTATGGGCCGGGGTTCATGCAACCCGACAAGAACGCGATCAGGAAGATCGGCTTCTTCGGATCTTTGGCACAGAGAGGAAAAGGATCCGATTGACGAATGCAACCGAATTTGTGGCCCTTGGGCTGATTTCGGGTCTCTTTGGCGCGGTGACTGCGGAAACGATACGGTGGGCGCTCTACGCCACCGCACTTGAAATACCTTTCAGCCTTCGATTGGAACTTGTACTCGGCATGCCACAGGTCGGCGCCTTGGCATTGCTCAGCATCGGCCTGTGGGCCTCACGGGCGAAAACTTAGACTCTTGAGGTAAGCGCACCGTGCCACGGCGGCTCACCTCAAAAGGGAAGTCGGATCAGGAACCAGCCCTGACGTTGACCTTGGAAGTCCAGCCAGTCTTACCCTGGCAGGCGCCATCGGTCACAGCGACCTTAACAAACGGGAGAAGACCAACAACCTGCTCCTCCTCAACGGTGGCATGGGAACCAGCCGGGGCCTGGCAGATGTTGAGATCACTATCCTCTTCCGAATCAGAGGCACTCATCAGTCCAGGGGACGCCGTCAGATGGGAAAGCCCACCATTCGGATTTTCAAGTGTGACCACCTGACCCAGACTAACCGCAGCCTTGACCTGTACCTTGCCACCTTCACCACCACCCGTCATGGCCAGTGTCAGGGAGCCCACCGCGATTGCACCAATGAGGGCATAGAGCGCTTTGGGGTTGGTCTTCAGCGTATTGATAATGCCGGCAGCGGCATTGCTGTTTTCTTCAGACATTGAGATTCTCCTCGCTATTCTTGGGTTCGCCTTCCAGGGAACGAAGCCTTATTGTTAGACCCGGCAACCACAAAATCGGCCGGCAAGGTGCATTGTAAACAGAATTAGGCTTTCAAAGCTTATCTTGAACGATCTGTGAGCGCATTCCGGACCCTCGGTCCAAATCCGGTGAGGAAATGCGCTCACAAATCTTTCACAGACCAACTGTCTTCCCGGTGACTAAAACCATTACACTGGACTTCGGCTCATTAAGTGCGCGTAATCCCGGACGATGTTGCAATCCATACTCTTCCTTCTCATCATCGCGACCGTCCTTTATCTGAGGAATAAGCTTCGGGATACCCCGCTGGCTCGTCTGAGCGCGACACAAAAATCCCTCATAGCTCTTGGTACTTTGGTTTTCCTTTTGCTTGCCTTGACCGGAAAGCTCGGCATGCTGATCCCGTTATTCGGTGCTGTAGCGGCCGCATTCATCGCCTTGGTTTCGCGGCTTGCGCCGATCCTTGCCCCGTTTTTCGCGCGCCACGTTCCCGAGTGGCTGGACCGTATTCGAGGTCGCGAGGAAGACTCTCGAAGCTCCCCGGGGGCGAAACAACAATCCTCTTCAGCACGGACCGCATACCTTGCAATGACTTTGGACCATCAAGAGGGCCGCCTTGACGGAATGATTCTGCAAGGATCACACGAGGGCAAAAAATTATCCGAACTCTCTATGAAGGCACTTGTTGATCTCTACACCTTCTACTTAAGAGATGATCAGGAATCAGCAAAGCTTCTCTCAGCGTTCATTGAGCAGACCTTTGGACGGCAATGGCAGAACGGAACCGAAAACCCGCAGTCCAACCACGGGGGCTCACTGGAACGGGAGGAAGCACTGAGCATTTTGGGTCTCGATGCCTCCGCCTCTGAGGAAGACATCATTGCGGCACATCGTCGGCTGATACAAAAGGTACATCCCGATCGAGGGGGATCCGATTACCTCGCTTCGCGAATCAATCAAGCCAAGGACTCCCTGCTGGGTAGGCGATGCCCTTGAGGTCCCGAAAGCAAGGATGACGAAGGGTCTTCGTTTGAGCATGGTGCTAGAATTTCAGGGCTTGATGCCCAGACCATGCCACTGCCTACGACTTCTGGAGGAACCATGAAACTGATCACTTCGATTATCAAACCCTTCAAACTCGACGATGTTCGCGAGTCGCTCTCTGAACTTGGAATCACCGGCATTACGGTGACTGAAGTGAAGGGGTTCGGCAGACAGAAGGGGCACACCGAACTTTACCGCGGTGCAGAGTATGTGGTGGATTTCCTGCCCAAGGTCAAAATCGAGGTCGCAGTCAGCGATGCCCTGCTCGATCAATCCATCGAGTGCATCATCAAAGCGGCTAACACCGGAAAAATTGGTGATGGCAAGATTTTCGTCAGCAACCTCGAGCAAGTCATCCGGATTCGGACCAGCGAAACTGGCGAACAGGCCCTTTGAGACAACACTAACACCGTGACCCCTCATTCAAACGAGAACCCCGGCGAATCCGCCGGGATCCCTTCAGACTTCTCTTCCTCTCTGGTTGAAAAATCAAAAAAGGTGCCCGTCAGCAATGATCGCCTGAGGGAGATTCCTTACAACTACACCTCCTACTCCGACCGTGAAATCGTGATTCGACTTCTGGGACCCGAGTATTGGCAGATTCTTGAGGAACTGAGGGCTGAGCGGATTACCGGACGGTCGTCCAAGATGCTGTTTGAGGTTCTCGGTGACATCTGGGTTATTCAGAGAAACCCTTATCTTGAGGATGACCTGATCCATAACGCCTCGCGACGCAAAGCCTTGCTCGGCGCCTTAAGGCACCGACTTGAGCAAATGGACGAGCGTCGCAAGTCCCTTGAAGTTGAGAATCCCGGGCGGGTTCCAAAGGTGCTCGCACTGCTAGAAGCAGCCAATCGGGCCGTTGACCAGTTTGAAAAGACCCTGGATAGCACGCGACGCTTGCGCCATCGGGCGATGAAGCAACTGTCCAGACATACCCGCAGTGACAACATCAATTTTGATGGCTATGCCCGTGTCACCCATGTGACCGATGCAACGGACTGGCGCGTCGAATACCCCTTCCTGGTTCTTTTCCCTGATACCGAGGAAGAAATCGCACCCTTGGTGAGGTCCTGTATCGAACTGGGGCTGACCATCATCCCTCGGGGGGGTGGCACCGGTTATACCGGGGGCGCTGTTCCATTGACACCCCTCTCGGCAGTCATTAACACCGAAAAACTCCTTCGCATGACGGTGCGAGAAGAATCCAACGGCAAACCACTGCTCTACACAGAGGCCGGCGTGGTCACACGTCGGGCCATGGAAGTGGCTGAATCGCGCGGATTGGTTTTTGCCTGCGACCCGACGTCGGCCGATGCCTCCTGTATTGGAGGAAATGTGGCTATGAATGCCGGCGGTAAGAAAGCCGTGCTTTGGGGAACCGCTCTGGATAACCTCATGTCTTGGCGCATGGTTACACCGGATGGCAATTGGCTAGAGGTTGAGCGGCTGGACCACAACTACGGAAAGATTCATCTCGTTCCGGAAGTTCAGTTTCTTCTGAAACGTTTCGATTCCAAGGGTAAAACTCTCCTAGGCGAGGAAACCTTAACCATCCCCGGCGAAAAATTTAGAAAGACCGGACTTGGGAAGGATGTCACCGACAAGTTCCTGGGAGGGCTGCCTGGAATTCAAAAGGAAGGCTGCGATGGTATTGTCACCTCGGCCACCTGGATTCTCCATGAAATGCCACCCGTGACCCGAACGTTCTGCCTTGAGTTCTTCGGGCAGGTCAGAGAAGCCGTACCGGCCATTGTAGAAATCCGAGATTTCCTCGAGGGGCAACCCAAAATCGGCAATGACCGTGTCATGCTCGCCGGTCTGGAGCATCTTGATGAACGTTATGTCCGGGCTGTGGGCTACGCAACCAAGGCAAAGAAAAGGGGCCGGCCCAAGATGGTTCTCATCGGGGATATCGTCGGCGATAACGAAGATGCGGTGGCCCGCGCGACCAGCGAAGTCGTCCGAATTTGTAATGCACGAGCCGGGGAAGGCTTCGTGGCCGTCAGCCCTGAAACCCGCAAGACTTTCTGGCTTGATCGGGCTCGCACGGCGGCGATTGCAAGACACACCAATGCCTTCAAAATCAATGAGGACGTTGTCATCCCTCTGCCTCGCATGGGGGAATACTGCGACGGCATAGAGCGTTTCAATATTGAGCTTTCAATTCGAAATAAGCTTCGCCTTTGCGAGGCCCTGAGAGCCTTTCTCTTAGGTGAACTGCCGGTTCGATCCTATGAGGAAGGACTTGATAAGGATGAACTGATCGGGGAGCGGCGCCAGCGTGCCTTGACGGTCATCGACCGGGTCAGTACCCGCTGGCAGTGGATTCACGATCATCTTGACCTGAACCTGGCAACGGCCGAAACCTCTTTTGTAGATCTCGGGATTCATGCGGGTGAATTTAATAATCGGACCGAAGAACCGACTCTCTTTCATCGTCTTCAGGATCATTCGATCAAAATCTCATGGAAGCAGGAGCTGAGAAAACCCTTCCAGGATATTTTTGAGGGTGATAACTTCCGTGCAGTTCTTGAGCGTATTGAGACTATTCACCGAGAAGTTCTCCGTGGCCGGGTCTTTGTTGCCCTTCACATGCACGCAGGTGATGGCAACGTCCACACCAACCTCCCGGTGAACTCAGATCATTACGAGATGCTCCAGGAGGCCAACGGAACAGTCGAACGCATTATGGCGTTGGCTCGCTCTCTGGGGGGGGTGATTTCGGGTGAACATGGCATTGGGATCACCAAATACGAATTCCTTACACCTGATGAAGTGGCCCCATTTGAGAACTACAAGGCCAAAGTTGACCCCCACGGGCATTTCAATCGGGGCAAGCTGCTTCCCGGTGGTGACCTAACACGCGCTTATACGCCCTCCTTCAGCCTCATGGGCTTTGAGTCCCTGATCATGAAGCAGAGTGATATTGGAGCGATCGCGGACTCGGTGAAGTCATGCCTACGCTGCGGTAAATGCAAGCCGGTCTGCGCCACCCATGTCCCCAAGGCCAACCTCCCGTATTCGCCCCGCAACAAAATTCTTGCGACATCCCTCCTGATCGAGGCCTTTCTTTACGAAGAACAAACCCGCCGGGGCGTCTCCATCACTCACTGGAAGGAATTTGAGGACGTAGCGGATCACTGTACGGTCTGCCATAAGTGCTTCAACCCTTGCCCGGTCGACATCGACTTTGGCGAAGTATCGATGAACATGCGCAACTTGCTTCGCAAGATGGGCAAGCAGAGCTTCAACCCCACCAAAAGCGTAGCCATGCTTTTCCTGAACGCAACCACGCCAGGCACGATCAAACTGCTTCGGGCCGGCATGGTGGATTTTGGATATCGGGCACAACGCATGGCCAGCGTGCTCCTGGCTCCATGGGGCAAATCCCAGGCGCAGCATCCGCCGGCCTCGCTGGGCCGGCCGCCGATTCGCGAGCAAGTCATCCACTTCGTAAACAAGAAAATGCCAGGAAAGTTGCCGAGCAAGACCGCTCGTGCCTTACTGGACATTGAAGACAATCAGGTTGTCCCGATCATTCGGGACCCTAAAGTCACTCGGGTTGAGACAGAGGCCGTTTTCTATTTCCCAGGCTGTGGCTCTGAGCGCCTTTTCTCTCAGGTCGGGCTGGCAACGCAGGCCATGCTTTATCACGTCGGCGTTCAAACGGTGCTGCCTCCAGGATATCTGTGCTGCGGCTACCCCCAACGTGCGGCCGGCCAAAATGACAAGGCTGAAAAAATCACCACGGACAATCGGGTCCTTTTCCACAGGGTCGCCAATACACTCAACTACCTCGACATCAAAACCGTCGTGGTCAGCTGCGGCACCTGCCTCGATCAACTTTATGGCTATGAATTCGAGAAGATCTTCCCTGGCTGCCGTTTGATCGACATCCATGAGTATCTTTTGGAAAAGGGAGTCTCGATAGAGGGTATCAAGGGTACTCGTTATCTTTATCATGATCCTTGCCACAGCCCACTGAAGGTCAGGGATCCGATGAAGACCGTCAACGCACTGGTTCGGCAAGATTCGGGGGCCCCCATCATGCGTTCCGACCGTTGTTGCGGGGAATCAGGGACACTGGCTATTGCTCGTCCCGATATTTCCACACAGGTGCGTTACCGAAAGCTTGAGGAGCTTGAGAAGAACCGGGACAAATTGGATCTTGAGAGTGACGAGGGCCCGATTAAGGTCCTGACCTCCTGCCCATCCTGCCTTCAGGGTCTGAGCCGTTATCGCGATGACATCAAGGAATTGGATGCCGACTATATCGTCGTCGAGATGGCTCGAAATATCTTGGGTGAGCAGTGGATGAGAAACTATATCGAAAAGGCCTCTAACGGCGGCATCGAGCGCATTCTCGTCTGATGCGCTCGGCGGCTAGGCCGCCTATTCGATCTTGGGAAGATGCTCACGACAAATCTTGTCCCATTCCGCCTCCAGAAGACCTTCCTGGGTCAATCCGCACAAGGCCTCGCCCTTGTCGGTTCGACGGTGGTAGCCGCAGCTTGCGCAGACCCCGAACGTCTTGAGTGCGTTGACCTTCTGTAACGAAACCCAAAGCGTCTGAAGCGCAGAGTCTACCGCCTGTAGCTCGGCTCGACTCAGTTGGTCCAATGCGGAACTCAGTGCCTCTGGGGGAATGGCACTGCACAAGGCGGCCTTCCCCGCCTGAGTGAGCTTTAGATGGACAACGCGACGATCCTTGACATCCGTCGTCTTCGTGACCAACCCGTCTCCTTCCAGAACAGCCAGCGTTTGTGAAACCGTACCCTTGGTCAAGCCTAAAAACTCCGCCACAGCCATCGGCGTATTGCTGTAGTGATTACAGCGGCTCAGGTAATGCAGCGCTTCGATCTGCACGGGTTGAAGACCTTTGCTGTGACCTGACTTACGCACGCTCGATCGCATGAGGTTGGCAATCCGCTCCATGCGCTCGTACATTAGATTCGGCTTCATTTAGTTATCCCACAGCTTCGTCTCTTGCGATCTCGGACGTATGGCACCCTTCTTCAAGACCAAACAGGGAAACCAAAACATCAGCCCAACTTTGTGAAGGACACAACAAGCAAGATTTGCGCCGAGATAAAGTGATGTAAGTTCAATCGGTTGGCAAGTCCAGACCAATCGATGCGCAAAAAAAACGCCCCTAGAAGGGGCGTCTTGCTATATGTTGGTGCGAGCGCGTTATTTTTTGGCAGGCGCCGTCGGAGCGGGGTTGGGGCTCTTCGCATCTGACGGCTCGGCCGGTTGGGCGCGGTGTCCATCCGTTGGGGCATTTTCGATCGCCTTACCCATACAGGTCATGATGTGGTCGGTAATCCCCAAAGCAGCTTCCCGTGCTTTTTGACGTGTTCCAAAGAGTCGCTCGAATTCATTGACTGAGGATTCAGCATCTGCAGCAGATTTCACGTTGAAGAACTTCTCGTAAGCCTTGAAGTATTCATCGCGTCGGGGATCCCCAGCAAATCCAGGAAGCGTGCTCGCAATCTCGTCAATGACGCAATCTGCAACGTCTGCCGGATCCAACTTGTAGTCCTTGAGATCCTGATCCTCGCTGAAACGCTGGGTTAGCACGTCCTTCAGGCCAGTCTTCTCCTTCTTCGCACAGGCAGAAAGCACCAGCGCAGCCAGAAACAACACGATCAGCTTCTTCATTAAGATCCCTTCGATTCAAAATTGACGATTATCGGCCCCTTGTTCTCACAAGGCTAGCCACGAAGTAGTGCATTCATTCAGAAAGGTGAGGGATGGCCTCGCCAGCCTTGATCCCATCGCCTCCAAGCAGGAGATCGGAAACCTCCTTGGACTTTGGAAAATCCGCCCCCAAACTGATGATGAAGGAGGAAACTTCCTCAATGGTCATGGGCGATTTTCTGACCGAAGACTCATGAACGATCAGCGTAAATCCCGACGTGGGATTCGGTGATGTCGGAACATAAACCACCAACATTGCCCCTGTCCGATTAGTCACATAGGCGGGAACCCACAAGCCCTGACGAGGATATTCGATGAATACCGAGTCGGTAATCTGCTTTTCATGACCATCATGGAAAAGCCTGAGAACTTTTTGAGAAACCCGATAAATGATTCCCAGAAGCGGAATCCGGTTGATGATTTTTTCAAAGAAATAAAGGATGTGCGCCTTATCCTGCTTGATGAGATAACCCACATAGATCACCAGGATGATGGATCCTAGGAGAAGGATTCCTGGAAGAAGGATGCTCTCAAAGCGGCCATAAATCCCCACGAGCGACTCCCTGAGGAGACTCTCAACCGTCAGAACGATTTGGGTAATCAGGAGGATGGGAAGCAAACCCAATGCCCCGATCAGAAAATACTCGAATATCAAATTCAATTTGTTCTTCATAAAGCCTCCGGGGCTTTTGTTGACCTTGGCTTCACAGCCCTTGAAAAATGGGCTGGTTACAGGGCCGATAGGAGCGCTATGATCCCCGCTATAGGTGCGGGCATTCTACGATTCTTGTGCCTTTTAACAAGCTTTACAGGTTGAGGCGTCCGTATGGAAAAATTCAGAATGTATATGACGGGCATCTGTCCTTACTGCCACATGGCCGAGCGCTACCTTAAGTCAAAAGGCGTTAACCAAATCGAGAAAATCCGGGTTGACCAGAATCCGAACGATCGGGACGAAATGATGCGCCTAACTGGCCGGCGAACGGTTCCCCAGATCTTTGCTGGGGATGTCCATATTGGGGGTTACGATGATCTTGTGGCGCTTGATCAAGCCGGCGGGTTAAGTGCGCTTTTGACTTCCCGGGATGAAGAGACGACGCCCTTAGTCACGAATATCAATGACCTTGCCTGAATGATCGAGAACAAACTGACGACTCTGAGTCGTCAGCTTACCCAAGACATTCTTTGACTTGTAGACACAGCGAACCTGATACCCATCCCGGGCCACTTCGACCTGTCCCCACTCCAGAACCTCAATCGAAGCGGCATCGTGGACGTGCTGCTTGAGGTAACGCTCAACCGGCTCCACTGCGCGATTCCAGGGGTTATTGAAGACTGGATCGCGCCCTTCAACCGCCAGCTTTACCCCTGTCGAGGATGGCATCACTGGATGGGCACCTGCGGACTTGGTGTGGCTCTTTTCAGGCTGAACCGGTTGGGCTGTGATAACAGGCGGAGCACTCGCCTCAGCAATGCGCTGGGTCACCAAGGTTTTTGCTTCCTCTCCGACTTTCGCCAAAACTTCAGCCGCAGGCCCCTCCGGCAAAGCCGCCCGTTCAAGGACATGATGCTCAGCCTCCTCGGCCTTTTCATCCAGCCAACCCTTCAATTCTGAGAGGATCGATTCAAAGGATGGTTCAAGAGGCGCCTCCAGAGGTTTTGCTGATGGCTTAACGGTCTTGTCTCGGGCCACCCCACTCACCTGCCCCTTCACACCTGCCGGAGACGTCTGTGGCTGCGCCGTCTTCGTCGATCCGTGGGGAATCAATTTCCCTGCCACCACGACCAGCAGCAGCAAAACGATGAGTGTTCCGCAACCAAAATTCATCCGATTTTTACTTCCCGATCACGAAGCCGAAGAGACTATTGGAACCCTGAACTTTGAAAGGCAAGCAACCAGCTCCTCTTCGTCCAAGTGATCCCGCTCGACTTTCAGATAAGCAACGCCATCCTCCGAAACCACCACGGCTTCAATCACGCCAGAGATTTTTGCCAGTTCTCTCGATAAATCCGTCATTGCCTCATTTGGAATATCGCGAACACTCTCAAGGCGACTACTGAGATGACGTGGGGGTCTCATTCCAAAGGCCACCATGAACCACAACAATCCCACAATCCCGCAGTAGATGAATACGGCATCATGTCCATATTGCCCAACAAGCAAACCCGCACCAGTCCCACCAGTAAAAGCCCCCAGAAATTGCGCCGTCGAGTAGATACCCATGGCGGTGCCCTTAAGATCGGGCGGTGCAATTTTGGAGATCATCGAAGGCAAGGTCGCCTCAAGCAAATTGAAACCAGTAAAAAAGAGATAAAGCAACGCAAAAACGCCCCAGAAGCTGCTTCCAAGGGAAATAAAACCCAACAGCGAAAGACCAACCAGTGCAATAAAAGAGACAAAGACCGGTTTCATCTTGCGCTTTTTTTCGGCCAGAATGACAAAAGGCACCATGGTCAAAATGGCCAACAAAAAGACCGGGAGATAGAGATGCCAGTGCTCTGAGGCCGGCATATCAAGTTGATCCTTTATGAGGACCGGCACGACGACAAAGCTGGCCGTCAACATCAAATGCAGACAGAAAATACCAAAGTCGAGCCGAAGTAATTCAGGGTTTGCAAAAACACGCCGAATACCCTGAGTCCGAAGCTGGGCATCGCCATGAAATGTGGAAATCTTCGGATTGGGTACCCAGACATGAAGAACCACAAGACTGACGATAGCCAAGGCGGTGATCAGCCAGAAAAGCCCCTGAAGTCCAAACCAGTTGGAGAGGATCGGTCCGGCCACAATCGATATGGCAAAGGAGATGCCAATGCTGATGCCAATCATGGCCATGGCCTTGGTGCGATTCTCTTCACGAGTCAGATCTGCGGCCAACGCCATGACGACGGCCGCAACAGCCCCTGCCCCCTGAAGGCAGCGCCCGGCAATAATGCCGAAAATGGAGGGAGAGATCGCCGCGAGAATACTGCCCATCACAAATAAAATCAGTCCAACCGTGATGACCGGCTTTCGTCCCCAACGATCCGACCACATCCCAAATGGGATTTGAAAAATCGCCTGGGTCAGTCCATATGCGCTGATGGCAAGCCCCACAAGAAAGGGAGACGCGTCAGGTAGGTCTCGCGCCAACACAGAAAAGACTGGAAGAATGAGGAACATGCCGATCATTCGCAGCATGTAGATCGCCGCCAATGAAAAGCTTGCCCGACGTTCCAGCGCGGTCATACCCGAAGCCTGATGGGACATAAAATGCGTTATCTCTTGAAACTCAACCAGCGACTAAAATCCGCATACCAACCGGCACCCGGTTAAAAAGATCCAGCATATCGGCGTTTTTCATTCGAACGCAGCCGTGCGAAAGTGGCTCGCCCGTCACGCCGTGATCAGGACTTCCATGGACGTAAATATAACGCCAGGTGGTATCCACGACACCATAGCGATTCAATCCAGGCTCCATTCCTCCCAACCAGAGGATTCGGGTCAAAATCCAGTCCCTGCCTGGGTACTGAGCCTCCAGGGCATCCCCGTAAACCTCGCCGGTCGGTCTGCGACCTCGAAAGACCGCATTCAGGGGTTGCCCCTCGCCAATCTTGGCCCGAATGCGATGCCATCCCCTCGGGGTCATTTCGCTGCCCCGTAATTCACCCAACCCGTTTTTTGCCGTGGAGACTGGCCAAGCCCGCATCGCAGCTCCCTTTTCGATCCATTCAAGCGTCTGACGGGCGACATCAACGCGAAGATACGCTGCTTCTGAAGGCACAAGGTTCACCGGCCAGCCTTCTCAAAAAGAGCCAACGATTCAACATGGGCTGTCTGTGGGAACATGTCCATGACGCCTGCGCCTTCCAGACGATAGCCATGATCGTGAACCAGAACCCCCGCATCCCGCGCAAGAGTGGAGGGATTACAGGAGACATAAACAATTTGACTGGGCTTCCATCCTGGAATTTGCTCCAGGATCTCTAGCGCACCCGCCCGAGAGGGATCTAGAAGGATTTTGTCAAAAGCTTGATTAACCCAAGGCGCTCCTTCGACGGACTTGCTGAGATCCGCTACATAAAAGACCGTATTCTCAAGTCCATTTCGCTCGGCATTCACTCTCGCCCGCTCAACCGCTTCGCTGCTCCCTTCCACGCCAGTGACATGTGCCGCTTTTCTTGCCAGGGGAAGCGTGAAATTTCCAATTCCACAAAAAAGATCAAGAATCACGTCGGTGGGCTTGGGATCCAGAAGCGCCATCACACGGGCAATCATTTTTTGATTAATGGCCGTATTGACCTGGGTAAAGTCGGTCGGCTTGAAGGTGAACTCTACCGCCGCCTCGGGGATT
This sequence comes from Methylococcaceae bacterium, assembly GCA_044350805.1. Classification (GTDB taxonomy): domain Bacteria; phylum Pseudomonadota; class Gammaproteobacteria; order Methylococcales; family Methylococcaceae; genus UBA6136. Next base: position 111,558 of record JBILGU010000001.1, read on the forward strand.
TCGTAGAAAAGATCGCCCGAAACATGCTGAATCAAGGGCGTAACCGTGTCAGGCCCACCTCTCTGGAGGAAGACCAGAAAGCCCTCAGTTTCTGCAAACTGATTGAACCGCTGAAGGTCCGCTTCGCTGAGGTCCTCAAGAATGCGGAAGACGAGAGCAACCGCCTGATCACTACAGGCCACCTCAATCTGTGGCAACCGATCTCGAATGCTCAGATCATTGATCAGTTCAGCGATACTGAGCAACCTTGAACCGACCCTGGGATCAAGAACAGGACAGTGGTCGATTTCCGCAATAAAGGGACTTGACCGTTCACGAAACCCGACCAGAACCTTGCCCTTTTTCGCAACGTATTTCACCCCAAGCCGTGCCTTTTGACGATACCCCCAGGAGGGCCCGGTCAAGGGCTCAAAGAGCGGAAATGCATCCAGTTTCCCGATCCTTTGAAACTGCTCTAGCAACAGCCCCTGCTTAAGCCGAATCTGTTCTGCATCTTGGACATGTTGGTAGCTACAGCCGCCACAGACTCCATAGTGGGCACAAGACGGCTCCACACGAGACGCAGCGCGGGTATGGACTTCGAGTAACCGACCTTCCGCGAAATCCCGTCTAACTTCCGTGTATTCAAACGTAATGTCTTCACCGGGAAGCGTGCCATGAACAAAAACAGGCTTTCCATCGATACGACCCACACCTCGCCCATCGTGGGTCATGGAGTCAATCTTTAGTTCAAATGCTCCCTGCGGAGGAAGCGCTTTACGACGACGACGTTGTGCCATGTTGTGATTCCAGAACTACTCAGGAAAAACGCCGGTGGAAAGATAACGATCACCCCGGTCACAGATAATCACCACAATCACAGCGTCACTGACCGATTCCGAGAGCTGCAAGGCAGCAGACACGGCGCCCCCTGAAGAAATGCCGGCAAAAATACCTTCTTCGACGGCAAGCCTCCGGGTCATTTGCTCAGCATTCGGCTGTGAGACATCCATGATGCGGTCGATGCGATCAAAATCACAGATTTTCGGGAGATATTCACGGGGCCAACGCCGTATACCTGGAATTTTTGAATCCCCTTCAGGCTGAACCCCGACAATCTGGATGCTGGGATTTTTCTCCTTAAGGAAGGCCGAAGTGCCCATGATGGTCCCTGTGGTGCCCATGGAACTGACGAAATGAGTGATCCTGCCAGAGGTATCACGCCAGATTTCCGGCCCAGTACCCTCGTAATGAGCCCTGGGATTATCAGGATTGGCGAATTGATCCAGGATCTTGCCCTCACCTCGCGCCTCCATGGTTCGCGCAAGATCAATCGCCGCCTCCATACTCCCCATGGCCGGTGTGAGGATAATCTCCGCTCCAAAGGCTTTCATTGATGCGCGACGCTCAGCACTCATGTTATCGGGCATGATGAGTGTCATCTTGTATCCCATGACAGCTGCGGCCATGGCCAAGGCGATTCCCGTGTTACCGCTGGTTGCCTCAATCAATCGGTCCCCGGGCTTAATTTCTCCTCGCGCCTCGGCACGCTCAATCATACTCAGCGCCGGACGATCCTTGACGGATCCTGCGGGATTGTTGCCTTCAAGCTTGGCTAGAATCTGATTACTCGTCTTTCCCGGAAGACGCTGAAGGGCCACCAAAGGCGTGTTTCCCACACAGTCCTTTAGGGTTCTAAAACGGCCTTGACTGGACATCGATCATTAATTCCCGAGCGTTGAAGTCAAGAAAGAGATAAAATCGCCGATTCTAGCACTTCCCCTCTCCCCATGAAGAAGCCAGAGCTCTTATCCCCCGCGGGCACACTGAAGAATATGCGCTATGCATTTGCATACGGTGCAGACGCTGTTTATGCAGGACTTCCGCGATATAGTCTTCGAGTCCGCAACAACGATTTTCTTGAGGAAAACCTCGCCAAGGGAATCGCAGAAGCGCATGCCCTTGGGAAGCTTTTTTTCCTGGCAACCAACGTCCTCCCTCACAATCGAAAGGTTCGCACCTTCATTCGTGACTTGGAACCCATCGTTGCGATGGGGCCAGATGCTCTGATCATGGCGGATCCAGGATTAATCCTCATGGCACGCGAGGCCTGGCCCGATCAGCCGATTCATCTCTCGGTCCAAGCCAATACGGTGAACTATGCGGCCGTTCGGTTTTGGCAATCCATGGGGGTCCGCCGAATCATCCTTTCACGAGAACTGTCTCTCGATGAGATCTCGGAGATTCGTCAGGAATGTCCAGACATGGAGCTTGAGGTTTTCGTTCATGGAGCGCTCTGCATCGCCTACTCCGGACGCTGCCTCCTTTCGGGGTACTTTAACCACCGGGACCCGAATCAAGGTACCTGCACTAACGCCTGCCGCTGGAAATATGATCTTCAGGCAGCCACTGAGACGCCTGAAGGAGACTACGCCCCGGGCGCCCTCCGATTGAGTCTTTCTGATCTCAATGGCGGCCTCAACGGCACGGACTGCGGGGATCAGGTGCGCCATCCTCTCGCTGATGAAGTTTACTTTCTCGAAGAGGAAAACCGCCCTGGCGAACTGATGCCTGTGCTCGAAGATGAGCACGGGACCTACATCATGAATTCAAAGGACCTCCGGGCCGTCGAGCACATTCAACGACTGGTCGAGATCGGCGTTGACAGCCTCAAGATCGAAGGCCGAACAAAATCCTTCTATTACGTCGCCCGGACTGCCCAAATCTATCGGATGGCCATTGAGGACGCCGCTGCGGGTCGCCCCTTTGACCCGGCCCTCCTCGGAAAACTCGAGAATCTGGCCCAAAGAGGCTACACCGATGGCTTTTATCAGCGACACCACACGCACGAGTACCAGAACTACATTCAGGGTCACTCAACCAGCAATCGTCAGCAGTTCGTCGGGGAAGTCACAGGCTTTGACTCAGAAACCGGCATGGCGGATATTCTGGTCAAGAACAAGTTCTGTGTGGGCGACCAACTCGAGCTCATTCTTCCTCAGGGGAACCTTGACCTCACGATCGAATCAATAAAGGACCGGCAGGGGCTCGCCATCGACGAGGCACCTGGAAGCGGTTGGGAGGTCCGGGTCGGACTTCCTGTCGACCCGGGGCCAACGGCCCTGCTGGCCCGTTACCTTTGATCATCGAGGACTAAGTTATGAGCTTTCGAACAGCCGATCTTTGTGATGAATACGATGGAAAGCAGACCCTTCAGATCGCAGAACCAATTCTTCGAGCATTCGGCGGACACTCTGTCTTCAAGGGCATTATCTCGACCGTAAAAGTCTTCGAAGACAACGTACTGATCCGAACTGCCTTGGAAGAAGACGGCACCAATCGCGTCTTGGTTGTTGATGGAGGAGGCTCACACCGTTGCGCTCTCCTCGGTAGCGACCTTGCGCGCCTGGCCGCAGACAATCATTGGTCGGGCATCATCCTCTATGGCTGCATCCGCGATTCGGTTGCGCTCGAGAAACTACCCATCGGAATCCGAGCACTCCACACACACCCACTGAAAAGCCATAAGCGTGGCACCGGTGACAGAGACGTTCTGATTACATTTGCCGGTATTAATTTCAGAAACGGGCATAATCTCTATGCGGACGAGGATGGCATCGTCGTGTGTGAATCACCTTTAGAATAGGAATGGGTCACCGTCTCACACGGATTTATACTCGTACCGGTGACTCCGGTATGACCGGTCTTGCTGACGGGTCACGTTTAGCCAAGGACTCAGCGCGGATCGAATTGCTGGGTGAGCTTGATGAGCTCAATACCCGGATTGGTCTTGTTCTGGGTGCTTCCGCGGATGACGAGTACACGGACTGCCTCAAGGAGATCCAACAATTGCTGTTCGACCTCGGTGGCGATCTCAGCATTCCGGGGCGATCAAGCATAGGTCCGGAGCACATTGAATGGCTCGAAGGTTGGATGGATTACCTCAATGACCAAATGCCGCCGCTTCGCGAATTTGTCCTCCCCGGAGGAACCCCTGCTGCAGCTTTTGCGCACCTGGCTCGAACCGGATGCCGAAACGCAGAACGCCGAGCTGTAAAGCTGAGTCGGGAGGAAACCCTTGGGCCTGAAATCCTCACGTTTCTTAACCGACTCTCGGATTTCCTTTTTGTGATCTGCCGTGTCCTTGGCAGAAAAGGAGGCATTGAGCATTTGTGGGAGCCCAACCGAAAGCCTCCGACCCCCCCACCTTATTGATTCTCCTCTGGCCCCATGCCAGAATTCCCTACTAGATTACTCAAGATAAAGGAACCGCCACATGGACATCCTGCTTTCCAATCCCCGCGGCTTTTGTGCCGGTGTTGATCGTGCGATCGAGATCGTAGAGCGTGCTATCGAAGTGTTTGGCGCTCCGATCTACGTTCGACATGAGGTCGTTCATAATCGTTACGTCGTGGACGGACTGCGTGCCCGAGGAGCAGTGTTCGTTGAGGAACTCTCAGAAGTGCCGGAAAATTCCACGGTGATCTTCAGTGCGCATGGCGTTTCCATGCAGGTTCAGGCCGAGGCCAAAGAGCGTGGCCTTCAGGTATTTGACGCGACCTGCCCTCTGGTCACCAAGGTTCATATCGAAGTTCATCATCACGCCAGTCAAGGGCGGGAAATCGTCTTCATTGGCCACGCCGGCCACCCTGAAGTCGAGGGAACGATGGGCCAGTACGATAACCCTGAAGGCGGAATCTACCTGGTCGAATCACCCGAAGATGTGGCCAGCCTCGAAGTCAAAAATCCCTTAAATCTCGCCTGGGTGACCCAAACGACGCTTTCGATCGATGACACTCAGGCTGTGATCGCTGCCCTTAAGGTCAAGTTTCCGGAAATCTGTGGCCCCAAGAAGGATGACATTTGTTACGCAACACAAAACCGTCAGGATGCGGTCAAGAAGCTTGCGGACAGTTGCGATCTGATTCTGGTTGTCGGCTCCCCCAACAGCTCAAACTCCAATCGTCTTCGGGAAATTGCCGAAAAGCTGGGCTGTCAGTCATTCCTAATCGATAACGCCAGCCAGATGAAGCGGGAGTGGCTCGAGGGCGTCCGTAGCGTCGGCGTCACAGCTGGAGCCTCTGCACCTGAAGTTCTGGTTTCGGAAGTCGTCGCCAACTTGAATGCGTGGGGCGCCAATGTTGTCAGGGAGCATCAGGGTATCGAGGAAAAGGTCGTTTTCTCACTCCCCAAGGAACTGCGTTCTGCAGCTCCTGCAACAAACAGCTAAATCCCGACCCTTCTGAGCCGTGGCTTAAGCCCTCGGCTCAGCCTCCAAAAATGCTCGGGGTGAGAAACCAAAATCCTCTCGGGCGTCTTGGTTCTCAAAACACATGTCTTTGCTGATCCGTGTAGCCATCTCCGTATTGAGATGCTTGAAACGCGGCAGTTTCGAGATCATCACGATAAAGAACTGAAGAAGTGGCAACGGAATATTGATCATTCTTGGGCGAAGCCCAAGGGATTCAGCAATCCTTCGGACCATTTCACGATATGGAAGGGTCTCGGCCCCGGAAAGATTGTAGGCCTTTCGATAGGTGTTGGAATTGCTGAGGGCCTCGATGGTTGCCTGCGCCAGATCCTCCGCATGGACAGGTTGGCGCTTGCCTTTCGCCCCGTCCACCAGTGGGAAAAATCCAAACTTCTTGAGAAATAACGCGATCGTTGTGACGTTCTTGTCACGCCCCAGATGATAGACCAATGTGGGTCTGAATACGGTCCACTCGATGCCGAAGAGCTCTCCGGATCGGGAGATGCGATTTTCGGCTTCGCTAAGACCTTGAACTAGATTCCGCTCCTGTTCGAGTGCCGAATCCGCCTTGGTGAAAAGACTGGTTGAACCAAATCCCATCACCCGCTTCGGCGCATCAGACCCCAATGTCTCGAGTATGGAAGGAAGCGTCGCCAGAGGCGCAAGATGAATGAGCCCATCTGCGCCCCGGATGCAATCCGGAACCTCGTGACTGATGTCTGCACTGTGCCAGATCAATCCGGACTGTCCTCCATAGGTCGGCGGATTCCGGCTAATCGCATGCACTTCAAAGCCCCGATTGGTCAGAATTGGGAGAAGATAATCCCCAATCAGGCTGGTAGCGCCTGTCACGACAATCCGCTGCCTTCCCTCATCCTGCGTGAATTTGGGATGGTGCGATAAAGAAGACTCCTGCGCCACAATCGTTGCCTGTTGTCTTGGCTCACGGACGCGGTAAATTCCCACACGCGCACAGAGTTGCAGAAGAATTCGAATCAAGAATCGGGCAAGGATGCCGGGCATGAGAACCAGATAGAGCAGCAGATTGTTTCGATTCCGGAAAAACTTCCGATAGAAGCGAGCCATCCCCTTGTGCTTGTGATACTCAACGCCAATCGGCCTCGACGCGGTACAAACGCCACCCACATGGACGATCTCAACTCGGGGTTCAAAGATCACTTTCCAACCATGCTGCTGGAACCGTAGGCACCAATCCAGATCCTCGAAGTGCATAAAATAGCCCTCATCCATAGGCCCCACTTCATTGAGCGCCTGACGACGGATGAGCATGAAGGCCCCTGAGATGGCCTCGATAGGGACGGCGGTTTCTGGGACCGGAAGCCCCACGTGAAGGTAGCTTCGGAATCGCGCATCGACATCCTGGAATCGATCCAGGCCCGTAATTTGGACGAACGTCCGCCAAGGGGTCGGAATGTTTCGCCGGCAGCCCGGCTGCTCTGAGCCATCCGGATTTCGGATCAGACAGCCCGCCATCCCAATTTTGGGATCCTCGACAAAAAGATCCAGCATTCCCTTGAGCGAATCAGGCCCCACAATGCAGTCTGGATTCAGAAAGAGGATGTAGTCGCTTTTTGTCAGCGGCAAGGCACGATTATTCGCCTTGGCAAATCCAAGATTAGTTGGATTTTCGACGATTCTAAGACGCGGATCGTTGCCTAGCAGCAATCGCAATTCAATGAGACTGCTGTCCGTAGAGGCGTTGTCGGATACAAAGACCTCCACGGGTACCGACGATTCAAGAACAGAACGGACGCACTCGGCCAACAAAGGTCCGCCGTTATAGTTAACGATAATGACAGATACACATTTTTCCATCGAAACCGGCCCCCACCGGTAAATTCAAGCGCGCGATTGAAGCGCCGACTCCACGCGCTGGTGGATTCTCTCAAAACCACCATTACTCATGATCAGGACATGATCACCCGATCGCGCCTCACGGGCGATCCAGTCAACGATATCGACAACCTCACCAAAAACCTCAACCTGAGGATGCGAAGACGTCGCCGCACGCAAATCCCACTCAACTTGGGCAGACTGGAAAAGTAAGGCAACATCCGCATCAGCAAGAGCCTCACCTAAAAGGCCCGCGTGAATCCCCATCCGCATTGTATTGGAACGGGGCTCAAGAATGGCGAGAATTCTGGCTTTTCCGACTTTCGCTCTGAGCCCTTCAACCGTCGTCTTGATAGCCGTTGGATGATGAGCGAAATCGTCATAGATGGTAATTCCTTGGACCTGTGCCCGAACTTCCATGCGGCGCTTGACATTGGAAAACCGGGAAAGGGCTTCTGCGGAGCGTTCAGGAAAAACTCCCGCATGGTGTGCAGCAGCAACCGCAGCGAGCGCATTGTAGACATTATGCAGACCGGTCAGCCCCCAATCGACACGTCCTGCCGGTTGACCATCATGCACGATCTCAAAGCTACTGCCGTCCTTCGCCAAAAGATGATAAGACCAGGTTGCGACCGCCCCTGATCCTTCCTGGCTAGTATGTTCGACCGGTGTCCAGCAACCCATCTGGAGAACCTCATCCAATGCCGGTTCCCAGCAGGGCGCGACGATGAGACCTCGCCCCGGGATCGTCCTGACCAAATGATGAAATTGGCGTTGAATGGCTGCAAGGTCAGGAAAGATGTCCGCATGATCAAACTCAAGATTATTGAGTATGCAGGTCCTGGGATGGTAATGAACAAACTTGGATCTTTTGTCGAAAAAGGCCGTGTCGTATTCATCGGCCTCCACAACAAAACAGTCACCTTTTCCGAGGCGCGACGAGACCCCAAAGTCCAAGGGTACGCCTCCGACCAGAAACCCCGGGTCTCGTCCTGCATGGTCCAGAATGAAAGTGAGCATGCTGGTTGTTGTCGTCTTGCCATGAGTTCCAGCAACCGCTAACACCCAACGATGCTGTAGGACTTCATCATGGAGCCACTCGGGTCCTGAAACATAGGGAATGCCGGCATCAAGGACGGCTTCCATTTCAGCATTACCCCTGGAAATTGCATTGCCGACCACAACAAGGTCGGGGCGTTTTTCAAGGTTTAGAGAGCTGTACCCCGACATCAAAGCAATCCCATGCTCTTCAAGCTGAGTGCTCATTGGTGGATACACATTCTGATCGGAGCCCGTGACTTCGTGACCCAACTGACGGGCCAAGATGGCCAACCCTCCCATGAAGGTTCCGCAGATACCCATGATATGGACGTGCATCGATGCTCTCCCTTATTGTTTTTCGACTCGCAAACTTAAAACTAAGACTTAGAAGCTACGGCAGAATCGGTCAGTCTGGTGGCCGCATCAGTTAAACTAGCGCCCCAACAAGATGAAGGCAACGAATGTAAACGATGATAAGGCCATGAATGAAAAGCACGCCATCAAGATTGATACCCGAATCGATTATCTCGAAACGGAATCCGAACCGGATTCGGACCGCTATGTCTTTGCCTACACCATTACGATCCGCAATCAGAGCGAAGAAGCTGCAAGGCTTCTAACACGTCACTGGGTCATAACCGATGCCAATGGCCGGATACAGGAAGTCCACGGCGAGGGCGTTGTGGGTGAAACACCTTACATTCAGCCCGGGCATGCATTCCGATACACCAGTGCCGCAATGATCGAGACGCCAGTCGGAACCATGGAAGGCGAATATCAAATGCGCACCGATTCCGGCGAACTCTTCGACGCTAAAATTCCGGCCTTTACACTCGCCGTTCCCAGAACGCTTCACTAAATTCCGTTTCAGGATGGCCATCTACGCCATAGGCGATGTTCAAGGTTGTCATGACGAGCTCCTAAGGCTCGTCGATCAACTGGAATTCGACCCTTCAAAGGATCAACTGTGGTTCACCGGTGACCTTGTGAACCGCGGACCTAAATCCCTTGAAACGCTCAGAACCATAAGAGCCCTCGGTGACTCTGCAATCTGCGTCCTTGGAAACCATGACCTTCATCTTCTTGCTGTGGCCGAAGGCATTTCCAGAACCAAGCATCGAGACACCTTCGGGGACATCCTGGCCGCGCCCGACAGAGACGAACTCCTTGGCTGGCTGAGGACCCTTCCCCTCCTCCACCATGAGGGCGAATTCTACCTGATCCACGCCGGGCTGCCCCCCCAGTGGCGACTCGAGGATGCGGCCAGACTGGCTCTTGAAGTGGAATCGGTTCTAAGGTCCCCTGACTACGCAGACTTCCTCTGGCATATGTACGGGAATGAACCGCCGCTTTGGCGTGAGGATCTCCAGGGCTTTGATCGACTGAGATTCATCACCAACTGCCTCACCCGACTGAGGTTCTGCACTTCCGATGGTCGCATCAATCTGACAAAAAAAGGAAGCCCGGATAGCTCAAACGATGATCTAATCCCTTGGTTTGCCCATCCGGACCGACCGCCAGCGAATGCCCTGGTGATCTATGGACATTGGTCAACGTTGGGATTTCACCACAGCCATCACACGATTTGCATCGATACGGGATGCCTTTGGGGTGGCAGTTTGACTGCAATTCGACTTGATCAGAGCCTTCAACGTTTTACCGTGGAAAACCACGATGGACCCTACCAAAGACCGGAGTCAGCGTGTTGACCTTGAACCGAAATCTCCCCCTGATTTTTGTCGTCGGAGCCCTTGCTCTGCTCATCTACCGGATACTTGGCACCTTGGTCGAACCCATTGTGTGGTCCATTATCCTGAGTTTTGGAACCTGGCCGCTCTACCGCAAAGTCTTTTCACTGTGTGGGGAACGACCCAACCTTTCTGCCGGCATCATGGTCTTTCTGGTGGGTTGCGTCGTGATTCTTCCCCTGGTGGGGATCTCATCGGTCATCCGTCGAGAAGGATCAGAACTCCTTCGCCTGATTCCAGGATTGATTGAGCACCCCCCTTCACTTACGAGAGCACTCCCCCATATTCCCTTGATCGGCAAGGAACTGAGCGGGCTTTTTGATCACATGGACAGCAGTGACGAACTGCTGAAGAACCACCTCGCCCCCCAGGTTAAGGAGTTGCTTAATCGGCTCATGACCATGCTGGGGAGTATCGGTCTGGTTTTAGGTCAGGTTGGCTTCATCCTGTTCCTGATGTTCTTTCAGTATCGAGACGGCGTAGAAATGCTGGAAGAGGTCAAGCGCGGTCTTCACAAAACAATCGGTTCCGCGTCCACCAATTATTTTGCAATTGCAGAAAGAACGGCTCGAGCCGTGCTTTACGGGATCGTTCTGACCGCCATGGTTCAGGGGAGCTTTGCGGGAATAGGTTATTGGGGCGCAGGCCTCAAGGAGCCGCTCCTTCTGACCCTTGCCACTATTCTGATGGCCATGATCCCGTTTGGAGCGGTCACCATTTGGATTCCGAGTTCCCTTTGGCTTTTATCTCAAGGCGAACCCTTGAATGGCCTGGGGCTCCTTGCCTGGGGATTCTTTGTGGTCAGCTGGGTCGATAACCTGGTCAGACCCTTTTTCATCAGTCATGCCAGCCACATTTCATTTGCACTGATAGTCCTCGGCCTGGTGGGCGGACTGATCAGCTTTGGATTTATCGGGCTCTTTATTGGTCCCGTCATTCTGGCCATCGCCCATGCCGTATGGCGGGAGTGGCTCAAGGAGGAATCAGCCGAGACTGAGTCCTCCTCAAGTCCGGAAGCCTAAGCTTCCGCCGAGCTGTAAGCCTGCATCTGGTCGAAATTCATGTACCGATAGGTCTCTTTTGCCTTGGGCGCGAGTCCTGTCATGAATGTCGCATATTCGGTCGGCGTCGGAATCTTTCCGAGAACCGAACAGACGGAAGCCAACTCAGCAGAGGCCAGGAACACCCGGGTATTGGCACCCATTCGATTGGGGAAGTTACGGGTACTGGTGGAAACCACCGTGGCTCCTTCCGCAGTGCGCGCCTGATTCCCCATGCAGAGAGAGCACCCTGGAACCTCAGTTCGTGCGCCTGCCTTACCAAAGATGCCGTAAAAGCCCTCTGAGGTGAGTTCTGCCTGATCCATTCGAGTGGGAGGAACAATCCAGAGTTTGCCAGGGACCTGCTGAGAGTGACCCTCAAGAATATGGCCCGCAGCCCTGAAATGGCCGATATTGGTCATACAGGAACCCAGAAAGACCTCATCGATCGCGGTTCCGGCGACCTCAGACAGCGGCTTGACGTCATCCGGATCATTCGGGCAACAGAGCAAGGGCTCACAAATCGTATCCAGATCAATTTCTATGATCTCTGCATATTCTGCATCGTGATCCGGCTCAAGTAATTCTGGCTTGGCAAGCCATGCCGCCATTGCCTCGATCCGACGCTGGAGCGTTCTGGCATCACCATAGCCTTCTCGAATCATCCATCCCAAGAGACTGATGTTCGACGTCAGGTATTCCTGCACCGGGGCTTTATTCAAACGCACCGTGCAGGCAGCCGCCGAACGTTCCGCAGACGCATCAGCAAGCTCAAAGGCCTGTTCAACCTTCAGATCCGGAAGACCCTCAATTTCGAGAATTCGACCATTAAAAATGTTCTTCTTTCCTTTCTTTTCAACCGTTAGAAGTCCTCGCTGGAGAGCGGCATAGGGAATGGCGTGAACCAGATCGCGAAGCGTGATTCCGGGCTGCATGGTTCCCTTGAACCGGACCAGAACGGATTCCGGCATATCGAGAGGCATCACCCCGGTCGCTGCGGCAAACGCCACAAGTCCGGAACCTGCTGGAAAGGAAATACCGATCGGGAAACGGGTGTGCGAGTCGCCACCGGTCCCTACAGTATCAGGCATCAGCATTCGATTCAGCCAGGAATGGATGATGCCGTCACCCGGCCTCAGCGAGACACCACCACGATTCATGATGAAGTCAGGCAGGGTGTGATGGACCTTCACATCAACCGGCTTGGGGTACGCCGCAGTGTGGCAGAAGGATTGCATCACAAGATCTGCCGAGAATCCCAGACAGGCGAGATCCTTAAGTTCATCGCGTGTCATCGGCCCAGTCGTGTCCTGAGACCCAACGGTGGTCATCTTCGGCTCGCAATAAACTCCCGGCCGAACTCCAGGCAAACCACAGGCCTGACCAACCATTTTCTGTGCAAGAGTAAAGCCCTTGCCTGAATCCTCAGTCAGCTCAGGTCGTCTGAAGACGGCTGAAGCGGGCAAGCCCAATGCCTTTCGCGCACGATCCGTTAGCCCACGACCAATGATCAGCGGGATGCGACCCCCTGCCTGAACTTCATCCAGCAAGATGTCATTGCGCAAGGAGAACCGCACCTTCTCTTCGCCGCTCTCATGAGCACGAATCACGCCCTCATAGGGATAAATATCAATGACGTCGCCGGTGTGAAGACCGTTCACATCGCATTCAATGGGGAGTGCCCCCGAATCTTCCATCGTATTGAAGAAGATGGGGGCGATCTTGCCACCAATACAAACTCCGCCATCCCGCTTGTTCGGGACATGCGGAATATCATTACCGATGTACCACAAGACCGAATTTGTCGCTGATTTTCTGGATGAGCCTGTTCCAACCACATCTCCGACAAAGGCGACAGGGAAGCCTTTGTGCTTCAGTTCTTCAATTTGCGACTCCGCCTGCGTGACTCCCTCCCGCGGAACCTTCAGCATGGCCTTGGCATGCAGAGGAATATCAGGGCGTGACCAGGCATCCTGGGCGGGGGAAAGATCATCGGTATTGATTTCACCGGGCACCCTGAAAACCGTGACCGTGATGCATTCAGGGACCTTGAGGCGACGTGTAAACCATTCTGCCTCCGCCCACGCATCCAGAACTCTCCTTGCAGCCGCATTGCCGGACTTAGCCTTCTCTTCAACATCGTGGAAAGCATCAAAGATCAGCAAGGTCCGACTCAGGGCCTCCTGAGCCTTGCCGGCAAGGGCCGGATGATCCAGAAGATCCACCAAAGGGGCTACGTTATAGCCACCCAGCATGGTTCCGAGGAGCTCAACCGCGTTTTCCGCGCTTAAGATCGGCGAGTGAACTTCCCCCTTGGCTATTGCCGCAAGGAAACCCGCCTTAACATAGGCCGCCTCATCAACCCCAGCCGGGACACGATTCGCCAGAAGATCGAGCAGAAAGGCTTCTTCGCCTTTGAGGGGAGACTTAATCAGTTCGACTAACTGACTGGTCCACTCGGCGGTCAGCGGCTGAGGAACAAGTCCTGAGGCTTCGCGTTCGGCAACATGATTCCGATATTCTTCAAGCATCGACATGGCATTTCCTGATGGGTTGGATCACGGGCCTAGCCATCACTGGCCCGCAGTGAACAAGGGTATATAGAAATAAGGGCAGAAATTGTGCCAACCAAGCGGTTACAGCATTTTGGCCGGTCAAAATAGAAAATCAGCGCTTGAAACGTTCAAGAAATGACGTTTGTGCCTCGAAAGGGTGCGCCGTGTCTTCGACGCGGACATAGCGTCCATCGGGTTGCAGAATCCACGCGTTGACATTGTCACGCAGGATGGCCTCGAGGTCCTCACGAAGGCGGTCGGCCAATTTCTTCTGAACCATCGGGAAACAGACCTCGACCCGACGGAACATGTTTCTTGGAAGAAAGTCCGCGCTGGATGCGAAGACTTCAGAATTGCCATCGTTTTCGAAAAAGTAGACGCGGCTATGCTCTAAAAAGCGGCCAATGATGGAGCGCACCTCAATTGTCTCGGAGATACCCGGAATACCAGGGCGCAAGGAACAAATACCTCGGACGATCAGCTTGATTTCGACACCCGCCATGGAGGCCTTATACAGTGCCTGAATCAAAAGAGGTTCGGCCACTGCATTCACCTTAATGATGATCCTCGCGCGTTTGCCTGCAAGGGCATGATCGGTTTCACGCTGAATTTTTTTGATCAGTGACTGATGCAAGGTAAAGGGCGCGTGCAACAACTTGTGGAATCGACCGACCTTACCAAGGCTGGTGAGCTGCACCAAAACCTTTCTAACATCTTCGCCCAACTCTTGATCTGCGGAAAGAAGCCCATAGTCCGTATAGTGACGGGCTGTACTCTGGTGATAATTGCCCGTTCCAAGATGGGTGTAGTAGCGCAGACGGTGGCCCTCACGGCGAAGAATCAGGAGCATCTTGCCGTGGGTCTTGTAACCCACGATCCCATAAACCACCTGAACACCGGCTTCCTGCAGTCGGTTCGCAAGGGAAATATTGGCTCGCTCATCAAATCGGGCCCGAAGTTCGACAACCACGGTGACTTCTTTACCCGCCTTCGCGGCCCGGATCAGCGCATCAACAATCGGTGATTCTGCTCCAGTGCGATAAAGAGTCTGCTTGATGGCGACAACATGTGGGTCATCCCCTGCCTGACGGATCAATTCGACCACCGGCGCAAAACTCTCATAGGGATGGTGCAGGAGGATATCCCGCTTGCGAATCGCGTCAAAAAGGTCATGTCCGCCAGCGATTTCCTGGGGTCCTCCCGGCACAAAGGCGGGATACTTGAGTTCAGGACGCTCCAAAAGGTCGTAAACCGCGCGGAGGCGACTGAGATTCACGGGGCCGTGCACCCTGTAAAGGCGATCCTCGGTGAGGCCGACCTGCTCGAGAAGATAGTCCGTGATGACCAACGGACAGTTATCAGCCACCTCAAGCCGCACTTCATCACCATAGTTACGACTGCTCAACTCGCCCTCAAGCGCCCTCAGCAAGTCATCGATTTCCTCTTCATCCAGATACATTTCGCTGTTGCGGGTGACACGGAACTGGTAAAGATTCTTTACCTTCACCCCGTGAAAGAGCTCACCGACAAACTCATGAATGATGGAGGACAGAAAGACAAAATCGTGTTTTCCGGAGGCGATTCCTTCGGGAAGGGGAATGATTCTGGGCAACGAACGTGGCGCCTGCAGAATGGCCAGATCGATTTCGCGTCCAAACGCATCCTTTCCTGCAAGCGAAATGATGAAATTAAGACTCTTGTTCAGGATCCGGGGAAACGGATGCGCCGGATCGAGTCCAATTGGGCTGAGGATCGGTAAGAGGTCCTCATTGAAATAGGTTTGCAACCAGTCTTTTTGAGCGCGGGTCCACTCACTCCGACGAAGAAAATGAACGCCCTCCTCTGCCAGTGCCGGGATCAGCACGTCATTGAGAACGCGATACTGCTCCTTTACTAACCCGTGGCAACTCTGGCTAATAGCAAGCAAGGCCTCCTGAGGCGTCAGATTGTCGGGCTCCGTTGCGGTTGCACCCAACTCTGCTCGCTGAAGAAGACCAGCCGTTCTGACCTCAAAGAATTCATCCAGATTTGAGCAGGAAATACAGAGAAAATTGAGCCGCTCCAAGAGGGGCGTCCGGACATCCTTTGCCTGCTCAAGGACCCTGCGATTGAACTCAATCAAACTGAGTTCTTGATTCAGATAGAGGGATTCATCCGCCAGATTGATTTGTCCCTTGTCATTGGTCGACGGCGTTTCAGCGTTATCAGCAACACTGCCTCGCCTTTCGACACCCGCCATATGCTTGGCTGCCCGAACCATACGACTGGCCTTGGATTTTCCGAGACCGGGAATCTTCATGAGTTGATCGACGTCAGCATTGGCCAACTCTTCTACGGAAAAAATCCCGCGTTCGGCCAGAATGGAGCGTGTGGTTTTCCCTGAGGTTTTAGTTTTCTTGCGGCTGCTCAATGTGGGACCAGAAGTTTCATTAAAGCGAAGGTCAATGTGTTGTTTTCAATCAGGGCGAGGAGGCGTCTTCTTCAAAGTACGCTGTAAATTCAGCATAACCCTCATCCTTTAGCCTGTCTCTCGGAATGAAGCGAATCGCAGCAGAATTAATACAAAATCTCTGCCCGGTCGGTTGCGGGCCATCCTCGAAAACATGTCCAAGGTGAGAATCCGCGTGACGGCTTCTGACCTCCGTCCGAACCCTGAAAAGGGAATGATCCGCCTGCGTCACTACACTTTCATGGGTAATAGGCCGCGTAAAGCTGGGCCAACCTGTCCCTGAATCGAATTTATCAAGGGAACAAAACAGCGGTTCGCCGGAGACAACATCCACGTAGATGCCAGCCTCATGGTGATTCCAGTAGGGATTCCCGAAAGGCCGCTCCGTTCCCTCGGCCTGAGTGACCTGAAACTGCTCATCGGTCAGTAATTGCCGAAGTTCCTCCGGCGTTGGCTTTTTAAAAGAGGAACAATCCCATGTCATAACGCTTCCTGGTTTTCGTGAGATCTCCCTGAGTTCGTTCAGGGTGTTGCACTCTTTGGTGCTGAGGAGGACTAATGAAGTTCCCTTGGATAAGCAAAATCATTTCACGACTCTGAGCGTGGGCCTCCCCTTTGGCTCAGGCTGTGGAGGTTCGGGGGGCGGACTGTGATCTTCTTCCTCATCATCATCGAAGACCATGCCTCTCCCATTCTCTTGCGCATAGAGAGCAAGGACCGCGAGTGTTGGAATGTCGACCCGCATGGGTTGACCTCCAAACCGCGCATTGAAGCAGATTCCCTCGCTACTCATATCCAGCCCTTGAATGGCTTCAGGCCTCAGATTGAGAACAATGCGCCCATCTTCAACAAATTGGGTCGGGACAATGGTCCCTGCCACCGTAGCATTTACCAGAAGGTAGGGCGTAAAGCGGTTGTCGACAATCCAATCGTAGACAGCGCGGATGAGATAGGGCTTTAAGGGCGTCATGATGGATGAAGGTCGAGAAAAACCTTGCGCGATCTGCGCTCGCTGCCAATGTTAGGAAGCCGGATCCCTCAGGAACCGGCATCACAATTAATCGATGTCTTTCCAGTATTCCTTTTTCAGACGATGGAAGATCCAAGTCAAGAACAAGAGGTAGAAAATGACATACTTACCCAAAGGCACCCTCTGGAGTAAGGATGGCTCAGAAACATAGGTAAGGAAGTTGACGATGTCGTTAGCAACCACATTGAACTGCCGGGGCGTCAAGCTGCCCGCATGCTGAAGCTTGACCCCAGCAACCTCTGACTTTCCGCCATGCTCTTCGATGACAGGAACCTGAGTTCCCTGAAGCTCCCAAAGAACATTCGGCATTGCAGCGTTCGGAAGGAGAACATTGTTAACGCCGTAAGGCCTCTTCGAGTCCTCATAGAAGGACTTGAGATAGGTATAAACCCAATCGGCCCCGCGCGAACGCACAACAAGGGACAGATCCGGAGGCGCCGCGCCAAAGATCCCGGCTGCAACCTTTGGATCCATGGCAGTCTGGACGACGTCGTGAATCTTGTTGTCACCAAAAAGGAGCATCTCTCGCATCCGCGCTTCATTCACATGAAGATCCTTGGAGATTCTCGAGTAGCGCATCTGCTTGAGGCTGTGGCAGCCCAGGCAATATTCCCCGAAGTATTCTGCACCGCGAATCACTGAGAGCTGATCAAATGCATCATGGTCAGCCGTTTCGAGGTCCATGCCCGATTGGGCATGCGCAACGAAGGCAACAGCGGAAAAGACGAGAATGGATAAGACCTTTTTCATTCTGGACAGCATCCCTAGTTTTTTCCGCGCAGACGGGCCAAGAGGTTGTTCAGGTGATAACGCACTGGGATATGTTCCAGCGCACGAATACCCTCTTCAATCAGACGCCACTGAAATCCCTGACGCTTAGACAGCGGCACGACAGACTCGGTTACACGATCAGGAACAGGCTGCGTGATTTCAACAGATGAAAAAATCGGCATCAGCAGGAAGAAAGCGAAATATACAACGGAGAATCCTCGCGCCATGAGCGTATACAACTCCGTCACAGGCTTGGTTCCAAGGACACCCAGGCCCAAGAAGCTGATCACGAATGCCGTAAGGGCGATCTTGAACAAAGGACTCCGATAGCGCACGGACTTCACAGGGCAGCGGTCCAGCCAAGGCAAAAGGAAGAGGACGACAATGGAGGCCCCCATTGCGACCACCCCGCCCAGCTTGCTTGGAATAGCCCGAAGGATGGAATAAAACGGCGTGAAGTACCAGACCGGCTGAATATGCTCGGGAGTCTTCATGGGGTCTGCCGGATCAAAATTGGGGTGTTCCAGAAAGAGCCCGCCCATTTCAGGGCTGTAGAAGACAATCCAGGCGAAGATCGTCAAGAACAGGCCAGCGACATAAAGATCCTTGACCGTGTAGTAGGGATGGAAAGGGATCCCGTCTTTCGGGATGCCGAGCAGGTCACGATTTTTTTTGATTTCAATGCCGTCCGGATTGTTCGACCCGACCGTTCTTAACGCAGCCAGATGCAGGACCACCAGACCAATAATAGCCAATGGAATTGCGATGACATGCAAGGAGAAGAATCGATTCAAGGTGGCATCTGCGATCACATAGTCACCCCGTATCCAAGTCGCAAGGTCCTCACCAATCAGAGGAATTGCGCCGAACAACGAGATAATGACCTGTGCCCCCCAATAGGACATTTGCCCCCAAGGCAAAAGGTAGCCCATAAAGGCTTCGCCCATCAGAAGAACAAAGATGACCATGCCAAAGAGCCACAGCAATTCCCGGGGCTTTTTGAAGGAGCCATAAAAGAGCCCCCTGAACATATGCATGTAGATGACGACAAAGAAAAGGGACGCTCCGGTCGAATGCAGATAGCGAATGAGCCATCCCCAATCGACATCACGCATGATGTATTCAACGGAATCAAATGCCAATTTGGCATCTGGCTTGTAGTGCATTGCCAGAATGATTCCTGTGACAATCTGGTTGACCAGCACCAAAAGGGCCAGCGAACCAAAAAAATAGAGGAAGTTGAAGTTTTTCGGCGCGTAGTACTTAAGGAGTTGATCCTCAAGGAACTGCCCGATCGGCAGACGCTCGTCCAGCCACTCCCGGAACGCATCTCGACGACTCATTACGCTTTCTCCCCTTCATGGCCGACCACGATCCGATTCTCACTCGCAAAGTAATAAGGCGGGATCTCCAGATTTACCGGAGCAGGAACACCCTTGTACACACGACCAGCCAGGTCGAACTTCGAGCCATGACAGGGGCAGAAGAATCCGCCTTTCCAGTCCGCGCCCAGGTCCGCGGGAGCAACTTCCGGACGGAATACGGGCGAACAACCCAAATGCGTGCAAACGCCCACCGCCACAAAAATCTCAGGCCGAATGGATCGGGCTTCGTTCTTACTCGAGAGCGGCTGACCCGACTGTTCAGAGTGAGGATCTAGAACTTCGCCATCGAGTTCCGAAATAGCCTGCAGGGCTTCAGGGGTTCGCCTCAAAACCCAAACCGGCTTGCCTCGCCAGAGCACAACGATACGCTGGCCCGGTTCAAGTTTTTCGATATCTACCTCAACGGGTGCCCCAAGGGCTTCAGCTTTGGCGCTAGGCTTCATCGAAGACAGAAAAGGTACAGCCAGGAAGCCCGTACCGACGGCGCCGACCGCGCCAGCGGCCTGGGTCAGAAATCGGCGTTTTTCGTTGTCCACGCCACTCATCATGCAGATACTCCGTTGCAGGAACCGATCAATCGGATGGGTGGCGTTCCATATGTGGATGCGACCCGATTGATCCTGTATTGAAACACTGTGTTTCCGTGAATCTTCAGCCGGGAATTTTGTGGGATTCAGGCCGATGGGTCAAGAAAAACCCTCGGTATCAGAGGGGGTATCTGAGCAAATCACCCAGCAAGAGCTGTCCGGGCAGGGCCCGACTCAACCGATAATGGAACGAAACGCCTTTATAAAACGATCATTTTCCTCGGGCGTCCCCACCGTAACCCGCAAGCACCCTAACAAGGGACCGCCCTGAGGGTCCAGATTCTTAATGAGGACACCCAGGGATTTCAGCTGATCAAACACGGCCCCTGCGGAATGATGTTCAAGCCGCACAAGAATAAAGTTTGTGCTGGTTTCAAAGACATGAATCCCGTCGATATCCTTCAAGAGACTCATAACCCGTGTCCGCTCTGAGAGGATCGATGCAACCTGTTGATCCAGAATATCTTGGCGCGAAAGGGCAAAGAGAGCCGATTTCTGAGTCAGGACGTTGATGTTGTAGGGTAGTCTGAGCTTCTCCAACTCATTGACCCAAGCAGGATCACCTGCCAAAAATCCAAGCCTGAGGCCGGCGAGCCCAAGCTTTGAAAGTGTTCGCATCACTAATAGTCTTGGAAAAACACCCAGAGAACCCATGTAGCTGGCAGAAGCATACGGCGCATAGGCTTCGTCAATCACCACTAGTCCACGAGATGTGTTCAGGATGGCATCCACCGACTGGCGATCAAACAAATTCGCTGTAGGGTTATTGGGGTATGCCAGAAAAATAAGCGCGGGATCGTGCTCGACGACCGCTTCGGTGAAGGCCCCAAGGTCCATCGAAAAGTCGGTTGGATTAAGGGGAATCCCAATGAAATTCAGACCCAGACTATTGGCAATCTGACGATACATGACAAAAGTCGGCTCGGGTGCCATCACCGTGGACCCTGGATTCAAGGCCATCAAGAGGATCTGAATGATCTCATCGGAGCCATTACCCAGGAGAAGGTCACACTCCGGGGGAACAGAATTCGCGACTTTCAAAGCGGCCTTAAGCTCATCGCAAGCAGGATCAGGATAGCGATTTGGCGAGGCCCCGCGCAGGACCTCGAGCCACTCAGTCACCATGGAATCTGGCCAAGCGTAGGGATTTTCCATGGCGTCCAGTTTAACGTAGCCCCTTGAATCGGGGACGTGATAAGCCTTTAAAGCTCTGACTTCAGGTCGAACAAGACGCGCAATACTGTTCATTGAGTCAGTGGTTCACATCAAGGAGACGATATTCCGCTGATCGGGCATGGGCATCCAGGCCTTCCCCACGAGCCAGTACTGATGCAATTCCGGCCAGCATATCTGCTCCGGGCGCCGAACAATAGATAACACTGGAGCGTTTCTGGAAGTCGTACACACCTAACGGGGATGAGAAACGAGCCGTCCCCGAGGTGGGGAGAACGTGATTCGGCCCAGCACAGTAATCGCCCAGAGCCTCTGCCGTGTATCGCCCCATAAAGATGGCTCCAGCATTTCTGATTTTCTCCAAAAGGCTTTCCGGAGCGGCAACCGAAAGCTCGAGGTGTTCAGGAGCAATTCGGTTGGCAACCTCAGCGGCCACAGACAAATTAGGAACCAGAATCATGGCGCCCCGATCCTTCAAAGAGGCCCGAATGACCTCCTTTCGGTCCATGGTGGGCAAGAGCTTTTCCATACTTGCCATGACGGCATTCAGGTGGCCTTCATCCGTTGAGATCAAGATGGCCTGCGCATCTTCGTCATGTTCGGCCTGAGAAAACAAATCCATTGCGATCCAATCTGGATTGGTGCCACCGTCAGAGATCACCAGAATTTCAGAGGGACCCGCGACCATATCAATCCCGACTTCGCCAAAGACCATTTTTTTGGCAGTTGCGACATAAATATTTCCAGGACCGACGATCTTATCAACCCGAGGGACTGTCTTTGTTCCAAAGGCCAGCGCCGCAACCGCCTGTGCCCCGCCGATTCGAATGCATCGATTGACCCCCGCAAGATGGGCCGCGGCCAGCACTAACGGGTTTGTTTCTCCATTCGGTGTCGGTGAGACCATGATGATTTCGGAGACTCCTGCCACATGGGCAGGAATCGCATTCATCAGGACAGAGGACGGATATGCCGCTTTGCCACCTGGCACATAGATACCGACCCGATCCAGCGGCGTCACTTTTTGACCAAGCACCGTTCCGTCGAGCTCTTTAAAGTCCCAGGAATCCATCTTTTGGCGTTCAGCATAGGCGCGAATACGGTCCGCTGCCCTCTCCAGCGCCTCAGCTGTCAGCTGCGGAAGGGACTCCCAGGCAGCCGCCAGAGCTTCGGGGCCTATTTCAAGCTCTTCTGGACACGAGACAGGGAAACGATCGAACTGGCGCGTGAACTCAACCAGTGCCGTATCGCCCTCTTTTCTGACCCGATCAAGAATCGTCAGGACACGCTGATGAATTTCAGCATCAGTTGATGAATCAAAGGCGAGGACATCCTGAAGCTGAGCCTCAAAATTCGCCTCTCGACTGTCGAGTCTCTTGATTTGAAGCATCTCAGTCATGGGGCCTTGGCGAGTGCGGTTTTGATTTCATCAATGAAGCCACTGACCTCGGCATGCTTCATCTTCATCGCCGCTTTATTGACGATCAGTCGACTACTGACCTCCATGATCAGCTCCAAGGGCTCCAGCCCATTGGCCTGAAGAGTCTTCCCGGTATCCACGACATCAACGATGCAGTCTGCAAGCCCGACTAATGGCGCCAATTCCATAGAACCATAAAGCTTGATGATCTCAGCCTGGATTCCTCGATTGGCGAAAAAACGATGCGCCGTTTTAACGTATTTGGTCGCGACGCGTGGACGCTCACCCGCACGGAATGTAAGGCCCTTCCTACCCGCTGTCATCAATCGACAACTCGCAATTCCAAGATCTAAGGGTTCATACAAACCCTCAGTCTCATATTCTGCCAATACATCTTTACCCGCGATCCCAAGATCAGCAGCACCATACTCCACATAGGTCGGCACATCACTGGCCCGGATAATCAGAAACTGGAGACCCTCTCGGTTGGAGGGCAAAATGAGTTTCCGGCTCTTGCCTGGATCAACCGTCGGTTCAACGCCAATCCTCGATAGAAGCTCAACCGCTTCGTCGTAAATTCGGCCTTTCGAAAGGGCAAGTGTTAGCACGCTATCCTCCGACTTCCTGATTTACTGCGGCACTCGTCGAATTTCAGCGCCCAGCTGGGCCAGCTTTTCCTCGATGCACTCGTAACCACGATCAATGTGATAGATGCGATCAACGACTGTCTGCCCCTCGGCTACGAGCGCAGCCAGGACCAGACTTGCCGAAGCCCTGAGATCTGTTGCCATGACGGGAGCCCCATTAAGGGCCGCCTTACCCCGAATGATCGCCGTATTGGATTCAACGGTGATATCTGCACCCATGCGCTGCATTTCTTGCACGTGCATGAAGCGATTTTCGAAGATGGTTTCTGTAATGACGCCAACCCCTTCCGCAATTGAATTCAATGCCATGAACTGAGCCTGCATATCGGTAGGAAACGCCGGATAGGGGGCAGTTCTGAGCGAAACGGCCTTGGGCCGGATACCGGTCATATCAAGGTCGATCGTATCTTCGGTCGTCGTAATCTGGGCACCCGCCTCTCTAAGCTTCTGGAGGACCGCATCCATGATGTCGGGCCGAACGTCCTTCAGCTTGACCTTACCACGCGTCATGGCTGCGGCCACAAGATAGGTACCCGCCTCAATACGGTCTGGCATGACCCGATACGTCTGGCCCTGGGCTGAGAGATTCTCCACCCCCTCAATCTCCAGAATATCGGTGCCCGCGCCGTAGACCTTGGCGCCCATCATGTTGAGAAACTTGGCCAAATCAACGACCTCAGGTTCTCGCGCGGCATTTTCGATGATGGTAGTTCCCTCTGCGAGGGCTGCCGCCATCATCAGGTTTTCCGTTCCGGTCACTGTCACCAGATCAAGGACAAGCCGGCAACCTTTTAGCCGCTTTGCACTGGCGTGAATGTAGCCATTTTTCACATTAATCTCAGCACCCATCTGCGCCAGACCCTGAAGGTGGAGATTGACCGGACGTCCACCAATAGCACAACCCCCAGGAAGCGAAACCTCAGCGCGCCCATAACGGGACAGCAACGGGCCCAGCACCAAAATCGAGGCGCGCATGGTTTTCACCAGGTCATAAGGCGCCAGAAAGCTCTTGATCGGGCTGGGGTCGACCTCGACATTCATCTTTTCATCAACGGTCAGGCTCACACCCATCCGCCCTAAAAGCTCAAGCGTGGTCGTGATATCGAGCAGGTGCGGCACATTTCCGACTGTCACCGGACTGTCCGACAGCAAGGTTGCCGCAAGGATGGGCAGAGCCGCATTTTTCGCACCTGAAATGCGAAGCTCACCATTCAGCGACGTGCCACCGGTAATCATCAACTTGTCCATCAGAAACTCTCTTGATTCAGATTCAGGGACCGTATCAGTCCGCAGGTAGCATTCCAAGTACCCCAGTCACACGCATAATGGACTCGAGGGATTTCGGCATATTGGTATATCGAAGTTCACAGCGCGCTCGGGCAGCCAATCGCTGCCATTCGATCAAAAGCCCTACCCCCGCGCTGTCTGCCCGGCTCACACCGGAAAGGTCAAACTGGAGTGGGGTATAGGCAGCATCGATGATACTCGCAGCCTCTCGAATGGCCGGTGCAGATGTCCTGAAGGTCATCTCACCGGTCAACAGAAATTCCCCGGTACGACCCTGAGGGTCAAACCGCAGCGGACTCATCCTCGCCTGCCCCTTCTCAATGCGCTTTCTTTTTAGCAGCATGATCCACGCGGGGACTTGAGTGATGTTCAGGAGATGCAGCTGAAGTATGTTTCGCGGTTACCGCCTTGTGACCAGACCTTGGTGGCTTTGATTTGGTTTTTTGCTGAACCTCTGCCTCGGCTTTCGGTGCAACTGCGGGTGTTAAGGCCTCAGGCACCGGAGGAACTGAGGCCGCAACATCCGGCTGTTGAGCGACCTTGGAAGGAACAGAGCTCGTCACCGAAGAGGATGTCACCGGGGCATCACGCGCCGTCTTTTTGACGTCGCCCTTCCCCTCCTCGGCCTTATTGAACATTAATTTACTGATCAACTGCTCGAGGATAACCGCAGATTGGGTGAGTTCAATTTCATCACCGTCCTTCAAAAAATCATCCGAACCGCCTGCAGACAGACCAATGTACTGTTCACCCAGAAGTCCCGCAGTCAAAATGCTGGCGCTGGTGTCCTCGGGAAGTTGCTTGTACGCAGGATCCATGCGCATTTCGACGAGCGCCTCATAGCGCGAAGCATCAAATGTGATTTTCTCGACACGCCCCAGAGTGACCCCTGCCATAGAGACAGGAGCACGAACCTTCAGCCCACCGACATTGCCGAAGTGCGCCTTGAGGACATAACTCCCGCGACTTGACTTGAAGTCACCGAGATTACTGACCTGCATCGATACGAAGAAAAGTGCGACCAGGCCTAAAGCCACGAAGGCACCTACCCAAATTTCCGTTGTCCTTGTGACCTGCATGGATCAATCCCCAAACATCAGCGCTGTAAGTACAAAGTCAGAACCTAAAACTGCAAAAGCGGCGTAGACCACTGAACGGGTCGTTGCCCGACTCACGCCTTCGGCCGTCGGGATGGCATCGTATCCCTCAAAAACCGCGATACCCGTGACCACCGCGCCGAATACCACGCTTTTAATAAAGCCATTGACGCTGTCGTCCCAAAAATCAATCTGGGATTGCATCTGGGACCAGAAAGGGCCCTGATCGACTCCCAAAAGCCCTACACCGACAAAGTAGCCTCCCAAGACACCCACCGCTGTAAATAGGGCAGCCAAAAGGGGCATTGAAATCGTGCCAGCAAACAGTCGCGGGGCAATGATTCGTTTGACCGGGTCCACAGCCATCATCTCCATACCCGACAACTGCTCGGTTGCCTTCATGAGACCGATTTCTGCAGTGAGTGCGGAACCAGCCCGACCTGCAAACAGGAGCGCGGTCACAACGGGGCCTAGCTCTCTGACCAAAGAAGCGGCAACCATCACCCCCAGGGACTCTTCGGCGCCAAAGTCGGACAACACATTAAAGCCCTGCAATGCCAGCACCATGCCGACAAAAAGGCCGGAGATGGAAATCAGAAGGACGCTGAGGACCCCAACGGAATAGATCTGAGCCATAAGAAGGCCCGGGCGACGAACAAGGTCGGGCGCCCCCGACAGGGCATGGACGATAAAAACCATCGCACGCCCCAACTTGCCGATCCCCTTGAGGGTCTCCTGACCAAGCTTTTGAAAGAGTTTCACCATCACGCAGGATTTCAGTGCCGCTGATTGAGATCTATCCGGCCGATCAGGTCCACTCGGTAGTCTTCGGCGGGATAGTGGAAAGGAACGGGGCCATCCGGCGCACCATCGATGAACTGCCGGATCCATGTCGAATCGGATGCAGCAATTTCCTGCTTGCTCCCCTGCCCAACGACCTTGCCGGCCGAGATGATGCAGACATGATCAGCAATCTCCATCGTCTCCTTGACATCATGTGAGACCACAATACTGGTGAGGCCTAGCTCCCGGTTGAGGTCATGGATCAACTTGACCAGGACCCCCATCGAAATAGGATCCTGCCCAGTAAAAGGCTCGTCATACATCAGCATCGTGGGATCTAAAGCAATCGCGCGAGCCAATGCCACGCGCCGCGCCATCCCTCCAGACAATTCTGAAGGCATGAGATTTCGCGCCCCACGCAGGCCCACCGCCTCAAGCTTCATAAGCACCAACGTCCGAATCATCGATTCGGGTAGCCCGGTATGCTCCCTCAGAGGGAACGCGACATTGTCGTAGACATTAAGATCTGTCAGAAGGGCCCCACTCTGGAAAAGCATGCCCATCTGCTTTCTGAGGTCATAAAGAGCATCCATGCTGAGCGCATGAATATTTTGCCCGTCGTAATGAATGCTGCCTCGATCCGGCCGAAGCTGGCCGCCGATCAACTTCAGTAGCGTGGTCTTTCCCGTACCGCTGGGCCCCATGATGGCCGTGACCTTGCCCCGAGGAATGTCGAGATTGACGCCGTCAAAAATCTTGCGCTGTCCCCAGCTGTAGCTTAGGTCGCGAATCGAGACCAGGGCGTCATCGAGGGCTTGGGTCGGCTGCATGGTCTCGGGAAGCGTTTGAGAGAGGACAGAAAGGCCATCCATAGCCTTAGTATTCTGGCTTTCGGCAGGACTTCAGTCAACTTTAATTGGAGTTCATTCGAATGCGATCCTTTGGGTCAAAAAAGAACTCTGTTAAAATGGATCTTTTTCCCAACCCGCCCCTACGGAGCCTCGGATGTCTAAAAAACTCCTCGATATCGTCAAGCCCGGTGTTGCTACCGGCGCTGCAGTCCAGGAAATCTTTGCGCATGCTCGCGCGAACAAGTTTGCCCTTCCCGCCGTCAACGTCATCAGCACCGACTCCATCAATGCTGTTCTTGAGTCTGCTGCGAAAGCACGCTCTGCGGTGATTGTTCAAGTCTCCAATGGTGGCGCTCAGTTTTTTGCCGGCAAAGGCGTAAAGCTTGAAGGCCAGCAGGCGCAGATCCTCGGCTCAATTTCAGCCGCTCGCCATGTTCACCTGATGGCTGAACATTACGGTGTTCCGGTCATCATGCACACTGACCATTGCGCCAAGAAGCTTCTGCCTTGGATCGATGGCCTCCTCGATGCAGGTGAAAAACACTTCGAGCAGACCGGCAAGCCCCTGTTCAGCTCACACATGCTCGATCTTTCAGAAGAATCGCTTCAGGAAAATATCGAAATTTGCTCCAAGTATCTGGCCCGCATGGCCAAGCTCGGCATGACCCTTGAAATCGAACTGGGCTGCACCGGTGGCGAGGAAGATGGCGTCGATAACTCCGGAATGGATCATTCAGAGCTTTATACGCAGCCAGAAGATGTCGGCTATGCCTACGAGCATCTGTCAAAGATCAGCAAGAACTTCTCCATAGCAGCCTCTTTTGGCAACGTGCATGGTGTTTACTCTCCGGGTAACGTGAAGCTGACCCCCCAGATCCTTCTCAACTCTCAAAAGTACGTATCAGAAAAGTTCGGCCTGCCGGCAAACTCTCTGGATTTCGTCTTCCACGGTGGCTCGGGCTCAACCCCGGAAGAAATCACCGAGGCCGTCAGCTACGGTGTCATCAAGATGAACATCGACACGGATACCCAGTGGGCTTATTGGGATGGCGTTCGCCAGTTCTACATCAAGAACGAAGGCTTCCTGCAGGGCCAGATCGGTAACCCCGAAGGCGCTGACAAGCCAAACAAGAAATTCTACGATCCGCGCGTATGGATCCGCTCTGCTCAGACCAGCATGGCTGATCGTCTCCAGCTCGCATTCAAGGAACTGAACGCTGTCGACACGCTGTAAGCCTGAGGCTTCAGCCACAAAAAACCGGGGAGGATCTTAGATCCTCCCCGGTTTTTTTTACCCCGCCAACGGCCATTCAGACCGTTGCAGCCCGATCGAGATTAAACGCCGATACTGCTGAGAACCTGAAGGAATTCGGCCACGACAGCCGTGGCTGTCGGGTGCTCAACTTCAAATCGCTCGACAGTCTCACGAACTTCGTCAACCAATTGCAAATGCTGGCCGTCGGCGCCGGCCTCAAACCGGTTTTCAAGCTTTTCCAACAACCCTTCAAGCTTGTTTCGTAACTCAGGATGTCCCTGCTCCAGTTTTTCGACTTCTGTGCGAAGCTTGAATAGCGCTTCACTCACTTCTTTTTCTGCCATGTTGTTCTCCTAGAACCCAATGCTCAAAGTGCTGCCAGACGACGCTTCATGAACTCTGGCGTGGCAAATGCCGCTTTGTGAAGATCGACATTGTAGTAACGCGATTCGAAGGGGCGCGAACTCGCCGCTGACTCTCTAAAATTTGAAAGATCACTCATGGAAGCCATGGTTCCACTCCACCAGCCTGACGGATAAAGGCACTGGGGGAAATAGAACGTCTTCGTTTGAGCAAATCCAGCCGCCCTCATCGTTGCATGCATATCCATGATGAGATCCTCATGAAAAAGAGGCGATTCACTCTGTTGAACCAAAATTCCTGTCTTCCCGAGACAGCGAATGCATTCACGATAGAAAGACTCATTAAATAGACCTTCAGCAGGACCTACGGGATCCGTACTATCGACAATGATCACATCCACGCTGCCATCAGGAGCATCCTTGACCCACTGAATGCCGTCAATAAAGAGAAGTTGCGCACGCGGGTCTGAATTGGATGCACAAAGGTCCGGAAAATACTTTTCGGCAAGTCGCGTCACCTGTTCGTCAATTTCAATCTGAATGGCTTCTTCAACGTCCGGATGACGCAAAACCTCTTTGAGGCTCCCACAGTCACCGCCACCAATCACCCAAACCCTTTTGGGATTCGGATGGGTAAAGAGAACGGGGTGGGTCATCATCTCGTGATAAAGATAGTTGTCACGATCAGAAACCATCGTGCAACCGTCAATGATCATCAACTTGCCAAACCACTCCGTATCGAACATTTCGATTTTCTGGAAATCGGATTGGACTTCTTCAAGTTTTGACTTGACCTTGATCGAGAAGGCGCTTCCGTGCTTGGGATAAATCTCAGTAAACCAACCGGGTGACCCGATCATTTAATATTCCTCTCATGGAAAAGGCGTTGGATTTTCCACATAATTGCGGTGTTATGGACTTCTCCCCTATCCAACCTAAGGGGATTCTTTACTGCTTCATCGATCCGCCAAGTCAGAAACTCTGAAGGCAACTCCTTAAAGCCCTCCGGCTGTTAATTGATGCGCTGTGGTTCTTGGAGATTCGTTGAGCGAACAATTATAGCGCTATCATCCACGGCCTAAGCGGCGGGGTTTGTTGCGCCATTGACCAAGGAATTATTTGATGCCCTCGAACTGGAGTACAGCCCTTTCCCGCGAAGTCTACGCGATCGAACACTGGGGAGAGGGCTATTTCGACATCAATGACGATGGCCAAGTCACCGTCAGACCCTCAAGAAATCTCGGCCACGGTGAAGTGGTTTTGCCAGAGATCATCGATGACATCCGCAGGGAGGGACTGGCACTGCCTGTTTTGGTCCGGTTTACCGATGTCCTCAAAGATCGGGTGGTGCGTCTAACCGAAGCCTTCGCAAAGGCGCGGGAGGAGCATGATTTTGGAGGCGGCTATACCCCCGTCTACCCCATCAAGGTCAATCAGCAACGCGGGGTCATTAATGCCCTGTTGCAGAATGGTCAATATCCGGTGGGGCTTGAAGCCGGAAGCAAATCGGAACTACTGGCCATTTTGGCTCTTTCAGATGCCGGGACCGTGATTTGCAATGGCTACAAGGATCGTTCGTATATTCGGCTGGCACTGATCGGTCGCACCCTGGGTCTCAATGTCTTCATCGTCGTCGAGAAACTCTCTGAGCTTGGCGTCGTCCTTTCCGAGTCAGCCAACCTCGGCATTGAGCCTCAACTCGGCGTCAGAATCAGACTTTCCAGTATCAGCGCGGGCAAATGGCAAAACAGTGGCGGGGAAAAATCCAAGTTTGGCCTTCACAGTGGCGAGATCCTGAAGTTCGTCAGCCTTCTCAAAGAAGCCGGCAAACTGGAATGGCTCAAGCTCATGCACTTTCATATGGGGTCACAAGTCGCAGACATCGGCGATATCAAGACGGCTCTTCGTGAGGCAGCTCGCTACTACCAGGAGCTACGGGGCCTTGGGGCTGAAATCAGCGTTGCTGATGTCGGCGGCGGCCTTGGGATCGATTACGAAGGGACACGCTCCACCAGCGACTGTTCCCTGAACTACAGCATCGATGAATACGCTCACTCTATCGTCAGAGCATTCAGTGAAATCTGCGATGAACACCAACTCCCACATCCTGATCTCATCACTGAGTCTGGCCGGGCTATCAGTGCCCATCATGCCGTCCTGATCACCAATATTACGGATATTGAGTCCGTTCCGAACGATCCCACACCGCCCAGGCAAACCCGAGTGAAGCCTCTGGCTGACCTTGCAGACTGCCTTGAGCGCCTGAAAGATGAGTCGGTCGTCGGGGTTTATCATGACGCGCAATTCGACATTGCCGAAGCCCGTGACATGTTCGTTCAGGGAAAAGTTTGTCTTGAGGAACTGGCTGAAGCCGAGCGACTGAATTCAGCCATTGCTCATGCTGTCCAGGGTCGTTTGGATAGCCGTTTGCGGGCCCACCGAGAACTGCTGGATGAACTCAATGAGCGATTGGCCGATAAGGTCTTCTGCAACTTCTCGCTGTTTCAGTCCCTTCCGGACGCCTGGGCCATCGGCCAGATTTTTCCCGTCATGCCTCTTCAGCGTTTGAATGAAGAGCCGGATCGTCGATGTATCGTGCAGGATCTGACCTGCGATTCCGACGGTATGATCGAACAATACATTGATCAGCAAAGTCTTGAACCCACCCTCAGACTCCACAAGAGCAAACCTGGTGAAAGCTACTTGATTGGCATTTTTCTTGTCGGTGCCTATCAGGAAATCCTTGGAGATATGCACAACCTCTTCGGCGACACTCACGCAGTCAACATCTCTCTGAACAGTCAGGGCAGCTATGAGATGATGGATCCGACGCATGGAGATGGCGCTGATGACATGCTGCGTTATGTCCATATTGATCCTTCCGAGCTCGAGCGAGCCTATCGAAAGAAACTTGTGGACGCAGACCTCTCATCGGAGCGAAAGAAGCTTTTCGAGACCGAACTCATGGCGGGCTTAAGCGCCTATACCTATCTTGAAGAGTGATGCAGACTGGCATGCCCGCAAACCCTGAACTGAAGGCCGGATTTCTGGGTCTGGGCGCCATGGGCGCCCCAATGGCCCACCATCTTCAGGTCGCAGGGTTCCTTCGGGCCGTCTACAACCGGAGTCCTGAGAGAGCAAAACAGTTCCAGCAGGACCATCCTGACATCTTGATTGCGGAATCACCCCAGGCACTGGCGTCTCTGGTTGACGTGGTCTTCCTGTGCGTCTCGGCGGACGCAGATGTCCTTGAGCAAATTAAGGTCTTAAGCCCGTCCCTTCGGTCCGGGCACATAGTGATCGACTGCTCTACCGTCAGCCGTATGACCGCCATAGAAGCCTCACACCTTGTTACTGCTCTGGGCGCTCAATTCTTTGATGCCCCCGTCACAGGGGGCGTTGAAGGGGCTCGAAATGGCGCTCTCTCTGTCATGCTTGGGGGTGAGCAGATCGGTCTGTCGAAAATTCTCCCGCTTCTTGCCACATTCTCGAGTCGCCAGACTCATATGGGTGAGGTCGGTTCTGGGCAAGCAGCCAAGGCAGTCAATCAAGTCATGTGTGCCGGTATCAATGAGGCCGTTACCGAGGCTTTGGCTTTCGGCGTTGGCTTGGGGTTGGATATAGAAAAAGTCATGGATGCGATTCGTGGGGGTGCCGCAGGAAACTGGTTCTTGGATAAACGGGGGTCCTCGATGACACAGGGTTGCTTCAATCCCGGATTTAAGGTGGAACTCCATCAGAAGGATCTGAGGATTTGCCTCGAGATGGCTGAGGCGATTCATCAAGACCTTGCGCTCACGCGAACGACGTCGAACCATTACGCCATGCTTATTGATGAGGGACATGGAAATGAGGATATCTCCTCCCTTTATCGGATTAAGAGGCCCAGCACTTGACGGTCCCTGAAATAAGCCTCTCCATGCAAGGGGATGGCGTGGCTGTCCTTTCGCTCTCCGGGAACTGGTGCATCGATGCTGAGCTTCCCAAACTCGATTCGATCGAAGCATTTCTCATTAAAGAGCACCCAAAGCGAGCCATCCTGATCGCCACCGAATTGGGATTATGGGACAGTGCCCTTCTGACCTTTTTGATTCGCCTCGGTCAGGTTTTGGAGCAACAAGGCATCGCGCGTGATGACCGAACACTCCCCAAAGGCGTTCTGGGAATGATTGCCCTTTCGAAGGCGGTTCCCGAGCGTCAGGATGCGATCAGAGAAAAACTACCCAATGATTTTCTGACCCTGGTTGGTCAACATGCCATCTGGTTAAAGGATGACTTTTTCAGACTGGCAGACTTTACCGGCGAGATTTGCATTGCCTTTGGCCGACTTCTCCGCGGCAAGAGCCGTATGCGTTGGTCAGACGTCATGACCCAACTCCAGGAATGTGGTCCAAACGCTCTCCCCATCATTAGCCTTATCGGCATTCTGATGGGAATGATCCTCGCCTTTGTAGGCGCGGTTCAACTTAAGGTTTTCGGCGCTCAACTCCTTATTGCAGACCTCGTCGGGCTTGGGATGGCCCGTGAAATGGGGGCTATGATGACCTCCATTCTGATGGCTGGTCGCACAGGCTCCGCATTTGCTGCAGAACTCGGGTCGATGACGGTGAATGATGAGATTGACGCCTTAAAGACCAGCGGCTTCTCGCCCATTGAGTTTCTGGTGCTTCCGCGAATTATCGCCATGTTCCTCACCCTCCCGTTCCTCTGTCTTTTTGCCGACATTCTGGGAATTTTTGGAGGATCCATCGTCTCCGCGGCTCTTTTTGACGTCTCCATCCCCGAATACGTCCAACAACTGAATGTTCGGATGCGCCCCATCGACTTTGAAGTCGGTATCGGCAAATGTGCCGTTTTTGGCATTCTCGTAGCTGTTGCGGGCTGTTTTCGAGGCCTTCAGTGTCAGAGAAATGCGGCATCCGTGGGCCTTGCGACGACTTCCGCTGTCGTCACCGGCATTGTCTTCATTGTTGTATCAGATGCGGTGATGACGATGATGATCACCGCGCTGGATCTTCTTAGAAGATGATGACTCCAGCCTCTCTTCTGGCAGAATCAACCCAGCGGACCGACGTCTCCGAGAGAGTCCCTCACCTGGAGGTAAGGGACCTGACGATGGCCTACGAGGGCTTCGTGGTTCAAAAGGCCATGAATTTCTCCGTCCGAAGGGGTGAGATCTTCATCATCATGGGTCCGAGTGGCTGCGGAAAAAGCACCCTCTTGAGACACCTGATTGGCATTAAAGCGCCGATGGAAGGTTCCGTGCACTTCGATGGACTCGATCTCTGGGGGGGCGATGATGAAGCGAGAAATAGCCTTCTGCTCAGGATGGGCATCCTCTATCAGAGTGGGGCGCTATGGAGCTCAATGACATTGGCTGAAAACATAGCACTCCCCCTCTCTGCGCACACACGCCTATCACGGAAGGAAATTGCAGAATTGGCATCATTCAAGCTCTCTTTAGTCGGCTTGTCGGGATTTGAAGATTACTACCCTGCAGAAATCAGCGGCGGAATGCAAAAACGAGCTGCGCTGGCGAGAGCAATTGCCCTTGACCCTGAAATTCTTTTCTTTGACGAGCCGTCTTCTGGCCTTGACCCCATTAGCGCAGGCAGGCTGGATGAGCTGATTGTGCATCTGACGGAGAGTCTGGGGAGTACGGCGGTGGTCGTCACCCATGACCTTGCGAGCATCCTGGAAATCGGGACGAATTCAATTTACCTCGATATTGAGACCAAAAGCATTCTTGCCGAAGGCCCTCCGGGAGACCTTCTTGAAATTTCATCGAGCCAAAATGTCCGGGATTTCCTGAGTCGGGGGCAAGGCCCGAGGCCCAGTGAAAACCCCTCGGAGGGTCAGAGTCAATGAAGAGCGTCGCACACCCCAGACTCATCGGTCTTTTTGTCCTTCTGGGACTCGGCCTTTGGACGGTTATCATCATCATGTGGGGTAGCGGAAGCTATTTCAGTACCCTGCCCCGCTACGTCATCTATTTTGAAGGCTCCGTTAACGGACTTGCCCCCGGCTCTGTTGTTCGCCTCAAGGGGGTCAGTATCGGCAAGGTCCTTCAGGTCAAGGTGAGCTTCAACCCGGAATCAAATCAGCTCCTGACGCCCGTCATCGCCGAGGTCGATTTTTCAAAGATGGTCGAAGCTCATTCAAAACAAAGTCCATCGCCGGACATTGCCAGTCTGATTCAACACGGACTCCGCGCCCGGCTAGGGGTTCAAAGCCTGGTTACCAATCAACTTTTTGTGGATCTTGAATTTCTCCCCAAAACCAACCCCCATTCTGTCGGCACTCTGGATTCGAAACTCCCCGAAATACCCACGGTGACCTCGACGAAGGAGGAACTGGAGAAAACGCTGGAGCACACCGCAAGAGAGGTGCGCGACCTTCCTATCAAGGAAACCCTAGAGATGGCGCTTCAGGTTTTGCGGGATACCGATCGCCTGATCGCAAAACCGGAAACGAGTGCGAGTATTGATCGTCTCAATGACAGCCTGGCCGAACTGAAGCTGTTGATCAAACACCTCGACGGGGTCGCTCAGGATGGCAACGTGATGATCAAACAACTGAATGGACAACTTCCTCCATTGGTCACTTCTGCGACAGAAACCATGAAGCAGGCCAAATCAAGCCTCGCCTCCATTAGCGATCTAACCCAATCCGATTCCGAGCTAGGCCAGGCGCTTCATGATGTGTCTGAAGCGGCGCGTGCGATCCGACGACTGGCCGATGCCTTGGAACGGCATCCGGATGCAGTCCTCTATGGCAGAAAAGCGACCGAACCGAAATAGGAAATCCTCAAACAGAGCCATTCTTAAGCTCTCAAGAATGGCATAATGTCTGCATGGGAATACAGAACGCCATGCCTTCCTCCGCTCAGTGTGAATCGGACCATCCTCGAACCGACTTGCTCTGCTCTTCTGCACGGAGAGTCATCGAAAATGAAGCGGCCGCCGTTCTCGCGCTCAGTGAGCGTATCGATGAGCAATTTGCCAGGGCCTGTCGACTGATCCTGAATTGCAAGGGACGCGTCGTCGTCACCGGCATGGGAAAATCCGGTCATATCGGAGGCAAGATTGCAGCAACCCTGGCCAGCACAGGGACACCCTCCTTTTTTGTCCACCCCGGCGAAGCCGGTCACGGGGACCTTGGAATGATTACGCAGGAAGACGTCCTTCTTGCGCTCTCTCATTCGGGGGATTCCTCCGAAATCCTGACCATCCTGCCGATGCTCAAGCGACTCGGAATTCCGCTGATTGCGATGACCGGAAAGGCTGATTCACCCCTCGGACGACAAGCGGATGTCGCTCTTGATACGGCTATTGCCGAAGAAGCCTGCCCGTTAGGGCTAGCGCCCACCTCGAGCACCACCGTCGCACTGGCCTTGGGAGATGCGCTGGCCGTAGCTCTCCTCGAAGCCAGAGGCTTCAGTCGGGAAGATTTTGCATTTTCACATCCGAGCGGCAGTCTTGGCCGCAAACTCCTGATTCGCGTCAGGGATGTCATGCATGCCGGGGATGATATCCCTCAAGTTGCAGCAGATGTCGCAGTTCGGGATGCGCTCATTGAAATGACTGCAAAAAAACTGGGCATGACCGCAGTCACAGAGACGGATGGCTCCCTTCTCGGGATCTTTACGGATGGAGACCTTCGTAGACTTCTGGAGCGCAGCATCGATGTTCACACGACCGTAATTCGGGATGTCATTCGAAAAGGTTGCAGCACGGTTGCTCCAGAATGTCTTGCCGCAGAAGGCGTCAGAATCATGGAAGAAAAACGGATTAGCGCCCTTCTGGTGGTCGATCAGGAAAGTCGCCTCGTCGGTGCGCTCAACATGCATGATCTCCTTCGAGCGGGAGTGGTCTAATGATCGAGCTCGTGTCCACTGAAGTCATTGAGCGCGCAGCAAAAATCCGGCTGCTGATCTGTGATGTCGACGGGGTTCTGACGAATGGACAGCTTTTCTTCACCCCGACTGGCGATGAACTAAAGGGCTTTCATGCCAGAGACGGACACGGCATCAAGCTGGTTCAAAAGGCCGGGATCGAGACGGCCGTCATTTCCGGCCGAAGATCAACAGCCGTGGCCCTGCGGATGGAAAGCTTAGGCGTTCGCCACGTCTATCAGGGACATGAACACAAGTTAGCGGCATTTGAGGAGTTGATTGAAAAACTTGGGCTGAGTCCAGAAGAGGCCTGCTTTATTGGCGATGACCTTTTGGATCTTACGCTGTTGCGTCGGGTGGGACTGGCCGTTGCCGTTGCCGACGCCCACTTCACCATCCAAAATGCCGTCCATTACACGACAAAACTACCTGGTGGCTTTGGGGCCGTTAGAGAACTCTGTGACCTGATCCTGTATGCGCAAGATAAACTGGAAGCAGCTGTCAGTTCATATCACTGAGGCACTCTCCTCCCTCGGAAGTCACAGCCGCACCGCACTGGCTCTCCTTGTCATGCTCCTTTCATGGTGGCTGGCTGGAACCCTGGGGCCTCGCGAGGATAGTCATAAAAAGGCCAAGGAAGGTCGTGTGGATTACTACACAAAAGGACTTCGCAGAACCGTGATGGGTATTGATGGCAATCCGAAGGAGTATTTGGTGTCGCAAGAGATGGTCCACTATGAGGAAGAGGACACCGCCGAGCTCTATCGCCCTGTGATCACGCTTTTCGTAAAAGATGGTCCCCCTTGGGTTATTAATGCTGAAACGGCCAAAATTCCTGGCAACAGCGAATTTATCTTTCTCAATGGCGATGTCCTCGTCGAAAGGGATGAGAACAAGGAAGGGCGAACCATGCGAATCGAAACCACCAACGTTCGAACGATTCCTGCCAAAGACTATGCGGAAACGGATGAATATATTCGGGTCATTAGTCCGCCGGACTTCATGACCGGGACCGGAGCGACCATTAATTTTGGTAACAATCTCAACTATCGGATCCTGCATGATGTCAGGAGGAGACACGACGTTGAATCTGAGACGACTGACCAATAGGCGTCGATCAAAAAAGTCGTCCAAGCTCGCTAAAAGTGGGCTTGTGGCGCTGCTCATTCAGGCGTTTCTGACCTGGGCATCACCCTCCGCGATGGCGCTGACTTCGGACTCGAAACAGCCGATGCTCATCGAATCGGATGACATGATCTATGACGAGGGCAAAGGAGAAACCGTCTACACGGGCAATGTAAAGGCTACTCAAGGCAGCCTTGAAGTGACCGGTGAAAAAATGATCATCAACCAGCAAAAGGGCGAATCCGACCAAATGATCATGTTTGGCAAGCCCGCAAGACTCAAGCAGACCCCCGATGGGGGGGGTCCGGACAATCATGGCCTCGGGGATCGCGCCGATTATTTCCCTGACTCAGGCATCCTGATCCTGAATGGAAATGCCATGACTTGGGAAGGCCCATTGCCCGAGACGAGCGAGCATACGGTCAAAAGCGATCACATCGAATACGACACGAAAAACTCCATCTATAAGGCAGGGACACCCAAGAGCGCTAAGCACAGAGTGCACGTTCGTGTGTTACCGAAAGAGAGCAAGCAGCCCAAGGAATAACGATGGCGATCCTGTCCACCCAAAACATCATCAAGCGCTACCACAAGCGAAATGTGGTCGATGGCGTATCGGTAGAAATCCGGACAGGCGAAATTGTCGGCCTGCTGGGCCCCAATGGTGCGGGCAAAACCACTAGTTTTTACATGATCGTGGGGCTCATCACACCGGATGAAGGTCAAATCATGCTGGATGGGCGCGACATCTCACACATGCCAATGCATGAGCGGGCTCGACTGGGGATAGGTTACCTGCCTCAGGAGCCATCCATTTTCCGAAAACTCACGGTATTGGAAAACCTGATGGCCGTTCTTGAGTTGCGTCCCGAACTGACGCATGGCCAGCGGGAACTGATTGCCGGAGAACTGCTCGAAGAATTTAACGTGGGACATCTTCGACACCAGCCGGCGATGGGCCTTTCAGGTGGTGAAAGAAGACGTGTAGAAATCGCCAGAGCTCTCGCCTGTGAGCCCCGTTTCATGCTCTTGGATGAACCCTTTGCAGGTGTTGACCCGATCTCGATCATCGACATCCAGAAAATCATTCTGCATCTTCGGGAGCGGGGGATCGGAATCCTGATTACGGAACACAATGTCCGCGAGACGCTTGGAACGTGTAATCGAGCCTACATTCTTGCTGGTGGTCGCGTGATTGCTGAAGGTCTTCCGAATGAAATTGTCGAAAATCCGGAAGTCCGACAAGTCTATCTGGGCGAAAATTTCTCCATGTAAGCCTTTTGTGCATAAGAAACGGATCCCGAACCCAGTGAAACCCTTCATCCAAGATTCAGTCTCGATGCCACGATGAAACAGTCTCTGCAACTCCGCATGGGGCAGACGCTTGCGATGACCCCTCAGCTGCAGCAAGCCATTAAGCTGCTCCAGCTATCCAGCATGGATCTTCAGCATGAAATTCAAGAGGCCTTGGACTCCAACATGATGCTGGAAACTGCGGATGACGAACCGACCGCCTCTCCTGAGGGCTCTCTTGTGACAGAGACCTGGAGCGGGGGCGAAAAGGAGACTGAGTACCGTGAGCTCGGCGATATGGATGCTCCCGCTGACATTCCTCAGGAACTTGCCGTAGATGTGTCTTGGGATGAAATGTACGACAGTCTTCCAACCCTCGGGTCCGGCGGAACTGGCAACCCGGACGGGGATGACTTTCAGCAACAGGGCCCCTCCGGAGAAAGTCTCCATGATCAGTTAACCTGGCAGCTTGAACTTGCCCGATTCAGTGAGCGCGACCACGCCATCGCTATCGCCTTGGTGGATGCAATCAATGAGGATGGATACCTCGGAAGCAGCCTGGATGATGTTCATCAGGGTCTCCTGCCTCAAATCCCAGCACTGGATCTCGATGAGGTCCTGGCCGTACTGCATCAGATTCAAAACTTCGACCCCCCTGGCGTCGGGGCGACGGATCTTTCCGATTGCCTTCGAATTCAGCTCAAACAGTTATCCGAAGAAACCCCCTTTCGGGCGGAAGCTCTGACCCTGGTGGAAAAACATCTGGAGTTGCTTGCCAAACGCAACGTGGCGGCGCTCAAGCGCCTTTTGAATCTGGAAGATGAGGACCTTGCCAAAGTCGTTGCCGTAGTCAGAAGCCTTGAACCCAAACCAGGTCGGCTCGTTCAGCGCGATGACACTCACTACATCACGCCCGATGTCTACGTCGTCCGGGTGAATGACCGATGGACAGTTCGACTCAATCCGAAGATATCACCCAAGCTGAGGGTCAATCCGACCTATTCGGGAATGGTCCGCCGGGCTGACAATAGTGCGGACAACACGACCATGCGGAATCATCTGCAAGAGGCCCGTTGGTTCATCAAAAGCCTGCAAAGTCGAAATGAGACCCTGCTCAAGGTCGCTCGCAGCATCGTTGACAGACAGCAAGCCTTTCTCGATGACGGACCTATCGCCATGAAGCCTTTGGTGCTTCGAGATATTGCAGAAGAAGTCGAAATGCATGAGTCAACCATTTCCCGGGTGACCAATCAGAAATACATGCATACGCCAAACGGCATATACGAATTCAAGTACTTCTTCTCAAGCCACGTTTCCACTCAAGGAGGTGGCGAATGCTCTGCAACTGCGATCAAGGCCTTTCTGAAGGAAATCGTGGATGCGGAGGACCAGCGCAAACCCCTGAGTGATGACGCTATTGCATCGATCTTCAAGGAACGCGGCATCAACGTCGCAAGAAGGACGATTGCAAAATATCGAGAAACGCTCAACATTCCCTCGTCTAGCGAGAGAAAGCAGGTTTTTTAATCCAAAACAACAACGCGAGAACTCATCATGCAAATTGAAATTACCGGCCATCATATTGACGTCACCGAGGCCATGCGGAGTCATGTTCTGGAGAAGTTCTCACGTCTTGAGAAACACTTCGACAAGTTACTTGAAGTCCATGTGATTCTGAGCGTAGAAAAGCTCTCACAAAAGGCCGAAGCAACCGTCCACATTAACGGTGCAAATCTTTTTGCCGAGGACACCCAGGCGGATCTCTACACCGCCATCGACAATCTCGTAGACAAGCTGGACCGCCAAGTCCTCAAGCATAAGGAAAAGCACCTGAATCACTGAGGCCATCGGGCCCCTTCACTCTGAGAAGCGATCTTGCGCCTTATTATCGTCAGCGGACTCTCTGGTTCAGGTAAAAGCATAGCGCTTGAGACCCTGGAAGATAGTGGCTATTACTGCATCGACAACCTTCCTGTGGCGCTGTTCGAACCTTTCGTGCGCAACGCAATGCAGGACCGGCATGAGGATTACAGCAAGGTTGCCATCAGTATTGATGCGCGCAATCGCAGTAAGAGCCTGCAACAGTTCCCGGAGACCTTGAAACTCGCCGGTGAACTCGGGATCTCCTGTCAGGTGCTATTTTTGAAGGCAGACAGGGAAAATCTCCTCAAACGTTTTAGCGAAACACGCCGAAAACATCCTCTGACCGACAGTGATCATTCATTGACTGAAGCGATTGATCAGGAGCAAGCCCTTCTGATTCCGGTATCCAGCCGAGCAGATCTGGTCATTGATACAAGCCACACCAATATTCACCAACTTAGAAACCTCATTCGAGAGCGTGTAGGCACTCGAAGCGAACAGCGCATGTCCATCTGTTGCATGTCGTTTGGTTATAAAAATGGCATGCCCATAGATGCCGACTTTACCTTCGATGCACGCTGTCTCCCAAACCCACACTGGGAGCCGACGCTTCGCGACAAAACCGGCTGTGATCAGGAAGTCCGCGAGTTTCTCGACGATATTCCTGAGGTCCAGGCTTTCCTCCGCGATGTTTCGGAGTTCATGTTGCGCTGGGCTCCGCGATTTTCAGAAGACGATCGGACTTACCTCACCATAGCCATTGGCTGCACGGGGGGCCAGCATCGATCCGTCTACCTGACCGAAGCACTGGCAGCCCGCCTTGGCTCGGGTCATTACGACGTTCTGGTGCGCCACAGGGACCTGCGTTGAACACGAATCGATTGAGAAGCTTGTCCCTCATCATGGTCCTTTGGGGTGTCTTCATCTCGTTCACCGGTGCAACGGCAGAGAAGCACTCAGGTGAAAAAACACCGAATACCCCACCCAACAAAACAGCGAAGACGGACAAGCAAGCACTGTCCCTCGTCTATCTAACGACCACACTCCCCACAACCACCTCCCGCCCTTTCTTTGACCCTGAAATCAAGGGCCTGGGAAGCCAAGGGGCCACCCTTGGTGTTGATGACAACAACACCACCGGGCGATTTACAGGTCAGTCCTTCACGCTCAAAACCATCACAGTGGAGGACCCTGCAACGCTTGAAAAAGAATTTAAGCGCCTTCTGACTGAGCAACAGTCCTATTTTTTGATGGATGTTCCGGTCGATGCCCTGCTGACCCTTTCGAGGCTTGCGGAGGCGAAGGACAGCATTTTGATGGATGTCGCCAATGGAGATGATCGCCTTCGAGGCGCCGATTGCCAGGGCAATGTCTTTTTCATGATGCCCAGCGATGCCATGCGGTCCGATGCGCTTGCGCAATACTTTAGTAAAAAACGCTGGCAAAAATGGTTCCTGACCATTGGACCCACAGATGAGGATCGGCGCCTCGGTGAGGCGATTCAGCGTTCGGCCCGAAAGTTTGGGGCAAAAATCATCAAGGAGGCCAACTGGTCCTACTCTTATGATGATCGGCGAAGTCCAGAATCTGAAATTCCGGTATTTACGCAAGGTGATGATTACGACCTGATGCTGGTCGCCGACTCACAAAACCAGTTCGCAGACCTATTCCCTTACCGTACGTGGCAACCCAAACTGGTCGCTGGAAGCACAGGCCTGAAAGCTGGCGCCTGGCACAAAACGCATGAGGCCTGGGGCGCTCTTCAACTTCAGAATCGATTCAAAGACAAGTTTGCCAGACCCATGACTGAGAAAGACTATCTGGCTTGGCTGGCTGCTCGAAGCCTCGGCGAAGCGGCAACACGGGGTCATTCAACCAACCCCACCGATATCAAGCACCTTTTGTTGGATCCGTCTTTCTCTGTCGCAGGTTTCAAGGGAGTTCCCCTCAGCTTCAGGTCATGGGACCACCAAATGCGACAACCGATTCTCTTGGGTACCGAGCGTTCAGTAGTTGGGGTCGCGCCGATCGAAGGCTATCTTCACCCCGAGAACAGTCTTGATACGCTGGGGGCGGATGCACCGGAATCAAGCTGCATCCTCAAACAAAAGGCCACTCCACCCCCTCCTTGAGCCTTCTTGAGTCTTGACGAACCGCAGGTTTCAAGATTTAATATACGACTTGTTCGCGTTTGGCCAAGTAGCTCAGTTGGTAGAGCAGGGGATTGAAAATCCCCGTGTCGGCGGTTCGATTCCGTCCTTGGCCACCATAGTCATCTGATTTGGTGGGGGAGTTTGCCGCTCTTCTAAGTCCCCGGGTAGTCATCAAGGGAAGACACTTTGGAGAACGCGAAATGACCATGGAAACACGGTTCCTTGTTCCTTGAGTTGCCACTCAGTTAGCATCCCCCGCACTAAGCCCCGAGCTCATGGCTCAGCAGATGGCTTCAGGCACAGGAGAAACACCTGTCCCCAGCACTCCCCATACTTTCTCATTCCTGATCAACGAATCATAAAGCGATCAGCTAATAACCTTTTCGGCGACCTATGAGGTGAATGTCTCAAGGGTTAACGTGGGCACGATACAACCCGTTACACCAGAACCGAATACTAGAAAGCGCGAATCGGAAATCTGACCATTGGCCAAATTGATGATGACGTTATCCGGGATGAACTCGACCACCTAGCAACCATGTCTATCTCGGTAAGCATGATGGAGCCTTGCTGATTACCAGCCACAACGGGAGCTCTCAGTTACCCCGCAAGACTTGTGATTTCTTTGGCGTTTGGAAGCAGCTAGAACAAGCTGGCGGCCCGAAAGCAGCCGAGGCTGCCATTGGGATAAAACCCCAGAACTACCCGCCCAAATAAGGGATGTCATATCCCTTGCATCAACTACTGTTAACGGACTAAACGAACCCTCTTCCGTTGCGAGAACCCATTCAGAATCTGCACCTGAAGATACTCAGGATTGCTCGAAACCTCTTGTTGGATGGTAAAACGGCGACCGGAAACCGTCGTCATGATTGGTTGTACGACAGGA
This sequence comes from Methylococcaceae bacterium, assembly GCA_044350805.1. GTDB lineage: Bacteria > Pseudomonadota > Gammaproteobacteria > Methylococcales > Methylococcaceae > UBA6136. Next base: position 155,340 of record JBILGU010000001.1, read on the forward strand.
AAAATGATTTCAGCTGGAGCACCGTCTATATTGTTGCGACCCTTGGGCACTACATTACCGGATACAGTCAGTTTGCGAGTCGAATTGGAGAATGTTGCGGCTGTTACGTTAATTCGAGCGACAGGATCGCCATAGGAGGCCTTATAGTTTGCGCTAGTGATCTGTTGTTGAGCTGAGTTATAAGCGCAAAAAGCCAGATCAATGTTTGCGGATCCCTTTGCTATGGAGAACTCGAGAGTTTGTTTCGCCACTGCCCTCAACGACTCAAAAGAAGATTGAGATGTGACGGTGCAACTGCTTTGGATCGCTGATGGGAAAATCCCCTTGATCTGGGTAAGTCCCACTAAAGCAGGCTGGCACTGACCATTAACCCAAACCCCGACAACGAAAGACTTACAGTCAGTACTCATAAGATCCATTGCGGTCATTGAAACAGAGACTGTGGAACTTAGGTTAGACCCTTTGACAGGGACCGGGGCGATCCAGAAATGATCAAGCGGTGTTGGAGTTATTTGAATGTTTGTAATGATTGGCGCTGACTGACTTTCTGTAGCTATTGTCAGCAGGCATGCAATCGCAGCCATCGATATGCGTGAATACATAATAAAGTTTTCCTCGTGTGAACTTTGGTCTAAGAGCACATCAGCGTAAGACTTTAGATGCGTTACACGCAGTAAATCATGAAGTGCTTCGGATTGGGCGCACAGATTCTAAGGGAAGCGCTGCAATCGGGTAAGTCCGCCTCAGCATTTTTTCTCGTTGAGGAGCAGAGAGAGCCATTGATAACAGGATTGGTCAGGGAGCCATCGTCAGGTTTTTTACTCTTAAACCTGCTGGACCCAACGAACTTAATGGGCCTTTTGGATCAGCCATCCCTTGCTTGAGTTTGGGCGTTATCTTGAGTAAAATAGCTGCCTGTTGAGCGGCAAGGCTGATTGAAAATCCCCGTGTCGGCGGTTCGATCCCGTCCTTGGCCACCAGATTAATCAGGGCCCCGAAGGCACCCCCTCGGAGGCTTTTTTTTGTCCCACAAGGCGATAAGCCGCGGGTTTCACCCACTGCTCGAGTCACACAGCATGGCCTTTGTAGTCACCGAAAACTGCATCAAGTGCAAATTCACCGATTGTGTCGATGTTTGCCCTGTTGATTGCTTCCATGAAGGACCTAACTTCATGGTTATTGATCCGGATGAGTGCATCGATTGCACGCTCTGCGAGCCGGAATGTCCGGCACATGCAATCTACTCTGAAGATGAAGTTCCTGCAGGAATGGAGCAGTTCATTCAACTGAACGCCGAGCTCACCAAAAGCTGGCCGACACTGAGTGAAGTCAAGGACGCACTGCCCGATGCCGATGAATGGAACGGCAAACCAGATAAGCTGGGGCTACTCGAACGTTAAACCCTCGAGAAACCCACTCAAACGCCCGCCACCCGAGAGGGTCGCGGGCGTTTTCGTGTTTAAGACTTAAGTCAAGATTTCTTGAGATTGGCACCATGAAGGCCGCATTCCTTCTTGGCGCCATCCTCCCACCACCAACGCCCCTCCCTCTCATGTTGATTGGGAAGCGTAGGTCGCGTGCACGGTTCGCAGCCGATGCTGGCGTAACCTTGTCGATGGAGCTCGTTGAAAGGAACCTCATAGGCTTCGATGTAATCCCAGACCTGAGATGAAGTCCAGTTTGCAAGCGGATTGAACTTGATCAGCGTTTTTCCAGGGCCTGCAAAAGCTGTATCCGTTTCAACCTCTGAGAGTTGCACTCGGGTCTGACTCTGATCACGGCGCTGCCCCGTCACCCAAGCATCCAGCTCACCCAGCTTTTTTCGGAGCGCTTGCACCTTTCGAATTCCACAACATTCGCTGTGGCCATCTTCGTAGAAACTGAACAAACCCTTTTGACGAACCAAAGCGTCGACTGCAGAGGCATCTGGCGAGAGCACTTCAAGCTGGATCGGGTATTTTTTTCGAACCGCCTCGATCAGACGATAGGTCTCTGCATGAAGTCGGCCCGTATCCAGACAAAAAACCTCAATACCGGGACGAATCTGTGCTGCCAAATCCACCAGCACCACATCTTCAGCGCCACTGAATGAAACGGCTATCCGCTCAAAGCGTTCCAGTGCCGTTCGAAGGACAACGCGGGGATTCTTTCCCGCAAGTTCATTCTGAAGATTGCCAAGGTCAAATGTTCCAGACATGCGTTTACTCAAATAGCTGGCTTCGCTCAAATGAGTCCGAAGCAAATTCGTCAGTTTCCTCTTCAAGACTCGCGCTGGTATCCGCAATCGCATAGCCTTCGGTCGCGCACTCGCCAAGATCTATCAGCTTGCAGCGCTCGCTGCAAAAAGGCCTAAAGACCTCAACGAGGGTCCATGCCACCTTTTTTCCGCAACTTGGACAATTTACGGTTGTCGGTGCCGTATCCGATTTCATACGCGGCTAGATGTCGGTTAGACGAGACAACGGGTGAGATAAAAAGGGACGTTTTCACCGGTCTGGATTGGGCGCTGATTCATATCCCGATCCATAAATCGAACGGTAAAACGGTGTTTTCCACCACTGATTTCCGCAAAAAAAGGCTGGCCAACTGGCACGCCTACCCTGAGAAGCTGATAGGGCATGGCATGGTCAAGGGTCTTCTGGTAGAAGCCCGCGACAGATTCCTCCTTAACCGGGATTGCACTGGTACGAATAAAGTTCAAAAGCGTATCAATGGATGCACGAACCGGAACAAAAGGCTGAAGCCATTCCAGCAATTGCGCATGTCGGACCAGTGGCTCTGCCTCCAGCCATTGATGATAGCTGGGAAGGTCAAAGGATAATGCCCCACCCGGCATTCCAGCCCGCTGAACCACGCTTTTGAAGAACTCATCCTCCATCACTGAAATCCCAAGCTTTCCAGGATGAGCGAAAAGATCTCGATTCAATGTTTCCAACCGCTCAATCGCCTGATTCAACATTCGGTGATCGACTCCGCTTTGAAGGCGCGTCATTCGATTCAGCGTGGAAGTTTGCCGGTCAATCTCTTGCATCGCCTCTGAGCGAAGATCACTCCGAGTGGAGATCGAAACCAGCTCAATCAGCTGCGCGACTGCCGCCCGGCAGTCCCAGACCGAACTTCCTTTCATGAAATGGTCGAGCTGGTGAAAAAGCTGTTCGAGCCGGATAAAAAGCCGAATACGCTCGTTCAACGGAAATTCGTAAAGGATGACGTCGCGCAATCCATTCCCCCTGTGTTTGCCTCAGTCGATCGGTATGACTCGATTATAGTCACAGACTTCAATCCTTTTCAGGCTTGACTTATGGCCTGAGCGAGGTAATCACGGTGCAAGCGTTCCACTTGCTGCTCAAGATGCGCCAGATCCCCGGCATTCTCAATGACATCGTCAGCCTGCTGCAAACGCGCCTCAGCAGAAACCTGCGCCCTGATAATCGTTTCAACAAGTTCGGGCTGGACCTGATCACGCCTGACGACACGATCTATCTGGAGGCTCAAGGGGGCATCAACGACCAGAACACGGTTCACCAGGTTCCGGTACCCCCCCTCAAGAAGCAGTGGGATTTCAAGGACGACGTAGGCATGGCTCTGCTGATCAGCACGTCTTAGCATCTCAGCCTGAATGATGGGGTGCAAAAGGGCCTCGACCCATTGCTTCTTCGCCTCATCGGCAAAAATGATTTCTCGAAGCCGACGTCGATCCAGCCGGCCGTCTTTGATAATCTCTTCACCAAAATGCGCCTTGAGTTTTGCAAGCGCATCCGTGCCCGGCTCAACCACTGCTCTTGCTACCTGATCGGCATCAATGACCGGAACACCGAAACGACTGAGCATCGATGCGACAGTGGTCTTTCCAGAACCAATACCTCCCGTCAATCCAATCCGATAAGCCACGGAAAACTCCCAGACCTATTTAGCCTGTGTAGAACGAAAGATACTGCGCATTAATTTCATCGCCCACCAACAAGGCAATCCAACCGGCAAGAGCCAGAAAAGGTCCGAAGGGGATTGGATCTTCTCGCTTTCGGATACCAAGAACGATCATTCCAACCCCAAGGACAGCACCAGCAACGGATGAGGCCAGAATAATCAGGGGAAGATGACTGACCCCCATCCAGGCACCTAAAGCCGCAAGGAGCTTGAAGTCACCCCGCCCCATGCCCTCTTTTTTGGCCATCAGTCGGAATAAGGCATGAATTGCCCAAAGCAGCCCATACCCCAAAGCCGCCCCCAAAATGCTGCTATGGCTATCGGTAAAGAGATCAAAGACGCTGAGAAGCAGACCCACCCAAAGCAGAAGGAGCGTCAGACGATCAGGAAGAATGCGATGGTCAATATCAATGAAGGACAGGATCAGCAACCCGGTCCCAAGTATCATGGAGCAAAGGGTCTGCGGACCCGGACCAAAGCTCATCATAGCGGAAAGCCCCATGAACACGCCCAGCCCTTCGAGAAGCGGATAGCGGACTGAGATGGGATGCTGACATGCGTGGCATCGCCCGCGAAGCAGCAGATAGCCTATCAGGGGTAAATTGAACCAGGGTGGGATCTTGCCACCACAGTGAATGCAAGAAGACCGTGGAAAGGCCAGGTCATAGCGCGCATCACCAAGCGCTTCCGGCCCATCAACCAAAGGTGCTTGTTGTTCCAAGAGCCACTCGCGCTCCATCATGATGGGGAGACGATGAATCACGACCGAAGCAAAGCTCCCGAGCACCGCGCCGGTGAGGCCAGCGAAAGCCAACCAGTAGCCCTCAGTTATCAATTCAAGCACCGCCCCTAAACCTCCCGCTCAAGCTACAGCGCCCTGATCTTCTGAATCTGGGACTCGAGCTCGGAGAGATTGTTCTTAAGGTCATCCAGTCGTGCCCGTTCCTTCGCCACAACCGCTTCTGGTGCCTTAGCAAGGAACCCCTCATCACTCAGCTTCCCTTCAAGCCGGGGAACTTCCTTGATCAGTCGCTGAATTTCCTTATCGAGGCGCGCAAGCTCTGCATCCTTATCGATCAGGCCGCTCATCGGGATCAGAACCTTAAGATCACCGACCAGCGCAATCGCAGACTCCGGTGCAGTTGCTCCTGATGCCAACCATTCAAGGCTCTCGATACGGCCGACCTTCTGAATAAAGTCACGGCTGGCTTCGAGGTAGGCGCGATCCTGGGCCGATCCAGCATCCAGAATGACCTTGAGGGGCTTACCCGGTGCGATATTGATTTCGCCGCGGATTCTTCTGACACCCAGTAAGAGCGCCATCATCCATTCAATCGTGACCTCACAGGTCCGGTCTGTGCGCGATGGCTCCACCAAAGGATAAGGTTGAAGCATGATCGTGGATCCCTGCTTGCCGGCCAGAGGTCCGATTTTCTGCCAGATCTCTTCCGTGATGAACGGCATGACCGGATGAGTCAGGCGAAGCACGGTCTCGAAAACCTCAACGAGCGTCCTTCGGGTCCCTGTTTGCAGGGCCACATCGTCGCTATGCAGGCTGACCTTGGCGAGTTCCAGATACCAATCGCAATATTCATTCCAAATAAATTCGTACAGACTTCTGGCTGCCAGATCGAATCTGAAGTCATTGAATGCTGCCGTCGTTTCTTCAACGGCATGGTTCAAACGAGAGAGAATCCATCGATCAGCAAGACTCAAGCGGGCATGTGTCCCATCGAGCACCTGATCTTCCGTGTTCATGATGACAAAACGCGCCGCATTCCAAAGCTTGTTGCAGAAGTTTCGGTACCCCTCGACACGCCCCATGTCGAACTTGATATCACGACCCGTCGAGGCCAGTGAGGCAAAAGTAAAGCGAAGCGCATCGCAGCCATAGGAGGCGATGCCCTCTGGAAATTCCTTTCGGGTTCGGCTGTCGATCTTTTGCGCCATCTGGGGTTGCATCAGCCCCGTCGTCCGCTTGGCAACAAGGGCATCCAGCGTAATGCCATCAATGATGTCGAGGGGGTCAAGTACATTGCCCTTGGACTTGGACATCTTCTGCCCTTCGGCATCGCGGACGAGCCCATGAACATAGACCGTTTTGAATGGGACCTGAGGGCTGCCATCCGGATGCTTCATGAAGTGCATGGTCATCATGATCATGCGGGCAACCCAGAAAAAAATGATGTCGAAGCCTGTAACCAACACGTCCGTCGGATGAAAGAGTGTCAGTTCCTGGGTCTTTGCAGGCCAGCCCAACGTGGAAAAAGTCCACAGCGCCGAAGAGAACCAGGTATCGAGCACATCCTCGTCCTGATGGAGTCGTGTGGTTTCGGGTAGCGAGTAGCGCTGTCTGACTTCAGCCTCATTCCGGCCGACGTACACATGTCCGGTTTCGTCATACCACGCCGGGATTCGATGCCCCCACCAAAGCTGACGCGAAATGCACCAGTCTTGAATGTCTCTCATCCAGGAGAAATAGAGGTTCTCGTATTGCTGAGGAACAAACCGAATCCGGCCATCCTCAACAGCCTCGATGGCTGGACCTGCGAGCTTTTTGGCATCCACATACCACTGATCCGTCAGCCAGGGTTCGATGACAACACCAGAGCGATCCCCCTTGGGTACCTTGAGCGCGTGGGGCTCAATAGCCTCAAGAAAGCCCTGTGAATTCAAGTCATTGACAATCTTTTCTCGGGCCTCGAAGCGTTCAAGTCCAGCGTAAGCGGACGGCGCTCGTTCACCATGTCCTGCCTGATAGTTCCCAAACGTCAGAACCGTAAATTCAGCAAGAATATGGGCGTTCTGATCAAACACGTTGATCAGCGGCAACTGGTGACGTTTACCGACCTCGTAGTCATTAAAGTCATGGGCCGGAGTGATCTTGACACAACCGGTCCCGAACTCGGGATCAACATAATCATCTCCGACAATGGGGATTTCACGCCCCACTAGCGGCAAACGAATGGTCTTTCCAATCAAGTGGCGATAGCGTTCATCTTCAGGGTGAACGGCGACCGCCGTATCGCCCAACATCGTCTCGGGACGGGTCGTTGCGACCACCAGATGACCCGACCCATCACTCAAGGGATATCTGAAATGCCAGAGGCTTCCCTTTTCCTCAACGCTCTGAACCTCAAGATCGGAAATTGCGGTATGGAGGACAGGGTCCCAGTTCACCAAGCGCTTGCCGCGATAGATCAAGCCATCGTCATAGAGACGGACAAAGGCCTCCTTGACGGCCTCTGACAGCCCCTCGTCCATGGTGAAGCGTTCCCGTTCCCAATCGACCGAGGAGCCCAAACGCCTCAACTGGCGCGTGATTTGGCCACCAGACTCGGCCTTCCAGTCCCAGACCTTCTCAAGAAACTTGTCACGACCAAGATCCAGTCGTTTCACCGACTGAGCAGCCAATTGCCTTTCAACAACCATTTGGGTCGCGATACCAGCGTGATCGGTGCCGACTTGCCAGAGGGTATTGTGTCCCTGCATTCGACGGAAACGAACGAGGGTATCCATGATGGTGTTGTTGAACCCATGCCCCATGTGGAGGCTGCCTGTCACGTTGGGCGGGGGGATCATGATGCAGAACGGGGTCCCCTCGCCTGATGGACGAAAGTGGCCCTGCCCTTCCCAAAACTCGTACCAACGTTGTTCTATGCTGTGGGGTTCGTAAGTCTTATCCATGTTTCTTGCGTAGGCTAAGTCGGCCCAGATCTGATGGGATGCGGTGGACCATAAAGTGCGAAGATCGGGTCAAGCGACCCGAATCAGATTTGGTGTGACTGGAGCTCCATACCGGAAGCCTGATACTGACGATAACGGGTTCGGCCGGCAAGGCGCACGTTGGGATCTTGATCGACAATTTCCGCAATTCTGGGATAGCTCTCATGTCCGTTCGGCATCCCGTCGCCAAGATTCAGCAGCACATCCTGCCCCCCGGGAGCAACAGCACCATACCCAATGAGGACCGGTGCCTCACCACCCGATGGGTCATAGGGTTCATGCGGAACAAAGCTACCCTGACGAAAGGTCCAGAGCAGGCTATCAAATTGTTGGGCCTCTTCCTCGGTCTCCAGATTCACGAACACAGAGAGACCTTGACGGTAGATCTTCTCGATCAGCCTACAGGCAGTGATCCGGCGTTGAGCCGGATCATCAGACTGGAGGACATAGAAATCAACCCGTGTCGTCATGGCGCCTGATCGAGGAGATACTGCATCAACAGGGGAACTGGCCGGCCCGTGGCTCCCTTTTCGGCACCTGTCTTCCAGGCTGTCCCGGCAATATCAACATGCGCCCAAGGATAATCCTTGGCAAAGCGGGAGAGGAAACAAGCCGCTGTAATACTGCCCCCATCGGGTCCACCGATGTTGGCAAGATCGGCAAAATTAGATTTGAGCTGATCTTGATATTCCTCCCAAAGCGGCATCCTCCAGACGCGATCATAGGTCACCTCCCCTGCTTTGACCAGTGAGGCTGCGAGCGCGTCATTGTTACTCCATAACCCGCTGGGATGACGCCCCAAAGCCACAATGCAGGCGCCAGTCAGAGTCGCCAAATCAATGACAGAGGCAGGATCGTAACGCTTGGCATAATGCAACACATCACAAAGCAGCAATCGACCCTCGGCATCCGTGTTGAGGATCTCAATTGTCAGCCCTGCCATACTCTTGACGACATCACCCGGCTTATTGGCTGATCCTGAAGGAAGATTTTCAGAAGCGGCCACGAGTCCGACCACATTGATCGGCAACTGAAGCTCAGCGATTGCGGCCATGGTGCCAATCACGCTGGCGCCACCGCACATGTCGTATTTCATTTCATCCATGCCCGCAGAGGGCTTGATGGAAATACCGCCAGCGTCAAAAGTTAGGCCCTTGCCCACCAGGACATGGGGTGCACTTTTTGCCGCTCCGCCACTGTATTCCATGACAATCAGACGCGCAGGCTCGACACTGCCCCGGGAGACCGAAAGAAACGAGTGCATTCCCAGTTCTGAAATTTCGTCCTCATTCAAGATCTTGGTCTTGAGTTTTTTGTGGGCTTTTCCGATGCGCTCGGCTTCGTCTGCGAGATAACTCGGCGTGCAAATGTTTCCGGGAAGATTTCCGAGCTCCCGGGCGATATTCATACCTGCGGCAATGGCTTTGCCCTCGCGAAGGCCTTTTTGGAGAACTTCGCTGTCTCCTTTGCCCGAAACCAGGAAGTTCACGCGGGATACTTTGCTCTTGGTCACCGGCGGATCTGTCTTTAGCTCCGAAAACTTATAAGCTGAAGTTTCAAGAATTTCGATGAACTGACGGACGGTCCAAGACGCATCCTGACCCTTCACCCCGACCTCATGGAGCGCTGTCACAACCTGCTTGGCCGGTGTTCCCAGAACCGCTCGGGCAGCTGTGGCCAGAGTTTTACGATAAGAGGCCACTGTCACCTCTTCCTTTTTGCCAAAACCCACGGCGATCACTCGCTCTATCCCCTCAATCCCGGTATTTCCAATCACCAGAACGTCTCCGGGCTTTCCCGAGAGATCATCTCTCTTGAGTAGATTTGCCAGAAGGCCATGAAGCCGGGCATCCAAGGCTTCAGCCGTAGGGGTAAGTTTTCGCTTGCTGAAAAAACCAACGATGACGCATGACGCCTCAAGGTTTTCGACAAATTCAGATTTAACCTGATAGTCCATAGTAAACTGTCACTCCGGAGTGCGGGATTGTCGGAAAGGTTGCAGCCATAAGTTATGCAGGCCTGTACCCCCGGAATCATTAGCCCGAAAGCATAGCAAGCAAACTGGCCGTCCGTCCAAGGCGATAATGCGTCTCTGTGTTCATGCTGTTATCGCAACTCCAAAATTCCGAGAATCTAAGCCAAGCCCAGACGCATGAACGACCCGATCGTTAGGACCACCCGCCGCGCCAGTCGTTCACTCATGACGGTCATCGACCGAATGATCGCTCTGGAGCTTCTGAAAACCTTGCTTTCGATTCTTCTGGTTCTTGTGACGATCATTGTCAGTCGAAAATTTCTCGGCATCCTGACGAAAGCGATCGAAGGAGAAGTCGCCTCTGAGACCGTGTTTTCATTGCTGGGTCTCAAGACCCTCTCCGCCATTGCCATCCTGATTCCACCATCGGCCTTCATGGCTGTTTTAAGCGTGATGGGTCGGATGTATCGTGACCACGAGATGTCCGTTCTGGCATCCGCCGGGGTCGGCTCCAAACGCATTTTTCAGGCCCTCTCCTGGGTCATGATCCCCGTATTCATTTTCTCCATCCTGATGGCACTGGAAGTCATGCCTTGGAGCGAGAGAAAAAGCCAGGAACTGATTAATCGCGATACAGAAACGCATGACATCCGCGGCATCAAGGCCGGACGATTCAACGAATTCAGCTCAGGCGACATTGTCCTCTACGCTGAAGAGATGGACGAAGAGCAAAACATGCGGAAAATTTTTGTTCAGAGCAGCAAGAACTCTTCGACCTCCGTCGTCATTGCAGAATCCGGTCGACTCCAAAAAGTCCCCAATGGCGACAACTTTGTCATCCTGAATCATGGCAAGCGCTATCAGGGCGTCCCGGGTGACCCGACCTACACCATCAGCGAGTTCGACGAATACGGGGTGAGAATCAGTGGCCCTGAAGAGGTCACCGACAGTCTCAAGCGGGAGGCAATGTCGAGTACGGCTCTTCTGATGAGCGCAACGCCAAAGGAATTAGCTGAGTTTCAAAAACGCATAGGAATTCCCCTTGGGGTCATTGCTCTGGCGATTCTGGCAGTCCCCTTATCACGCGTCTCGCCGAGACAAGGGCCCTATGGCAGCGTTTTCTATGCCTTTATCATTTACATCGTTTACGAGAACGTCCAGAAAATCACCCAAGGCATGCTGATGAGCGGCAAGATCCCTTGGTGGTCTGCCTATGCACTGATTTACGGACTCCTTGGCTTGATGACCGTGGTCCTTTTCCTGAAGAATCTCGGTCCACGCTGGATCCGCCACCGCCTTAGCAGGAACGCATAATTCATGATTGGGAGTCTCGACCGCTATATTGCCGGCGAAGTCATCAAGGGCGCTCTGGTGGCTCTCTTTATCCTTTTGACACTGCTGACATTTTTCAGTTTTGCTGATGAACTGAGCGATATGGGCAAGGGCGCCTATGGGATGAAGCAGATTTTCGCCTACCTTCTTCTGACCTTGCCCCGTAACTTCTATGAACTCCAAGCTCCCGCTGCCCTTGTGGGAAGCCTGGTTACGCTCGGCGCTCTGGCCAATAATCGGGAATTGGTTGCAATGCAGGCGGCCGGGGTTTCACGTATACGGATTATTGGCGCGGTCCTATTGGGCGGGGTCATCTTGCTTATCCTGTCAATTCTTGTCGGCGAACTCATTGCCCCACCCTCGGAGCGAGCCGCGCAGAACCTCAAGTCCATCGCCCAGACGGATCAGGTCACATCACGCTCCAAATATGGCTTCTGGGTCCGTGACCGCAATGTTTTCATTAACATTCGATCGATTTACGAGCGGCAAACCCTCGGCAAAATCAATATTTACGACATCGGGGAGGGGCAGAGTCTTCTCAAGGCAACCCATGCAAAGGAGGCCGTCCACACGGGGTTTCAATGGCGACTGAGGAACATTAGCACCACCTACTTTCAGGATGCCAAGACTGTGACGGAGCATCAGGACGATGCTGACTGGTCCTCAGTTCTGGCTCCTGACCTGCTCAATGCCTTTGTGATCCGCCCCGAAAACCTTTCCGTCATTGAGCTACTCCACTACATGGAGTACCTGAAGGAGAACGGACAAGCCTCACAAATTGTCGAGCAGGCTTTCTGGGGACGGATCATGAACCCATTGGTCACACTGATCATGCTGATGGTTGCTGTCCCCTTTGTCATGACTGTCCGGCGAGAAGTCGGCACAGGGCAACGCATTGTGGCTGGCGTCGTCATTGGTCTTGGCTTTCATCTTTTCGACAAGATGTTCGGACACCTGGGACTGGTCTATGAAATGAACCCGCTCTTTTCGGTAGCGTTTCCGGGATTTTTAGCCCTGAGCATCGTCATTTGGATCCTCTGGCGAATGAAAATCAGGTAGCTCCAAACGCCTATCAAACCCTGCGCCACCCGGGCCATGGGATGGTGTTTTTGGTAGAATAGCCGGCCAATCAAGGAATTCTCGATGGCTCTGATCCATACGCCCCTCTGCAATTTCGGCGCCCCTGCCCCAAGCTTCTCACTTCCTGGGGTCGATGGCCGTCTCTGGTCTCTCGACGATTGCCGAGGACCCAATGGTCTTCTGGTCATGTTCATTTGTAATCACTGCCCCTATGTGAAAGCCATTCAGGAGCGGCTGGTTCGCGATACGCGAGAATTAAAGGCCGCGGGCATCGGCAGCGTCGCCATCATGTCCAACGATCCTGTCGAATATCCAGAGGACAGCTTTGAGAACATGAAACGGGTCTCCGATCAGTTCGGCTATTCCTTCCCCTATCTCCTGGATGAGACACAAGAAGTCGCAAAAGCCTATGGTGCAGTGTGCACCCCCGATTTCTTTGGATACAACCAAGATCTTGGCCTGCAGTACCGGGGAAGAATCGACGAAAGCGGTCGCCAACCCGCAGGGCCTGAGGTCCGCCGAGATCTTTTTGAGGCGATGCGAACCATTGCCAAAACCGGCCATGGCCCCTCCGAACAAACGGCCAGCATGGGGTGCTCCATCAAATGGCGATCCCCCTGACTCATCCCCTCCGAATTGACTCCATTACATCCAACCAGCAGGAATCTTCACATGAGCTTCAAGAGACTGACCGAACTTGACCTGACCGGAAAACGTGTTCTGATCCGCGCGGATCTCAATGTACCCGTCAAAGACGGCAAAGTGACCAGCGAAACCCGTATTCGGGCCAGCGTCCCCACCATCGAGCACTGCCTTAAGGCGGGTGCAAGCCGCATCATGGTCATGTCTCATCTTGGACGTCCGACTGAAGGCGAATACTCTGAGGAATCCTCCATGAAGCCAGTGGCAGATCGCCTGAGCGCCCTTTTGGGAAAGCCAGTGACGCTCGCCAAGAACTGGCTGGATGGCGTTGAGAGCGCGAATGGTGAAGTCGTCCTTTGCGAAAACGTGCGCTTCAACAAGGGCGAAAAAAAGGACAACGAAGATCTGGCTAAGCGCATGGCGGAGCTTTGCGACGTGTATGTCATGGACGCCTTTGGTACGGCACATCGAGCCGAAGCCTCGACCCATGGGGTCGGCATTCACGCTCCAGTTGCCTGTGCAGGCCTCCTTCTGGCTGCTGAGCTGGATGCCCTCGGCAAGGCACTCAAAAGCCCGCAGCGCCCCCTCCTCGCCATTGTCGGGGGATCGAAAGTTTCAGGAAAGCTCGAAGTACTCGAATCCCTCTCCAACCTTTGTGACCAGTTGATCGTTGGGGGTGGCATTGCCAATACCTTCATCGCTGCGGCTGGCTACCCGGTCGGAAAATCACTTTATGAAGCCGATCTAATCCCTGAGGCCAAGCGCCTAATGGAAAAAGCGAAGTCGCGCGGCGGTGAAATTCCTGTCCCCACCGATGTCGTTACCTCCAAGGAGTTTTCAGAATCCGCCGCTGCGACCATCAAGCAGGTTCAGGATGTCAGCGATGACGACCTGATTCTCGATATCGGGCCACAAACTGCGGCGCGTTATGCTGAAATCATCCAGTCGGCTGGAACCATTGTGTGGAATGGCCCGGTGGGCGTCTTTGAAATCGAACAATTCAGCCATGGGACGCAGGCCGTTGCAAAGGCCGTAGCCACTGGCAAAGGCTTTTCCATCGCCGGCGGTGGCGATACTCTGGCGGCCATCGAAAAGTACGGCATTGAAAAAGATGTCTCCTACACGTCAACCGGAGGCGGTGCTTTCCTTGAGTTCCTCGAGGGCAAGAAACTGCCGGCCGTTGCCATGCTGGAAAGCCGCAACAAGTAAATACTAAAAAAGCGCGCAAGCCACGGATCGCTCGGGGCTTGCGTGCTCTTTGGTCTATACAAATCGTATTGTTTGGGGTAAAACCCTGATTAAATAAAGTTATTTATCGAGAGTATTAAAGTTCATGGCTAGAGTGACCGTCGAAGACTGTCTTGACAATGTAGACAATCGTTTCCAACTGGTGCTGGTCGCAGCGAAAAGAGCGCGCCAGCTGACCATCCATCCCGAAGACTCCAAGGTTGCTTGGGAAAATGACAAGCCCACTGTGGTTGCTCTGCGCGAAATTGCTTCTGGTGACATTACCCGCGATTACCTGAGTGTCCCAGTCAAGCAGGATCGTTTTACTCTTGCCCGTCCAGCATTCCCGACCCCAGGTCCTGACCTCGACGATGAGGATTTCGACTGATCTAGTCCCTGCCCTGGGTCATCGAGAACCACCGCAACATGACACTCCCCTAAAGACATGCTCGCGGCTCGTGAGGAAATCGAAGAACCCCAAGAAAAGCTGATCCGGCGGCTCTGCACGGCGCTCTCCAAATACCTTGAGCCCGAGCAAGTCGCCGAGGTCGTTAGGGCTTACGAACTCGCAAATCGTGCCCATGAGGGGCAAACCCGTCTTACCGGGGAACCCTACATCTGCCACCCCCTATCCGTTGCGCTGATCCTCGCCGACATGCGCATGGACATGCGTGGGATCATGGCGGCGATAATGCACGACGTGATCGAAGACACTCCGATCACCAAGGCTGAACTCACCGAGCAATTTGGCGAGGAAGTGGCCGAACTCGTTGACGGCGTCACCAAACTGGGCCGTATCGACAGCAAATCCCGCGCAGAAACCCATGCTCAGAATGTCAGGAAAATGTTCCTGGCCATGGTCAAGGACCTGCGTGTGATCATGGTCAAACTGGCTGACCGTCTTCACAACATGCGCACGCTTGAGACGATGGCGAGCCACAAGCGCCGTCGCATAGCCGCAGAAACCCTGGATATTTATGCACCCATCGCGAATCGGCTTGGGATGCACCAACTGCGGCTTGAGCTTGAGGATCTTGGGTTCGCCGCCATGTATCCCGTGAGAGCCAAGGTCCTTGCTCAGTCAGTCAAAAAGGCCCGCGGCAACCGAAAAGAAGTCGTATCCAGCATTGAAAACTCGATCAAGAAACGTCTCGATGACGCAGGCTTGGGAAACATCGAGGTGATCGGCAGAGAGAAGCACCTTTTCAGCATCTATCAGAAAATGGTGCGAAAACGGAGACCCTTTGCCGAAGTATTTGACGTCTATGCCTTCCGCATCAGCGTAGAAAGCAGTGATGACTGTTATCGGGCACTGGGAGTTGTCCACAACCTTTACAAGCCGGTCCCGGGACGCTTCAAAGACTACATTGCCGTTCCTAAGGCCAATGGCTACCAGTCACTTCATACCGTTCTGGCGGGCCCTTTTGGTCAGCCCATCGAAATCCAGATTCGCACTCGAGCCATGCATCAGCTTGCAGAGGCGGGTATCGCCGCACACTGGCTTTACAAGAGTGAAGAAAAAGACGCCAAGACTCAGAGTCAGGCACGCGCGCACGAATGGCTACAGGACCTTTTGGAGATTCAACAAAGCGCCGGTGACTCTCTAGAATTTCTTGATAATCTCAAGGTTGACCTGTTCCAGCGTGAAGTTTATGTGTTCACCCCGCGTGGCCAGATCATTAAGCTTCCGCGTCAGGCGACGATCGTTGACTTTGCTTACGCCGTGCATACCCATGTAGGTAACACCTGCGTTTCTGCCCGAGTTGATCGCCAACTCGCCCCCCTTCAGACCGTTCTTCAAAATGGCCAGACCGTTGAGATCATTACCGCCCCATGGGCCCGACCGAATCCACTCTGGCTCAGCTTTGTCGTCACTGCAAAGGCACGGGCAGCCATCAGAAACCACCTCCGCAACTTCAAGGCACAGGAAGGTATCGCACTCGGCCAACGCCTCCTGGAAAAAGAACTCGACACCCTAGGATACGATTACCAGACGATTCCTGAGGATCAGGTCCAGAAGCTACTGAAGCGTTTGGAAATTCCCGATCGTGATGCGCTGCTCGAGGACTTGGGTCTGGGTAATCGCCTGCCCATGTTGGTGGCAAGGCAGCTGGTGGATCTGGGACCCGAAAGGATTGGAGCGAAACCGTCTGAAAAGTCCCCCTCACTGACCCCCCTGATCATTCGGGGCACTGAGGGTATGGTCGTGAACCTTGCAAAATGCTGTCGCCCCATTCCTGGCGACCCGATCATTGGTTTTTTCAATCCGGGCAAGGGGATTGTGGTTCATCTGACCGAATGCAATAACATAGAGGAACTCCGCAAGCGTCATGGCAACTGGGTCGATGTGCAATGGGACAAGCAGGCCCGGGGTGAATTCCCAGCGCTGATTCGCATCGAACTCATGAATCAGGTCGGAACCCTTGCCAAGGTGGCGGCTACCATTTCGAGAATGCGCGCAAACATCGAGAACGTCCAAATCGTTAACCAAGACAGTCAACTGTCCATTGACTACATTACGCTGATGGTCAGAGATCGAAACCACCTGGCGCAGGTGGTGAAGGAGCTTCGTAAACTCTCGATTGTTCTCAAAATTTCACGTGTCAAATCAGAACTGCGAAAAAAAAGCACACATGACTAAGAAGGCCATTCACACCGATCTCGCGCCTCAAGCCATCGGCACCTATTCACAAGCCATCCAGACGGGAAATACGGTATACCTTTCCGGTCAAATCCCCCTGGATCCCCAAACGATGGCCCTCGTTGAGGGACCTATTGATGTCCAGATTCATCGGGTTTTCAAAAACCTGAACGCTGTGGCCGCGGCCGCCGGCGGCTCTCTCGACGATGTGGTCAAACTCAACGTGTTTCTGACCGATCTTGGCCATTTTTCCATGGTCAACGAGATCATGAGCACCTACTTCAACCAACCCTATCCGGCCAGAGCCGCCATTGGTGTTGCTGCTCTGCCGCGGGGCGCCATGGTCGAGATGGATGCTGTTCTGGTTCTTGCGGGCTGATCCTTTACTAAATCTCTGTCTAGATCACCTTCACTTCTCGGTCAATCGATCGCCTCGCTTCGAGGGGTGGGGGAAAAAACCGCCCAAAAACTTGAACGGATCGATCTCCAAACCGTTCAGGACCTCCTGTTCCATCTTCCCCTGCGTTATGAAGATCGGACACGGCTCACGTCGATTGGACAGGCGCGGCCTGGAGAGACCGTCCTTGTCGAAGGCGCCATCGTCGGCATTGAGGTGAGACAGGGCGCTCGCCGGAGCCATTTGGTTCGCATCCAGGATGCCAGTGGTCTGCTGACCCTGCGTTTTTTCCATTTCACGCGACATCAGGAACTCCAATTTATCCCAGGTCGGCGTGTACGTTGCTTTGGTGAGGTCCGTTTTGGCTTTCAGGGAATGGAAGTCAGCCATCCTGACTATGAGTTCCCCCTTGAGGAGAGCCCCCCATCGCCCGAAGCTTGCCTGACGCCGGTCTACCCCGTCACGGAAGGGGTTCACCAAAAAACCTTACGGCAACTTGTGAGTCAGGCACTTGAGCAGATGGAAGGGCTCCATGATCTCCTTGAAAACCACCCACCTCCCTTCGCCTCGGGACCCTCTCTGAAAGAAGCCCTCCTTGCACTCCATCGTCCTGCGCCGGGGCTTGGCCTTGGCAGCCAAACTTTGGAAAGGGCGCGCCGTCGGCTGGCCTATGAGGAACTGTTGGCCCATCACCTCAGCCTGAGCCGCTACCGAAGTCGGGTAAGAAATCAGATGGCCCCAGAACTCACGCTTCCGCCATCCGTCCACACTTCATTTCTAGGGGCTCTTCCCTTCAAGCTCACGGGCGCTCAAGAGCGTGTGGTCACAGAAATCCTCTCGGATCTCGGGCGCTCAACCCCGATGATGCGCCTGGTGCAAGGTGATGTCGGTTGCGGAAAAACCGTCGTCGCCGCACTCGCCGCCCTGGCCGCTCTCGCTTCCGGATACCAAGTCGCCGTGATGGCCCCAACGGACCTCCTCGCTGACCAGCATGCCCGAAGCTTCACCCATTGGCTGGAGCCCCTGGGAGTGAGTGTGGGTTTTATTTCTGGCCGACTAAAAAAGGAGGATCGCAGTGCCGCGCTTTCTGATCTCGCCGAGGGCAGAACAGGGCTCGCCATCGGAACCCATGCCCTTTTTCAAGACGATGTCGACTTCGCACGCCTCGGGCTCATCATTATCGATGAGCAGCATCGCTTTGGCGTCCATCAACGCCTCGCACTCAGACAGAAGGGAGTCCAAAACGGCAGGGTTCCCCATCAGATGATCATGACAGCAACGCCCATTCCAAGAACACTGGCAATGACTGGATATGCCGATCTCGATCTCTCCATTATCGATGAGCGCCCCCCCGGACGCACGCCGGTAAAGACGGCCGTCCTGCCGCAAGGCCGAAAATCAGAGATCATTACCCGGATTGACGAATGGGTCAGGAAAGGACGCCAGGCCTACTGGGTCTGTACCCTGATCGAAGAGTCGGAAATGCTGCAGGCGGAAGCTGCTGAAACTGCGGCCGCGACGCTCAAGGAGTCGCTACCAGAGCTTCGCATGGCCCTGGTCCATGGTCGCCTTAAAGCACGCGATAAGGAGTCGATCATGCAGGCTTTCAAGCAGGGGGAGATCGACCTTCTGGTCGCGACGACCGTCATCGAGGTGGGTGTTGATGTTCCCAATGCCGGACTGATGGTGATTGAGAATGCCGAGCGCCTCGGTCTTGCGCAGCTTCATCAACTGCGGGGAAGGGTCGGCAGAGGCCCGGGCGAAGCCCATTGCGTCCTCGTCTATCAATCCCCCTTGGGAAAGATTGCCCGCGAAAGACTCGCCATACTAAGGGAGACAGACGACGGCTTCATCATCGCCGAAAAGGATTTGGAAATACGGGGACCCGGGGAACTCTTGGGAACTCGCCAGACGGGCCAGCTCAATTTCAGAATTGCTGATCTTGTGGAGGATGGGCACCTCATAGATCAGGTCCACCAACAAGCCGATAAACTCCATCAGGAGAATCCTGAGATCGTCGACCAGCTCATTCATCGCTGGCTGGGACGGTCTCAGGACTTCATCGAAGCCTGATCAGGGGGCCTTCGCAGCGTTCTGCGGGTGCTTTTTTGCCCACTCGCTGGCCAGTCGCTGACCTTCGGCCAACTGGGCTGAGCTTAGCTTTTTTGCCAGTCGATCACGGCTCTGGCTAAATTCCTTCTCCCCTGAGACCGCTGCGAGGTTGAACCACTTATAAGCCTCGACCTGATTTTGCGGCACGCCCTGCCCCTGAAGATAAAGGGTTCCTAGGCCATGCATGGCCTGAGTATTGCCAAGCTCCGCCGCCTTGGAATACCAGCGTACGGCCTCCGGGAAATTCTGGGTTGCACCCTTTCCATGCTGATAACGGTATCCCATATAGTAGGCAGCTTCGACATGGCCCTGCTCCGACGCCTTCAAATACCAGCGGGTCGCCTCATTGCGATCCTGAGGGACTCCCTCGCCCCGCCCGTAGATCTGACCTACTCTGAACTGCGCATCGGCATTCCCTTGGGTTGCAGAGGCCTTGTACCAACGCAAGGCTTCGCTCTGACTGGCAGTCACTCCAATGCCACGCTCATAAAGTCCGGCGAGGACCCACTGGGAGCGGGCATCCCCCTTCTCAGCGGCCTTTGTGCACCAAAAAAGAAGATCCACACTCGGTTTCTGCGACTTCGCAGATACGACTGCTGAAGTCTGAGAGAACGCCTTCACCTGATTGGCACAGGCAATCGATTCGTTCTCAGGGGCGACAGACGCCTTCGTTTCAGCCGGAACTGCCGGCGGATTTGGCGACAACGTAGAACACCCGACCATCCCCGACGCAATCATGGCACTCAGAATCTTTCGTTCAAACATGAAGTGGCCCTCGCCATGCATTAGAACAACTTTTTTCAGCTAGTTTATGCTCACCTGCAAGAAATCAGCTAGTTATTAACACTAATCCCGGAGGTAAGGTTTCACCCAAAACACGCTGCTCATCCAAATCAGTGAGATCCGAAACTTCACTGACCAGTCGCACCCAACTTTCAGGAAGTTTCGCCTCCTCAAGTAAATGCACTAAAGCCTCTCGCGTTTCCACATCGACATCGAGCAGTCTATCCCCGGTAAACCGGGCGATAAGCGCTGCGGAGAGGGCCGCATCGCTGTTCTTTTTAAGGTCCTCGCCCATGATCCGATCCAACCAGTTGCGAACTTCACTTGAAGGAATGACGTTGTGTGACGAACCGTGCCAGGGCTTGCGTGAACCCAGGCGGCCCAACGACCACCAGAGAACCCGCTGATCTCCAGCCTTTCCGATGCGAGGCAAGAGCCATTCCCCAATTCTGACTTTATCCTTGGCGGAGAGATGTTCAAGGCTTGCCACCAATCGCAAAAGATCCTCAGGCCCACGTTTTCTCGCAAGCTCTGCCTGAGTGGCCCGGCGGAGTCTCGAGGGTTCCAGGTAGGGCAACGCTGACTCAAAAAGGATACTTTGCCGGCGGTCATCCAGACCGCCGGCAATCCGCCGCCATAAAGTCCACCATTCCGACCACACCTGGGACTCCTGACTGAACTGTGGGGCCTGGGGAAAAACCTCAAAGACTTTAGCAACGAGCGTTTCATCCAGGGGGTGTCCGAAGCCGGGACGCAGACAGAACCCGGCCAGATTGAGCCAGACCCGCTCATGATCCGGTGAACGGCGGCGGTTGGGGAGCCCCTGAATGAGGATCTCGGCAAGTCCCCGCAGCAACACAATGCCCCAATCTTCCTTGGGCCCCAAAAGACGTTCGAGATCGGATCGAAGTCGCTTCACCGCCTTGGGATCCACCGACTTACTCCTTGGGCCAAAAACTCCGAGGATCAATTCCCGCGCCGATGCCAGCTTGGGATGCTCTTCGTGCTGAAGACCCTGAATCGAAACGCTGGCCTGGGATCGCAGCTCAAATTCTATTTTCCAACGGACGTCTCGATCATCAACCGCAACACATTGGAGATCCAAGGTTCCCACGGGGCTAAGCGCCGCAACCAACTGAACCTCGATCGCGTCCTCCTTTCTTCCTCGCGCATCCATGACGAGGCTCAGGGGCGGCAGAGCGCTAAAAGCCAGATCATCAAGCGGGACCAGAGTGCCGGGCAAGGGCGTAAGGTCATCTTGGGAGGCCACCAGATGAAATTGAACCGCAGCTCCAACTTTCAGCCTGAACCTTCGATCACTCAGAATGATTTCCTGGGCCTCCTCCGTTCCTCGCGGCAGGAGACAGCAGCCCATAGTCTTGGCTTCGCTCCCCCCCTCCAAAACCAGGAAGAGACTCCTCGGAGCACCACTGGTGATTTTCTTGACCACAGTTCCGCGGCGCGCCCACGCCGAAGCAACGGCGCCATGCGCAACTGACTCTTCAGGATGGGGATTTTCAAGACATCGGATGTTTTCGGCGCCCCAGGCCCTGAACTGACGCATCAGTCTTTGCGTCAAGAGGGCGCTATTGAAGACACCGCCATTCAACAGCAAGGCGTCTGGCATGAGGCCCTGAATGGGACCCTCACCGATCGCCTCTGAAATGACATGACGATGCTCAACGAGAAACGCGGATATGTGACGTGTAATCGCGGGGTCACGGACAAAGGGGAGGCCATATTCAACAACACCACTGCGACGTCGGTCCGGAAGTTCACCCAATTCAACCAACGGGAAAAAACCATCCATCAAAAGGCTTTGAACCTCGGAACGCTCGAACTCAACGGATCGTGTGCCCCCAATCAAGCGACTGCCACCTCCCAGCAAGGTCACCTTGGCTGACTCGGGCGCATCCGGGGAGAGCAGCGCCTCTTTGGTCTGACGACACTGCTCGACCAATTGGGAAAATTCAAGGGGACTCACCTTGTGCCCAGCAGTCGCCAACTTATTTTCGGCGAGGTGCGCCAGCGCAAGATCGAGATTATCTCCGCCAAGCATCAGGTGCTGACCGACCGCAATTCGGGTGAACTCTGGACCACTGACCTCGCGTCTGACCGAAATCAGGGTCAGATCCAGTGTTCCTCCCCCCAAATCCACCACCAGAACCAGACGCACGCCATCAAGAAGATCAGCAATGTGATCTCGTTCGCGCCAGAGCCAGTCATAAAAAACCGCTTGAGGTTCCTCCACTAATTGAAAGTGGAGAAATCCGGCCTCTCTCGCCGCATTACAGGTCAGCGCTCTGGCGGCTTCGTCAAATGAGGCGGGAACGGTGATGGTCAGATCCTGATCCTCAAGGCGCGCCTGAGGGTGGCGTTCATTCCAGGCATGACGCACATGCCGGAGGTACCCTGCGGAAGCTGCCACCGGGGATATCTTCTCGACGCCCTCAACACCTCCCCAGGGAAGAATGGGGGCATTACGATCGACCGAGGGATGGGACAACCAGCTCTTGGCACTGGCGACGAGACGGCCTGGGGACTTGGCACCCAGCTGTCGCGCCAAGAAGCCCACGATCGGGAGATCAGAACTGCTGCCCTGTTTCGAAGGCGTTTCCCAGGGGAGAAAACAATCTGCAGAGCGGACCTCATCTGATGAGGCTTGATATTGCACTGAAGGCAACAATGGCCTGGACCCCACCTCCCCAAGACCGACAAGCTGAGGGATCTGGAATCCAATGATTTCGTGCTCCACAGCTTGCTCGAGGGAAGCTGCTGCGACTACGGTATGGCTGGTGCCTAGATCAATCCCGACCAGCCAGCGTGGCGTCGTTCTGGAAGAATCTTTACTCATTCGCCTTTTGACGCCGTCGGTTCACCCGATGAAGCGTCTCGATCACGCACCTCGAACTCGACCTTCCAACGCTGGCCTCCATGGCGGGCGACTGCTTCCAGTTGCAGCGTTCCCGTTTCGGTAACCCGTGCAGCCAGAACAACCGGGACGACCTCCCCCTGAAGATATTGCTCTGCCGGGAGCGTGACCTCGATCGCCGCCAGTTCCTGAAGCTCATCCTCCGTCCACCAGTCCAGCCGCGTTCCGACTTCATCAAGACGCCGAACCGTTGAAGCAAAAAACCGAAAATGAACAGGTTCACCAACGATCAGACCAAACTCGTAGGGAGGAAGTGCGGCCTCGCTGCCCTCCTCCATCCCGAAAGGTGCGATACAAAGGGCCTCCAGCGGGGGCGCAATACCCGGCACGGCGGGAACCGCACTTTCAACACCCACGTAGTAAGCCGCCCCAGTGCCTCCACGAATGCGAACGCCGGGTCCCTTTCGAACGTTGGCGTAGTAGGCAGCACCCCGGGATACCGCCAGATCAAGGTCTATTCCCTCGAGGAGGCGGACAGGCTCTGCACCGTCCAACTCAAGCCAGCGATTGATCACTGCCAACAGGCGATCCACCAACTCGACTGAGCGAAAAACCCCGCCATTGAGAAGAATCGCCGAAGGATGCAAAAAGCGGCGGGCATCCCCGTTGGAAAAGGTTGGAGACTGATTCGCCGCATCGATATGACGACTCAGAAAAGCGGCCAGATGGGCGGTAATTCGGGCGTCTTGCGCATAAGGCAGGGAGAGGGTTGTCAAACCGGCGCGGGCGGTCTGCTGAGGACGGTCTACGACAGAAAGTACCGGAAAGAAGCCGTCTACAACGGTTTGAAGAACCTCAGCTCGAGTCAAATTTGTTCGGAGTGTCCCCCCGATCAAGGAGGATCCTCGGCTTGGAATAGTAATCGCGACTTCGTCTAATGCCGCATCGCCCAGAAGCCTTTCCTTTGCATCACGTGCACCGTGGGTCAGGCACTGTAACTGCCAAGGTTCAAGACGTTTACCCTCCCGATCTAGCTTGGCACGGATGCCATAGGCCAGAGCCAGATCCATATTGTCTCCACCGAGGAGGATATGATCGCCAATGGCCACTCGCTCAAGCGTTAGACACCCTTCCGCCTCGGACACAGCAATGAGGGAAAAGTCTGTGGTACCGCCCCCGACATCGACCACGAGAATGGTTTCTCCCGGACGGACCTGATTCCTCCACTCGCTACCCGAAGCCTGAATCCAGCTGTAAAGGGCTGACTGCGGTTCTTCCAACAAGACGGCATGGCCAAGGCCAACTCTTCGGGCAGCCTCAACGGTCAATTCCCTGGCTCCGGGGTCAAAAGAGGCCGGGACCGTAATCACGATGTCCTGATCTGCCAGGGGAGCTTCCGGAAAACGGCAATCCCAGGCGCTCTTTAAGTGCTGGAGATAAGTGGTTGAGGCCTCAAGTGGAGAAATCCGGGTGACTTCCGGGGGCGACTGCACTGGAAGAATGGGCGATTTCCGATCGACTTGCGCATGCGAGAGCCAGCTTTTGGCACTTCCAACCAGCCGGATGGGAGTCTTGCTCCCAAGGTGACGGGCGATTTCCCCAACCAGACTGCGATCCGGGCTCGCCCAAGGCAACGTCACATCTTCAGCACGAAGTTCGTCAGGATGGGCCTGATAAAGGAAAGAAGGCAACTGGGGCCGACTCTCGACAGTTCCCGGAGTGATGATCTGCGGGATCGGCAAGACATCTACCGGAACAACCTCATCCTTCACTGCATCAAGACGCACATACGAAAGGACGCTGTTGGTGGTCCCAAGATCAATTCCAACTGCAAAGTCTGCCTGACTCAAAGCTCAACCTCCGCGGGAGCCAGCACGTGAGGATCATGCCCCTCGGCCATTAAGGGCAAACGAATATCGTGCACCTTCCAGCCTTTGTGGACCAAGCTACCATGGAAAGGGGGAGATCCTACGATGTTCCCCGTCATGCGAATCTCTGACGCATTGAAGCCCTTTTCCAATGTGACGCTGGCACCTTCGTGTTCACTCATCACCGGTTCAAGCTGCAAATGTTGCTTGATCACACGACGACATCCTTCATGAACGACTCGGGCAGCTGCTCCGATCTCCGCATCCGCGTGGTGCTGAAGGTCCTCTTCGATGAAATCGATAAATCGGGCTTCTTGCTGTAACAATCCCAGTAGCTGAAGTGCTGCGGTCGGCTGGGACTCCGTCAATGTCGGGGCTACGGCAACTTCCGAAGGAGATTCAGCCTGAGACTTTTTCTGTCGCGCAGAAAGAAAGGGCAGTAATGCGAGAACGAGTGTCAGAAGCACCAGAATCACAACCAGCGCCCCAAGCACCAGATGGAACAAATCCAGCGTGACAGGAACCATTTGGGGGTCAATGGACATCAGAAACCTCGGGGAAAAGATCGTCCCTGATGGGACGGATTTGAAAAGTAGGAATCAATGCAACGCAGACTAGCGTTCCGCAGGCTGTCGGGGCGATTGAAACAGCCGGTCCTTCGACCGGCCAGTCTCACAGATCTTATTCGGGGTGGGATTCGCGATAGCGAAGCGCGTGTGCTCCCATCACCACGCGAACAACCTGCTGAGCGGCCTGGGACCGCTTTCTCTGAAGGTAACGCTCGGAAATGACATCGGGCACTTTTTCAGTCCGGAATGCGGGTTTAATTGGAGCCAACTTCGGATCACAAGCGCTCAGAATCAGATCGGTTAGTTTTCGGGAATCTTCGGGATCGTTTACATGCTTATTGGTTTCATCATTCAGACAATGCTGATAAGACTCCACTGCCTGATTAATCTTTGCGAGCGTTTTATCGCTCAAGGTCGTGGGTTTCCACTCTTGGGCAATTTCTGGTTCCGCAGGCTTGTCCTTTGCCAGAACCCCGGATGCGAGCGTTCCTTGCAACACGAGCGCAACCCCCATGCATCGAAGTGACTGGACTACAGAGCCAGAGATTCTTTTCACTTGGTCTTTCCTTTAGGTGATTTTCCAGTCATCGTACGACCAGGTTTGGCGGGTACAGGTTCCGAAAGCATCTCCATGGCCAGCAGATCAACCTCACTATCACTCACGTTCTCAGAAAGATACTGGGATCCTGTCTCCCAGAACAACTGACCAGGACCAAATTCCTCCGCCTTCTCGTCCGTCGCAATGCGGACCCGCCCTTTCAAAACATACCGTGGACCCGGGACCGGATGGATACGCGTTTTAACCTTCCAGCCTTTTGCCAGCGTGAGCTTGATGACCCGCACCTTGACCTTGGTCGCAGAGAGATCCATCGACTCCTCGCCCAAAAGCTGTTGCGGCAGCGGCGCAGTCTCGGCGGCGGTGGCATCGAGGCATAAGAGGAATGCGATACCTGTAACCAGCTTGATCAGCGTCATGATTGGAATCTCCCCAATGTCAGATCACGTATGGCAGAGGAATGCGCATCTTCAGGGTTTTCCAAGCTCTTCCACCACGGGGATATGAGCCCTGCGCTGAAGCCACATGACGCCCATAAGATCCCATATCCCCACCCAAAGGCGGTGCCAGGTCCCATATTTGGAGACACCGAGAGTTCTCGGGCGATGGTTGACCTCCACAGATACAATCCGCGCCCCGGCCCTTTGTGCCAATGCAGGGAGGAATCGATGCATGTGATCAAAGTAGGGCATATCCAAAAACAGGGCCCGATCAAAAAGCTTCAGCCCACAACCCGTATCGGGTGTTGCATCGCCCAGTAAGCCTGCACGAACACGATTGGCAATTCGGGAGGACAGTTTGCGCCAACCCGTGTCTTTTCTATTCTTTCGATATCCCGCAATCAGCGCCTTGCCGCCATTCTGCGTCAGCTCCTGCCAGGCTTTGAACATCGCAGGAATATTCGCCGGGTCATTCTGACCGTCGCCATCCAGCGTTGCGATGACAGAGCCTCGGGCCGCAATCACGCCGGTTCTGACCGCCGTACTCTGTCCACAGCACTTCACGTGCCTGAGCACTCGCAATGCAGAAAATTCAGAACTCAGCGCCTGAAGACGCGCCAGCGTGTCGTCCGCACTCCCGTCATCGACATAAATGATTTCGTAAGCGCCCAAGCCTGATACGGAGGTGACAATCTCCTCGATCAAGGGACGTAGATTTTCGTTTTCGTTATGGACAGGAACCACAACACTCAAATTGATACTCATTTTTTCCCCTACCACGAACCGGTATAGCTGACCGCCGCTGGCCCATCGGTTGCAACGATCTCTCCGATGCTGAAACAAACTTCGCCGGCTCCTGACAATTGCATAAGAGCCTGTGCCTCTTCGGCTTGAGGAACACAGACGATCATGCCAATTCCACAATTGAAGGTCTTGAGCATTTCATGATCCGCCACCCGGCCCTGCTCCTTGAGCCAATTGAAAACTGCAGGTCTTTCAAAACTTTCGAGATGAATCACAGCC
Organism: Methylococcaceae bacterium; assembly: GCA_044350805.1. Classification (GTDB taxonomy): domain Bacteria; phylum Pseudomonadota; class Gammaproteobacteria; order Methylococcales; family Methylococcaceae; genus UBA6136. The sequence continues at coordinate 182,510 of JBILGU010000001.1, forward strand.
GCCGTTCCCTTTGGAAGGACCCTCGGGAGATTTTCGGTAATCCCGCCACCTGTGATATGCGCAAAAGCATGTACTTCAGAGCCATGCAAAAGGCTGATCAGGGATTTCACATAGATGCGCGTCGGTTCCATGAGGGCTTCTGCCAGCTTCTTGTCACCACATGAGGACTCCAGCGCACCGGGCCCGGCCTTCTCAATGATTTTTCGAATCAGTGAGTAGCCATTAGAGTGAGGGCCTGATGAAGCTAAACCAATGAGCCGGTCACCCGGACGCACGCGCGTACCATCGAGCATGGCAGACTTTTCGACAATGCCGACACAAAAGCCCGCAAGGTCGTAATCACCCGCCTCATACATGCCGGGCATTTCAGCCGTTTCACCCCCCACCAGCGCACAGCCCGCCCGCTCGCAGCCCGTTCCAATCCCCTCAATGACAGAGGCCGCCACATCAACATCAAGATGGCCAGTGGCATAGTAGTCGAGAAAGAAAAGAGGCTCAGCGCCCTGGACGACGATGTCGTTGACGCACATTGCGACAAGATCAATACCCACGCCACCATGGCATCCTGTTTCGATAGCCAACTTCAACTTGGTTCCAACACCATCCGTTCCGGCAACCAGGACAGGTTCACGGTAGCGCCCAACGGGCAACTCAAAAAGGGATCCAAATCCGCCAAGCCCTGCCAGAACACCGGGAATTCGGGTCCTTGCGGCTATGGGCTTGATCCTTTCAACCAGGGCATTCCCCGCCTCGATATCAACGCCAGCCTTTCGGTAATCCAAAGACTCGCTATCCTCGCGCTTGTCGCTCAAAAAATTTCTCCGAAGTCATTCATACGATGGCGGAACCCAGATCCAATGGAGAGACTATGGCTAGCTCCTGAGATGGGCTGATTGTGCTATTTTAGCGCGTCTTCGGTCTGAAAGGCCCTGCCCCCGCCGTTCCTGTTCCAAGGAGCGCCTTTACGCTTTGCAGATCGTTAGCTTGTTTCCTGAAGGGCCCCGTCAACCCGGGTATGTCAAAGCACCAGCCTCAGTGTTTCACAGCATGGACAGACAACAAATCGTCGATAAATTCATCCGCATTGGCCTTATCACGGTGACCGCGGTTTACCTTCTGATCCTGGTCGGCGGGATTGTCCGCGCCTCGGGTTCGGGGATGGGTTGCCCTGACTGGCCGACCTGTTTTGGTCGGCTTGTCCCCCCGACCTCGGAAAGCCAACTGCCGGCGGATTACCACCAACGGTACATTGGGTACGGCGACACGACATTTAACGTCTTAAAGACCTGGACCGAATATCTCAATCGTCTGCTCGGCGTTTCCATCGGGATTCTGATTCTGACGACACTGATTCGCTCAATCCCGTTTAGAAAGTTTGCTCCCTCAGTCTTTTATCTGTCTCTTACGACCTTTCTCATGGTGGGTTTCCAAGGGTGGCTCGGATCGCGCGTTGTGGCCAGCGAGTTAAAGCCCATTCTGATTTCAGCCCACATGATTGTGGCCTTCGTCATCGTTTCCCTTCTGATTCTCTCGGTCTGTCTGGCCGCTCGGCCATGGCTTAGTCGGCAAAACTTTGGTTCATTGAGCCCCCGCTGGCGTCAGACCCTCAAAATCGCGGTCTTTATGACGCTGATTCAAATCACCATGGGAACGCAGATTCGAGAAGCGGTGGATGGCATTACCAATGCCCATCTGATCAGCGAACGATCCGTATGGCGCGATCACTTCCCTATCATCTTCTATGTCCATCGTTCCTTTTCATCAATTATCCTCTTTACCAACCTCTGGCTGGTTTGGAAGCTTCGAAAATCGACTGTTGCGGGAAACCCTATGCGGATTCCGGCCTACGGCCTTGCGGGACTGATCTTGGTGGCCATTTCAAGCGGGGTGAGCCTCGATCGGCTGGGATTCCCCGCGGTCGTTCAACCGCTTCATCTGCTGATGGCCAACCTCATCTTCGGAACGCAGTTTTATCTTCTCATGGCGTCGCGCTTTGCCGGTGTTGCCGACAAAAAAATCGTTCAGGAACAGCTTGATGGTGAGGGAAGGTTCAGGGTTCCGTCGTGACCCTTAAGGGTCTGAATGGCCTCATCAAACTCCATGATGCTGCCCTGCCAAGGGACCTTGATCCAGAATGACTGGCCCCGGACCATCCGTGGCTTCACCTTGGCATTGATCCCGCGATCTCGAAACCCGCTGAGTGCCGCACTGGCCTCCTCCTCCGTGGGATAGAGCCCTAAGGCAATCGATCCCGCCAATGGGCCCTTGTCGAAAAGCCAGCTCTCATAGAAACCGCGATTCATAAGAAGTTGACGGTTGGCCAGCGCGCCTTCTCGGGTGGCTGCTTTGGTAAAAAGCACCCAGTACCCCTCAGGGATATCACCGGCCCGATTGGTAACTCGGAGATCCTTGGCTAGCGTTCCCAAAACGGCAAGATGGGATTCAGCCTCCTCACGGGTGGCAAAAGGTCCCAGCGACATGCAACCAGATCGCGGAGGGCTCTGGGCATCATCAGGACCATTCGCAACTCCCTCTTGAACGGGAACTGGATCTGGCTCTGTCGGGAGAAGATCAAACCCCTCCTCTTCCGAGCCTAGTGAATCCAGAGGATCGATAGAGCTTTGCACTTTGCTCTCGGGACCTTGATTAAAGCCCCAATGATCAAGCCCGTACTTCCATCCGAGGAAGACAAGATTGACCAGCACCAGCATATAGAAGAGGTATTTCAATTCGTAATCCGGAAATAGACTGCAGCCGACGGTTTCAAGGCGGCAAAATAAAGTTAACCTGAAGCGCGTGAACTCATGATTGGTCCGTAAGCTCCTTCCACCCCACTAGCAGAGCTTGGCTCAACTGATGGGCAGAGATTCACACGTTTTCTCCATCGCACGTAAGAAAGAAAACCGTGCGCTTCATCCCCCTCAATCACCCTTGGAATCAGGGCCTTGACCGAAGGTCAGGCTCAACGACCTGTCTGCTTTGAGAGTCAACCAGAGTCCTTCAAGCACTAGGTCAGGCGCAATATGACACGGGCTACGAAGAAAAGGGCCCATTTTTCCAGCGTCCCCGCCGGTCACAAGGAGGGAAGGCTCGCGAATCCCCAATCCACCAAGATTGTAAAGCACTCGTTCAACCGCCCCTACAAGACCCAGCAAAGCACCGTTTGCCATACCTTCTTGCGTATCTGCTCCAGGATCAAGACAATCGTCTCCAATGTCTTGGGCCTCTTGGATTTGATGCGCTCCTTTGACCAAAGCGTTTGCCATCGCCGTCAGTCCCGGAAGGATATAGCCTCCAACATGGCGTCCATCTGCATTAAGAAGGTCAATGGTACAAGCGCTACCCGCATCAACGATCACGGTCGGAAGTTTGCTTCGCCCTCTGGCCGCAACAAGGGCAAGCCAACGATCAACGCCGAGCCTTTCTGGCTCTCGGTAACCGGATGTCACACCAAAGCCCTGATCCTGGGACTTTGCGATGAAGGGCGTCATGGACCAATGCCCCTTGATAAAAGCTCTAATGTCGACCTCGAGGCGTTCGCTGGCCACATTGGAAAGGGCGACACCCAGGGGCTTTTCAAGAGAGCCCCAAGCGGTTTGGATCGAAGGCAGCACAGCCGGTTCTATCGGAAAAGGCGCCCCTGGAAGCAGGCGATCCGCTTCGACCCTTGCCCATTTGATGCGGGTGTTTCCGACATCAATGAGAAGATAGTATCCAGCCATTAGTGAGTGACCCGCAAACGCACTTCCCCCGATGCAAAGGTTCTCCTTCTCCCCCCTTCCTCTTCAAAGATCAGAAAGCCCTCCGGTGAAACATCAACCACCTTACCTACAACCTCCGCATCGCCAATGCGGATGGTCGCGGGCTTACCACTATCGCCATGGGTCGCCCGCCATTCAGGAAGATACGCTGGGAGCCCCTCTTCCGCATAACTTTTAAGAATTTTTAATAGATGGGAGAGAAAACCAGCCACGATGTCATTCCTAAGCCCCGTCTTTCCCCCAAGAACACGCCGAAGATCCGTCGCCGACTGATCAATTCGAGCTTCGATCTCTGTAGGAAGATCGATATTCAAGCCAACACCGATCACCACAGCACACGAGCCATGAGCCTCACCGACGATTTCGATCAGGATGCCCCCAAGCTTGGCCCCTCTCCACAAAAGATCATTGGGCCATTTTAGGGCGACATCACTCGCGCCGATGGATTCCAAGGCCCGAGTGAGCCCAACCCCCACGGCAAGACTTAAACCCGCAACCTCACGGGGGTCTTGGAATCGCCAAAGCAAAGAAAGACAAATTCCTCCCCCGAGCGGCGAGAGCCAACTGCGTCCAATCCGACCGCGGCCCTGCTTCTGGAATTCAGCCAGAACGGCTGTTCCATTGGGCGCTGTCCCTGAGGCCATTTGCATCAGTGTCGAATTGGTCGACTCAAGAACATTTTCTATGTGCAAAGGTCCCATGAGATCCCGCACAGAAGCGTCCAGTCCGTTGAGGATCCTCTCGGCATTGAGGAGTTCAATGGGGCGCGTCAGACGATAACCCTTGCCCGGCACCGACACCACTTCGAGACCAAAATTCTCAAGGCGCCTGACATGCTTCCAGACCCCGGCTCTCGAAATCCCCATCACTTGGGCAATCTCCGTACCCGAGTGAAACCGACCATCGGCCAGAGACTCAATCAGGATCCGATCGTAGTTATCCATGGAGCTTAGGACTTGCGATCCAACGCTTTAAGCCGAGCCAATTTCTCTGCGATCTTGATTTCAAGACCCCTCTGAACTGGCTGGTAGTAAGCGCGCTCAGGCATCGCATCCGGAAAGTAGCGCTCGCCCGCCGCATAGGCATCGGGTTCATCATGGGCATAGCGGTAGTGCTTCCCATAATCCAGATTTTTCATGAGGGATGTCGGCGCATTTTTAAGATGCAACGGCACATCCAAGCTCCCAAAATTCGTGGCATCCGCTCTGGCCGCTTTATAAGCCATGTAGACCGCATTGCTTTTCGGCGCGGCAGCCAAATAGAGAATCGCCTGCGCCATGGCCAACTCCCCTTCAGGGCTGCCCAGGCGCTCCTGCGCATCCCAAGCATTAAGGGCTAATTGAAGCGCTCTGGGATCCGCGTTACCTATATCTTCACTGGCAATCCGGACAATCCGCCGAGCAAGGTAGAGGGGATCAATACCGCCATCAAGCATTCTCGAAAACCAATAAAGGGCCGCATCCGGTGCGCTCCCTCGAACCGACTTATGTAGGGCGGAAATCTGGTTGTAGAAGTCTTCCCCATTTTTATCGAACCGACGACTGCTCCCAGCTGACAGAACCTCAGCGACAAGCTCCGGGGGAATGACGCCACCTTGATTTGGCGCAAGATCCAGCGTGATTTCAATCAAGTTAAGCAAACGACGGGCATCCCCATCCGCGGCTTCAACAAGAAGCTGAATGCTCTCAGGGGAAAGCGTCAGGTCTTGCTCCCCATAGCCTCGGACCGGGTCATTTAGCACCTGATGCACAAGCCCTTCGAGGTCCTCGACCGTCAACCCCCGAAGAACATAAACTCGGGCGCGAGAAAGCAACGCGTTGTTGAGTTCAAAGGAGGGATTTTCGGTTGTGGCGCCAATAAAGCAGAACGTTCCGTCTTCAACGTGAGGAAGAAAGGCGTCCTGCTGGCTTTTATTGAAGCGGTGAACTTCGTCGACGAAAAGAAGCGTGCCTCTGCCTTCCTCTTCCCGCAGGCGTTTGGCTTGCTGCACCTGCTCCCGAATGTCCTTGACCCCCGCAAGAACAGCCGACAAGGTTGAGAACTCCGCATCCGCGTAGCGGGCCAAAAGCCGAGCCAGCGTGGTTTTGCCAGTCCCTGGGGGACCCCAGAAGATCATTGAGTGAAGACGGCCCTGCGTAATCGCCTCATAGAGCGGTTTGCCGGGGCTCAGGAGATGGGTCTGTCCGACATACTCCTCCAGAGTCCGTGGCCGCATCCGTTCGGCCAAAGGCTGATATTGAGATTGAGGCTCGCGCATGGGGTCGAACCTATCGGCTAACGCTCAGGGATCTTCAAAAACATCAGCACCTGGGGGCGCCTTGAAGTTGAAGATCTCTGGATTTAGCTTAACGCCGGTCTTGAGTTGATCAAAGTAAATGCGGGTCAGCTGACCAAAGTTGTCACTGAGTTCCATGCCGACCAGCACATTGTTTTCAAGACCGATCTGGATGTACTGGAATCCACCCTCCTCAGACTTTGGAATGAGCTTGATCAGGGCGATCCCTTCTTCATCTGACTGAGCTTCGATCTTGAAGTTGGTCTCTAAGGGGATGTCCCCCGTCAGAAGAAGCGCCGGCGTGGAGCCGATGGCCTTATTGAGCTTTTTGACTGTGACCTGTTCCAGGTCTCGATCAAAAAACCAGACCTTTCCCCCGCTCGAAACAATCTCCTGATGGTGCGGCTTTTCATAATTCCAGCGGAATTTTCCAGGGCGCTGAAGCGAAAAGGTGCCTTCACTGCGTTTACCCGCATTGCCCTTTTCATCTACCTGTACCTGAACAAAATGCGACTCAAGGGTGCTCGCGCGCGCCAAAAAAGTCTTGAGTTTCTGCTCCGGCGTTTCCTTGGCCTCTACCATCCCAGCAGTCAGGGCGAGTAAACACACGATGATCGAACGAACCATGGATAATCCATATTGCATGATCTAGCCCTCCAGTCGAAGTGAACGAGTCAACTCTTCGGCGTAACCGGTGTAGTCTCGAGGCGCTAGTTTGAGTAGGGATGACTTTGCTTCATCCGGGATCTCCAGTGAACCGATAAAATCAGCCAAACGTGCCATATCAATTCGTTGACCTCGGGTTAGATCCTTAAGTTTTTCATAGGGTTTTTCAACACCAAAACGTCGCATGACCGTCTGAATCGGCTCAGCAAGAACCTCAGGATTGGCCGCAAGATCAGCTTCTAAAGCTTCTGCATTGAGATCCAGCTTGGAGATGCCCTTGAGCGATGATTCCAACGCAATCAGGGTATGGGCCATTCCAACACCGATATTTCTCAACACGGTTGAATCAGTCAAGTCGCGTTGCCAGCGAGAAATCGGAAGCTTCTCCGCCAGATGGCTAAACAAGGCGTTGGCCAGCCCAAGATTTCCCTCGGAATTTTCAAAGTCGATCGGGTTCACCTTGTGCGGCATGGTTGATGAACCCACCTCGCCCGCCACCGTCTTCTGCTTGAAGAAGCCCAGTGAAATATAGCCCCAAACGTCCCGATCAAAGTCCATCAGAACGGTATTGAAACGAGAGGCTGCATGGAAGATCTCCGCCAGATAATCATGGGGTTCGATCTGCGTGGTAAAAGGGTTGAAGGTCAGACCCAGTGATTCTACGAAACGTTGCCCAAACGCCGGCCAATTGACCTGCGGGTAAGCCACAAGATGGGCGTTGTAATTGCCAACGGCACCATTGATTTTGCCCAGGAGTTCGACGCGGGCCATCTGCTTGACTTGCCGGTCCAAGCGGACAGCCACGTTTGCAAATTCCTTCCCCATCGTGGAGGGCGTTGCCGGCTGACCATGGGTTCGAGACAGCATCGGCTGGTCTGCGTATTCATGCGCTCTTTCAGCGATCGCCGAAGTCAGCTTTCGCATCATGGGCAACATCACCCGATCACGCGCCTCAAGCATCATCAGTGCATAAGAAAGATTATTGATGTCTTCAGACGTACAGGCGAAGTGGATGAATTCGCTGACCGCCTCCAACTCCTTGTTCCCAGCAATTTTCTCCTTGAGAAAATATTCCACTGCCTTGACGTCATGGTTGGTGGTGCGCTCAATGGCTTTCACGCGCTCGGCGTCGGCCGCTGAAAATCCGCTGACAATACCCTCCAGTGCGTCAAGAGTGTCCGCACTAAAGGCCGGAACCTCGCTAACTTCCGGCGCATTCGACAGCGCGATCAGCCAGCGGACTTCCACAATGACGCGGTACCGAATGAGTCCATATTCACTCAGGATGGGTCGAAGCGGATCGACCTTGCTGGCATACCGCCCGTCGATGGGAGAAAGATCCATGAGTGACATCGCTTGGCTACCTCGGTAATCAGTTCACTTTAAATGTAGAAAAATTTTAACCCTTCAGGGTCTTCTCGGGCGGATCGCCAATCAAGCCAGTCGACAGACCCTTCCAGAGGGCTGTCTCGATGATGCCTCCCCCCAGGCATTCGCCTTCCTGATAGAAGACAACCGATTGCCCCGGTGTCACCGCACGCTGAGGGTGATCAAATCGCACTCTGACTCGGCCCTCGTCAAGAGGCTCCACATGGCAGGACTGGTCTTCCTGTCGATAGCGAACTTTGGCTTTCGAAGCGAAAGAGACGCCATCCAATCCATTCCGTGTCCAGGAGAGCTGGCTTGCGATGAGTGAATCGGAGAGCATCATGGGGTGATCATGGCCTTGACCCACGATCAGGGCATTCCGACCCAGGTCCTTGGCCAGAACATACCAGGCCTCTTCGCCAGCGCCTCGGACGCCACCAACACCAAAACCTCTTCTCTGCCCCAATGTGTAATACATGAGGCCTTCGTGTTCACCGATTTTTTGGCCATCGGCGGTCTCGATGAGGCCTGGCTGGGCAGGCAGATACCGCATCAGAAAATCCTTGAACTTGCGCTCACCAATGAAACAGATGCCGGTACTGTCTCGTTTACGGGCGTTTCCAAAGCCCACTTGATCGGCGAGTTTTCGGACTTCATCCTTGAGGATATCCCCGACCGGAAAAAGAATCCTGGCGAGCTGCGATTGGCCTAGGGTATAAATGAAATAGGTCTGATCCTTGCCTGGATCATCCCCTTTGATCAACCGGTAGGCCCCTTCTCGAAGCTCATTGCGGGCGTAATGGCCGGTAGCGATCAAATCGGCACCTAACGCTTCTGCATAGTCCAAGAACGCCCGAAACTTGATCTCCTGATTACAAAGAATATCGGGGTTGGGGGTCCTGCCCGCCGCATATTCTGTCAAAAAGACCTCAAAAACCCGGTCCCAGTACTCGGATGCAAAATTGACGGTATGGAGCGGAATACCCAGACGGTCGCAGACCTCCTGCGCATCGGCCAGATCCTCCCGCGCAGTGCAATATTCGGTGCCATCATCCTCGTCCCAGTTCTTCATAAAAAGGCCGCTGACTTCATAGCCAGCCTCAAGGAGACGGAGCGCCGACACGGAGGAGTCGACCCCTCCTGACATCCCGACGATGACTTTAGCGGCCATAGATCAAGAGAGGACCATTTTCAGGATATCAAGGGAGTGGCAGGCACCTGAAAGATAGTCATCGACGCACTGAAGCACCAAAGGGCTCCGATGCTGTAGCTGACGCTCCAGCAACTCATCCCGGGTGAGCCAGAGCGCCCGTTCAATCCCCTCATCCAGGGCATGGCCTTGAGCTTCTTCAATGGCCGCTGCAGCCACCGCGACCCGAAGATAGGTCACGCTCCGATCTGCCTTTCCCCAGACATAAATGCCAACCAATGACCTTGGCTCAACGCGCCAGGCCGTCTCTTCAAACGCTTCGCGGATAACGGCCTCGATCAAAGACTCACCCACTTCAAGGTGGCCCGCGGGCTGATTGATGACCAGATTTCCCTGATTATCCCGCTCTTCGACAAACAGGAATTGTCCGTCACGCTCGATAATTGCGGCAACAGTAACCCTGGGGCGATCCGAAATCGCAGAAGAAGGCATGATCATGAGGGAGGGCTCGGCAGGCCGGATGACGGCCAAGGACTTGAAAGTGCCCAAATTATGCCACACTTCAACGGAACATCTTGCGGAAAAGTGACTCTGAACGATGGCCTGGAAGTGTTCTGATGGGCTGGGTACAGAGGGATGCACCGATGGTATATTGACGACAGAAAACGGTTGGCAAATAGCTTTACGATGACGGAAAAGAACACCAACAAACCCAGCGATGACCTTGCCGTTAAAGAGGCGAAACCGCAACTTAAGCGGCCCCCTTTATTCAAGGTTTTTCTGTTGAATGACGACTTTACGCCGATGGAGTTTGTGATCGACATCCTTAAGCGATTCTTTGGGATGGATGAAGACAAGGCAACTCAGGTCATGCTTCACGTTCACACTCGCGGGATTGGAGTATGCGGGGTCTATTCAAGGGACATCGCTGAAACCAAAGTTCGCCAAGTCAATGATTTTTCGCGAGAGCACCAACACCCCTTGCTCTGCGATATGGATGAGGCCTAGTCTTTAGGCAAGCCGCCCGAGATCGTGCTCTATTTAGTGAGCTCGTCGAAGGTCATGGAACAATTTTAGAGTTCCCAGCCCCAGAGGAATCAGTCATGCTCAGCAAAGAACTTGAGGTCTCTCTCAACCAGGCATTCCGCACAGCCTACGACAAGCGGCATGAATTCATTTCGGTTGAACACCTGCTCCTTGCCATGCTGGACAACGCTGCGGCAATTGACGTGCTCAAGGCCTGTGGTGCCGATATCGAACAGATGCGGCGCGAGCTTGAAAAATTCATCGAAGAAACGACCCCTCTGATCGCCGTCGGCATCAAAAGGGAGACCCAACCGACTCTCGGCTTCCAAAGGGTTCTTCAAAGGGCTGCATTTCATGTGCAATCCTCGGGAAAACAGGAGGTCACTGGAGCGAATATTCTTGTTGCCATCTTCAGCGAGCAAGACTCACACGCAGCCTTCGTTCTGGGTCAGCAGGATGTCAGCAGACTTGATGTCGTAAATTTCATCTCCCATGGCATCACCAAGTCGGGCGAGGATTCCGGCTTGGTTGCTAAGAACCCCATATCAGAAGGCGAAGAGGGCGAACAAGCGGGCAGCAACCCACTTGAGAAATTCGCAGAAAACCTCAATGAACTGGCTCGGCAGGGACACATAGATCCACTCATCGGTCGCCGGGATGAAGTGGACCGCACCATACAGATTCTCTGCCGCAGAAGAAAAAACAACCCACTGCTCGTCGGTGAAGCCGGTGTTGGAAAGACCGCGATTGCCGAAGGTCTAGCGAAAAAAATCGTCGAAGGGGATGTCCCTGAAATCCTCAAGAAAAGCGTGATCTACTCCCTCGATCTGGGCGCCCTGGTCGCTGGCACTAAGTACCGTGGTGATTTTGAAAAACGGCTGAAAGCGTTGCTCTTGCAGCTAAAGAAAGAACCTGAGTCGATCCTTTTTATCGACGAAATCCATACCATCATCGGGGCAGGATCGGCCTCTGGCGGTGTCATGGACGCTTCCAACCTCATCAAACCAGTCCTTGCCTCAGGCCAGCTTCGCTGCATTGGTTCAACCACCTATCAGGAATATCGGGGCATCTTTGAGAAGGACCGGGCGCTGGCCCGCCGTTTCCAGAAAATCGATGTGCCCGAGCCGAGCGTGGATGAGACTTTCCAGATCCTCAAGGGATTAAAGACCAAGTTTGAGGAACATCATCAAGTCAAGTATTCCCTGGCAGCTCTTCGTTGCGCGGCTGAACTGTCTGAGCGTTATATCAACGATCGCCACCTTCCCGACAAAGCCATCGACGTGATTGATGAGGCCGGCGCTTCTCAGCGAATTCTCCCGGCTTCAAAACGCAAAAAAGTCATTGGCGTTCTCGAGATCGAGGAAATTATTTCCAAGATTGCCCGTATTCCTCCGAAGACGATTTCCACCAACGATAAGGACAAGCTCAGAGATCTTGAAAAGAATCTCAGGATGCTCGTTTTTGGCCAAGACGAGGCCATTACCAGTCTTTCAGCCGCCATCAAACTGTCCCGCGCGGGACTGAGAGAAGCCCAAAAACCGATCGGGTGTTTCCTTTTTGCTGGCCCTACGGGGGTTGGCAAAACGGAAGTGAGCCGGCAACTCGCCAAGGTTCTCGGGATCGAACTTCTGCGCTTCGATATGTCTGAATACATGGAGCGACACACCGTTTCACGCTTGATTGGTGCCCCACCCGGCTATGTCGGATTCGACCAAGGCGGTCTTCTTACGGAGGCCGTTAGCAAGCATCCCCATGCGGTTGTTCTGCTTGATGAAATCGAAAAAGCACATCCGGATGTCTTCAATTTGCTGCTTCAGGTCATGGATCATGGGACCTTGACGGACAACAATGGTCGCAAAGCCGACTTTCGCAATATCATCCTGATCATGACAACCAATGCAGGGGCCAGCGAGGCGGGAAGAGCGTCTATCGGCTTCACGCGCCAGGATCACTCGACCGATAGCCTTCAAATCATCGACAAGCAGTTCTCGCCGGAATTTCGAAATCGCCTGGACGCCATCATTCCGTTTAAACCACTCGCGATTGATATCGTGGCGCAGGTCGTCGACAAGTTCATGTTCGAACTTGAAACCCAGTTGGCGGAAAAGCGTGTTTCGATTGTTCTTGAACCCGAGGCCCGTCTCTGGATTGCGGAGAGAGGTTTCGATCCGCAGATGGGCGCACGTCCCATGAGTCGAGTGATTCAGGAAAAGATTAAGAAGCCCTTGGCTGAAGAAATCCTGTTTGGAAAGCTCAGTGCAGGCGGAGTGGCTAGAATCGGAGTTGCCGACGACGAGTTGACCTTCGAGGTCGAGACAGTCCGTGAGATATCTGAGACCGCCTAGTCGGTCTCTTTTTAGCGTTGACGGAAGGTGATTCGGCCCTTGGAGAGATCGTAGGGAGTCATTTCGACCTTGACCCGATCGCCGGTCAGAATTCGAATGTAATGCTTACGCATCTTGCCCGAAATGTGAGCCATGACCACATGGCCGTTATCCAATTCCACTCGGAAGGTCGTATTCGGAAGGGTTTCGATAACCTTTCCTTCCATTTCAATGTGATCTTCTTTCGACATACGCTCTCATAGACAGACGAGATTGGGCGGCCTAACGCCAGACTCCCCATTCTAGCACACTGAAGACACACACTCCGTTTCCGCCATCAAGCCCCCCGCCACCCGTCAAGACCTAGAATCTCATAGGGCCTGAACTGAGACTTATAGGCCATTTTCTTTGACCCCCTAATCCAGAAGCCAAGATATAAAGAATCCCCCCCACGTTGGCGGACTTCCTCGATTTGCCAAAGGATTGCAAATGTTCCAAGCCCTCTTGCCTTAAGGGCAGGATCGAAGAACGTGTAGACCGCGGAGAAACCATCATCGAGCACATCAACGACTGAGACAGCCACCAAAAGACCCGCAAGGCGAAACTCAAAAAAAACCGTCCCATCAAAACGGGAGTTCCCCAAAAACCGAATGAACTCTTCAGCAGAGCTTTGCGCCATATCACCGTCCGGGTGACGTTGCGATTGATATCGAAGGTAGAGACGATAATGTTCTTCGTTGAATGCGGCGGGCACCTCTTTGATGCACAAACCTTCATTTCGCAGCAAGGTCCTTCGCTGAGAGCGACTGGGACAGAAACGATGGACCGGAATGCGGATCGGAACACAGTCTTTGCAACTGCCACAATAGGTGCGATAGACCAATTCGCCACTTCGCCTGAATCCGCTTCTGACCAGCGCGGCATAAAAACGCGCGGAAAGCGGGAAGTCCGGCGGGAGGATCGCCATTGCGGCGTCCCGCCCCGGCAGATAGGGACAAGGATGAGCATCCCCTAAAAAAAGCGGAATGGATGTCATGGCATTGGAGCCCAAGCCTCAGACGCTGGTTGAATCTCTCCGAGGAGCGACACCTTCTGAGTAAACGCATCACGGGCCATGGGTTTGGCCCCAAGACGTTCAAGATGCGGGGTGTGGACTTGACAGTCGATCAGTTGGTAGCCCCAGCGATGGAGCCACTCGCACGCCCCTGCAAAGGCGACTTTTGAGGCATCCGTCTCACGTCGAAACATCGATTCGCCAAAAAAGCAGCATCCGATCGCTACGCCATAGAGCCCTCCCACCAAAATGCCATCCCGCCAGCACTCGAAGGAGTGCGCATAGCCAGCCTGATGAAGAAGAGAGTAACTCGTCTGCATCTCTTCAGTAATCCAGGTCCCCGCAGTCTCGGCGCGGGGTTCGGCACAAGCACCCATCACCTGATCAAAGGCAAAATCGTAGGTGACTTTGAAGCTCCCTTGACGGAGTCTTTTAGCAAGGCTTTTGGAAATTTTGATATCGCTCGGGGCCATGATCCACCGGGGTGCGGGCGACCACCAGAGAATCGGCTCGTCGTCGCTAAACCAAGGGAAAATCCCATGACGATAGGCATTGACCAGCCTTTCAACCGAAAGGCAGCCACCCACAGCAAGTAAACCGTTAGGCTCATCCAAGGCCTGAGCCACGTCCGGAAAGGGTTGCTCTGGCCAATGGGGATCAAGCACTTTCAGCATGGATCCGTCCGATAGGGCGACCGCTCCTCGCAGCCCTGGATATAAGACTCCATGTGCCGATTCTCGAGCATAACGTGACGAGAAATGGCATCTCTGAAACCCTCATGCCCAATCCAGTGGTAAGAGTGCGTCTTGACGGGGAGAAACCCTCGGCTGATTTTATGTTCTCCTTGGGCTCCCGGCTCAAAAACCGATAAGCCTCGCTCGATGGCGAACTCGATTCCCTGGTAATAACAGACCTCGAAATGGAGTGCGGGCACCTCTTCATAGGCGCCCCAATAGCGGCCATAGAGGGTATTTTCACTCACCATGAAAAATGCTGAAGCGACGAGTTGCTCCTCACTCACGGCCTCAACCAGGAGAATCTTCTCTCCCATCGTTTTCCCAATCGATTGAAAAAAACCCAGCGTCAACGCAGGAAAATTCGCGTGCTTTTCAAATGTGCTTCGATAAAGCTCATGGAATCGCGCCCAGTCATTTGCAGAGAGTTCATCACCGCTTCGGCGTTGGATCTTAATGCCCGCCTCAATGACCTTCCGCCTCTCGCGCAGGATCTCCTTTCTTCTCTTCGCGGTCAGTGTCTCAAGGAAATCTCGAAAGTCCCGATAGCCTTGATTCCTCCAGTGAAACTGACAGCCAATTCGGTGGATCAGGCCCGCATTGCGAAGCACTGGCTCATCGGTAAAAAGAAAATGCACCGAAGAAATCTCCTGCTCCTTGGCCGATGCAAGGACACGCCGCAATAACGTCTCAGTAACACTGGTATCTGAGCATTCAGGGGACAGGAGAAATTTGCGAGCCGAAGCGGGCGTGAATGGAGCTGCGACGACCCATTTCGGATAATAGGGAACGTCATGACGCTGGTAGGCTTCTGCCCATGCCCAGTCGAACACGAATTCGCCAAAGGAGTTGTCCTTGGCATAGACAGGAAGTCCGGCGATGACACGTCCAGCCTCATCTTCAACAAGCCAAGGGGATGCGTGCCAACCCACTCGACGACCCAAGCAATGTTGCAACTCAAGGGCAGCCAGAAATTCATGGCAAAGATGCGGTGCCTCAGTGCCCGCAAGCTGATTCCAGGTTTCTCGGGGGACCGAGGCAACGCCGTCGGCAATCACTCTGACCGAATACGCTGGAAAGGCCATGATTTCTGGGGACCTGAACTCACCTGAATGGTCGAAAAAAGGCATCCTTAATCCGGTTTTCGCCCGAATTTGGGGCGATGGAGCGACGGCGACCCCCGGATTGTGGGATAATCAGACAATCTCCCGCCCTTTTCAGGCCAACCTCCTTTCGGAAGGTGTCTGCGCGCGGGTCCCCCCCTGACTCGAACCCATGGATTAATCACGCATGGCTCAGTACGTTTATACCATGAACCGCGTGGGCAAGGTCGTGCCCCCGAAGCGCGAAATCTTGCGCGACATCTCCCTCTCATTCTTTCCCGGCGCCAAGATCGGTGTCCTCGGTCTGAATGGCTCAGGTAAGTCGACCCTCCTGAGGATCATGGCGGGTGTTGATACCGAATTCAACGGCGAAGCCCGAGCGCAGGCCGGCATCAATATCGGCTACCTTCCCCAGGAACCCCATCTGGATCCGACCAAAACGGTTCGCGGCAACGTGGAAGAAGCGCTCTCTCACATCAAGGAAGCCCTGACACGACTTGATGAAGTCTATGCCGCATACGCAGAGCCTGACGCCGACTTCGATGCGCTTGCAGCCGAACAGGCCAAGCTTGAAAGCATTCTTCAGGCCAGTGATGGACATAATCTTGATCGAACGCTTGAAATTGCCGCTGAAGCCTTAAGGCTTCCTGATTGGGATGCCGATGTCACCAAGCTCTCCGGAGGCGAGCGGCGTCGAGTTGCACTCTGCAGACTGCTCCTTTCAAGTCCTGACATGCTTTTGCTGGATGAGCCGACCAACCATTTGGATGCCGAGTCGGTCGCGTGGCTCGAACGCTTCCTTCATGATTTTCCCGGTACCGTCATCGCGGTCACCCATGATCGATACTTCCTGGACAATGTTGCAGGATGGATTCTTGAGCTGGACCGTGGCCACGGCATTCCGTGGGAAGGTAACTACTCGACGTGGCTTGAGCAGAAGGAAAAGCGCCTCGAAATCGAAGAAAAACAGGAAAGCGCTCGCATGAAGGCCATGAAGGCCGAACTCGAGTGGGTCAGAACGAACCCCAAAGGACGTCATGCCAAGAGCAAGGCCCGACTTCAGCGATTTGAGGAACTGTCGAGCCAGGAATCCCAACAGCGTAACGAAACCAAGGAAATCTACATCCCGCCAGGCCCAAGGCTTGGAGATGTGGTGGTCGAAGCCACGGGTGTCCGCAAAGGATTCGGCGATCGTCTTCTGGTCGAGGATCTCAGCTTCCGGCTGCCGCCGGGGGGGATTGTCGGCATCATCGGCCCCAACGGCGCGGGTAAGACGACGCTTTTCCGAATGATCGCAGGCATTGAAACGCCTGATGCCGGAAGCTTCCGCGTCGGCGAAACCGTCCAGATTGCGCACGTGGATCAGACCCGCGACCATTTGGATGACAACAAGACCGTCTGGGAGGAAATCTCCGACGGACTCGACATGATCACCGTTGGAACCTACCAGACCCCGTCTCGCGCCTATTGCGGTCGATTCAACTTCAAAGGATCCGATCAGCAAAAGCGGATTGGCGACCTGTCTGGAGGGGAACGTAACCGCGTTCACCTGGCCAAGCTGCTCCGGAGTGGTGGCAACGTCCTTCTGCTCGACGAACCGACCAATGATCTTGACGTCGAAACCCTTCGCGCCCTCGAAGAAGCCCTCTTGGACTTCCCGGGATGCGCGGTGGTTATTTCGCATGATCGCTGGTTCCTGGATCGTATTGCCACGCATATGCTGGCATTCGAAGGCGACAGTAAGGTGGTCTGGTTCGAAGGCAATTACGCCGACTACGAAGCTGACCGTAAAAGACGCCTCGGGGATGAGGCAGACAATCCCCACCGTATTCGCTATAAGCCGCTGGCCAGCTAAAAAAACAGCGTCCAGCAGCACATTGATCCGGGCCCTTCTCGAGGGCTCGGAGCCCCCCCTCCCCAGAGACCCTTCATGACTGATTCCCCCCGCTCTTTCGACGACCTCGGCCTGTCTCCTGCGATTCTTGAGACAATCCGTGAAATCGGCTACGAAACCCCCTCGCCCATCCAGGCCGCGAGTATTCCGCACCTCCTCGAAGGCCGCGACATCCTTGGGCAAGCCCAGACCGGCACCGGAAAGACCGCTGCCTTCGCGCTTCCCATTCTGAGCCGTATCGACCTTTCAAAGCGTGTCCCGCAAGCACTGGTCCTTGCCCCCACCCGAGAGCTCGCCATTCAGGTGGCTGAGGCGTTCCAGACCTATGCACGCCACCTTGAGGGCTTTCACATCCTGCCGGTATACGGTGGTCAGGGCATGGGCCAGCAGCTCAGACAGCTTGCCCGTGGCGTTCATGTCATTGTCGGAACACCCGGCCGCGTCATGGACCATCTGCGTCGCGAAACCCTGAATCTCGATTCCCTTCAGACGCTGGTCCTGGACGAAGCCGACGAAATGCTCCGTATGGGCTTCATCGAGGACGTCGAGTGGATTCTCGAGCACACCCCGGATACCCGGCAGACCGCACTCTTCTCCGCGACCATGCCCCCAGTGATCAAGAAGATCGCGAGCAGCCACCTCGATAATCCTGCCGAGATCCGAATCCAAAGCAAGACCTCGACCGTTGAGTCCATCAATCAGCAATACTGGCTGGTTTCAGGGCTCCAGAAGCTGGATGCGTTAACCCGTATCCTCGACGCTGATGATATTGATGCCATGATCATCTTCGTCAGAACCAAAACGGAGACCGTCGAACTGGCTGAAAAGCTCGAAGCCCGGGGCTACGAAGCGGCGGCTCTGAACGGCGACATGACCCAGATTTTGCGAGAGAAGGTTGTCGACCGCCTGAAGCGCGGCGCCCTCGATATCGTCATTGCCACAGATGTTGCTGCTCGAGGTCTTGATGTTGAACGCATCACCCATGTGGTGAATTACGACATTCCCTACGACACTGAGACCTACGTTCACCGCATCGGCCGAACCGGTCGTGCGGGCCGCAAGGGCACCGCCATTCTCTTTGTCGCGCCTCGCGAAAGGCGAATGCTGCGTGCCATTGAACAAGCCACCCGTCAGCCCATCGAGCAAATGCGCCTCCCGACCCTTCGGGATATCGCCGATCGCCGTATTGAACAATTCAAGGCTCAGCTGGTTGAAGTCATTGACTCACAAGATCTCTCTTTCTATCGGGATCTCATCGACACCTGGACACAGGAGGAGATTGGAGAACCCGCCGATATCGCCGCTGCCATTGCGCATATGCTCCACCGAGATCGCCCATTGGAAGCGGCTGAAGAGCCGGAGTTTGCGCATCGTGAGCCGCCGCGTTCGGAAGGTCGCAGGGAACGCCCGCCGCGCGACGATCGCCGTCCGCGATTTGATCGTGATGATCAGGGCCGGCCGCCACGCCGCGAACCCCGTCACGACAGCGGGGCTGGCGCAGGTTCAGCGGACATGCGCGTCTTCACCATTGACGTGGGCCGTTCGCATGGCGTCATGCCCAAGGACATTGTCGGCGCCATAGCCAACGAAGGCGGGATTGGTGCCCGCCAGATCGGTGCAATCAAGCTCTTTGACTCCTACAGCACGGTCGAACTCCCTAATGGTCTCTCCCGGGATGTCTTCCAGTCGCTTGCGAAAACTTGGATCCGCGGCCAGAAAATTAACCTGCAACCCGCAGAAGGCGGAGCTCGAAGAGAGCCTCAGGTTCCGAAAAAGCATTACGGTGCGCCGAAAACCGACAAGCCACCGCAGAGCCGAAAGAAAAAGGTCGAAGGACTCACCTTGCCGCCCTCTAAATACCGCAAGCGCACGGAGCCCGGTCAGGAATAATCGGGTGGCATGGATACGCTGAAGCTCCTTCTTTCCGAAGTCAAAAAGCTAAACGCCACCCTCGATCGGTGGGCGCCTAGCGAAAAGCCGGTTCCTGACTTTCGTCGGGAAACGGCTTTTCGCTGGATCGGGGGAGAGCGCTCCGGTCAGGGTTACCTCTCAGTCCTTCCCCAGAGGGGGGGATGCCGTCTGGCAGACCTTCAAGGGATTGACCGACAAAAGATCGAGCTAGACCTAAATACCCGCCAGTTCATCGACGGACACCCCGCCAACAATGCCCTCCTCTGGGGTTCCAGAGGCACGGGAAAATCGTCCTTGGTGAAAGCCCTTCTAGCCGAGTATCGAGGAAAAGGGCTCCGGATGATTGAGGTCGGACGCGCCCATCTGGTCGACCTGCCTGAAATTCAGGGCTTGATCAGGAATTGTCCGGAACGCTTCATCATTTTCTGTGATGATCTCGCGTTTGAGTCGGATGATGCAGGCTATAAAGTCCTTAAGGCGACGCTGGAGGGGACGCTTTCGGAACAACCCGAGAACCTTCTGATTTACGCAACGTCGAACCGCCGGCATCTCCTGCCGGAGTTTCCGGAGGATAATCAGAGCGCCCAATGGATCAATGGCGAACTGCATCAGGGCGAAGCTGTTGAGGAGAAGATTTCGCTCTCGGAACGCTTTGGCGTCTGGTTGTCCTTTCAGGCCTTCAACCAGGAGCAATACCTTGAGATCGTCGGGCACTGGCTGGGTCATTATGGCTATGCCGAGGATGGGGATGCGGCGAGAACGGAGGCCCTGGCCTACGCTCTTCTCCGCGGATCACGCAGTGGGCGCGTAGCCTTCCAATTTGCAAAAAGCTGGGCAGGCCGAAAGCGCCTCGCCACTGAGAAATAAACCGCTGCGGCCAATAGTCGCCGCATAAAAGAGTCACGCAGCATGTCGCAGAAACGAAAAATACTGATTACCAGCGCCCTGCCCTATGCCAATGGTCCCATTCACCTCGGGCATCTGGTCGAATACATCCAGACTGATATCTGGGCCCGTTTCCAGAAAATGCGTGGGCATGATTGTCACTACATCTGTGCCGATGATACGCATGGCACCCCCATCATGCTGCGGGCTGAAAAGGAAGGAATCACACCTGAAACCTTGATCGCCCGGGTTCAAAAGGAACACGAACGTGATTTCGCAGGGTTTCATATCGCTTTCGACAACTATTACTCCACGCACTCGAATGAAACGCGGGAGCTAGCCGAAACCATCTACCTCCGCCTGAAAGACCGGGGCTTGATTGAATCGCGCAGCATCGAACAGTTCTATGACCCTGCCAAAGAAATGTTTCTGCCGGATCGTTTCATCAAGGGCGAATGCCCGAAGTGCCACGCCAAAGACCAATACGGCGACTCCTGCGAAGTGTGTGGAGCCACTTATTCACCGACCGATCTGATCCACCCCTTCTCTGCCGTCTCCGGGGCAACCCCTGTCCGGAAGGAGTCGGTCCATTACTTCTTCAAGCTCGGTCAGTGCGAGGAGTTTCTCAAGACCTGGACCCGAGCAGGGCATCTTCAGGACGAAGCCGCCAACAAAATGGCCGAATGGTTCGATGCGGGTCTTGCTGATTGGGACATCTCTCGGGACTCACCCTATTTCGGCTTTGAAATCCCCGAGGCTCCCGGCAAGTTCTTTTATGTCTGGCTGGATGCGCCCGTAGGATATATGGGCAGTTTCAAGAATCTCTGCGCTAGAAGCGGTATGGATTTCGCCTCCTACTGGGAAAAAGGATCTGATGCCGAGCTCTATCATTTCATCGGCAAAGATATCCTCTATTTCCACGCCCTCTTCTGGCCGGCCATGCTGGAACATGCCGACTTCAGGACCCCGACCCGGATCTTTGCCCACGGGTTTCTAACCGTGAATGGCGAAAAAATGTCCAAATCGCGGGGAACCTTCATCACTGCCGAGACCTACCTGAACCAGGGCCTCAATCCGGAATGGCTTCGCTATTACTATGGCTGCAAGCTGAATGGAAGCATGGAGGACATCGATCTTAACCTCGAGGACTTCTCGCTCAGAGTCAATTCAGACTTGGTCGGGAAATACGTCAACATTGCCAGTCGAACGGCAGGCTTTGTCACCAAGCAGCTGAACGGGAAGCTCGATGCCAGCTACTGGGAAACGGAAGAAGGCCAAAACATCCTCAAGGATCTTGCCCAGAACGCAGAGCCCATCGCCCAAGCTTACGAAAATCGTGACTATGCGCGGGCCACGCGTGAAATCATGCGAATTGCCGACAGCATCAACGAATATGTCAATGGAAAGGAACCCTGGAAGGTTGCGAAAGCCGAGGGTATGCAAGAGGAGCTACTCCGAATCTGTACTCGGAGCCTGCAGGGCTTTCATGCGCTGTCGATCCTTTTATCGCCCCTGCTTCCTCAACTGACACAAAGGGTTGCCCGGGAGTTTTTTGGCATGGATCGCGACTTCATTTGGGAAGATTTGGGAACGCCTCCCGCAGCCATCCAGCCTTACCAGCACCTGATGACGCGAGTCGAAGCCACCCAGATCAGCCAGCTGGTTGAGAGTAGCCGACAGACGCTGGGGGCCGCATCCGAGGCACCCACCTCCGCTCAGCCATCATCGATTGCTCTCGAGCCGGTTGCGGATACGATCAACATCGATGACTTTGCAAAGATCGACCTTCGCATTGCCCGAATCGTTGAGGCCGAACAGGTGGAAGGCGCGGCAAAACTACTGAAGCTCACACTCGATATTGGCTCTGAGACCCGAACTGTCTTTGCTGGAATCAAGTCCGCTTATGATCCTGCGGATCTGAAGGGGCGAATGACGGTCATGGTGGCAAATCTTGCACCGCGTCAAATGAAGTTCGGTCTTTCCGAGGGCATGGTTCTCGCCGCCAGCGATAGCCGCGGGGGCCCGTTTATTCTCTCACCAGATACCGGTGCCGAACCTGGCATGCGGGTGAAGTAAGTCGACTTTCGCCCGCCCTATTGAGGTCGGGCGCCACCTTCAGCCCAACGAATCAGGAACTCCTCGAATACGAGCTGCCGATTAGCAGGTCCGCGCAAGGCTTCCTGGCACTTGAGGATCCGGTCGTAAGTCTCCATCAAGAATGACACCGGAATTCTTGCCGCAAGACGTCTGAGTTGGGCATCAAGATCGATATTGCGGGCGGGCACCCTGCCCTCGGTCAATCCCAATCGAGCCCCATCAGCGAGCCATGATGCCATCCAGAGGAGTTCCATATCGACTAGCTTGGTGGACCAGATTTCAGCAACATCCAGCGGATCGCGAGCTCCAAAAAAAACAGCCATAAGCTCATCAAAGCGCTCAATGCGCTTTTTAACCGCCTCCGAACCTTCGAGGGAGGCCGCCCGAAGGGGGGATCCTGCGGCGGTGCTAAGCAAGGCAGGCGCATCTTCCACAAATCCTTGCTGATTCAGCCACTGGAGTGCCATATCGCTATGGATTGGGCCAATGCTCAGATTGCGGCAACGACTTCGGACGGTGGCCGGCAGCTGTTGGGGCCGATCGGTTACCAGAACAATCACCGTGCCATTAGGTGGCTCCTCAAGCGACTTTAGGAGTGCATTCGCTGCATTCCCATTCAAGGCATCCGCCTGATCGATGATAACGACTCTGTAGCCGGCATACTGGGGCGTTAACGCGATTTCCTGCGTCATCTGACGAATTGCATCCACCTTAATGGCCTTTCCGGCTTCCTCAGGTGCCAGCATCAAAAAATCAGGGTGGGTTCCTGCATCAAAGAGGTGGCACGAGGTGCACTGACCACAAGCCTTGCCCGCTTGAGGTTTCTGGCACAGGAGCCGTCTTGCATAATCTTTGGCAAGTCGGGTTTTGCCGATCCCAGCAACCCCTCGAATCAAGAGGGCATGTGCAACCCGGTCCTGATCAATGGCTTCCATCAGGGTCTGCCATGGCAATTCAAGCCAAGGGAGTGGTCGGAGAAAATCAGCTGCTTGCATCGTCATAGAAACAAGCGATCCAGTTCTTTGGCAATGGCGGCCTGAACTTCAGGCAAGCCGACAGAAGCATCAATCCGCCGAATGCGATCGGGCTCTCCTTCCATGCGATCAAGATATGCCGCTCTGACCCGTTCAAAGAAATTGTCTGCCTCGGATTCAAAACGATCCTGAGGCCCCCTTGCGCGTGCTCGCGCCATACCCACCGAGACCGGTGTATCCAGTAACAACGTCAGGTCTGGACGAAGCTCTTCCTGAACCCATTGCTCTAGGAAAACGATGGATCTAAGGTCGATACCTCTGCCCCCCCCCTGATAGGCATAGCTGGCATCAGTAAAGCGATCCGATAGCACCCATTGACCCTGTGCGAGGGCGGGACGAATGACTTCCTGAATATGCTGGGCGCGGGCTGCAAACACGAGGAGTAATTCGGTCTTCGCCTCAACATGCGCTGAGTGCAAAAGGATCTCTCTGACCTTTTCCCCAAGCTCCGTTCCACCAGGTTCGCGGGTCCTGAGAAGGGAGACGCCTTTGGATTTGAGATAGTCTTCAATAAAGGCGAGATTGGTCGTCTTGCCAACACCTTCGCCCCCTTCAAGCGTAATAAATCTGGCTTTCATGGCTTGCGTTTTCTTTGATACTGATCCACGGCCTTTTCATGTGCCTCAAGCGTATCACTGAACACATGGGTGCCATCGCCCCTTGCGACAAAGTAAAGACTTGAGCCTTCCTGGGGATGCATGGCCGCATGAATGGCATCGCGTCCCGGCAAAGCAATGGGCGTGGGCGGAAGTCCCGACCGAGTGTAGGTATTGAAGGGGGTATCCCTTCGAAGATCTTCTTTACGAAGATCGCCATCAAAGGCCTCCCCAAGACCATAGATCACCGTAGGGTCGGTCTGGAGGCGCATATGCTGATTGAGGCGTCGCACAAAGACCCCAGCGATCGCAGCCCTTTCGGATACGTGCCCTGTTTCCTTTTCAACAATCGAAGCCATGATGAGGCCTTCATACGCCGTCGGATAGGGCACTGATGGGTCCCTTCCCTGCCACTCTACATTCAGAACCGACTGCATTTTTCTCCTGGCCTTTCTCAAAATATCGAGATCGGAAGTCTCGGCCGAGGTGAAATAGGTATCCGGAAAAAAAGCACCTTCCGCGGGGAGCCCGGTCTCGCCCAGGAGAGTCATGATTTCTCCTGGCGACTTTGCCGAGAGCTCATGTTGAATGACGGGATGTTGATTCAAGATCTTGAGGAGTTCCCTGAAGGTCATCCCCTCAATCAGGGTGACGGGTACCTGACGGGATTTTCCGCTCACCACCTGATCCAGAAGAACGCGCGGAGTTAACCCCGGCTTCAGCACATAATCCCCAAACTTCAGGTTTCTTGCATTTCCGGAACTGTAGGTCAGTATGATCAGCCACAGGGGCTCCTTGAGAATCCCCTCTGATCTTAGGCGTTGACCCAAGGCTCGAACCCCTTCGCCTTTTCGAAGGTGCAGGGTGAAGGGACCGGCCAAATTCAGAGGGACATCGAGACTGAGACGGTAGTCCGCATATATCCAGACGGATAGGACTGAGACCAGAAAGATCCGAACAAGCCAAGTGTTCAAAGCCATTCGCGACGCGTTCTAGCCAATTCCCGCAGATAGCCGGCGTGCATCTGTGTTGCGAAGGCCTGGCTGTCGTAAGACCGCCCCTCCAGGGAGGCCACAGGAGAAATGCCCCTCAGACTATTGGTCAGGACCAAGGCATCTGCGCTCGCCAGGGATTCTGGGGACACACGCTCTTCACGAACGCTATAGCCCGAGGCTGCTGCCATTTTGATCAAAAGATCGCGCATCACGCCCCGAACCCCGGCTCGATCCAACAAGGGAGTCACCACGATGCCGCCATGAAGAAGAAAAAGATTGGTGGAGACCCCTTCGACAACAAAGCCCTCACTGTCCAGTAACAAGGCCTCATCGATTTCTGGAGCACTCCACTCCAGACGGGCGAGCACCTGCTCAAGACGATTCATGTGCTTGGCCCCGGCCAGCAGCGGGTTGATGCCCAGACGCATGGCCGCCCAGCGCACCGTCAAGGGCGCAGGAACCTCCTCGCTGATAGGGTCTGTAGGCCTTAAAACAAGAGCGCGTGTCGGCGCGAGGTTCTCTGGCGGAAGATAACCTCTCCCCCCAGAGCCTCGGGTCCAATGAATCTTGAGGATACCGCTGGGGCAACCAGAGGCCAGCTGAGTGATTTCACGGGTCAGAATTTCGCGATCAGGAGAGGGAAGCCTGAGGGTCTTGGCATCCCGCTCCAATCGATCGAGATGTTCCCTAGCAAACAGCGGAATGCCGTCTTGAATCAGCAGTGTCGTAAAGACACCGTCACCGAATTGAAAACCGCGATCTGAGAGCTCTATCGCAGTTCCGGGGCGACCATTCACCAGGATCAAATTGCCTGTCACCATTGCCGCCCCGAAGAATGAAGGTCCTCGGCCTCGGATGAGACCGGATCGGCATCAAACGAACCGTTTGAAAATCAGGGTTCCGTTCGTTCCACCAAACCCAAATGAGTTCGACATGACGTATTCCATCGCCATAGGGCGCGCATGATGGGGAATGAAGTCAAGATCGCACTCAGGATCTGGATTATCCAAATTGATCGTCGGTGGCGCGACCTGATCACGCAATGCCAATACCGAGAAGATCGCCTCGATACCCCCTGCAGCGCCGAGCATATGACCCGTCATGGACTTGGTCGAGCTCACGGCGACCTTATAGGCATAATCACCCAAGGTCGACTTGATCGCCTGCGTTTCCGCAATATCACCCGCGGGCGTTGAAGTGCCATGCGCATTGATGTAGTCGATGTCCGTGGCATTCAGCCCGGCATCCCTTAACGCATATCGCATGCAGCGGGCTGCCCCCTCACCCCCTGCGGGTGGCTGGGTCATATGATAGGCATCCGCGCTCATGCCAAATCCCACCACTTCAGCGTAGATCGTCGCACCCCGCCGCTTGGCGTGTTCGAGCTCTTCCAGCACCATGACACCAGCGCCATCGCTCAGAACGAAACCATCACGGTCCTTGTCCCATGGACGACTTGCCAGCAAAGGTTCGTCGTTTCTGCGGGATAAGGCCTTGGCTGATGCAAACCCACCCAAAGAGGTCGGAGAGGTTGCCATTTCCGATCCACCAGCAACCATAACGTCAGCGTCACCATACATGATGATGCGTGCGGCATCACCGATGTTGTGGGTTCCTGTGGTACAGGCGGTTACGATCGCGAAATTTGGTCCTTGCAAACCATATTTGATCGAGAGATTCCCAGAGATCATGTTAATGATGTTACTGGGAACAAAAAACGGAGAAATGCGTCTCGGGCCACCTTTTAGGAAAGCGTTATGACCGCTTTCGATGCCGGTGATCCCACCGATTCCCGCACCAATGGCAACGCCGATCCGTTCGGCGTTTGCTTCAGTCACTTCGATGCCAGAATGCTCGAAAGCCTGACATCCAGCGGCAATGCCATAGTGGATAAAGACATCCATCTTTTTGGCTTCTTTGTCGCTAATGTAATCCGTGATATTAAAGTCACGGACACTGCCACCGATACGCGTAGAAAATTCAGAGACATCGAACACATCAAGGTGTCCGATCCCGCTTTTTCCATTAACTACACTCTCCCAGGAGGCCTGGGCACTCAGACCGACCGGTGACACAGCACCGAGTCCGGTAACAACAACACGTCTCTTAGTCACTATCCGATCTCAAACAAAAATCCCGGGCCCAAATACCAAACAACCCCGCCAGACATTGAGTCTGTCGGGGTTCCACGGGACAAATCGATTAGACGTGAGTGTTGATGTAGTCGATCGCCTGCTGAACAGTAGTGATCTTCTCGGCGTCTTCGTCGGGAATTTCACACTCGAACTCTTCTTCAAGGGCCATGACCAGTTCGACCGTATCCAGGGAGTCGGCACCCAGGTCATCTACGAAGGAAGCCTCGTTGGTCACTTCATCCTTGACGCCCAGCTGCTCGGCAACGATCTTCTTTACACGCTCTGCAACATCACTCATTTTTTATCCTCAGTCGTTAAGTCTCTCTTTAAGAGAGACTGCCATTTTAATTTGAAACCCGTCATTGACAAGGGTTTTTATCCCAAGCGACGCCTTGTGGCATCTCATTCGAACCCATAGCGACAATGTCACCCCCATTCGGCGGGCGCATTATGCCATATACATGCCACCATTCACGTGTAGCGTCTCGCCGGTCACATATCCCGCATCCTTTGAACAAAGGAAACTGACTGCGCCGGCAATTTCTTCAGATTCACCCAGACGTGCCAGCGGGATGTTAGATAACAGTCCCTGCTTGAGCTCGTCAGAAAGGGAACGAGTCATATCGGTATCGATAAACCCAGGCGCCACGCAGTTTACGGTAATACCCCGAGAACCGACCTCCTTAGCCAGTGACTTGGTAAATCCAATAATACCCGCCTTAGCGGCTGCATAGTTTGCCTGGCCAGCATTTCCCGTAACGCCCACCACCGAGGTGATATTCACGATGCGACCCTGCCGTGCCTTCATCATGCCCCGCATACACGCTTTACTCAGCTTGAATACAGAGGTCAGATTCGTGGTCATAATGTCATTCCACTCGTCATCTTTCATGCGCATCAAAAGGTTATCCCGAGTGATGCCCGCATTATTGACAAGAACTTGGGGCGTTCCGAACTCTTCGCCCACGGCATCAATGAAAGCCTCAATGGCGCCCGGTTCAGCTACGTTCAGAACACGACCTACCCCATCCAGGCCCGCTTCTTCAAGATAAACACTGATCGCGGAAGCTCCGGCATCGGAGGTTGCGGTCCCTATGACCTTAAAGCCATCACGGGAGAGACGTTCGGCGATGGCGCGACCAATGCCACGGCTTGCACCGGTTACGATTGCTACAGGTGAACTCATGCCGCCAACTCCTTCGCCTTGTCCAATGTTTGTGAATCAGAGAATCCCTGTGTTCGGGCATCAGGAACAATTCGTTTGTTGAGTCCTGCGAGAACCTGACCAGGGCCACATTCGATGAAACGGTCAACGCCTTGCGCTGCCATTTTGCGGATTGTTTCGGTCCAACGGACGGAGCCATAGAGCTGGCTCTCCAAAGCGGTGCGGATGGCCTGAGCTTCCGAATGCGCCTCAACATCCACGTTATGAAGGACGCGAACACTTGGGGCTGAGAAATCGGTGGCATCCAGCAGCCCTCGGAATTCCGTCGCCGCCTGCTTCATCAGGGGACAATGCGAGGGAACACTGACCGGAAGCGTCACTACGCGCTTTGCACCGGCGGCCTTGGCGAGTTCACCGGCCTTGGCAACTGCTGTCGCATGGCCGGCAATCACAACCTGCCCCGGAGCATTGAAATTAGCCGGAATGACCAATGCATCCGCTGTCGTTGCTTCCGTACAGGCCGCAATCAGCTTTTCATCATCAAGGCCAATAATAGCGGCCATCGCGCCAACGCCTTCAGGAACCGCTTCCTGCATCAAACGTGCACGTTCAGCAACCAAGCGGATACCGGCCTTGAAATCGAGGCTTCCCGCACAAACCAGTGCGGTGTATTCGCCCAAGCTGTGTCCAGCCATAAAGCCAGGAAGCACGTCAGAGGAATCCTGCCAGAAGCGCCATGCTGCAACCCCAGCGGCCAGCATCGCGGGCTGCGTCTGGCGAGTCGCATTCAGCTTTTCCGCTGGTCCTTCGCTCACCAATTGCCACAGATCGTAGCCAAGAACCTCCGACGCCTCAGCAAACGTGGCTTTGACAATCGAATTTAGCGAAGCCAGCTCAGCCAGCATTCCAACGGTTTGGGATCCTTGCCCCGGAAAAACAAACGCAAGACCCTGATCAACCCGACTCATCAACGCCGACTCCTGGAACTAGTAGCGAAGTAACGCGGAGCCCCAGGCGAAACCACCGCCAAAAGCCTCCATCAAAACAGTTTGGCCGCGCTGAATTCGACCATCGCGAATCGCTTCGTTCAGAGCCAGCGGGATCGAGGCCGCGGAGGTATTCCCCTGACGCTCGACGGTCACAACCACACGATCCATGGGCATTTTCAGCTTTTTCGCCGTGGCCGTGATGATGCGGATATTGGCCTGATGCGGAACCAGCCAGTCGATGTCGGCCTTGATCAGACCATTGTCCGCCAAGGTTTCGTCGACAATTTTTCCTAGCGTGTTGACAGCGACCTTGAAGACCTCATTTCCCTGCATTTTCAAATAGCGGGAAGCCGTCTCGTCTTCAGAGAAGCAAGCGTTTGGATTTGGGACATACAAGAGATCCTGATATTGCCCATCGGAATGGATATGTGTACTCAGAAGGCCCGGGGTATCCGTGGCCCCCATCACAACAGCGCCAGCACCATCACCAAACAGAACACACGTCGTGCGGTCGCTCCAGTCCACCAGTCGGGAATTCAGCTCACTTCCGACCACAAGAACATGCCGGGCGTTGCCCGCTCGAATGAACTGATCTGCAACACTCAGGGCATAAATGAAGCCTGAACAGGCCGCCTGAACGTCAAAGGCGGCCCCGCGACGAATACCGAGCCGATGTTGAAGCAGACAGGCTGTGCTTGGAAACACCCGATCAGGAGTGCCGGTACCCACAATAATCAAATCAATCTGGTCCGGCGCAATACCGGCGGCTTCAATGGCCTGACGGGAAGCGGCTTCGGCCATGCTGGATGCGGTCTCGTGACGCGCAGCAATCCGGCGCTCGCGAATTCCGGTCCGCTCAACGATCCAATCATTGGTCGTCTCAACAGTCCGAGAAATTTCCTCATTCGTCAAAATCGTTTCCGGAAGGTAACCTCCGGTGCCGAGCAATCCCGAGTAGATCGTCATGCTGTCCGCCCCTCGGCAATCGAGGAGCTTACCCGCTGACCAATCCGGTCTGGAACACCTTGCTCAACTTCAAGCATCGCCACTCGGATCGCATTGGCCAGGGAAACCTGGTCCGCGTTGCCGTGACTCTTGACGACGATGCCGCGCAAACCTACGAGGCTTGCCCCGTTATAGCGCCTTGGATCAAAACGTCTTTTAAATGCATTCAAGACAGGGAGAGCAAGAATGGCGACCATCTTGGCAACGATGCTTCTGCGGAACTCATCACGCAGAGATCCCCCAAGCAACTTCGCAAAACCTTCAATCGCCTTCAGCGCCACATTACCCGTGAAGCCATCGGTTACGACCACATCGACCTCGCCGGAAAAAATGTCATTACCTTCGACAAACCCGACAAAATTGATATGTGATTCGGCAAGAAGCTTGGCCGCCTGTTTGACCTGTTCATTGCCCTTGATTTCCTCTTCACCGATGTTGAGGAGTCCGACGCGGGGGTGATCCTGGTTCTCAACCGCCTTCACCAACTCATAACCCATGATGGCAAACTGCAGGAGATGCTCTGCTGAGCAATCAACGTTGGCACCCAGATCCAGAACATGGGTATGCCCGGTTTTGGACGGCAGCATGGCGATAATCGCCGGCCGGTCGACACCTGGAATTGTCTTCAGGACAAATTTGGCGATCGCCATGAGGGCGCCGGTATTTCCTGCACTGACGCAGGCATCAGCTTGGCCATCCTTGACGAGATTGATGGCGACTCGCATGGAGGAGTCTTTTTTGCCACGAAGCGCCTTGGAGGGCGACTCGTGCATTTCAACGACTTCAGATGCATGAACAATACGAACCCTATCGCCATAAGGCTTGTCTCGGCCGGCGAGAGTTTCACGCAATGAGGTTTCATCCCCAACCAGAACCAGGTTCAGGTTGGGGTATTTGGCTGCGCTATCAAGGGCCGCTGGAACCGTGACACGAGGGCCATGGTCTCCACCCATCGCATCCACGGCTATCGTCAGCTTACGCGACATCATCGAACGGTGGGCCCTTCAGTCCTGTCTGTGATTAGCAGTCGGCAACAGCTCGCGCACTGCCCACTTATTCGTCGGCAGTTTCTTCTACCTTCGTCGAGATCACCTTGCGACCACGATAATAGCCGTCGGCGCTCACATGATGACGACGATGGGTTTCACCGGTCGTCGGCTCAATGGAAAGGGTTGCACCCGTCAGCGCATCATGCGAGCGGCGCATATCGCGTTTGGAGCGGGTCTT
This sequence comes from Methylococcaceae bacterium, assembly GCA_044350805.1. GTDB lineage: Bacteria > Pseudomonadota > Gammaproteobacteria > Methylococcales > Methylococcaceae > UBA6136. The sequence goes on from JBILGU010000001.1 coordinate 213,904, forward strand.
GCGGTTTTGCTGTACGGCCATGGTTTACTCCTCGGAAGTTGATTTGAGCTTGAGATCCGCCAGAGATGCAAAAGGATTCCTTCTTGCCTCTGCTGGAGCTGGCGTCTCCCCGGGCAGATGGCAGTCGTCATGCTGCGGAATGACCGGAACGGCCAACAACAACTCGTCCTGGACGATATCGGCAAGCAGGACTTCAACATCCGGCTCGACAATCAGGGCTTCGGTGTCCTCCGGGAGCAACAAAGCCGCGTCAACTGACTCTACGATGCCTAGTCGAACCTTGGAATCGATATTCCATTCCAAAGGTCCAAGACAACACTGGCACTCGAGAACCAACTGCGCGGCAACGCGCCCCTCAATCAAGGGCAGTCGTCCTTGCTTTCCGAACTGGAGGTCTAGATCGACATGGCCTTCAGGGTTCTTCACCATAGGCGCCAGACGATCCAAATCACCGATAGCCAATCGGCCGACCAGATGACCTCGCTTTTCAGCGAAGGCTACAGGATCGACAGCGTCTGGCAAATGCTCAGGCATAATCGGCCAATGATACCGGTCCTACTGCCCCTATGTCAAAGATCCATACCTTGAAAAAAGATAAACATCCTCGAATCATTCTCGCCTCCACCTCGAAATACCGAGGCGAACTCCTGAATAAACTCAGAGTTCCTTTTGAGACAGCAAATCCAGCCATTGATGAAACCCCTTTTTCCGGAGAGCCACCTCAGGTGCTTGCCTCGCGACTGGCCCTTGCCAAATCGCGAGCCCTTACTACAACCCATCCAAAGAGCCTCGTCATTGGATCAGACCAGGTCGCCAGTATTGACGGCTCCGTCATCGGAAAGCCCGGCAACATGGAGCAAGCCATTAATCAACTCACGCTGAGCTCAGGTCGCTGCGTTGAATTTCATACCGCCGTGAGTGTGACCGATACGGACAACGACAAAAGTATTTCGCATCTTGAAACCACAAGGGTTCATTTCAGAGCCCTGAGTCACCAGCAGATCGTCCGCTATCTTGAGGCCGATGAACCCTTTGACTGCGCGGGAAGCTTCAAGTCCGAGGGCCTCGGGATCATGCTTTTTCGCGAGATTGAAGGGCGCGATCCCAATGCATTAGTGGGTCTACCCCTAATCGCTTTGGTCGAAATCTTGGCGAGGTTTGGCGTTGAACTTCCCTGATGGGAATTACCGCCGATAGAAATCCAGTACTTTGGAGACATACCCTCTGGTTTCCTCAAAGGGCGGAATTTGATTCCCGTATTTCTGAACGTTGCCTTCGCCGGCGTTATAGGCGGCTACAGCAAGGCGCACATCGGAACCAAACATGCCCATGAGGTCGCGAAGATATCGAGCGCCCGCATAGATATTTTCTTCAGGATTCCAGGGATCCCTGACCCCATATCGTGCTGCGGTATTCGGCATGAGCTGCATCAGCCCAATGGCTCCCTTGCTGGATTGGGCCATTGGATTGTAGGCGGATTCGGCACGAATGACGGCATGAAGAAGCCACGGATCAAGCCCATGCACATAGGCTGCCCGATCGATAATCGCGGAAAAAACGTCTGCCTTGGCCCCGATTGGCCCTGGACTCAAACGACCACCGGAGGGCCTGAAGGAGTAAATGCGGGGACCGTTGCCCAACACAATCTCTCCCGTGTTTAAGCGGTGAACCATGGATGGAGGCTTCACCACTGAAGGGATGGGCTGGGGGCCGGCGGCATGTTGCGTAGCCACTGCCGGGGCCTTGCGGTCATGAGACTTGATCACCAGGGAGTAACCATGACCCTGAGGCTTATCCGTAAAGACCACCTGACCATCAGGCCCTACTCGCCTGTAGACATCCCCGTGACAGGCCCCGCTGAGCAAAGTCAGCGTCAGGGCCAGGGCGGGGGCATGAATGAGGGCGCGCATCATGGGGTAGTCGTGAAGCAATTACACCGCGCTGACTTTAATCCGAGAGGTGGCATCACGCGCGAGGCGTCGGGCAAGGTCAGGATCCGCGGCTCTGGCCAGGGCAACCCCCATGCGTCGTCTGGTAAAAGATTCTGGTTTGCCGAAGAGACGGATTTCCACATCGGGATCAGCAAGCACCTGTTCGAGGCCTGAAAAACTGACGGCTGGGGCATCAACACCCCCGTAGATGACAGCCGATGCCCCGGGTGTCGCCAATTCGGTGGAAACCGGGAGCCCGAGGATTGCCCGTGCATGCAGTTCAAATTCACTTTGACGCTGCGTGATCATCGTGACCATCCCGGTATCGTGTGGTCGGGGACTGACTTCACTGAACCAGACCTGATCGCCCTTAACGAATAGTTCCACGCCGAAAACACCAGAGCCACCCAAATTGTCGACCACGGCATGGGCGATCCGCCTGGCTTCAGCCAAAGCCAATTCCGTCATAGGCTGGGGCTGCCAACTCTCAACATAGTCCCCCTGCCGTTGAAGGTGGCCCACGGGTTCGCAAAAGGCCATTTGCACCTGACCTTCGGCATCAATGCTTCTGACGGTGATCAGCGTGATTTCAAAGTCAAAATCGATTCGCCCTTCCACAATCACCCGGGTCCCCTGAACCCGACCACCCTCCTGGGCATAGGACCAGGCAGACTCGACGTCGGAAGCCCCCTTCAGCATGGATTGCCCCTTTCCTGAAGAGGACATGATGGGTTTGACAAAGCAGGGAAAACCCACCGCCGATGAGGCATTGCGGAGATCCTCAAGATTATCGACAAACCGATAATCCGAGGTGGGCAATGCCAGAGTCTCGGCCGCCAGTCGACGAATTCCTTCTCGATTCATGGTCAACTGAACTGCTCTCGCATTTGGAATCACGACAGCAGATCCTGTAGCCTCGACCTCAGCCAAGACCGATGTCGCTATGGCCTCGATCTCCGGCACGATGAAATGGGGCTTCTCCTTGGAAATTAGGTCAATCAACTGCTGACCATCCGTCATATCAATGACATGGGCACGATGCGCAACCTGTTGCGCTGGGGCATCCGCATAACGGTCGACCGCGATGACCTCAACGCCATAGCGTTGGAGACTGATGACGACTTCCTTGCCCAACTCACCGCTACCAAGCAGCATGACCCGGGTGGCCACGGAGGATTTCGGGGTACCTATCTTCATGATCTTGATTCCACCTGATTTAGCCGACATTCTAACCCGCCAGCCAGTTTAAAATGGGGAGTCTCCCGACCGAGGGCTCGATTGCGATGACCTGGCGGGCCACTTCTTCTTCATCCATTCCAAGGAACGCTAAAAAAGATGAGTATTCAAGCCAGCTTGATCAAGGCCGCAATCAAGATGACCCCCACTTTCCTTATTACGATGGTGGCCAATGTTGTGTTGCGGGGTATTGCCAAGCTCAATGCCTTTGATTTTGACCTTGAGAGCCGGAGACTGAGGGTATCAGTCCGACTGCTAGGGGAGCCTGAGGACATCGTCCTCCATCTGGATGATTTTGGAGTCACCCAACGCGGTGATCAGTATTACTTCATCCTGAGATCGGCCCAATCCAACAAGCCTTGGCTCAATAACCTCATGGCCCATGTGACGCACCAATGCTGGCCCATCCCCCGCATTCCGCAGCTGGCGCCCTACATGGGGCTCGTCAACGAGCTACTCGAACTCCCCTAAAAGATCGATTGATCACTGGAACGCTCAGCCCGAGGGTTCCAGTGTTTTCAGCGCCTCTTCCATCCGCTTTGCTGAAATGGGGTAAGCCGTCTTCAGCTGCTGAGCAAAAAGGGAGACTCGAAATTCCTCCAGCTTCCATCGGAAGGGATGGCGTTCCGGAACTCTCCGCCCCTGATATTTCTCCATCATCGTCCAGAAGGCGCTTTGAAAAGGTTCCAAATCGACACGTTGGCGAGCATCTCGGCCAGGGTCCTGGCCTGCCTTCTGCAGCCGATGCTGAATGGCAGTTAAATATCTCGGAAACTCTCGGATTTGAGCCCATGGGGTTTTGATCCAGAACCCCAGATAAATCATTCGCGACAACTGAAAAAGCACATCCTCCTTAATCTTGCCATCAGGGGCTTTGTCGAGGCTGCGAAGCACTTCCGCATGAAGTTGCATGATTTTCTGAGCGATAGCTCCCATCTCATCAGATCGCACCATCAGCTCCTTCCGGTGAGCCTCCATGCGCTCGCTGAATGATGCGAAGTCTCTGATTTCGACCTGATCTTCCAGATAGGTTGCCGCCAGAAGGCGGGCCACAACGTCATCCCTTAATGCCCGTTCCTTTCCGAGATCCTTATAGAAAAGAGGATGTGCGCCGAGTCTTCCGTAGGCGAGCTCAGCGGCAGCATCGACCCGAAGATTTTTTCGAATGTATTTGAGGTCCTTGGCTAGAGAAAGCGCTAAAAGCCGGGCCAATCCTCCCTCATGAACAAGTTGCGCCTCTTCGCGAGCCTCAAGGATTCTGAGCCCAACACTTGGTCCTTCATCCACTAGCGCCGGATAACCAAACACCCGGCTCCCCTCATGGCTTCCATCGAAAGTGACCGGAACATCGCCAAAGGTCCATTCATGACATCCCGTCATCAAGTAGGCCTCACTGGCAATCTGCTTGAAGCTTTGCCCCGCATCCTTGGAATGCTTTTGCTTGAGCGCTGATAGATCTCGCCCCCGATCAATCACCCGCTGATCCTCAGCAAGGACCAGGTAATTGGTTTTTAGATGATCAGGAACCAGCTCTTCGCGAAATGAGGCTGTCGGCACGGAGATCCCGCCGGTTCGCTTCAAGGCAGAGGACAACTGAGCCAGAAGATCACCCTGGGCAAAGTCGAGCATGGGAAGAATCCGGTCGGCATAGTCTGGAACCGGAACAAAATGAATGCGCAAGGTCTTAGGCAATGACTTCAGTAAGGCAATCACCTTGTCCCTCAACATCCCGGGAACCAACCAACGAAAAGGCGATTCTTCGAGGGTATTCAGCAGCTGCAGAGGGATCAAAGCCGAAACCCCATCATCCATATGGCCAGGCTCAAATCGATATTGCAACGGCAAGCGAAGCCCTCCTACCAGGCAGTGATCGGGAAAGTTAAGATCATCGACCGATTCATCGACCTTGACGGTAATGTCGTCCTGAGTCAGCTTGAGGAAATCGGGTTTTAAGGCTTCAACCGACTTTCGCCATACCTCAAAGGTCACGCCATTGACGATTTCGGGAGGAACCCTTTCTTCAAAAAACTTGAAGAGCCACAACTCATCCACCATCAAGTCGACTCGGCGCCCTTTCTGCTGAAGGTAGTCGGCCTCTTCCAGCAACTTGATGTTGTGCGCCATGAAAGGTGCTCGTGAGTCATAGTCCATCTGCACCAAGGCATGACGGATAAAAAGTTCACGTGCTTCAACCGCATTGACCCGCTCGTAGGGAATTTTACGGCCGGCCTGAATGGTGAGGCCAAACAGCTGGGTTCGCTCATGGACGGCTATCCTGGCTGCTTTCCGCTCCCAATGGGGATCGTAATGCTGTTGCTTGACCAAATGTGCTCCGACCCTTTCGATCCACTCAGGCTCGATGGCAGCCACAGTCCGTGCATACACCTTGCTGGTTTCCACCTGTTCAGCCGAAATAATCCATTTAGGCTTGACCTTGAACAGAAAGGACCCGGGGTGAATGTGAAGCCTTGCCCCTCTGGCTCCGACGTATTCGCTCTGCTCTTGCCGCAAACAGACATTTGAAAGAAGACCCGCAAGAAGCGCGCGATGGATTTCAGGATATTCGGCAGGGACCATGTTGAGCTTGAACTCGAACTCGCCCTTGATGACCTCCATAATTTGACTGTGGGTCTCATGCCACTCCCGCATGCGGACGAAGGACAGAAAGGAGTCACGACAGTAACTTCGGATCTTGGCGCGCGTGAGATGGGCTTTTTGTGCCTCAAAGTCATCCCACAATTTAAGAAGCGAAATAAAATCCGAGCGCTCATCCTTGAACCTTGCGTGTTTTTGATCTGCCTGTTGCTGCCGATCCTGAGGCCGTTCCCTTGGATCCGGAACACTGAGGGCTGAGACCATTATGGTCACCTCTCTCAGGCACCCCTCTTCCTGAGCAGCAAGGAGCATTCGCCCCAGCCTTGGATCGATGGGAAGCCTTGAAAGCCGCTTCCCGATAGGCGTCAACTGCCCCCGGTCATCGAGCGCGTTTAACTCCTGAAGTGTTTTAAGACCATCCTTAACTAAGCGGATGTCCGGGGGTTCTACAAAAGGAAATCGCTGCAGTTCGCCCAGTCGTAAGGCGTGCATCTGGAGGATGACTGAGGCCAGATTGGTTCTGAGTATTTCAGGATCCGTAAACTCATCCCGATTCAGAAAATCCATCTCGGAATAAAGCCTGATGGCGATACCTGGTCCGAGACGCCCACAGCGTCCAGATCGCTGATTTGCTGAGGCTTGGGAAATTCGCTCGATGGGCAGCCGTTGCAACTTGCTTCGGTGCGAATAGCGGCTGATACGGGCATAGCCGGTGTCAATGACTGCTCGGATTCCAGGAACAGTGAGCGAGGTTTCCGCGACATTCGTCGCCAAAACCACGCGACGCCGACCCGAGGGGCGAAATACCTTTTCCTGCTCCGATTCTGAAAGCCTGGAATAGAGCGGCAAAATCTCGCAGGTGGATGGGTGATGTTTCCGCAACGATTCTGTGGTTTCGCGAATCTCTCGCTCACCACTCATAAAGACAAGGATGTCGCCGGACTGGTCTTTCCAGAGTTCGTCCACCGCATCGAGAATGGCCTGCTGCTCGCGGTTGTCCGTTTCGTCCCCCTCCTCGACTTCAACCGGACGATAGCGAATTTCCACAGGGTAGGTTCGACCAGAAACATTGATAATCGGCGCGTTGCCAAAGTGTTTTGAAAACCGCTCCGGGTCAATGGTCGCCGAGGTGATGATGACCTTGAGATCAGGTCTTTTGGGCAAGACCCAGCGAAGGTACCCTAAAAGAAAGTCAATATTGAGGCTTCTTTCATGGGCCTCATCAATGATGAGGGTGTCGTAGTCATCCAAAAACCGGTCGTGCTGAATTTCAGCCAGCAGGATGCCATCGGTCATCAACTTGATAAATCCGTCGCTGCTCGTCTTGTCCCTGAATCGAACCTTGTAACCGACCGCCTGACCGATCGATTGGCCCAGTTCCTCGGCAATTCGGGTCGCAACAGTCCGGGCAGCGATCCTTCGAGGCTGGGTATGCCCAATCATGCCCTTCATGCCCCGGCCGGCTTCAAGACATATTTTTGGAAGCTGTGTTGTTTTTCCTGAACCCGTCTCCCCACAAACGATCACGACTTGATGAGAGAGGATCGCCTGAAGAATTTCTGCTCTCTTATCGGAAACGGGGAGATCAGGGTACTCAATTTTGGGAACCTGGCGCATCCGGGTTTGAACCCGGGCTACGGAAGACTCAAAACGCTCAGCGAGCGCCTCAGCCGCCTGCTGAATGTCGTGACCATTCTTAAGATCACCCTCTAGCTTCTCAATGGCTCGTCTCAGCCGGAACTGATCCCGCCGATAGCACGCATCCAAACGATTCTTTAACCCTTTAAGATCCAAAGTCATAGGTATGTTGTTTCAGCAGCATTCGTTAACCGACCTGTATACCGAACCCGAAAGAAGTTTTCCATCGAAGCCCTCCTGTTAGAGAATGGGCGCTCAATCAGTCAAAGCACAAAATCATGACGATCCGAACGCTTCCTCCTCAACTTATTAATCAGATCGCCGCCGGCGAGGTTGTCGAACGACCGGCCTCAGCCATCAAGGAATTGGTTGAAAACGGTTTTGATGCAGGTGCCGACCGCATCGAAATTGAAATTGAACAAGGGGGAATGGGACTGATCCGGGTCCGTGATAACGGCTGCGGCATTCACAAGGATGAATTGCCTCTGGCTTTATCCCGCCATGCCACCAGCAAGATCTCTTCTCTTGAGGATCTTGAAAATGTCCTCACCATGGGATTTCGCGGCGAAGCCCTCCCGAGCATTAGCTCCGTCTCCCGCCTCCAACTGACCTCAAGACCCCCCGGCACCAACCATGCCTGGCAAATCCAAACCGACGGCGGTGAAAAGCACTTCGATCTAACACCTGCCTCTCATCCGGAGGGCAGCACCGTAGAAATTCGCGATCTTTTCTACAACACCCCGGCACGAAGAAAATTTCTCCGTTCTGAAAAAACAGAATTTCAGCACATTGAAACGGTCGTTCGGCGAATGGCGCTGTCACGAATGGATGTGGCTATCACTCTCTCGCACAACGAGCGGGAGATCCTGAGACTTCCCCCCAGTAAGGATCCCTCAGGGTCACCCCAACGCCTGGAAGCCATTCTGGGACATGATTTTCTCGAACAGAGCCTCCCGATTGAGCACCATGCCGCCGACCTCAGGCTCCGCGGCTGGGTTGGTCTGCCAACTTTTTCCAGAAGCCAACCGGATCAGCAGTATTTCTACGTCAATGGCCGGCTGGTCAGGGACAAAGTTGTCAATGTTGCCATCCGTCAGGCCTTTCAGGATGTGCTCTATCACGGCAGGCACCCGATCTACGTCCTCTACCTCGAGCTTGATCCGACGCTGGTCGACGTCAATGCCCATCCCACCAAAATGGAGGTGCGGTTTAGAGAGGCACGGATGGTCCATGACTTTCTCTTCAGTAGCCTTCACCGGGCACTGGGAGGCGCCACGGCAGGCGGCCACACTGGAAACCTGACGACGATTCAGACATCGAGCCCAGATTTTCAAACCAGCTCCCGCGAGAACTACCCGCGAGGATCCGGATCGAGTGGGCGGGACTATCCTACCGAGCGGTTTGCCGGCTTTTCCGCTGGCAGGCAAAGCCAACTTTCGCTCGACACACCGAGCGTTCTTGAAAGTTATGACCGTTTATTGAATCCCCATGTGGCACCTCCTCTGCCATCCTCTTACGAACCCGGAGCGTCAGACGCCGACGGTCGGCTAGGCCACGCCATCGCCTACCTCCATGGCGCCTTTATTCTGGCCGAGAATGCGGAGGGACTGATTCTGGTCGATGCCCATGCTGCCCACGAACGGGTCACCTACGAAAAGCTTAAAGCGGAACAGATTCAAGGAAGTATTGCTTCCCAGTCTCTTTTGCTCCCCATTCCTCTGGAGGTCACTGAAGCTGAGGCTGATGCAGCTGAGGAACAGCAAACCGCTTTGGAGGCTTTGGGAGTGGAGCTTCGTCGGACAGGCCCCACGAACATCATGGTGACGGCCCTTCCCGCTCGACTTCCTGTTGCCGATGCAGATCAGTTGATCCGGGATGTATTGGCTGACTTTGCCCATCAGGGCCAAAGTCGGCGACTTGAGGAAACCTTAAACCAGATCCTCGCAACAATGGCTTGTCATGGCTCCGTCAGAGCCAACCGTCACCTTTCATTGCCTGAAATGAATGCCCTATTGAGGGAAATGGAGACCACGGAACGCAGTGGCCAATGTAACCACGGACGCCCGACCTGGGTCCAACTAACGCTTCAAGATCTCAACGGGCTCTTTCAGCGGGGTCGTTGAGCTCATAGGGGCAAATGGTAGTAGTCCGGATACCATTGATTCGCCATGACAGCCTCCCGAAGCTCTTCCTCGCTGGCTGAGGGCGCTACGCCATCCTGAATGGCCTGCAGTGCGACCGCAAGCGCTATCTCAATTGCAACATTGCGCGCATGCCGCAACTCAGGAAGGAGAGGTGCCGCTGGATCCGAAAGAGCCGGCGAGAGTTTCCCAAGCGCTTCTGCTGCGGCAATCAGCATGGTATCAGTCACCCTTCGGGCCTTTGATGCGACCAGGGCCAGACCTATCGCGGGAAAAATATAAACGTTGTTGCACTGGGAAATGGGCTTGCGCCAGCCCTCCCAGAACACCGCCTCAAAAGGCGATCCTGAGGCCACGAGCGCCTTCCCCTGGGTCCATTTCATCAAGTCCGCAGGAATGGCCTCGGAGCGGCTAGTCGGGTTAGACAGCGGAAAGATGATCGGTCGTTCCACCTTGGCAGCCATTCGCTCGACGATCGGACGGGTAAACGCCCCTGACACCGTCGAAAGACCAATTAAAATAGTCGCATTGACCCGGTCGATAACCTCTAAAAGACCAATCCCTTGACCCTCCTTAGCCCAACCGCCAACTGTGTTCACAGGCTGGGCATAGACACGTTGCTCCGGCAACAAATCGGTCCGGCCGTCATGCAGCAGGCCGTCCTTGTCCACCATATAGAAACGACCGCGCGCCTCCGCATCGCTCAATCCCTGCTTGACCATGGCTGCGCGAAGATAGTCGGCCACACCGACGCCTGCTGAACCCGCACCTAAAAAGACGATCGTCTGTTCTTTAAGGCTTTCTCCCTTGATATTCACGGCACTCAGCACAGCCCCCAAAGCGACGGCGGCCGTCCCTTGAATGTCGTCATTGAACGTCAAAAGCTGATCGCGATAGCGATCAAGCAAGGGCCGCGCATGGGCCGTCGCAAAATCTTCCCACTGAAGACAGACGTTTGGCATTTCAACTTTCACAGCTTCGACAAATTCGGCGAGAAAATCGTCATAGTCCTTTCCGGTGACACGTTCGTGATGCCAGCCGACATAAAGAGGATCATTCAACCGTTCTCGATTGTTGGTGCCGACATCCAGAATGATCGGGAGCGTTCTCTCCGGATGGATACCCCCAATCAAGGTATAGAGCGAGAGCTTTCCGATAGGAATCCCCATTCCCCCAGCCCCCTGATCGCCAATGCCCAGGATGCGCTCACCGTCTGTGACGACAATGACATCAACATCTGTGACGGGCCGATTGGCCAGAATTTTTCGAATGTTTCCGCGATTGGGATATGAAATAAAAAGCCCGCGCGGACGCCGATAGATATGGCTGAACTGTTCGCAGGCGAGACCCACCGTCGGGGTATAAACAATCGGGAGCATCTCCTCGATGTGGCCGAGGAGCAAGCGATAAAAAAGGATCTCATTCGTATCCTGCAGCTGCCGCAAGAAAATATGCTTCTGAAGGTCTCCAGAGGCCTCCTTGTATGCACCATAAGCACGCGCAACCTGCTCTTCGAGCGTATCAACATGGGGCGGAAGCAAACCCCTCAGCCCATACAAATCCCTCTCCTCTTCGGTAAATGCGCTCCCTTTGTTGAATACGGAATTCTCAAGAAGCGCCTGGCCGTAGAGAGAAGGAGGGAAGTAAGGGGTCGGAGCCTTTGATCTTTGGGTCGTCATGCGATCGAAGCCGGGGAGTAGTTAAGAGAGAGCATCAGCCAAAAACGTGGGTGCCAGAATGTCTGGCAGAATTCGTGCCCAGAGAGTGCCTGGATGGGCGACAGGATTAAAAACCATGGCCCCAAAAAAAAACCTTCAGGTCGGTCGACCAGAAGGTGATCTTAGAATTTGGCGGAGAGAGAGGGATTCGAACCCTCGATACGTTGCCGTATACACGATTTCCAGTCGTGCGCCTTCGACCACTCGGCCACCTCTCCAGTCAGCCGTCTATTGTACCCCAATTTCCAGCCAAGGATAGCGCCTCAGGCCTGGAGAAATGGAAAGGCAAGGACATCTTCAATACGGCTCGTCCTCGTCAGAACCATCAATAGTCGATCAAGTCCCACCGCGATTCCCGAGCAATCAGGTAACCCGAGACGAAGCGCCTCAATCAATCGCTCGTCCATATCCGGTAAGCTCAGACCCTCAAGTTTTCTGACCTCAAGGTCTGAAACAAATCGCTGCTCCTGCTCAACGGGATCAGTTAATTCATGAAATCCATTTCCAAGCTCCATTCCACCGAGAAACAACTCTACCCGCTCGACCCATCGGTCATCATCCGGAACCTTTCTTGCCAGAGAGGGTAAAAGCCTGGGATATCGACTGACCATTGTCAGGCAATCCGGAGGGAGTTTCGGCTGAATCAGGCAGCTAAAAAGAAAATCCAGCCAGTGCGCCCGGTTCTCCCCACAGAGCGCCTCTGCATCATGCAACTCTGCCCTCTCGGCGCTCTGCCTCATCGCATCGATGGACGCTTCCAGGGGGTGAAGTCCCACATGCTTTTGGAAAATTTCGCAATATGTCGTTCTTTCGACGGCAAATCGGAGATCAAAAGCTTCGGCAGCTCGAACCAGAAGGGCTTCGATCTCGTTTTGCAGCATCTCAAGGTCAAACCCCACCCGATACCACTCCAGCAAAGTAAATTCAGGATTGTGATGCCGACCGACTTCACCGTTCCGAAATGCTTTGCTGATCTGAAAAATCGAGCCCATCCCGGAGGCCAATAGGCGCTTCATGGCAAACTCGGGCGATGTCTGGAGGTAGAAAGGAAGCTGCGAATCGATACCCGCCATATCGTAACTGCACAAAAATGCGGCCAACATCGGATCGGTCACGGTTCTTTGGCCTAGAAGCGGGGTTTCCACTTCGAGCACAGCGCGTTCGTCAAAAAACTTACGAATGACAGCGTAGAGCTTCGCCCGCCCGACGAGAGTCTCGCGAGAACAAGCGCTAAGGCAATTATCCAACGGGATCAGTACTGAGGGAGAAAGAGGGGGCCATAGCCCCCCCTTAAGCGTTGAAATTATTTGACTCGTGAGACGTATTCGCCAGTCCGGGTATCGACCTTGATGATTTCATCCGTTGAAACAAACAAGGGAACACGAACAACTGCACCCGTTTCCAGCGTAGCCGGCTTTCCGCCACCACCAGAGGTGTCTCCACGGACACCAGGATCCGTCTCCACAATCTTGAGCTCAACAAAATTGGGCGGGGTAACGGCGATGGGTACCCCGTTGTAGAGGGTCACCTGACACTCGTCTTGTTCCTTCAGCCACTTTTTGGCATCTGCAACAGCCGCTTCGTCAGCCGCATACTGCTCGAAGGTCTCAGAGACCATGAAATGCCACATTTCACCGTCCGAATAGAGGAACTGCATGTCGGTATCGACGACATCGGCAGTCTCAAAGGTATCCCCGGACTTAAAGGTCCGCTCAATGACCCGTCCGGTCTTCAGGTTGCGCAGCTTGACCCGGTTGAAAGCCTGGCCCTTTCCGGGTTTTACAAACTCGTTTTCGAGAATGGTATAGGGGTCTCCATCCATCATTAACTTGAGACCGCCTTTGAACTCACTGGTACTAACTGTCGCCATTCTCTCTTTACCTTTCTGATTAGCCGAACACAAGCAGGCAATTATAATGGAGACCCGGTTGCACACCAATTACAGATTACTCATGGCCGCCAATTGGCAATATCAAGTCGCCAACGCTTTTCGGAATCCCGAGGAACTCCTGGCGTTTCTAGATCTACCCGCAGAGCATTTTCCGATCACCAAAACGCCCTTCCCCTTCCTGGTAACGCGGGCATTTGCCGAACGCATGAAAAAGTCAGATCCTCTGGATCCCTTGCTCTTGCAAGTTTTGCCGAAAACAGAAGAGCTTGAGTTTAGGGAAGGTTTTGGACCTGACCCCGTCTCTGATCTTGATGCCCAAGTCTCCCCTGGCCTCCTTCAGAAATACAGTCACAGAGCCCTGATCATTAGCACGGGGGCCTGCGCCATCCACTGTCGATACTGCTTCCGGCGTGATTTTCCGTACCAAGAGCAGCAAACATCAAAAAGTCGATGGGAATCTACGCTCGACGAAATCAGGTCTGACGATACATTGGAAGAAGTCATCCTCAGTGGTGGTGATCCCTTCATGCTATCGAACGAGCGTCTGGGGGAAATATTTCAGGATCTCAGCGCAATTACACATGTTCGGCGAATCCGCATACACACACGGATTCCGATCGTCCTCCCGGCGCGCATTGATGATGGATTGATTGAATTAATCAAGAAAAGCAGCTTGCGGATCGTGGTCGTCATCCACAGCAATCACCCTAACGAGCTGGATTCATCAGTCCATTCGGCATTGAAACGGATCCTCATGACAGGCACGACGCTGCTTAACCAATCGGTTCTCCTGCGGGGCATCAACGACTCAGAGTCCACTCTAAATGCCCTGAGCAAAAAACTCTTTGAGATGAACGTCATTCCCTACTATCTTCATGTCCTCGACCGCGCGACGGGAACCCACCATTTCGAGGTCTCTTTGGATCGATCGAAAGAGTTGGCCAATCGGCTCCGAGGGACTCTTCCAGGTTATCTGGTCCCTAAACTGGTGCAGGAAATTCCTGGAAGAGACTCAAAAACGCCTCTCTCCTAAATAAAGTCAGAACCATGGTAGAACAACTTCATCTTGACGAATTTCTGACCGGCGGGACTTTCATCGCGCTAATTATTCTGTTCTCCGTTGCATTCCAGCATTGGATCAAGGCACGCGTCGTTGACATCCTCCTCTCCCTCAACGAAGAGGATTCCTACGGCGCTCAGGCAGTTCGTGCTGCCTGAGTCACTTCGGTGGGTTCTTGGCCCGACGCCCCAATAGCAGGCGAAGTATCTGCACAAGCTAACCGGGCGTGTCCCGCCCTTAAAACATTGATCGCCCCGACCACATCGGCGTCCCCTTTGAAATCGCATTCAACACACGCGAACCGCGATGGGCTGGGGCGGTTTTCCTTAGCGATATGCCCGCAGCACGGACACGTCCGGCTGGTGTTCTGCGGCGGTATAGCAATGAGTTGTCCTCCATTCCATGACAATTTGTAGTCCAACTGCCGACGGAACTCATACCAACCCTGGTCGAGTATGGATTTATTCAGGCCGGATTTGGCCCTGACGTTTTTGCCCGGTGCTTCGGTCGTGCCAGAGGCTGACTTGGACATATTCCGTACCTGCAAATCCTCGATACACACCATCGCGTGGTTTTGGCTGATCGTGGTCGTGGCTTTGTGCAGGTAGTCGCGTCGTGCATGGCCGATACGGGCATGGATTAGCTGGACCTTGGCTTTCTCCTTTTTCCAGTTGTTGCTGAATTTGGTCTTCCGGCTCATCGCTTTCTGCGCTATACGTAGGGCACATTCGTGACGTTTGAAACTGTTGAGCGGGGCCAGATGATCTAGATCACCAAACTCCGGTAATGGCCGATCAAACGTTGCAAATCGACGGATACCCATGTCGATACCCAGAATGCCCGTTGATGGATGCACCGGTGTTTCGACTTCACGTTCGGTTTGAATTGAGACGAACCATTTGCCTTGACTGAAGGACACCGTGACGTTTTTCACGGTGCCCAGAGCTTCCCGACTGTTGCGATAGCGCATCCAG
Organism: Methylococcaceae bacterium; assembly: GCA_044350805.1. GTDB lineage: Bacteria > Pseudomonadota > Gammaproteobacteria > Methylococcales > Methylococcaceae > UBA6136. Next base: position 229,088 of record JBILGU010000001.1, read on the forward strand.
CCGAGTTTGGGCAGGAATAGCCGACTATTGGACTGATCGATTTTGCAGCCTTGCGGGTAGCGAAAACTGTCCGACTGGCCTTTCTTCTTGAAGTGAGGCAATTCTGCACGTTTGGCAAAGAAGTTGTTGTAGGCCCGATCCAAGTCTTTAAGCGCCTGTTGCAAGGGTTGGGAATGGGTTTCAGATAGCCAGTTTGTTTCCAGACGGTTTCGCCAAACCGTCAGCTGTTTGCACAATTCGGCGTACGACAACTTCTTTTTGCCTTCAGCATACTGCGCTTGCTGCAACGCCAGAGCCTTGTTGAAGACGAATCGACACGATCCGGCGAAACGGCGCATGGCTCGCTGTTGCTCACCGTTTGGCATCAATTCGTATTTGAAGGCTTGAAGCCGTTGCATGTTTCAATCATCCTCCGGTCTATGGGCAATGATAATGAAATTAGACATGGCAGACACTGCATTTTCAAAATGCATGTGCATCTGGTCTTTGTGACCAAATATCGCCGAGGCGTATTCACAAAAGCCATTCTGGAAGACCTTCGAGGAATCTTCGCTAGCGTGAGTGTCGACTTTGAAGCGAAACTGGTGGAATTTGATGGCGAGGACGACCACGGACATCTTCTGGTGGAATATCCACCCAAGGTGACAGTTTCGAAACTGGTTAATAGCCTGAAGGGCGTGTCCAGCCTCCTTATCCGGAAAAGGACTATCCCAGCATTAGGAAGAAACTGTGGGGCAAGGCCTTATGGTCGCCCAGTTTTTTTGCCGGGAGTTGTGGCGGTGCGCCGATTGAAGTTATCCGGCAGTACATCGAGCAACAACGAAGGAGTGCACGGAAGCACGACGACCCCCGAGACGGAGAGCCATTGCGTCGCAGGGCGTTCGAGGGCATTTTCGGTATTGATCCGCGCCTTTTCATCCGCAATTTATTCTCTCGTGTGAGCGCCCAACCTATGGTTGGGACGGGGATGACGTTTGGGGTGTATTTCTCACCATTCCGATGAAAAGGCACGTGTTTTAACGCAGTTGAGTGATTGACGGAGCATGATTGCAGACGCTAAATTAGCGCCTGTGAACACAGTCCATCGCGCCTTCAAAATCAGAGCCTATCCGACCCAGGATCAGAAGCGCCTTTTTG